>CALFWO010000018.1 GCA_937928045.1 uncultured Saprospiraceae bacterium | reverse complement strand
GATATCAAATGAACTTATCTACTTCCTCTTGTCCTTAGCCTCAGATGAGAATGCTATCAAGTTGAACATTTCTCTTAGTCTAGATCGTACTCTAGAGCCGTACCGAGCTTCTATCTCATCTGCTGTAAGATTAGTGGATGCATGAGTCCTTATCCCTTTAGAGACGAATAGATCGTATCTACTCAACAATATCTCACCAATAACATGGATCTGATCACCAAAATATCGCATTGGTGGCTCTACACCAATATCATCAAAGCAAATTGCCTTAGGAGATCTCAAGGATCGACTATATCGATGGATAACATCATAGCCTTGCTTACTGAACTCCATTGTGATCTCTCTAGCCGGCTTGATGTTGAATGTCCGAGACTTAGGAGTGAGAGAAGCGAAGAGCTTCATTAATGAAGTCTTGCCACATCCCACTGGTCCAGAGAGGAGTAGGCCTTTGCGGTGTGAGATGTTGTATTTGGTGCAAGTATCTACATCATTCACTATCCAAGATATGACCTGATATATGATTTCGTAGTCCTGAGGACAAATGTAGAAGTGAGCACCGAACTTCTTCTTTCCTCGATACTCGAGGAATTGAATAGTATTGGTAAGGTCGTAGTGCGGTACTCCGTTTTTGTATTGTATGATATCAGAGAGATTCATTATAATTCTTTTTAGAGGTGGTATGGAGGTAGTCCATTTTTTGGACCACTTGTTTTTTGTTTATTTCTTTGCTGCGGAGGATCCAATTTCGAGCTGAAGCTTGCCAATCGATCATTGGTGTTTTTCCTCCTATGAGCCATCCGTTTGATTCGTAGTGATTCCAAAATTTTTGAGCTTCTTCCTTGCCAACTTTTTCAGAAAGAAAAAATTCAACTATGAGATCTAGAGTGAGTGAATTTTCCCTTTCGTTTATATTGTTTAGTTTATATGTTTTAGAAGGTATCAATGCTCGTCCATTTTTTGAGTAAGTGCTCGATAGTGGTCGTCCATTTTTTGAGTAACCTCGTATCAGAGGTTGTCCATTATTTGCACTAGTACTAGTGCAAAAATTGACTAAGCTAAAGCGGCTTCCTTGGTATGGGTTATGAGAAGCTTCATAGGTCAAATAATCCCAAACCATTAGTTCTTTTATACACTTACTGTAAGTATTCGGAGACTTGACTTTTGCCAACTTCATTATCTCATACCTTGCTACTGAAAATGGGTTTTGAAATCGATTAAGATTCCAATACTTGAATAGAGCAAAATAGATACTGACATGACTAGGGTTTAGCCGGTCATCTTCGTACAACTTGACATATAGACCGTTCATATGCTGGATGTAATTGACTTCGCTCATCTAGGCATTAGTCTTGTTCGCTTCAAGAATCTGTATGATATCTTCCTGGTCGTACAAGAGAATATTACCAACCTTAGTAAATGGCAGTGTACCGTTGATTCTCAGATTATGAAGGGTACCGGTAGAGATGTTGAGCATCTCTCTTACTTCATAAGATTTGAGATACTTCTTGACTTTTTGTGCTTTTGGTCCAGCTATAAGCTTTGTAATTTCATCTAGAAGTTCGAGTTTAAATTCTCTTAGATCATCAGTGGTGATAATTGAGCTAGGCATAAGAATTGAATTGTGAACCTCATCATAGGAATGATTTAGTTCAGGTTGAAAAATTGGTAGAATGGAATGGTCGAATGCCTTTGCACTGATATCAGAAACCATTCTACCATTTGGTGTTAAATGATTTCTAAAGGCAAATATGAATGAGATGAACGGTGGATTTTGGGTACTATATGGGTAGTACCCAAAAATTTATTTTGAAGAGAATTTAGCCCATAAGGCATAAGGGAACTCTATTTCTATAGCTTGAAATAGGATAATGGTGAGTGATCTAAGAAAAGGGATGTATTGGGTAGTACCCAAAAATCAGCTCTCTATTTCTTTGGTGATTTGCTTAAGAAGTGAGTGTTGCATTTTAGTCATGAGTCGAGTTTGATCTATCTTTCGTTCCTTGATTTTCTGCCAAATCTTATAAGTATGTAGAGGTAAAATGTCGAATACATTACCGAGAACTTCACTGATTCTGACTATGCTATCATCTAAAAGATCTGATGCTTTTAGAGCATATATCAGTTCTACTAGCTCTGTTGGCGTACCCTTGAAGTTGAGTTTACCTATAATCTGCAGACCGTTAGACATATTGTGGAGTGGATCTAGGTGCAATACTTTCTGTAGATAGGTAGATAACTTTTTCTTAGATAGCATTTTACCTACCGCATGTCCTTTCTCACAGGTAGTATAGAAGTCTTTGTCCACTAGATTGTAATCCAAATTAATAGCGGATCTTGATGAAAGACGGACAAAATACTCTTTATCCTTATCTGTATGGCCAAGCTCGTAGTATGTGCAAAAATCATGATGTACCTGGAAGTAAGAATCGATTCTATTTAGTTTTGCTCTAACAATGGTATCTCTCGCATCCTTTGAAAGATTGACATATTGCTGTAGGAGCTGAGCTCGATGAAAGCAATAATGTTGTTGCATTAAAAGCTTTGGCTTAATATGTTTGAAGAAGTTTATTTCTTCATCTAGAGAAGTGAAGCTGTAATCTTTGACGAACTTGTTTAGTTCAGTTACAGCTATACTGTAAAGATTTGCCTTAGTTGTAAATTGTTTCAATTTGCTATTGCGAGTAGGCTGCTGGTCTGATTCTGATTGCACTCTAGCCAATAGCTTGGTTACGTATTTTTCAAGCATCGGAATTGGGTTATGATAGTTTTCTAGTGTAGCTTTTTGGGGAAAGCCATTAGATCATGTATCTCTTTAGATGCTCGTCTAAGGTAATGAGGTGTAAAGTACGTAACGCAAAGTAATGGTAAAACTATACCTAGAGTTAAAAGAATCTTTTGTCGTAACAAATAAATAGCTGAATTCAGCTATAAAAAATGGAACATCAAAACCTTGATGCTCCATTTTAAGATAATTAGCCAGCTTTCGAATCAGAATTTCCATTTTTCTTGGCCTCCTCTTCCTTCCTCTTTTTCTCTTCTTCTTTGGCTTTTATTACCATCCTTAGATTTGACATATCGGAACTAACCTTTTGGTTGAGTACTTTAGCATACATCTGGGTGGTTGTAATCTTGGAATGTCCAAGTATTTTTGAGAGTGTCTCAATAGGTAAGCCATTCATGAGAGCTACTGTAGTAGCGAAGGTATGGCGAGCAACATGGAAAGTAAGTTTAGATTCAATACTAGCTAATGATGCCAACTCTTTGAGATAAGAATTTAGTCTTTGATTCGATATAGTAGGGAAAAGAGTACCTGAGTAGACCGCCCTTGGATCCTTTCTATATTTAGTAATCATTTCTTCTGCCTTAGGTAGTAATGGTATTCTTACTGGCTGAGTCGATTTCTTACGATCTGTATAAATCCATTTGCTTCCGTCTATTCCGATTACTAGATTCTTTGATGTGAGCCTCATTGTATCAATGTATACCAATCCGCTGTAGCATGAGAAAATGAATAGATCCTTAACATATTGTAAACGATCATTGAGGCCATCTAAACCTTCAAATGCTGCTAGTTCTTGATCAGATAAGTATTTTCTAGTGCTAGGAGTAAAGTTGCACTTGTACTTGGCAAATGGGTCCTTGTCTATCCATTCAAGTTTTACAGCAAGAGTAACCACTTTTCGGACACGTTGTATGTGTTTCATGATCGTGTTGTTTCCAAGTGGCTTTTGATGATCTGTAGGTTTATACTTTCTAAGAAACAATTCGAAGCGAGTTATAAAACTGAAAGAGAGTTCTTCTAAGTAAATGTCCTCAGCTCTGATTACCTTTTTCAGAAATCGCTTAACATGAGAAAGGCAAGTTTTGTAGTGTCTTGCAGTACCAGAAGCTAGTGTATGAGCTACTTCCTCGTTGTGGTAATCGAAAGCTGTGAGCAAAGTGAGTTCTGAAATGTCTTCATTGAAGAAACGAGCTTTGACGGCTTGAGCGGTAATGATCTTTTTTTCTCTCCGTAATTGATCGTAAGCACTAAATACATTCATCTGAACTTCTTGCAAATAGAGATTCAGCTGTTTGGATTCAGCGGAGGATCCTTTGGCTTTGCGATTGGTGCTGTCCCATAGATCGGTTTTGATTGATCTGTTGAGACTGAATCCAACTCGATCATCTCCCACAGAGACACGAGCTTGAATAGATGAATAACCAGGTTGAGAGGACTTTTTCCTTAGTCGAAAGGAAAGGGCAAATGTGTTTGACTTTGTCATATGAAATTAGTTAAAGGTTGAAAAATGACCCACACAGGTGTGGTAGAACCAGAAACCATTCAAAACCATAAGTGACAAAATGCCTTGAAAGTCAAGACTGGTGGGTAATCTACGAAATAATTCTCGTGACCCAGAGAAAAACGCCGTGACCCAGTGGTGACCCAAACAGCTTGTATTTAGATGAACATAATGATATGTCCTAAAAACACAAAAGACTGTAAATCAGATGATTTACAGTCTTTTGATATCGGATGAAAATCCTTTAGTGATCCCGCCAGGATTCGAACCTGGGGCCTGCTCATTAGAAGTGAGCTGCTCTATCCAGCTGAGCTACAGGACCATTTATTAGCTTCAAAATGATTAAAATGCTAACGGGGCGCAAATTTAGGTATTTTATATAAAAGATGGTGAAATTCTACCTAAAAATTTACGCTGACTAAGATTTTTATTTCATAATAGCTCTCCTCAAATATAGATCGCGTCAATTCACTATTTTACAGCATTATTCTTACTACGACCTTTTATTTATAAAGTCTTACATCCATGTCTTCTATAAAAACAACCATCGGCAGGCGCTCCTTTTTAAAATCCTCCGCTTTGGTAGGAGGTGGTATGATGCTGGGCTTCAATGCATTGCTTTCTTGTAACACCAAGACCGCCAAAGAAGTAATGGCGATGCCAAAAGAATGGTTTAAAATAAATTCTTACCTAAAAATCGGAGACAATGATCTGATTACCATATTCACCCCAAATCCCGAATTTGGCCAAAATATCAGGACTTCAATGCCCATGTTAATTGCTGAGGAATTGGATGTGGATTGGAAAAAAATCATTGTAAAACAAGCGCCGTATGATCCGGAAAACTTTGGATTTCAGTTTACTGGCGGAAGTCGGGGAATCATGTCTAGATGGGAACCATTGAGAATGGCAGGTGCTTCGGCGAAACATATGCTGCGACAAGCGGCTTCAGAATCTTGGCAAGTTCCAATAGAAGAAGTAACAACAAAAGAAGGTGTTCTTTATCATGAAATTTCAGGCAAATCAGTGACTTATGGAGCCATTGCTTCCGCGGCAGCTAAGGTATCTATTCCGGAAGAGGTGAAATTGAAAGATCCCAAGGATTTTAAGATTATCGGTACCTCCCGCAAAAATGTTGATGCCAATGATATCGTGACGGGTAAAACGATTTTTGGAATGGATTATAAATCCGAGGGAATGTTAATTGCTATGATTGTGCATCCTCCTGCCTTTGGAATGAAGCTCAAATCCTTTAATAGCGATGAAGCCAAATCAATGAAAGGGATAAAGGACGTAGTGGCTATTAAAACCTATAATGACAATTATAAAAAGGGCGGATTTGATACCAATGCTTTTAATGAGTTGGTTGCGGTTGTTGGTAGCTCAACTTGGGAAGTAATGAAAGCCAAGAAGCAATTGAAAATTGAATGGGAACCGATTAAAGCCTATTCAGAAATGATAACAGGTTTTAGAGGAGATCAAACAAAAGTAAATATACCAGCTGGTTTAGAATCAACAGATTCGCACATTGAACAAATGAAGATGATGGCCGCCAAAAAAGGAACGGTCGTCCGAAAAGACGGAAAACCAGAATTGGCTTTTAAAAATGCTTCAAAAATTATTGAGCGTACCTACTCGGTTCCATTTCTTGCTCATAATTCTATGGAGCCCATCAACGCTTTTGCCCATGTTACTGGAAACAAAGTAAAAATAGCCGCGCCTACACAGGTTCCGGGTTTTGTTGTTCCAGCGCTTGCTGCTAGTTTAGGTATTCCCAAGGAAAATATAGAAATGGAAATCATTCGTATGGGCGGAGGTTTTGGTCGCAAAGCTTATGGACATTATATCATTGAGGCAGCGCTTATTTCTCAGAAAATAGGGGCTCCGGTAAAGTTAATTTATTCTAGAGAGGATGATATGACCAATGGTATTTATCGACCTATGTATACCGCTACTTTCCGCGCAGCTTTGGATGCAAATAATCAATTAACTGCGCTTCATATAAAGGCTGGTGGTATTCCGGAAAGTCCTTTGTATGCCAATCGTTTTCCAGCTGGAAGTATTGATAATTATTTGGCGGAAGAATGGACCATAGAATCAAATATAACCATTGGTGCTTTCCGAGCTCCAAGGTCAAATTTTATGGCCGGTGCAGAACAATCTTTCTTGGACGAATTAGCAGAGGCAATGGCCATTGATCCCATTCAATTGCGTTTGGATTTATTAAAAAGAGCAGAAGAAAATCCTGTCGGAGATAAAAATGATTATGATCCAGCGCGTTATGCTGGAGTTTTGAAATTGGTCAAAGAAAATTCAAATTGGAATAATAAAAAGGCCAATGTTCACCGAGGAGTTTCTGCCTATTTTTGTCATCAATCTTATGTCGCTCAAGTTTTGGAGTTAACTATTGAAGAAGGTAAGCCGACTATTGAGAAAGTGCATTGTGCGATTGATTGCGGAATTGTGGTTAATCCGGACGCCGCAGTTAATATGGCCGAAGGCGCTATTGTAGATGGAATAGGAAATGCATTATATGGAAATTTACGGTTCAAAGATGGCGTGCCTGAAAAGAAAAATTTTCATGAATACCGAATGATTCGAATGAACGAAGCACCAAAAGAAATTGATGTACATTTTGTACAAAATGAGATCAATCCTACAGGGATGGGAGAGCCTCCTTTTCCTCCAATTTTTGGTGCGCTTGCAAATGCCTTATATGATGCAACCGGAAAGCGACTTTATAATCAACCTTTCCTAGGAAATGAAGATGTATTAAGCTAAAAAATAGTTTATTTAGTCAATATTAACTTTGTCAAATAGATATGCAATTCAAACTTTTTTGCTCGGATATAGACGGCACATTACTGAACAAAGATCGCCAACTTTCGCCTAGAACCATCGCTGCAATAAAGCGAATAGATGTCGGTGTTCCAAAGGTGTTGATCTCTTCTCGAATGCCTAAGGCCATGAGACACTTACAAGAAGAATTGGAGATTCTTTCTGATCCTTTGATTGCTTATAATGGAGGATTAATTTTGGATTATTTAGGAGAAAAACCGGTTTCATTATTGTCCGTTGAAATACCGCTGACGATCGCAGCCGAAGTAGTTGAATTCAACAAAAAACATAGTTTTCATACCAGCTTGTATCACAACGATGAATGGTATGTTCCCGCTATGGATTATTGGGCTAAACGAGAATGGAACAATACTAAGGTAGAACCATCAGTGGCTAATTTGAACGAAGTCTGTGAAGAATGGTCAACGCGAAATATTGGACCTCATAAAATTATGTGCATGGGGGAAGCCAAGGAAATCGATCAACTTCTGGAATTCTTAAATGCTAAATATTCAGATCAATTACATTGCTATCGTTCGAAAGATACTTACTTGGAAATCTCCAATAAAAAAATATCTAAGTTGTCTGCTTTACAAGTTTTGATAGAGAAAAAATATGATTGTGACCTTTCTGAGGTAATTGCCTTTGGTGACAATTACAACGATGTTGAAATGATTCGTGGAGTAGGGCATGGAGTAGCTGTAGCCAATGCCAGAGACGAAGTCAAAGCAGTAGCCAATCAGCTTACGGAAAATAATATAAACGACGGAGTGGCCAAGGTTTTGGAGTCTTTTTATAGCTAATTTTAGCATTATTATTCCCTCTTTTTTCTTTGTTTGTATCAAATAACGACGTCAAATCTACTGGTGAGAATTATTTGAAATTTGTCAAATTTCTACGAATTCTTTATCCATTTTACCGACTATTTAATCTGCAAAAGTAGTCCGTTCGTCTTTATTCGTTGTTAAGCTCACAATTAAACTTCAATTATATCCTTTTCCCTTCCGTCTTGATAAATCAAATTCCAAAGTGAATTATTTATCTAAACATTACTGTTACCAATAATTGAATCAAAATGGGAAAACTACATACTTGGCTATTTAGCCGTGTTCACGGAGGGAAATTGATATACAATACTTGCTGGGAAGATCCGCGCTGTGATCGCAAACTTATGCAATTTGATGAACAAAGTGAGATTGTAATGATTACAAGCGCTGGAGATAACGCTCTGGATTATTTGCTTGATAATCCGGCGAAAATTCACACTATTGATATGAATTATCGACAGAATGCTTTGTTGGATTTGAAAAGAGCCATGTATCGGCATGCCGATTATCAATTGCTTTTTGATTTCTTCGGCGAAGGGAATTTCGAAAAAGCCAAACGTATTTACTACTTAACCTTAAGGAAAGAATTGCCAGAATCTTCTCAGAAATATTGGGACAAACACATTAAATATTTTAATCAAAAAGGAGTAAGGAAATCTTTTTACTACCGCGGAACATCTGGCGCTTTGGCTTTTTTTTGCAAAAGTTATATTCGACTAAAATGCTCTGCTCGGAAATTTTCAAAGCTAATGATGTCTGCAACAACTCTTGAAGAGCAAGTTCAATTCTACAATAAACTAGAGCGAAAATTATTCAATCCTTTGGTTAAGTTTATTTTGAATCGACATTTTACAATGGTGCTGGCCGGTGTTCCAAAGTCGCAACAAAATTTGATGAAAGAAGCCTATGGTGGAAGTCAAGTAGATTACATCAAAGAATCTTTCAGAAATATATTTACGAAATTGGATGTCAAAGAAAACTATTTTTATCAAGTCTACCTAAATGGAAAATATACTACAGACAGCTGTCCAGAATATTTGAAGGAGAGCAATTTCTCAATATTGAATAAAAGACAAGATAGGATTTCGAGTTATACAACCACGGTCTCAGAATTCTTGAAAGAACACCCAGGCAACTATTCTCATTATGTATTATTGGATCACCAAGATTGGTTGGCGGCCAATGATGTCCCGGCTTTGGAAGAAGAATGGGAACTCATTTTGAAGAATAGTCAGCCCGGGACAAAAATTCTCCTAAGATCGGCAGCAAGTGAAATTCAATTTTTCCCAAAGTTTGTTTTGGAGAAAGTGAAATTCGATTTTGAAAGGACAAAGGTGATTCATAAAGAAGATAGAGTAGGTACCTATGCTTCTGTTTATTTGGGAATTGTAAAATAGTTCTTCAGAAAAAATATATTTATGAATAATAATTTAATGAATAATCAGCAGGAATCGATGCGTAAATATTATAAATTTCAATCGAAAATTTATGACGCAACGCGGTGGTCATTTCTTTTTGGACGAAAGAAAATATTGAAATTGATTCAGCAAGATCATCCAAAGCATATAGTAGAAATTGGTTGCGGGACTGGTCACAACCTAAGTAGATTACAATCCGCTTTTCCCCAAACCCAAATAACTGGAATTGATGTGTCTGCCGAAATGATTGCCATTGCCAATAAAAAATTTAAGAATAATTCGAATATAAAGTTAATGGAACAAGCTTATGGAAGTAAATCAGTTGAGTTTGATTGCGCACCGGATATCATAGTTTTTTCTTACACGCTTACAATGATTAATCCTCAGTGGTCTTCGATATTAAAACAAGCACAATTAGATTTGGCACCGGGAGGAAAATTGGTGATCGTAGATTTTCATTCAAGTAAGAACTCGTTGTTTAAGAAATGGATGGCTTACAACCATGTTAAAATGGAAGGGCACATGGACCAAACTTTGGAAGCATCCTTTTATACTAAATATCATCAGGTGAAGAAAGCTTACTTTGGACTTTGGAACTACTTCTATTACGTCGGTGCCAAACCTGATCTTAATGGGGTATTGGAATAGTCAAAAATTTAAATCTGGTTATTGTAAGAGAGACACTAAATCTTTCGTTCAAATTTGTATCTTGGCATGCAACTTAGGCTAATCGGCCTAGCTGGTTCTAAAATCAAGAAAACAATACGAAAGATGAAATTTCAAACGGCTGATTGGGTCTTTTTCATTATTTACATTATCGGAATCATTGGTTTTGCTTTGTACATATCGTTGAAAAAGCGGGATGGAAAAGAAACAACTTCCTCTTACTTCATGGCAGGAAAATCGCTGCCTTGGTGGATTATCGGTGGATCATTGATCGCTTCTAACATATCCGCGGAGCAGTTTATTGGAATGTCCGGAGATGCTTTTCGCTTTGGATTGGGAATAGCCACTTATGAATTCATGGCTGCCTTGACTTTGATTGTTGTGGCTTGGTTCATGCTTCCCATCTATCTTAAAAAAGGCATTTATACCATGCCTCAGTTTGTTGAACAAAGGTATGATGCCAATGTGAGAACTGGCTTGGCCATTTTCTGGTTACTCATTTTTGTATTTGTAAATATTACCTCGGTTTTATATTTAGGCGCTTTGACCATTGAGAATACTTTAGGCGTTAAAATGATTTGGGGTGTAGTAGGCTTAGCCTTGTATTCGGCTACCTTTTCAATCTTTGGAGGATTAAGAACGGTAGTTTGGACGGATTTGATACAAGTGTTTTTTTTAGTGGCTGGGGGATTATTTACAACTTATTTTGCATTGGATGCTTACAGCGGAGGCTTAGGCTTTTTTGAAGGCTTAGGAAAGTTGTACAGAGATGTTGGAGATCGATTCAATATGGTTCTTTTTAAAGAAGAGATTATTTATACTAATGACGATGGTGGTCTTTCAGATGCCTGGGAGAAACTTCCAGGTTGGTCCGTTCTTATCGGAGGAATGTGGATCGCTAATATTTATTATTGGGGAACCAATCAATACATTATCCAGCGAGCACTAGCGGCAAAGAGTATCAACGAAGCTAGAAAAGGTATTGCCTTTGCCGCAGTAATGAAATTGATTTTACCTTTGATTGTAGTAATTCCAGGTATTGTAGCATATGCAATGAAAGCCGACTTAGCCAAGGGAGATCAAGTATATTCTTGGGTGTTAAATGAATTTATTGGAACAGGTTTTAAAGGGATTTGTTTTGCGGCTGTGGTAGCAGCAGTTGGGTCTTCTATCAGTTCTATCGTAAATTCTGCATCTACTATTTTTACGATGGATATCTACAGGCACTTAGGTGGTGCCAATAAGTCAGAAGATCATTTGGTAAAAGTAGGGAAAATAACAGCTGCAGTTGCACTATTAATTGGTGTTGCAATTGCTCCTCAATTCGTGGCCTTAGAATCAGCATTTACTTTTATTCAGAAATATACAGGATTTTTCAGTCCTGGAATTCTAGTCATTTTCTTATTCGGAATGTTTTGGAAAAAAGCTTCAGCACCGGCTGCTATGTTGGTGGTATTGCTGTCATTACCATTATCAATATTCTTGGATTTGACCTTCACTGAGATTCCATTTATGAACCAAATGGGTATTAGCTTTATTGTTTTGTCAATAGTGATGATCGTTGTTTCTATGATGAAAAATAAAGGCGATGATATCAATGCAATTGAATTGGAAAAAGGAATTTTTCAGACAGATACAACTTTCAAAGTAAGTGCTATGATCATTTTCGGAATCTTAACTGCTATCTACACTTTAATGTTTTAGATTGATAAAATAGATCAATTTAAAGATCCCTGAATATTGTTTGAAAGACAGTATTCAGGTTTTTTTTGTTTGAACGGTAATTGGTGAATTAATAGAAAATTGCTACCTTAATGTTATCGCCAATAAAACTAAAAACATGTATCGAATTTTACCCTTCATTTCATTTCTTCTTATCACAGTTTTCGGATTTAGTCAAAATATTCTTTCAGATGAAGAGCAAATATTAAATTCTGAAAATGAAATTCTTCAACTGGCAGTTCAAGATGAAAATAAAAGGTCAGCAGATTATACGTTGACCAATTTCTCAAATACAATTGTTTTGGTAGTAGATTTGGATGATGATGGAATGGAAGACAGTTGGGAAACAAGTAATGGCCTTGATCCTAATGATCCTAAAGATGCTTGGACTGATGAGGACAATGATCAAATATTGAATTTGTTCGAGTTTCAACTAGAAACCGATCCGAACGATAGTAGTTCTCCTTCTGTGATCGAAGTTAGTCCTTCGGAGGCATCATCTTTGGATGACCTGATCGAAGAAGCTGAAAATGGTATTCAAGTCATTCGTCTGTCAACAGGCAATTATAACACGAATGTATTGGCTGTTTACGATTACAATTTTAAATTGATGATTCAGGGTGGTTGGAATGATGATTTTTCTTTTTATGATCCTAACAAGTATCCAACTTATTGGAATGGTGCAGACGACGAGACTTTAAACGTATTGGTCCCAGAAAATGATGACGTTACCAATACTACGGTAGTTTTAGACGGAGTCAATTTTATTTCTTCGGATAATTTCATTTTAGGAGGTACGGTAGGCTTAAGGTTTAATGACGGATATTCAGCAATTAGTATTTATAATTGTTCCTTCAATTTCAATGCGCATTATGGCTTGAGTTTAGGTCACAAAGGAAGTGGTGATGCAGCGGAGATTTTTATTGTAAATACAGTAATTGGTAACAATGGAGTTGGTGGTATCTATACACAGGTTACCAATAATGCATTGCCAAGGTGGCGTCTGATAAATACCACCATAAATAATCCAAATAGTGAAGAGGGAGGAATTGATGGACTTACGAGTACGGGAGAACTTAGGATAGAATTAACGAATTCTATAAATTGGGGGAATACAGATTACTCTTTTAATTTCTCAACATTTCATAACGTAATAATTCCCATTGTTAATTCAAATGTAGATGAAGCTGCTCCAGGTCTGGATATTACGACGACTAATACCATTAGTGATGACCCATTGTTTGAAGCACCAATGTCAGCTGATTGGACCTTAACTGATAACAGTCCTTGTATCGATGCTGGAATTGATGTCGGATTGCCTTTTACCGGAATAGCACCAGATATGGGAGCTTTTGAAACCATAGATCTCAGTGGCATTACTGAAAAAAACTTAATTGAATTGCTTTCGATTTCGCCAAATCCTTTTTATGATAATTTCTCAATACAAATTGATGAAGCAATTTTTGGAGAAGCTGAAGTTAAAATTTATGACCTTTTGGGTAAATGTTTTCTCAGTGAAAAAAGGATGATTTCTGGCCAATTTGAAATGAAGGCAAACACTTTACCTCATGGTTTCTACATGCTGAGTTTAGAAATAAACGGACGGAAGTATATTTCAAAGATCTTAAAGAATTGATTGGATCTTAAAATTTATATGGGAAATAATTTAAAAGTCTAGAATCCATTTTCTTCAATTACTTTTTCGAACCACTTCGCAGAGGACTTCGGCGTGCGTTCCAAACTGTCAAAGTCAACATGTGTTATACCAAATCTCTTTTCATAACCTAAAGCCCATTCAAAGTTATCCAAGAAGGACCAAATAAAATATCCTGAAAGATTAGATCCTTCTTGGATGGCTTTATGACATTCCGACAAATAGCCCTGGAAGAATTCAATGCGATGTGGATCATCCACTTTTCCATCTATCACTTGGTCATCCGATGAACAGCCATTTTCAGTGATGAAAACCTCTGGATTATCGTATCGATCTTTTATCCAAAGCAAAAGTTTTTTGCATCCCCAAGGTACGATGGCCCATTTCATGCTGGTTAATTTCCAATTGGGATCAGCGGTGAGTTTTACATATTGATCTTCAAATAATCCTCCGTTGCCATGAACATTAGATTCCATTTCTTCTCTTTCATTTACATCTGATGCAAAAAGAGTGGTGTAATGATTCAGGCCAAAAAAATCAGAACTTCCTAACAATGACTTTTTTTCTTCTTCTGAAAAACTAGGTAAACGATCACCCAGTCTTTTTTTCATTACATCAGGATAATCACCTAACCATATTGGATCAGCAAACCATCCCAGAAAAAATTCTAAAGAACGTTGCGCGGCTTCCAGATCTTTCGGGGCACCGGTCTTAGGTTCTCTCCAATCACAATTGTTTGAAATTCCGATTTGACCTTGCTGTGTGGATTGATATTTTGATCTATATATTTCAACAGCCTTTGCATGCGAAAGTAATTGATGATGTCCAGCGATATAAGGTTTGTCTTGGGAGATATATCCCGGAGCCATCGCTCCTTGGCCATACCCAAGTATAGAGACTACCCAAGGTTCATTAAGTGTAATCCAATTTTTAACTCTATCTCCTAAATGTTCAAAACAGTACGAGGCATATTTACCAAAGCAATCGACGACCTTCTTACTCAACCAGCCATCAAATTTTTGATGTAAAGCCAAAGGCAAATCCCAATGGTACAACGTGACCCAAGGTTCTATTCCATTGGCCAATAATTCATCAACTAAGTCGCTGTAGAATTTCATTCCAGCCATATTCATAGCTCCTTCTCCATCTGGCTGAACCCGAGGCCAAGAAATGGAGAATCTATAGGCTTTAACTCCCATTTTAGCCATCAAGGCAACGTCCTGCTTGTAAAGATGGTAATGATCACAAGCAATATCTCCTGTTTGCCCTTTAGCGGTTTTGCCCGGTGTATGTGAAAATTCATCCCAAATGCTGAGTCCTTTGCCATCTGCTTCCGCACCCCCTTCGATCTGATAACTTGAAGTTGCTGTTCCCCAAAGGAAGTCGTTTGGAAAATGGATCATGTTGTTTTTTGTCTTGTGAAAAAAATTGCAATATAATCAAACACAATGTTTCGAATGACAACCTTAAGCATTGAATTTAAACCCACTTTTTTTTGTTCCTTTAGCTTTAAAGTTGGACTTTAGCCATGAACAAAGAGTGGGACCTGTCGCATGAGGTAGTATCCTATTCTTGTAAGAAATTGAATATGAATAAAGTTGTAAAAAACGCATCTGAAGCCGTTAAAGGGATTAAGGACAATATGACCTTAATGCTTGGGGGATTTGGACTATGTGGAATTCCTGAAAACAGTATTGGCGCATTGGTCGAAGCCGGTGTAACTGGCCTAACTTGTATTTCCAACAATGCCGGCGTGGATGATTTTGGTCTTGGACTTTTGCTACAAAAGAAACAAATCAAAAAAATGGTTTCTTCTTATGTTGGCGAAAATGCAGAATTCGAGCGCCAGATGCTCAGTGGTGAATTGGAAGTAGATTTAATTCCACAAGGATCGCTTGCTGAGCGATGCAGAGCAGGTGGAGCCGGAATTCCTGCATTCTTTACCCCCGCAGGTTATGGTACCGAAGTTGGAGAGGGAAAAGAAGTGAGAATATTCAATGGCAAACCTCACATCTTAGAATCTGCATTGACGGCCGACTTTGCAATTGTTAAAGCTTGGAAAGGAGATACTTTAGGTAATTTGGTATTCAAAGGAACCGCTAGAAATTTCAATCCAGTTATGGCAATGGCCGGAAAAATTACAATTGCAGAAGTGGAGGAATTGGTAGAGCCAGGAGAATTAGACCCCAATACCATACACACCCCAGGCGTATTTATTCAGAGAATTTTTCAAGGAACTGATTACGAAAAGAGAATTGAACAACGTACCGTTCGCCAAAAAGTATAAACGATGCTAGATAAAAATGGAATTGCAAGAAGAATTGCGCAGGAACTACAAGATGGATGGTATGTGAATCTTGGAATTGGAATTCCTACATTGATTGCAAATCATATTCCAGATGGAATCAGTGTAGAGTTTCAATCAGAAAACGGAATCTTGGGGATGGGACCTTTCCCATTCGAAGGAGAAGAAGATGCCGATATGATCAATGCTGGAAAACAAACCATAACGGCCAATCCCGGAGCTGCTATATTTGATTCAGCAACAAGTTTTGCTATGATTAGAGGCCAGCACATTCAATTGACGGTATTGGGAGCCATGGAAGTATCGGAAGAAGGAGATATCGCCAATTGGAAAATCCCAGGTAAGATGGTAAAAGGAATGGGTGGAGCAATGGATTTGGTAGCTTCTGCGGACAATATCATAGTAGCCATGATGCACACGAATAAGCGCGGTGCCTCTAAGCTTTTGAGCAAATGTTCTTTGCCACTAACTGGAGTAGGATGTGTAAGTAAGGTGGTGACCAACTTAGCTGTTTTGGATATCACCCCGGATGGATTCAAATTGTTGGAAAGAGCTCCAGGCGTTACTGTTGAAGAAATAAAAGCAGCTACTGCCGGAAAATTATTCATTGAAGGAAATATCCCAGAAATGAAGCTTTAACTTCTGAAAAAAAATGTGATTGTAACCAATCTAAGAGTGCTGGACTTTGTGTAATTCTTACACCGAACTTTATTGTAAAAACACAGTATACCATAAGAGTAATGGCTAAGTTTTTGATGTCAAAAACTTGTACAATTTTATACGCCCTTTTAATACTCTTATAATGATTGATAATAACAATACAAATCAGCCTGTCATAGTTGATTTCCAACATTCTTCTACTAGTTCTAATAAAGCCGATTATCAGTTTAAAAAATTGATTACTTCATTAAAGTCAGAATGGTCAGAAGATTACATTTACTGGAAAGAGTCCAGCGAACGTTATAAAAAGATTTTGAAATTAGAAGCGCTGAAGAAAGCGCATGGTAAAACAAATTTGTCGATTCTGTCTAGGCAACTGGATACATTAATTCAAATAGAATTTTTCAACATCGAAAAGGAGATCAATATGCTATTTCAACAAGCTCATCAAGGCTTTGAGTTAGAAGGATTCGAATTTATGGAAGGATATTGGGATTTGAAAAACGAGATTCAGCATTTTAGAAAGCAAGCGAGAAGTATCCAATTGAGTGTACTTCAACACATCAATAGGCATCTTCCCCTTTGTATATTTTAGGCTTTGAGCATATGTTTTGGCTTCATGGAATTCCACGTTGATATATTGATTAGTTTTAATATCATTCGTTTTTGAAGCTCAACAGGCGTAAATTTTATTATCCTTGAAAAAAATATTTTTTAGTGTCAAAAAGACATTAAGTGCATAGATAAAGGCTTTGAGGATTTAATTTTCATAATTTTTTCTTCATGTGGTTTTAAGACAATTATATATTGTCTAAAGCTTCTACCTTTGTGGTCTCAATTTTAATAAACGCAGAATTTTTCCGAAACTACGATTATGAAATCTATTAATAAGAGCATTCAAAAAAGTAACCTCCAACCAGCCGCACTTATCGAACAAGCAATCATCAAGGGTCAAGGTGAATTAAGTAGCTCAGGAGCTTTGGTTGTTAAAACTGGCAAGTTTACTGGGCGATCTCCTAAGGACAGATTTATTGTTGAAGATGATATCACGAGTTCAACTGTTGACTGGGGAAATATCAACATTCCGATTGCGAGTGAAAGTTATCAGATGCTTTATGATAAGATGGTGGACTATGCAAATGGACTGGATGAGGTCTTTGTTAGAGATGCGGTGGCCGGAGCAAGTTCTAAGTATCAATTAAAAATTAAGGTTTATACAGAGCATCCATGGCAGAGTCTTTTTGTGTACAACATGTTTTTGAGACCAACTTTGAAAGAATTGGAGAACTTTACAGAAGAATGGAGAGTTTTAGCTTTTCCGTCAGTATTAGCTGATCCAACTGTTCATGGGACTAGACAAGAGAATTTCTCAATCGTAAACTTTACAGAGAAAACGATTATCATTGGAGGTACTGCCTACACCGGTGAAATCAAAAAAGGAATTTTCTCCGTATTAAACTACCTTTTACCAACAGAGCACAATGTGCTTTCTATGCACTGCTCCGCAAACACTGGAGAGACAGGAGATACAGCTTTATTCTTTGGTCTTTCGGGAACAGGAAAAACAACTTTGTCAAATGATCCCGACCGTCGTTTAATTGGAGATGATGAGCACGGTTGGTCAAAAGAAAACGTTTTCAACTTCGAAGGTGGATGTTATGCGAAAACGATTGACTTATCGAGATCTAAAGAACCTCAGATTTATGGTGCCATTAAATTTGGAGCATTATTAGAAAATGTAGGTTTCAAAGAAGATGGTTGCACTGTCGATTATTCAGATGTTAGCATCACGCAGAATACCAGAGTAAGTTATCCAATCTATCACATAGAAAACATCATGTACAAGTCTCGAGGAGATTTGCCTGAGAATATTTTCTTTTTAACCTGTGATGCTTTTGGCGTCTTACCTCCCGTTTCAAAGTTGACTACAGAGCAAGCAATGTATCACTTTATATCTGGTTATACCGCGAAGATTGCTGGAACCGAAGAAGGAGTGGTTGAACCAGAAGCTACTTTCTCAGCTTGTTTTGGAGCGCCGTTTTTACCTTTACATCCAACACGTTATGCTGAACTCCTTGGTCACAAGATTGAAAAAGGAAGTTATTCTGGAGACGGAAAAATAAATGTTTGGTTGATCAATACCGGTTGGACCGGTGGCGCTTATGGGACCGGATCTAGAATCGAATTGCCTTTCACCCGTTCAATGATTAAGGCTGCTTTAACCGGCGCATTGAATAAAGTGGATTATATCGAGCATCCAATTTTCAAATTAGCAATGCCAACTTCTTGTCCTGATGTACCTAATGCAATTCTAAATCCTAGAGATACTTGGAGGAACGAAGCGGAATACGACGTCATGGCAAACAAGCTTGCAGGACTTTTCAATGACAATTTTGAAAAATATGCTAAAAATGCCACACCAGAAATTTCGAATGCCGGACCGGTATCGTAATTTCGCGGCATGAAAGAAGCATATATTATTGACGGTATTCGTACCGCATTCGGAAACTTTACCGGATCATTAGCCCCTGTCCGCACGGATGATTTAGGCGCTGTGGTCATCAAGGCTTTGGTAGAGAAAAACGCTAATATTCCATTAGAGGCTTATGAAGATGTCATCTTTGGCTGTGCAAATCAGGCTGGAGAAGACAATCGCAATGTCGCAAGAATGTGTGCTTTACTTGCAGGACTTCCATGGTCGGTTCCTGGAGAGACGATCAATAGGCTTTGTTCTTCTGGAATGTCTTCAATCATCCATGCAAATAGAGCGATTAAAGCCGGTGATGGCGAGGTATTTATATCCGGTGGTGTAGAAAATATGTCGAGAGGACCATGGGTAATTTCTAAAGTATCAAAACCGTTTGGTCGCGATGCTCAAATGCATGATTCTAGCTTTGGATGGCGATTCGTTAATCCAAAGATGAAAGCAATGTATGGCACTGATGGCATGGGAACGACAGCAGAAAATCTAGCAGAGCAATACAATATTTCAAGAGAAGACCAAGACAAATTTGCGCATTGGTCTCAGATGAAAGCCACGGCTGCTCAATCCTCGGGTCGTTTAGCAAAAGAAATTACTCCGGTCTCAATACCTCAACGGAAAAAGGACCAAATTATATTTGATCAGGATGAATTCATCAAGCCAAAGACTAGTCTTGAGGTCTTAGCCAAATTGAGACCTGCATTCAAAAAGTTAGAAGAAGGAGGTTCCGTAACTGCTGGAAATGCTTCTGGTTTGAATGATGGTGCGGGTGCGGTCATAGTCGCATCTGAAGTAGCAGTAAAGCAGTATGGATTGCAGCCTATGGCCCGAATAGTAAGTTCTGCAGTGGTTGGTGTCGAGCCAAGAATAATGGGAATTGGTCCGGTATATGCCAGCAAAAAAGCTTTAACCAAAGCCGGATTAACCCTTGAGGATATGGATGTAATAGAGCTCAATGAAGCATTTGCTGCACAGAGTTTGGCCTGCACAAGGGAATTAGGATTGGCTGATAATGATCCCCGAGTTAATCCTAATGGAGGGGCAATTGCTATTGGTCATCCGTTGGGAGTTTCAGGAACAAGGATCATGCACTCTGCGGCAATGCAGTTGCAATTGACTCAAAAAAGATATGCCTTGGTTACGATGTGTATCGGAGTTGGCCAAGGCTATGCGGTGGTCATTGAACGTGCTTAATTCCTGCATAAAAAAATTCCTACCTTTCACTTCTTCATGGAAAAACTGATAAAGGATTCACCACTTTGGGTTTTCGGATTGGCTTGGTTAATACTACAAGTAATTCAAGCAACGCTGACCCCGATTCACTATGATGAAGCCTATTATTGGATGTACAGTCAACAACTTGATTGGGGTTATTTTGATCATCCTCCCGCAGTTGCTTTTGTGATTTGGCTGTCTAATGCTGTATTCAATGGTTTATTGGGTGTACGAACTTGGAGTATTGTTTTACAACTACTCAGTTTTATTTTGATATGGAAAATATTGCCAGATGGCAAAGCCAAACAGTTGCCTTTTGTTTTATTATTGTTTTGCCTTCCATTTTTCCATCTGCTGGGATGGATTACCACACCTGATGTACCTTTGCTTTTTAGTGCAGCATTATTTTTTTATACCTACAAGAAGGTTTTGGATAAGGGAAAAATCTTCGATTACTTATTCTGGGGTATTAGTATGGCTGCGCTGATTTATTCCAAATATCATGGAGGTCTTTTGATTCTAATTGTGCTCATATCTAATCCAAAATTATTTCTAAGACCTCAGACTTATTTGGCAGGAATCTTAGGGTTGGCATTATGGTCTCCCCATATTTTATGGCAATTCAATCATGACTTTCCTACATTCAGATATCATTTACAAGAACGGGCTGGTGAATCAAGGTGGTACTTTCCCTTAGAATATTTGGGAAATGTATTAGTTGTAATTAATCCATTTCTGATAGGTTTCATTTATAAATTAGTCAAACGGAAAAATGAGAACGTTTTTGAGAGATCGTTGTACTTCGTTGTAATTGGTTTCCTTGGATTTTTTCTTTTTCAAAGCTTCAGAGATCACGTACAACCGCAATGGCTCGTGTTGACGTATTTTCCGATTATTTACCTGCTAATTATCAGCTGGGATGAGACTTGGAACAAGCGACTACTTACGGTATTTTGGGTAACGTTGCCAATAATTTTAGCCCTAAGAATTGTTTTGATGTTTGATTTATTACCAGCAGATTTGGGCATACATCGACAAGGAGAAAAAATGGGGGCAATCAAAAATGCGGCTGATACTAACCAAGTCATGTTTATCAATTCGTATAAATATGCTAGTTTATTTACTTGGTATGAAAATCAGGCCTATACGCATTCTTACAACACGGCTTATAATCGAAAAAATCAATTTAATATTTGGCCGGGAGATTCTATTTTTCACAATGAAAAAGTATTCTTGGTTGGTGAAAATTACCGCAAATTAAAAATGAAGAAGTATGAAGATTTTAAAGGATCGTTGCATGAATATGCCTCCTTTGATAAATTAAAATTTAATATTTCAGGGCCAATAGATTTCCAAAAAGAGAAAGTTCTAATTGATGAATTCAATATCTTCAACCCTTATGGTCATGAAATAATTGTTGATCAAGATCAATTAGAAATAAACTATCAGTTTTTCAATGGAAAGAAAAGGGTAGGGCATTTGCAAGCTTTGGCCGTAAAGCCCCAAGTCATTTTTTCCAAACAAGAGGTGATTATTCCTCAAGTTTCTATTCCAATTCCTAAAGATGAATTCGGAGCGTTAATGGAGATTACGCACATAGGTTTTTGCATGGAAAACCAACCTTGGCCGCATGCCTCGATTGTTAAGAAATTTGCATTACCCTAAGAATAAGTAAAGAATCATCGAGCTGTTTTTTTTGAAATTGAATTGAATTTGTGCAATAAATTGAGGATTACTCAATTTTTTTTTCCAAACACTTTACATATTAAGAAAAATCATTATTTTTAAGCGATTTCTGAATCTGAGAATAGCCTACAATGCTGAGTTTTACTAAGCTTTGTAGGTTTTTTTATGCCTAAAAATTAATCCAACGCCATATATCATAAGGCTTGGTAAGCCTATCCACACCATTTCACTCTTAATGACTTGCCATCCCCAGCTGCTAAAGAAATTACTGATTCCGAGTGGAGAGACCAAAATTTTTCTCCAGGGCAAAAAATACCTAGAATTATCAAAAGGAATGAAATAGCCAACGCCTCGCCCTCCTGTTGTCATACCATCCAAAAGACCATGAGACATTGTACAGATGAAAAAGAAGGCAAAAAGTGCCCAACCATTTTTTTTATCAACTTTTGAAATAACAAAAGCCAAAACCATTGCCAGACCAATTGCGAATGCAATAGAGTGTGTAAAACCTCGATGTCCGAGCCAATGTTCATAAGGAATTCCGAATCTAAAAGAAACTACATCTGCATCTGGAAGTATCGAGCAAACGATGCCTAATAGAATAATCTTCCAATTCATAAATCCTCCGAAGAGTTTAGAGCTGGCAAAAGCAGCTGCTGCGTGTCCGAATGCTGAGGCCATAGTTTATAGGTGGGGATTGGCTTTTATCAATAATTCCTTTAGTTTTTGTATCCCTAGTTTATTCATTTTGTCAATATTGCTGTTTGGGACATCTTCGATATTCGGAAAATTGTCAATTGCTTCTGTTAAGGCATCTTCTCTTATTATATGGAAAACGGGGTAGGGTGATCTATTGGTATAGTTTTCTGGAGCATTTGCATCGGTGCCTGCGAATTGATAAGAGGGATGAAAACTGGCCAATTGATAAATTCCCTCATAGCCAGAGAGATTTAATAGATTGTTGGCTTGATCGAGAAGGTCTAAGTAGGATTGAAAATTTGAAGGACCATTGGGTATGGTGACAAGACTACTTTCCAATTTAAGGTTTTGCTCTAATTGCTTAATTTCCGATAGTAACTCAGCTAAAATTATTTCAGGATCTTCAGCTAAGACAACCCGCTCGCTTAATCTGTTTTCAATAATACTTTGTTTGGCGAAAGGACATAGACTCAGACCAACGACAATAGATTGAACCCAATTCATGGTTGCCTGCTGATATTTTTTTTCTTCCATTAAAACGAAAGTAGAACATTATTGCGAAAAGATTGCATCATCTTTTGCTGCAATCTTTTTGCATTTATTAGAGACACACGAAGTATCATGTTTTGCGATAACAAGCAAGCAAATTAGCAGTCTTTAATATTTTAGTCATTGACTAAAATAATTTTAATTGACCAAGCTTGTATTGATCGTGTAGATTTAAATTATAAGCTGGCATAACTCGACCTTTAAAGTAAATTCGTCTAGCTAAATTCACTTGGTCCTTGATGATTTGGGCGATGGTCCCTGAACCCTTCATTCTAGAATTAAAATTAGAATTAGACAAATTTCCCTGATGACAAGTTTTAATATTTTTGAGTATTTTTTGTTTTCTTGCTGGCATTGTCTTGTCCAACCAATCTTCAAATATCGTTGCTACATCTCCATTTAAACGAACAATTCCATATCCGAAGTCTCGTGCTCCTGCATCTGCCGCTTTTTTTGCGATTGGTAAAATTTCAGCATCTGTTAGACCCGGAATAATCGGTGCCATCAAAGCAAAAACAGGAATGCCCGCCTTAGATAATTTTTTAATAACCTCAAATCGTTTTTCTGCTGTGGCCGTACGGGGCTCCATTATCCTTCTAATTTTTTCATCTTCCGTAGTAATTGAGATTATAACTTTGACCAATGCATGTTCTGATAACTTTTTGAGCAAATCTAAATCTCTCTCTATGAGGGCATTTTTTGTAATAATACCTACTGGATTTCTAAATTTCCAAAACAATTCTAACAATGATCTTGTGATTTTTAATTTCTTCTCAATTGGCTGATAACAATCAGTGTTTCCAGAAAGCATAATTTCTGCGGCTTTCCATTTGCGGGATCTTAATTGTTTTTCAAGTATATCAGCAGCATTTGGTTTGAATAAAACTTTAGATTCAAAATCTAGCCCAGCTGAATAACCCCAATATGGGTGCGTGTTGCGAGCATAGCAATACACACATCCATGCTCACATCCTTGATAAGGATTGATAGAAAAGTCAAAATGCAGATCAGGACTCTTCACACGATTGACAATAGTTTTTGGATGTACTTTTAGGAATGTAGTGCTGTCTATTTGGATGGGGCGGTCATCGAAAGAACTGAAATGATTAAGATTTGAGAAGGGATCAGGTGTGTTCAATTGTGCGCCTCGGCCTGAGATATAAATTTCGCTTTGATTATCATTCATCGGGGCAATATAAAACAAGATTTGTGTAAAACACAATAAGTGTTTATTAAAAACACAAATTGTTTTATAGATTTGCCGTAAAGAATCTTAGAAGTAACAATAAAATTTAAACTCAAATTGGATTTATTACCATTCAACAATAATAGAAATATTAACTTTTCATACAATTTTTAGCTCTTGCCGTTCACTTTTGGCATGAAAATTTTGTTGATTTGTAAAAGCACAAATACTCTAGCCCAGTAGATTAAAATGCAGTCAGTATTCTATCAAAATGCTGTCAAAACATAGTTTTGACTGTAGACTGCTATAGAAATAACAGAAATGAAACATAGACTAGCTATTAACCTTAAAGTTATTAGAAAGGAAAGATGGAGGATGAGTCAAGATCGTTTTGCAGAATTTTTTAATTCTTCTCGATCAAAAATTAACTCTTATGAAAATGGTGGGGTAGAACCAAGTATAGCATTCATTTTGCAACTTCAAGAATTGACCAATATCCCTCCAAAGGATATTTTTTATGG
>CALFWO010000017.1 GCA_937928045.1 uncultured Saprospiraceae bacterium | reverse complement strand
ACTAGTCTTTCCCGGTACTTTATCTAGAATCAATGCCTTTCAACTTTCAGCAAGAAGAGGTTTAAAAATTATGATTGGAGTAACACCTCTTTTCATAGTTGCCGGATTCATAGAGGGATTTTTAACGAGAATCACTGAAGCACCAGATATTTTGAGGTTGCTCTTTATCCTCATTTGCCTGGCATTCGTTATCGGATATTTTGTGATTCTGCCTGTAATACTTGGACGAACAGGGAAAAAAGTACAGAAAGGAATTGCCGATTTACAACCAAAACAAAACGAGCAAATTGACCTTGGCATCGTAAAAAACACTGGACAAATTTTTTCGGATCTTTTTGTATTAATTAGAAAAAAGTCAGGATCACTAATGCGCATTGCTGCACTTTGCGCTGCGTTATTCACACTTTTATGTTTACTCTTTGGTAATGCGGCTCCAACAAAACTCTATGCCTATTCCCCAAGCTTTTCAAGTAACCTTATTTTTTCTTACTTCTTCAAAGCACTAGATTTACTTCCAGATTTTTTCAACAACTCATCAATAGGTTTTTTACCAATTATCAACTGTGTTGTATTTTTCCTAATGAGTTTAATTGTCACCAATATATTAAGTAAAGAATTTGACCCAGAACGTCACCAACAACTATTGGCTTCAAGATCAAAGAAAACTGTAAGGGCATTAAAATTACTTTTCCTCTCTAGTATTTTATCTATCCTACTTTTCATTTCGATTAAAGCAACTTTGTTACTTGCCTTTTTTGTGCTTCCCATAATCTTTGTTTGGATTTATAGATCTGCACTTCCAGATCAAAGTCCGATACAAGATTTGAGAGAGTCATTGAACTTAGTTTTTTCAGGATATGGAAGAGGCTTAAAAATATTTGGTGTATTGGTACTTTTGCTAGGATTATTTTTATGCTCTTTGACCACGAGTCTGTGGTCATTTTCACTAGAAGTTATTAGTTGGAACCTGCCGCTCGAATTGGAAATCAAAGAAGAAATCGTAACCTTACTTTATATCTTTATAGAAGAATTCATCATTCTATTTTCATTCGCAATATTTATAATTACTGGTGCTTTACTATACTATACATTATTAGAAAAAGAATCAGCTTTTTACCTCAAGCAAAAGGTACAAAATATTGGTGTCCGGCGTACTTTACAAGGATTAGATCAAGAAAATCAAGTCCATGGCCTATAGACTATTATTTTTTCTTGTTTTTGTTTCCATACTTTTGAATGCTCAAGAGTCAAATGATCAGTCGCCACTTTCTGATTACTTGGAAGAGCCAATACCACAGCGATTGTTTGATCGAGAAAGTTGGGAAAAAGCAAAGGAAGGAATTGACTATAATGAGAGTATTAGAGTAGATCGAAGAGATGAAGATTTTGAATCTGATACGCTGTCTAAAAGCAATACACCCATTGCGGAGAGAAGTGGTGCCAAAGGAAAACTAAGCCAATTCTTTAGTGCCTTAATTTACTTCTTTCTTATTGCTGGAGCTATTGGAATTATAGCTGTGATCATTGCTCAATTTTTGGGCGGAGAACGTATCAAATTTAGAAGAAAAAGAAAAATTGATGGCGCTGCGTTAAATTTTGATATTGAATTGGTTGAAGAAAAATTGATTGAATCTGATCTCGACAAAATGATTCGCGAAGCTGAAGAAGCCAACAATTATCCAATGGCTCTCAGGCTCCAATACTTAGCTGGGGTTAAAGCGCTTGCCACAAGCAATCATATCAAATGGAAAAAAGCTAAAACGAATAGACAGTATTTCCAAGAAATAGAAAACAAAACCACTAAGACTCAATTCCAAAATAATACATTAATTTACGAGCGCATCTGGTATGGTGACACTGAAATAACCAATACACTTTACCATGAATTAAAGCCTATTTTTAAATCTTTCACAAAAGAAGTAGGCCGAAATGTTAGAGCCAATAAATTTGAAATAGATGGATAAACAAAACTACTGGGTGATCGGTGGTATTGCTGCCATCATCTTATTAACCTTTGGCATATTTTTTAAAAATGACAATACTATTTACAATTGGAAAGAGTCGTATGACGTGAATGAAAAAAGTCCTTATGGCTTGCACATTGTTCATGAACTTTTTAAAGACTACCCAGCCGGCCCTAGAGAAGTAATTAGAACTTCTAGAAAACTGGAAGAATTATCTGACTCACTAAATATTCAGATCAACCAAAATTATGTTTTTATTGGAGAGGCTTTAAATCTAGATTCAATTGCGCTCGAAAATTTATTGAGTTTTATTGCTCAAGGAAATACGGCTTTTATTGCTTCCAAAACAATTCCTACAAATTTGATGGAACGTGTCTATCCGGAAATATGCTTGGGTTACGAATGGACCGATTATATTTATCGGAAAGACTCTTCCGTTACTTTAAATCTAATTCATGGCAATCTTCAAGATAGTTTGGGTTTCGACTTTAGATTTTTCAGAAACGAACAACCTAAAGATTACTATTGGAAATATATTGATCCCGACTATTTCTGCGATACCACTACAAGCCTAGTGGAATTAGGCGCTATTAATGAACTTGATATTAATTTCGCTAGAAAAGGATTTGGAGATGGACAAGTCTATTTTCACACTACTCCACTAAGTTTTACCAACTTCCATTTAATGGACACATTGGGTCTAGCTTATGCTGGAAATGTTTTTTCTCATTTAGCACCTGGAAAACTATATTGGGACGAAATCAACAAAGTAGAAGAAGTCGTCGGAAGAAGAAGAAATCGAAGTTATTCTGACTTAGATCAATCCTTAATTTCCGATGGGCCACTTTCTTTTATTATGGAAAAAAGGAGCTTACGAGCGGCTTGGTACACATTGATTGCTTTAGCGTTGCTTTTTCTAATCTTCAGGACAAGAAGAAAACAAAGAATCATTCCTATTTTAGAGGCCAACAGAAATACTTCCTTGGATTTCATATCCACCATTGGATCATTATACTTTTTGCAACACGATCATGGAAAACTTTGCAAAAAACAAGGCAAACTTTTCTTAAATTATATTCGCACCCATTATGACATTCCAACTCAGAACTTAGATGAACAATTTATCAAAAGACTTTCGGCAAAAAGTGAAGTCTCTGAAGATTTGATCAACAAAATTTTGACCCTTTGGACAAACTTAAAAAAAGCCACCCAAGTAACTGAAAATACAATGGTGGATTTCTATAAACTATTGAATCATTTTTACAAAACTTGTAAATAATCATACGCAGATGGAAAATGAGGACTTAACACCTACTGACGATAATCAAGAAAATATTCAGCCAGAGGAAAATCTGAATACTCCGGAGACGGACTCTTCTTCTCAAGCTCCAATCAATTTGGACAAACCTACGTCCCAATTAGAAAACCGATGGGGACAGAATAAATTAGACGTGACACCTTTGACTACTGTTGTTGAAAACGTAAAAAGAGAATTGGGGAAAATCATCATTGGCCAAGAAAATATGATAGAGCTGATGATCACCGCAATGTTCAGTGGTGGCCATGTGCTCTTGGAAGGAGTTCCAGGAATTGCAAAGACATTATCTGCCAAATTGTTGGCGAAAAGTGTCAATGTTGATTTCAATCGAATTCAATTCACTCCTGATTTGATGCCAACAGATGTGGTCGGAACTACAATTTATAATTTAAAAACTTCCGACTTCACTTTTTCTCCTGGTCCAATCTTTTCGAACATCGTTCTAATTGATGAAATCAATAGAGCTCCGGCGAAAACCCAATCCGCGCTGTTTGAGGTAATGGAAGAATTTCAGGTTACAGTGGACGGTAAAACTTATCCAATGGAATTTCCATTCTTTGTTTTGGCCACTCAAAATCCTATAGAGCAGGAAGGAACTTACAAATTACCAGAGGCTCAATTAGACCGATTTTTATTTAAGATCAATTTAGAGTACCCAAATCTTGAAGAAGAAAAGCAAATTCTTAAAAGATTCCGAAAAGATTTTAAAGTCGTGCAGGCAGATTCGATAAAACCCGTTTGCACTTCTGAGGAAATTCGAAATTGTCAAAAAATAGTGGAAGAAGTTTTCTGTAAAGATGAATTGTTAGATTATATCGCAGAGATCATTCACAATACCAGAAATAATGGTGATCTATTCTTAGGAGCATCGCCTCGTGCGTCACTCGCCATCATGAGAGCCTCCAAAGCCATGGCTGCGATCAATGGAAGAGATTTTGTAACGCCTGATGACATTCAATCTGTGGCCTATCCCGTTTTGAATCACAGAATCATTTTGACTCCCGAAAGAGAAATGGAAGGTTTCACTACAAAGGAAGTAATTGAATTGATCATTAAAAAAATTGAAGTACCACGATAGTGAAAAATATTTTTCTAAAAGATCGTTTCTTTTGGGCGGTGACTGTAGCAATAGTCATCTTCCTGGCTAGTTATATTTTAGAGCCACTTTATTATGCCGGCTTGGTTTATATCGCGCTAATAGCAGCAGCGGTGATCTTTGACTATTTTTTACTATTCAAAAAATCCATTCGTCTAAGATGTAGAAGAATCTTACCAAAAGTCTTTTCACTTGGAGATCAGAATCCAATTAACATAGAAATACAAAATCTTAGTAAAGTCAATTTGCAAGTTCAGATCATTGATGAATTGCCTTTTGAATTCCAAAATAGAGATTTCAGCTTAGCATTAGATATAGGAGGTGAGGAGCGAAAAAAAGTCATGTACAAACTCCGGCCAGTCACCAGAGGTTCTTATGCCTTCGGTAAAATTCGGGTTCTAATTTCAAGCAGCTTAGGTTTATTAAGTCGCAGAATCAATTTCAACCGAGAGACCGACGTGCCAGTATTTCCTTCGATCATACAAATGAAACAATATTCATTAAAAGCTTTTGATCGAAATACGCCAACAGCTGGGTTAAAGTTGATGCGAAGAATTGGTCATAGTTATGAATTCGAACAAATAAAAAATTATGTGCCGGGCGACGACCCTAGATCTATTAATTGGAAAGCCAGTAGCCGGCGAGCTACATTAATGGTAAATCAATATGAGGAAGAAAGAGCTCAGAATATTTATTCCATTATTGACAAAAGTCGGGCGATGAAAATGCCATTTGATGGATTAAGTTTAATGGATTACGCCATAAATACCAGCTTAGCTATAAGCAACGTTGCTTTACAAAAACATGACCGCGCAGGACTATTAACATTCTCTGATAAAGTTGGAGTTTCCATAAAAGCCGACAGAAGAGCCAACCAGTTGAACAAAATCCTAAATGCACTTTACAAAGAAAAAGAACGACCACTGGAAGCAAATTTCGAGCTATTTTATCAATCTGCAAGAAAGTTAATCAAAGGTCGAAGTTTGCTGATGTTGTATACAAATTTTGAATCCATTTATGCTTTGGATCGCGTCCTTCCTATTTTGAGAAAAGTGAATACACTCCATCTTTTAGTGGTGATTATATTCAAGAATACGGAGGTGGAAGAATTTGTAAAAATCGATGCCGAAACTACAGAGGACATTTATCACAACACCATCGCTCGTAAATTTGAATCTGACAAAATTTCAATGGTTCGAAAACTAAAACAATATGGGATTCAGGCCATTCTCACGCGGCCGGAAGACTTATCTCTCAATGCGATTAACAAATATTTAGAGCTAAAAGCTCGAGGGTTAATTTAAGCTTAAAGTCCATCAAGCAAAGAAATTCACCAGGTTTAACAAGCGTTAATAACCATCTAAGAATTTTTCGATAATTTTGCAAAAATCTAATCCAAATTCATGGACACACTAAGGTTATCAAAATCGCTCTTATTGAGCATTTTCATTTGTCTTTTTGGCGCGCTATCTGCCCAAGCTCAGAAATCTCCCATCCCTGTTGAAGAAATTATGGCTGGTGATGATATTCTTTTTCTGGACGGTCTGGAGACCGCGAATCGCTCTGTAATTGATACGACTGCAGCGCGCGTTTTTTACCACTACCTAAACGATAAAGGCGAAGTAAGGGATTCTTCAATCGAAAGACACCTCATCGTAAAAGCCTATAAAAATATCCAAGGCCGTCGTCGGTTAGATACCTTCCAAAAAGGAACAAAAGTTCGATGGAAACAATACGGATCTAGACGATATGGATTCGTAGAAGAATATTCTGGTGCAAAAGAAAATTTGGACATCATGTACTATTCAGACACCTTGATTGAGGTAGTGCAAATTCCAGTTCAATATGTTTCTCCAATCTATGGAGAAGTTGACCATGCTGATACTTTAAAAATGCTGAATCAAATTTGGGAAGCCGATGAATCTTTATTTATGTTCCCCATTAAGGACAGTATTGAATATTGTTATCCACTTGTTGAGGACATCATTCTGACGCCGACTTATAGAGAAAAAGAGGTGCAATTTATTTTCACCAATTTGAAATTCGCAATGTTAATGAAAGACGATTTAAAGACTGGCATCGTTGGAAATTGGCAAGTAAAAGGAGATGAAATTCACATTACAACAGCAATAGCTTCTCTGCCAGAAGACGAAGATGGAAATAAAAATCGTGTGCGCTGCAGCGATACATACGTTTACAATTGGGAATTGATTGGAGCAGCAGAAAAACTAAAACTTACACACGTTGGTCCTTTACCATATGTTCCTGAAGTTGTTGAACCCAAGGCGCTTGAACATGAGCCTGAAATCACCGAAACTAGCATTCCAACTACCAACACTTCCAACAAGCCAGTCATTGATAAAAAACCAAGGACATCAATTGGCGTCGGAATAGATCGGCCTCAAATAAATAACCGTCCACAGCGATCAACAGGAAAAAAGAAATTACATCCTTTTTGGAAAGATAAATATTAAATTAAAGTCAATATTACACAACACTCAAAGCTTGTTCGATATCTGCAATCAAATCTTCGTGATGTTCGATTCCAATTGATAATCGAACTAAGCTTTCAGTAATTCCAATTTGTTGTTTTAAAGCTGGATCTAATCCAATATGTGTCATCGAAGCTGGAAGTTGAATTAAACTTTCAGTTCCTCCAAGACTGACGGCTAATTTCACTAATTTTAAATGATTTAAAAATCGAAAAGCATCAGATTCCTTTCCTTCAACTTCAAAAGAAATCATTGCTCCGTTTGAAGTGTATTGTCTTTTAAACACTTCATAGTTTTTCGATGATTTATCCAAAAATCCTAGATAGTTTAAATTTTTCACTTTCGGGTGTTCCTTCAAGAAATTTGCAACTTCTTGTGCATTTCTAGCCTGCTGTTCCATCCTAACTTTCAAAGTTTCTAAACTTCGCATCAACAACCAACAAGTATGTGGACTTGGCATATTCCCCAAAAATGTTCGCAATACTTTTACCCGCTGCATTACCTCAGAATTTCCAAGAACCGCACCGGCTATCAGATCACTATGTCCTCCGATATATTTTGTAGCAGAGTATAAAACAAGATCGGCGCCATGAGACAAAGGACTTGACCACAATGGCCCCATGTAAGTATTGTCAACTGCTAAGAATACTTGTTGGTCCTCTTTTTCAAATTTATTTCCAATCGTTTTACACATTTCGATATCAATCAAATCGTTTGTGGGATTAGCAGGAGTCTCAACGTAGATCATCGAAAGCTTGTCCTTTTTTCCACTGTTTTCTATCAACTCAATAATCTCCGACTCGGAATGTTTAGGACTAAAACCAATGGTATGAATTCCAAGATCTTTCAACACATGATTTATAAAATGATTGGTTCCGCCGTAGACCGGCATGCTGTAAACCAATAAATCTCCAGGCTTCAAAAATTCCAACAAAACTGTACTGATGGCAGACATCCCACTTTCAAATACGGCACATTGATCCGCTTTGTCCCAAAGACACAATCGCTCTTCCAGTATTTCCAGATTTGGATTATTGATTCTGCTGTAAATCAATCCCAATTCCTCCGCTTGATCCTTTTCTCTTAATCCATAAGCCAACTCGAAAAAGGCTTTTCCTTCTTCGGCTGTTTTGAATGCGAAGGTTGAGGTAAGAAAAAGTGGTGGTTTTACTGACCCTTCAGAAAGTTCTGGCTTATAACCATGAGTCATCATAAGACTCTCCGGACGCATTTTATTGGATTTCATTGGTTGAAAATTTAAGTACTATTTCCAACAAAGTTAGATTTAACAGGATTCTGATCCAACATTATTCAGCAAATCAGCATATATTCCTATTGAATTCAATTTTTCAGGAAATAGTCAGTTAAACGGCTCTTAAAATCTACTAAAAAAGGAAAAATTCATATGACAAATCTAGACACCATCGATTTGAAGCTTTTAGAAATCCTTCAAACCAATTCAAAAATAAATGTCAAAGCTCTTGCTGCTGATCTAAAGCTTACTAAAACGCCGATTTATGAGCGAATCAAACGATACGAAAAAGAGGGAATTATTAAAAAATATGTTGCCATCCTAAATAGCAAGATATTGGATAACGGTATGGTCGTTTTTTGCTCTGTCTCTCTGGAAAATCAAAAACTTCCTGGAATTGAATTATTTAGCGCAGCGGTAAAAGAAATACCAGAAATCATCGAGTGCTACTTAATGGGTGGCGCGAATGATTTTCTTTTAAAAGTTGTGGTGAAGGATTTAGCTGCTTATCATCAATTTTCCTCTGGTAAACTTGCAGCACTACCAAATGTTTCCCAAATCAAAAGTACTTTTGTTTTGAACGAAGTTAAACGAACGAATGTCGTCCCGCTTTTTTGAAAATTAAAACTTATTTTCACTGTGGTAGTCTCGCAATGAGCTAAGCAGCTTTGAATGCGAAACACTTAGTCCTGCAGCAGTAATATTAAAAGGAGTTCCATAATTATTATAGTTATACTGCATCATTTTCTTTTTGACAAGGTTGCTTTCTTTGTTAATCCATTTCTGAGGATTATTCATCTCAATAATAATTATTTTTGCACCTTTAATTTTAACCACATCAAATCCTAAAATTTCATTCCAAACTAAAACATATTTTTTGTTTGAATTGGGCTCAAGAATCAAATTGTTCCGTGAAATCTCCAAGGCTACTTCATTCGTAATCAATTTTTTTATGCCTAATGGAATCGCAGCTCCAAAAAATAAAATACCAATACCGCCAATAAATTTTTCAAACATATCTATCTCAGATGTTCTAATCATCAATATACCTGCTACTACAAAACCAACTGCTCCTAGAATTAATAAAAATGTTTTGAAACGGCTTCTTCCTATTTCTATTTTATCCATTTGTAGCTGTTGAATTATGTTTAAATTCCAGATCTAAAATACGAATATGAAAATTGGAACTCTTTATTGCTTTATCAATTTTTGGACATCAACAATTTCCTCATCTTTGTTATAAATTGTCAATATATATTGACCGGCTTTAATTCCCGAAACATTTACATTTGAATCAATACCAGAAAGGACAACTTGGCCAAGTATATTCTTAAGCTGCCATTGATTAAATTCTTTTCCACTAATATGCAATAAACCCGTTGATGGATTTGGAAAGATCTTCCAGTCCTTTTTCGTCAAATCAGTTGTTGAAGTTGGTAATAAGCAATTCAATTGTCCTAATTTTTCCCACAATTCGTTGTCAAAACTAGAAAGGGCATAATTCACATCATTTGCTGATTCTCCCATTCGAATCACAACTAAGTCTTGCGAAGGGACAATGTATATTTTTTGATCATTTTTCCCAAGTGCCATATACATATCCTCTGGACCGGAAGGAATAACTGTTCCTGAAAACTGAAGATCAGAGTTAGGAAGATGATAGCTATCTTTTCCGTTGAGCCACCATAAGTAACCATAAGCTTCATTTAAATTTTGTGAGGTGTTTTTCGCATCTTCGAAATACCCTTCTGCATTAAAAATTATTTCACCATTCCAATTCCCATTTGCCAAATGCAACAAACCAAATCTAGCCATGTCCCTCGCTCTACTCCAAAATACTTTATTATCTGTTAAAGTAGCAGGAAGAAATATTCCGTTCATCCCTATTTTATTTCTTATTCGTTGATTGAACCCTTGATTCGCAGTTTGTCCCATTGCTGATTCATAAACATCCAATAATAAAGTATAAGGACTATTATGATAGAACCATCGAGATCCTGGTTCATTAATACAAGATAAACATGATGGGCTGGTACAATCGAAACTCATTGATTCATCAATACCAGTAGTCATTGTCAATTGATTTTTAATCAATATTTTGGCTTGCGCTTCTTGCGAACAATAGGTCCATTGATCCAAATAATTTTCAGTAGGATCATCAATACTAAGTGCGCCTTCATTTACTGCCATACCAATAAGTGTGCTGGTCATGGTTTTCGCACATGAAGCCCAATACCAGACGGAATCTCTTCCAAAGTCATCAGAATATACCTCCATCAATATTTTGCCTTCTTTTAGAATAATAAAAGCCTTGGTATTCTTCTCTAATACGAAATCAATTAATTCTGCACTTCCCATACTATCACAGCTATATGGACTACTTTCCCAGCTGTTAAAATCTTCAGGAGGAAAATAATAGTCTTGCGCAAAAAATATTGAAGGGAGAACTAAAAAAATTAGAATAATACTCTTCATACAATTAGCTTTGGTATTTATGACTACTTATAAATGTTAAAAGTTTAAGGAGTAACACTACTTATAACAACTTTTTCTCTTTTACTAATTCTGCAATTTCCATTCCCCAAACTTTATAGGTAATTCCATTGGGATGAACGCCGTCCGAGAAAAAATCTCCGTCATCTGTAACTGTTGGCATGCGCGCCTTCCAATCGCTTAAAATTATTCGCCTTTTAGCATAAGTCAAATACTCAAAATAATTTTCTAGCTCGAGCGATACTTCATGAATCAAGTTCATTAAATGTCCGAAAGTAAATCTCATTAAACCAGTAATCCCAGGAAAGGATTCTACAGGTGGTAGATTTAATAAAACCATGTTGGTTTCTGGATATCTTTCAGATAGATCAATTAATAAATTCGCAAAATCAATTTTCCAACGATTCGGAGAATTTAATTCGAATACTTCATTCGCTCCTAATCCGATTAGAATTAAATCTGGTTTTTCCTCCGGCAATTTCTCTAAGTACCGTTCTCTAAATCTTCCCGCAGTTATTCCTGATTTCGCAACAACTTTCCAAGTAATACTATCCCCACTGATCTTAGTAAAATGCTTTGCAAAGGATCCTGCAAATCCATCCTTATGGTATTCTACTCCAAGCCCAGCCATTGTACTTTCGCCAATGATCAATACCTTTTTTTCTTTATCACTTCCGACCGTCTTTCCAATTGGCTCTTTTGCGGCTGGCAATCTTGGAAAACGCTTTTTTAATCGCTTTCCTTGAATGGCTAAGATTGGGAGAAGCGGAATGTGGAGAATACTTCCGATTAGATATTTTATTTGTGGGGTCAATTTTTTTAAGTTGAAATTTGTTGAAAGGTGGTCAGCTTTGGGCTGACTTACCGTTGAAGTTTGTTGAAATTTGCTTTGGTAGAACAAGTTCTCCCAATTTATTACGCCGGCTCCGCAGTTAATTCATTTCAGATTATTACCCGCGGAGCCCGCGCATAACCGTTCAAAAAGCTCGTCTTTTTGAACACAAATTTCAACTAATTTCAACAGTCCAAGTTTTTAGAAGTTGAAATTTGTTGAAAGGTGGTCAGCTTTGGGCTGACCTACCGTTGAAGTTTGTTGAAATTTGATTTGGTAGAACAAGTTCTCCCAATTTTTTACGCCGGCTCCGCAGTTAATTCAGATCAGATTATTACCCGCGGAGCCCGCGTATAACCGTTCGAAAAGCTCCTCTTTTTGAACACAAATTTCAACTAATTTCAACAGTCCAAGCTTATAGAAGTTGAAATTTGTTGAAAGGTGGTCAGCTTGAGGCTGACTTACCGTTGAAGTTTGTTGAAATTTGCTTTGGGTAGAACATGTTCTCCCAATTTATTACGCCGGCTCCGCAGTTAATTCAGATCAGATTATTACTGCGGAGCCCGCGCATAACCGTTCAAAAAGCTAGTCTTTTTGAACACAAATTTCAACTAATTTCAACAGTCGCTGAGTTAAGAAATGTTGAAATTCAACATTTCTTAACTCAGCGCTTTTCAACCAACTTCAACAACATCCAAAAATATATTCAAAGCACAAACCATAACTCTAAAAGCTCCAATCCTTCTGATCTAATTCTACAATTGCTTTTTCCAACAAATCAATACAATCGCGAACATCTTTCTTGTGCGCCATTTCTATCGTTTGATGAATGTGTCTTAATGGAATAGAAATCGCTCCAGCAATGGCACCCTTAGGCCCAGATCGCTGAATACCCGCTGTGTCCGTTCCACCAGCAGGAAGAATTTCCAATTGCCAAGGTATATTGTTTCTAGTGGCACACTCCTTTAAGAAGTCCACCATTCTATAATCAGAAATCGTCATACCATCCATCACTTTGATAGCGGCTCCGCCCCCAAGTTTGGTAACATGCTCATGCGCTTGTGCACCAGGAACATCAAAAGCGATGGTTACATCCAGACCGAATCCAAAGTCAGGATCAATATGGCCAGCAGCTGAAATAGCGCCGCGCAGTCCAACCTCTTCTTGGACAGTAAAAACCGCATATAAATCATGCGGAATCGTTTTACCTTTCAACGCTTTCAATACTTCTATCAAAATATAAACAGAAACTCGATTGTCCAATGATTTCGAATTTACGCATTCGCCCATTTCGATCAACTGGCGATCTCGAGTCACGGTATTTCCAACGGACACCAATTCTTTTATCTCTTTTGCTGGTCTTCCGCAATCAATAAAATACTCGTCAATTGGAACCGCCTTGCTTCTTTCTTCTGGCTTCATCAAATGAATTGGCTTTGAACCCATCACGCCCATCACATCTTCTTTGCCGTGGATGATCACTCTTTGAGATGTCAAAGTTTTTGGATCAAATCCGCCTAAAGGAATAAATCGAACAAATCCTTCGTCGTCGATATGGGTCACAATAAAACTGATCTCATCCATATGCGCTGCAACCATCACACGCTTATCTGATTGGCCTTTTTTGACAGCAATCACATTTCCCATAGCATCCATACTCACCTCATCAGCTAGGCCCTCAATCTCACGAAGTACCATATCTCTGATTCGTTTTTCATATCCAGGTGCTCCAGGCACTTCACAAATTTTTGATAACAAAGCAATATCTATCATAATATATTCGATTTATAGGGATCGAAAGTACAAAGCGAAGTAACAAAAAGGAAGATTATCTAGGTTTTTGAGTAAAATACTACAAGAGAATTACCTTTACTGTTGAAATCAGCACTATGTCACTACTAAAATCATTGGCTGGCGACACCGCTATATATGGAATCAGTAATATTCTGACTAGAATTCTCAATTACTTGATTCTAACGCCATACCTGTCGAGGGTTTTTTCTGGTGAGGATACTGGACAATTCGGTATCCATACTTTGATGTACAGTATGTCGGCCATTTTGTTGGTCATTTTCACTTTCAGAATGGAGACCGCCTTTTTTCGATTTGGTAGTCAAGAGAAATACAAAGCAACTGCGTTTAGCACTGGCGCTATTCCACTTTTGGCTTTCACTGGAATCATGATATTTGTGGTCTATTTATTCGCACCGCAAATCGCAGGATTTTTGACTAGAGCAGAGGATGCCAGGTATGTTCAATACTTTGCATTCATAGTTGGACTTGATACCATAGCAGCACTTCCTTTTGCCAAACTAAGGTTAGAGAATAAAGCTTGGTGGTTTGTCACGGTCAAGATTATCAATATTGTTTTGACCATCATTATCATTATGCTCTGGTTAGAACTTTGTCCAAGATTGATCGATTCGGGCTATGCTTGGTTTGGTAATATTTATCAAAAAGAATTCATTCTGGATTATCTTTTCCTGGCCAATCTCTTTGCCAGTTTAGCGGTGGTGCTTTTACTATTGCCGCAATATTTAAGAATGCCTTGGAAGTTTGAAAAATCGCTTTGGAAATCTATGATGATTTATTCGGCGCCCTTAGTCCTGGTTGGAATCGCAGGTGTGATCAATCAATTCTCTGATCGTTATTTCATGCTTCGTTTTTTACCAGGAAATTATGAGGAGAATATTGACATGGTAGGTGTTTACTCTGGGTGTATCAAGATTGCGATATTGATGAGTTTATTCACCACTGCATTTAATTATGCTGCGGAGCCTTTTTTCTTCAAACATGCTGACCGAAAAGATGCGAAGGAGCTTTATGCAACAGTGGCTCGAAGTTTTATTCTAGTAGCCAGCTTTGCCTTTCTAAGCATTTGTCTTTATTTAGATATCATCAAATATATTTTAGATCCAAGTTATTGGTCGGCTTTAGGAATCGTTCCACTTATTTTAGTGGCCTACTTATTCTTAGGATTGTACTACAATATTTCTGTGTGGTACAAGGTTACCAATAAGACCAACTACGGTGCGATAATCGCAGTAGCAGTGGCTGTTTTCACCATATTGATGAACATCCTTTTGATTCCTCAATTTGGAATAATGGGAGCAGCTTATACAACCGTTGGCGCTTACTTACTGATGGTCGTATTGGGCACTATTATTGGAAGAAAACATTATAAGGTACCATACAACTGGGCAGCAATGGCTAAATATCTCGGACTGGCCATTGTGGTATTGCTATTCTCAAATTTGCTACATCAGCAATTCGAGATGCACTTAGCACTCAAGATGTTGGTGAATACCGCTTTACTAATAATGTACTTGGGAATTATTTACTTCACTGACAAAAAATTCCTGCGAGCACTTACGCAACCAGATTGAAAGAATTACTAAAAAGCGAATGGAAAGTTTTTGCACTAGGCGGCATGGCAACCGTAATGTTTTTTTTAATCCCAATTATCAATCTCGAACTGAGTAAAACTTTTATTTTCTCGGAGTACATGCACCTGGATGCTGATCGACTAACGGCAGATTTAAAAAGGTACATGACACTTCCACTGTCCGCAATATTACCTTATCAATATCTGAAATGGGTCGTTCTATTTTGGTTTTTATTACTCGCCAGAATTGTCGCATATATTTTTCGAAAAACTAGAAACTGGCATCGCAAAATAATCGGCACAATAGCCATATTGCTTTTGGTTTTATTTATTTTCCCTGACCTCTTATTATTAGGGGAAAAACCCGTTTCATCAATAAGCCAAGGACACATTGCCAATGGGTCATTATCTTCCGGCAAACGCGTCAACTATCGCGGGGACAATTTCTCAACATATTCTTTTGCGCTATACCTCGCAGGAAGAACCTTTGCCAATGATAAAGTTCGAAGCACCATTTTAGATGCTTATGAAATCTGTGAATCAACGAGTCCAAATACAAACTATGTCTTAGGAGAAATTGGATGGAAAAACGGCGGAGATTTTTTACCACATCGAACACATCAGAAAGGTACCTCAGTAGATTTCATGACGCCATATTTGAAATACGAAAAGTCCTTTTCAAGAAATAATATATTTAATCTCTGGGGCTACCAATTAGAATTCGATGAGCAAGGAGAAACAGATAAATATCAAATGGATTTTGAGGCGACTGCTCAACATTTATATGCCTTAAAAAAGGCCGCCAAGAAAAATGGACTAATCATAGAAAAGGTAATTTTCGATCCTACACTTAGAAGACATTTAAGAAAGACATCTGTCTGGTCTAAAATTAAATCTTTGCCATTTAGTAAGAAGCAAGTGGCTTGGAGACATGATGATCATTATCATGTGGATTTTGCGGTGCGGAAGTAGAATTTTATTTCTTCTTTCTTTTAAAATTCAAACCTATACTCCAATAGACATTGACCATTGGACTTAATTCAGAAACTGGTATACTTAATTGGACTCCATTTGAAAATGGACCATATGTTAACTGAGCTTGGGTGCTTAAAGCTATGGTTGATAATTTTACCTCTTCGAAACTATTTGAACCTTCTTCGATTTCAAATCTAGGTCCATTATACTTCAGCAAATTAAGACCTACCCCGTATTCCCAAAAAACATTATCGCCTTTAAACTTGCTGACTTTATTCACGCCAATACCATAATTACTGACATGACTCAATCGTTGTGATTCAAAGACCCTTCCAAACGAATCTTGAGCAAATTCTAATTCATCCCCACCATGTCCCCGAATTCTATATACACTAGCGTTGGCGAAAAAATGAAATTTATTTGCTAAATAATATCCGACAGTCAACCCTTTAGCATATCTCCAAGATCTATATTTAGCACTAATTGGAATATTAAATTCAGTGTAGATCGCAATTCTAAATAAACGTTGATCTAAAGAAATGGGTTTAACTCTTTTCTTCTGATAAAAATTTGATTTTCTCTTAATTATTGGCAAGCGATAAGAAATACTTAGAAGATTTCTTTTTAGAAAACTAAATGGATTTAATCGCCTAACAGTAAAAACCAATTTGTCAATTTGGTATCCAAAAACGATTTCTTTTTCAGATTTACTTTCGAGGATTCCACCAAAGTATTCTCTATATATACCGACTCCAAGAAAACCTTTAACATTTTTAAATCTAAAGTTCCCAAGCAACCCAGTACTAAGAATCGAATAATTTCTTAATTGCCTTTTTAAAATAGGATCAGGATAAAACTCAGGTCGCAAACCACTATAAAGCGTTACATCTCCAGAAGGCGAAAATAATTCTCTAGAGTAGCTCGCATATGCTGTAAAAAATGAAAAATTATAGTTTAACTTTGTCATTCCCATTAAATAAGGATAACTACCCAAGAGCAACTCAGAACCTAGGTCTAATTCTAAAAACGGCCTTTTTTGACCAATGCTTAGCTTAGAACAAAAAATAATAATTGATAGAATTGTTACATACTTTTTCACCGTAGTACTAAAATTCTTTTGGACATAATTTTCTTCTTAGACATTGTTTCATGCAGTAATTGTAAGTCATCATTCAATTAAGTACACATTTAACAATTCAACTAAAGATACCTCAACCAATCCCAAATCCTTACTCTAAACATAAAGGCTAGAATGGCCAAGAAAATCAATGCAAAGAAAAAGGTGACCTTAAGATTTCGATTGGTCTTGCTTAATTTTTCCCGACGTGTTTTGTGTCGATGGCGATGTGTAAATGACATTTATATTTCTTTATGGCGTTCCCAGTAATTTTGATCTTCTATTTCTTCTAAAATCTGGAGATAATTTCCATAGCGTAACTCACTGATTTCCCCAGCTTCCACGGCCTCTTTTACTGCGCAAGAAGGTTCGTTTCGATGGCTACAATCTCCGAATTTACAGCCTGAAGATATTGCAAATATTTCTTTGAAGTTATGGATCACATCCATTGGCTCCAAATTATTGAATGAAAGGGATTTCATCCCCGGAGTATCTATGATTTGTCCGCCTTGCTTTAGATTGTGCATTTCTGCAAAAGTAGTCGTGTGTTGACCTTTTCCGGTGTAATCCGAAATCTCAAAAGTTCTAAGATCCAAATCTGGTTCCAAGGCATTGATTAAGGTAGATTTTCCAACTCCGGATTGACCTCCAATCAGAGTAACTTTGTCTTTCAGCCAAGTACGAATCTTCTTTAAGCCCGTTTCTTCAGTTGCCGAACAGAGAAATACTTGATAGCCGATACCTTCGTATAGCTCTGCCAAAGCGCCAAATTCAAGCAAATCTTTTTCTTCATACAAATCCGCCTTATTGAATATGATCGCGACTGGAATATCGTGTGGTTCTGTCATCAGTAAATAGCGATCAATAAAGCCTTGTTTGATCATAGGCTGAACCATAGTCATTACAATCGCAGCTTGATCTACGTTACTGGCTAGCAAATGGGCATTGTGTTTTTGTCTTGGAGATTGTCGAACGACATAGTTTTCCCTTGGCAAAATCTTTTTGATTAAACCGGCTTCTTCATTTTCCTTTTCAAATGCTACTCTATCTCCAACAGCTACAGGATTCGTCAATTTCAAGCCTTGCAAACGAAATTTGCCCACAATTCGGCAAATGATCTGGCTTTTATCTGGCATTTGCACCTGATAAAAACTTCCCGTGGACTTTACCACCACTCCCTCAAATAGACCTGATTTACTCATTATGCATCAAAAGTAATATTGCGGACCATAACCTAGTCCTTTTGTAAGCAAAAAAACAATTAATAGGCACTACTGTTGATATTAAAACTCATTAGACATTATCTTTGCTTAAAATTATATTCATGAAACTTAGAAATCTACTCCTATTAACTGTTGTCTTGCTTGGACTACACAACGCTTCAGAGGCACAAACAGTTCCTGAGGTACAAATGCCTGTGCTTACAAAAGTTACTGCAACATGGTGCCCTAACTGTGGAACTTGGGGATGGACACTTTTTGAAGGCATGTTGGCTGACAATACGGACAAGGCCATCTTTTTGAATGCTCACTACAGTGGTGATCTTACCACTCCCGCATCGCAGGATTTTGCGGCTAACCTAAACGCAAATGGACAACCGAAATTTTATTTTGACAATATGAATACTTTGGCTTCTGCCAATACAGTAGCTGCGAAACGAATGGAAATTGCCGAAATGGTAAATACAGCTAATGCTCAAACGCCAATAGCGAATACTGGGTTAGAATATTCTTATGATTCTGGCACTTATACAATCAATACAAAAACAAAGTTTTTTGATGAAATGACTGGTAACATTCATCTAAGTATCGTTGCCTTGGAATCTAAGTTGACTAATAATCAAGCATCTCAAGGAATTGTTGATCACACTTTTGTAGTCAGAGGAACAGAAAGTAGCAATACTTTTGGACCAATGATAGCTTCAGGGACCATTGCCGCTGGAACCGAAATAGACGGCACCTATACTTTGGAAAAGGGAACCAATTGGAATGAGGAAAACATTATACTAGTGGCCATGATGTGGTCTGAGGAGAATAGTAATTTCACGTACATCAACGGATCTGTAGGGTCTATGATATTTGTTAATTCCTTGAGCAATGATCTTGGGGCAAGTTTTACTGCGGAATTTAGATCTAACCAAGTGGAAAACGAACTTTTTATCAATACCGATCAAGATCTTGGTAATTCGCTTGTAAATATTTACAACGTAAATGGACAGTTGGTGCAGCAATTATTCAAAGGGAATTTAATCCAAGGGGAATATCATTTGCCTGTTAGTGGTTTGACAACTGGAAACTATTTTATTGAGATTAATACTGAAAAAGGACAAGAAACGATTAAGGCGCAGTTTTAATCAACTACAATTATTGACCTAAAAAAAGGACATTACGCAGTAAGCAGTAATGTCCTTTTTTCGTGCTGTAAGTTCTTAGACGCTTTCATCTGGCTATTTTTCTCCGCACTCAGTTTATGTAATTCCAAAACCACAGAATCTCTAACACTATTTACATTGCTCAATGTATTTCTAATCTTCTGTTGCAATACAAAATCACTTATCATATTTCGGAATAAGGTGGCTAAAAAACCTTGATAGAGATCGAGCTGTAAACCTGCTGCATAATCTGGAGTTTGAGCATACAAATCAGATAGTTCACGCTGAAAGATATAGAGTTGTTGTCTTGCCTGATGTGCACTTTGCTTAGCTCGATCTATGTTGGTCTGCCTCCGATAAGCCATCCAACGATCGTTCCTCCCTCCCCCCCAATTTCTTGCGGATTTTAAAAAATGTTGAATTTCTTCGAGTTTTCTCATGGCCAAGGTACCTGCTTGTTCAGCTTCACCTATCTCCCAAATCATTAATTTAGTATGATCCATCAACTTTGCGATCTTCTTAAGTCGTTTTCCTTCTTTAGAATTAGATCGCATCAATTCTCCTTCTCGTTGTTTTAAAAGCTTTTTTAATTCACGCTTATAGGTTTGTTCCTTGCCACTTTTCTCTGCTAAAATATCTTCTTCGAAAATCAGATTATCCATAGCCTTATTGACTTCTTCGAGCCTGAGATAAACCTCAAGAAAGTCCTGTCTTCCTTTTTCAATTTTCTCTTCCTTGTTACCAAGTACTTTGTGAAAAATACCTTTTATACTTAAGCCTTCAAGATCTTTAACCAATTCGTCCTTTTCAATCATCAACCTTTTTAATGCCTTTTGTTCTTTTTTCAGCGCCTTCATTCGATTACCTAAATCAGTAAGATGTTGCTGGACTTTCTCTAGCTCACGTATTTTAATCTGAATATCCCCTATTTTCCTTGAAGTACTGCTCATAATTTCAATCTCTCTGAAAATTAACTAGTCTCGGGATGATGTCCCAAACATTTGGCCTAATATACCGAAATCAGTGGATTTCTAGATAATATATGCTAAAACCGCTGTCACAACTGATCCAATTTTTAATGTTGGTTGGAACGCTATTTGAAATAATGGATCATACGCCGAAATACAGTCCACTTATACCTCCCGAAATTTATTTTTAAGCACACATAACCAAGGTATGAGAATAACAACATTACTAATTGCCCTTTTTTCCTATGGCGTTCTTTCTGCACAAACTCCCATCAGTTACGGATCAAATTTTACAAGTAACATTTCTACTTTAGGCGAAGAAAAAGTTTTCACCTTTCAAGGCACTGCCGGTGATCGAATATATCTCAGGATGAGAGATGCTGAAACACCTATCGACGCCTGTTACACACTTACAGATCCGAATGGACTGGTATTAGATGATCCATGCGGAAACGGTGGGATTGTACTTACGAAAGATTTGACACTAAATATAAATGGTACTTATACCATAACAGCCAAAGATAATGGCGATAATGACACCGGAGAATTTGGGATGTCTCTTTCCAAATTGAATTCACCAACTTATAGTACTCCGATTGATTGTCAATTTGATGCTACTGAAACATTAGAACATTCAACGGAAGTAAAAACGTTTTCATTTAACGCAGAAGCCGGGGATAAGCTGCTTGTTCGGATGAGAGGGGAAAACACTCACATAGAATCTGAAATAGAAATATATAATGCTTCTGGTGATCTTTTGACAGGTCATGCAGGAAGTGGTTTAACTGCTATTCGCGCATTTGAAATTCCAGAGACTGGCAACTATACCATGCTTGCGATGGATAAAAATGGAAATGATACAGGAAATTTTGGAATTAGTTTACAGGTCATCAATAAAAGTTCTTGTACAATTCCACTTCAATGCGGAGATAATCTAGAAGGGAGAATTGACCACTTAGGTCAAATGATTGCTTACAAAGTAGAAGTACAGGAGTTTGATAGACTTTTGTTTAATGCCCGAAGTAGCAATCCAAGTTTTGAATCCCAACTATTCTTGTACAATCCAGATGGAGAAATAGTAAACTTTACCATTGGAGCCGGAAAACAACAAGAAGTTTTTACAGAAAAATTAACAGCCGGAAATTACCAAGTAATTTATGTAGATAAAGGAGGAAATGATATTGGTGAGTATGGAATTTCATTACAAGTTATTGGAATCAACAATTGCGGCGAAGAGCTCACCTGTTTTGAAGACGAAATTATTAATGAACTGCCTTCATTATCTTCAATGCAAGCTTGTAAATTTTACTGTGTCAAAGATGACATCATTAGCCTTAAAAGTGTTGCTCTAGATCCAGCAATTGATCCGCTGGTAAATATTTATTCTTCTGCTGGAGACTTAGTGGCTACCGCAGAAAGTTTTCAAGCTACAGAAATAGAAAACTTTTTAATTGATTATACCGGTGAATATCTTATTGTTTTGAAGGACAAAAATGGTAATGATTTGGGTGATCTAACTTTAGTCGTAAGTCCAGAGAATATCTCGCCAGCACCAAGCTTAGTAGTTTTACCAACTGTTGAGTTAAACTGCGAAGGAACTTTAACAGCACCAACGGCAAACATGCCTTGCGACGTTGTTATCACAGGAACAACAACCAATCAGACATTTACTGAGTTAGGAGAATATAATGTTACTTGGACTTATGAAAATAGTGCTGGAAACGTAACAACCCAGACTCAAAATGTAATTGTCTCTGACAATACTGCGCCAAAAATTTCTTGTACTCAAATAAAAGAATTCTCTTTAAATGAAAATGGTGAAGTTACTTTGACTTCAAATGATTTCATGGATATGATCGAAGATGATTGTACAGGAGTTGATTGGATAGAACTGGAAAATCATTATTTCACGTGTGACAATATTGGAGAAAACGAAGTGACTATTTGGACCGCGGATAATACTGGCAATGAAACCAGTTGCACGGTTACCATTGTCATAGATGACCTTCAAGGTATGTGTCAAATATGCGAGGCCATTCCTAATCCTTGGAAACAGAAAGACATCGGCAATCCTTCGTTAGAAGGCAGTGCATGCTACAATCCTAATGATCAAACTTTTGAAATAACTGGAAGTGGATATGACATCTATGGTACTGAAGATCAGTTTACTTTTGTCTATCAGGAATTTTGCGGAGATGCAGATTTGGTAGCGAAAGTAAAAACCATTAATGGATCAGCAGATTATGCCTTTGGTGGAATAATGATGAGACAATCTCTAGGTCCTGCAGTAAGATACGCAGGATTGTTAGCGACCAATCACAAAGGAGTATTGTACCAAGCTCGAACCAAGCCAAATACTTATACACTATATGAAGCTCATGAAGGAGAATTAGAAATGTGGGTAAAACTAGAGCGTAGAAAGAATACAGTCTCAGGATACTTATCAAAAGATGGAATCAACTGGGAATTGAACTGTGAGATCGTTGTGAAATTAGGCGGATGTTATAAAGCAGGGTTAGTTGTCAATTCCAACACGGAAGATAGTTACAACACTGTAATGTTTTCAGATGTGAGTTTGGTAGAAGTGGTACAAAGAAATGATGCAGACGATGAGTACAGACCATTTGGCTTGGCTCTAGAAGATCCTTGTAAGTTTGAAGTAGAAAACAGAGGAGACATCGCTGATTGCGAAATTTCAAAGGAGAATGAAATTGTAAAAGAATTTCCAACTTTCCCGAATCCAGCAAGAGAAATCGTAAATGTTAATCTTAAAGATTTCGATGGCGAAAGCATTGAGGTTCGCTTAATATCTCCACGTGGTAAAGTTATGTTTAACGAAAAATATGAATCTGCTCCTTATGAGATTAGTTTGCCCTTACAATACTTGGGCGTAAGAACTGGAGTGTATACGATGCAAGTTATTTCATCAGATGGAACATTTAGTAAATTTGTTAGTATCGTAGAAGAATATTAAGCTAAATTTCCTATAAGGAAAAAATAGAAGAAGCTTTAGCCAGGTTGAAATTTGATTTTTCAATCTGGCTTTTTTCTGTCTCATCCCAAAGCAAAGGATTGGTATGATTCAAGTGGATGAAATGGATTTTACCTTGATCGGTCACCTTCAATGTTTTAAACTTATTAATACTTTCTTCAATAAAAGGGTGAGGAATTTCCGACATATTTCTACCAGGAAGTTCATCTGACTTAAAGAAAGTTCCATCCAAAAAAGCATAATCATTTTCTTGAATTAATTCTTCAACTTTTCGATCCCACTTTTCCCATTTATCAATATCAGGGATAAAAATGCTGGAATATTTTGGTCCAGCTATTCTAAAACCTACGGTCTCTGAATATTCATCCCGATGCGGAACAGCAAAGGGGGCTATTTTTATTGCCTTTGAAATAGTAATACTGGAATCAGCTTTCATCTCCTGTAATGTGATATTACCCAGGGATATCAATTGATCCCAAGGACCATTTGTCTCAAGATATTTTTTCATTCTTGGCATCACATATACTGGAATTCCAGGAGCGCCCCAAGCTTCTCTTCCTAGCTCCATTAATCCCGTGTAATGTCCCATATGGGCATGCGTAATAAAAACCCCAGCCAATTTGCCGTCTGGCATTTTCTCTTTCAACAATTGCAATTGAGATTTTATATCTGGAGTAGCATCAATCAGCCAATACTTATTTTCTTCTTGATCTAGAATACCTAGACAGCTAACCATTTCAGGATCCTGAATCTTATCCCAAACTTTTTGACAGCATTTTTTCTGACAATTTATTTGAGGATATCCAGCGTCTTGGGCAATTCCAAGCACCATCAGAGCCGGCCTGGAAATGATCGAGTCGTTTGCATGGTCTAGCGAAGTAGTATTCTGCTCTTCACATCCAAAAAATAAAAAAGTCGTTCCCAGAATAAAAATTCCAAGAACGACTTTTCGTAAAGTTCTCATAAATAGTTTACCTAATTAAACTTACGTTACCTTTAAAAACACATTCATCATTTGTTGTTTCGAAATTATAAATGTAAACTTCAGAAGGTGCAGGATTCCCGTTAAACATTCCATCCCATCCAGTAGCTGGCGTATCGTTGTCATAGATTTTCTGTCCCCAGCGATTAAAGATCTGGAAAGTTCTTATTTCATAAAATTCTGAAACATCAATATTGAAGAAATCATTTAGTCCATCATTGTCTGGTGTGAAGGCGTTCGGAATATTATTCGTCAACATATTTATTGTGAATGTAATTGGCCCAACACAAGAGTTCACCCCAGAGCTTAATCCGTCTACACTTGGTGTCAAGGTGACTACAAAACTATCTTGTTCGATATCGAGCGGCATTACAAAATTTGGCGAATCACAATCGTCACATAAAGTCACCCCATTTGGCAATCCACTCCATGCATAGGTATAGAATCCACCAGGATTTATTACAGGAATTTCAACTTCTCCACCAGGACAAATAGAGGGGTTGTAGTCTTCAGGAATTGTTAGTGCAGGTACGGTTGTAACCGTTACTGTATCATTTACTGCACAGCCAGAAGACAAGCTTGAAGCAGTCACTACAAAATCGAAATTCTGAGATGGTAATTCTGCCGCAACAACAGTAGCCGAAGTGTTTGCTGATGTAGGATCAGTCACGAGTTCCAATGGACTCCATGAATAACTGACGTCATCAGGACCATCGGCATTTAGTTGAGCTTGTTCATCAAAGCAAGACTTTTGATCTTCAACCATTAGATTTGGCACTTCTTCAATTGTCAAAGTATCATTAATGAAAAATGCACAATCGAGTGAATTTCTCACTTCTAAAGTTACAAAGAAAGTCCCCGTTTCAATGTAGGTGTGTGTGGGGTTCTGGGCTTCGGAAGTCGTCCCATCACCAAAATCCCAGCTGTAAGAAACTGCATTGGTCGAAACCGCTCCGAAATCTATTGGTTGATCAACACAACCTGTTTCCAAATCTGGTGCAAACTCTACATCAATAGGAATAAAGTTCACAGTAATATTATTCGTCACTTGACAATCACCCGAAACATCTTCCAGTAGCAATTGAACTACAGTACTATTACCAGGAAAAGGGGTGTTGTATACATGTGTTACTGGAGAAGTATTAGACACTACTGTTCCATCTCCGAAATCAATTTGATAGTTACCTACATCTAAAGTATCTGCAAGGGTGAAAGTAATTTCATCTCCATAGCAAACAGTTGTTGGTTCAACCAATAATGTTCCTTCGGGACCAAACAATTCTATGGTCTGCATAGAAGTATCCGCACAACCGTTGGAAGTTGTAATGTACTGTTCTATGATGTGCACACCTCTATTGAAAGTATTGGTCACCTCTGCACCAACACCTGGATCAGTTCCTAGTAGCCAATTTATCGTTAATGGAAAATTTGAAACTGATTGATCCGTAAAGGTTATAATTTCAGGAGCGCAACGAGGATCAGAACCTGAGATAGAGAAATCACTTGTTGGGAAATCCTGAACACTTACTATTACTGTATCAGGCACTCCTTCACAACCGGAGCCTACTTCTTCATAATTCAATATTACTTGATAATCTCCAGCCACATTGTAAGTAACCGTTTGATTTTGATTTGAGGATGTGGTAGGCGCAGCACCTGATCCAAAAGTCCAATTCCAAGTTAGATTTGATCCTTGTGTGGTGAAATCTGAAGCTGAAAAGTCGATGGTTTCGCCGACACAAATGTTTAAGCTTGGAGAGGCAGTGATTGTACTTGTCGGTGTATAAACAGGCACTTCGAATTGACCAAGTCCACTACATGGTATAACATCTTCTACATTTAAGGTCACAGCAAAAGAAGTTCCATTTGGCGGAGGAGTTGTATAAGTGTGTGTTGGATTTAAATCTTCAGACATGTTTCCATCTCCAAAATCCCACATATAGTTATCGATCGTTGTATCCGCCGTGGTTCCCATAGAACTGAATGAAACTGTTCCAGGAATACAAATTGGTGTTGGCGTTCCAATCAACTCAGGAAATACACCAAATACTTTTACTGTATCAACAATAGTATCTCTACATCCATTAATATCGTCAGTAATCAAAGTGACGTAGTTAATGCCTCTTTGTTCAAAAGCATGTTGAACAACTGGTTCTTGAGTGGTAATTGGTCGATCGTTAGGATCACTGAAATACCAAGTATATCCAGTGTGGCAATCTGCATCCACGTTGACACTTCCGCTTCCATCTAAATCATATTCTAATCCTAAACACAACAATGAATCGAGATCAAAGTCTGCTTGAATGTCTCTTACAAATACCGTCATGGTATCAAAAGAAACAGGACAACCTGATCCAGGGTTAGTTGCTGCTAAGACCACTTGATAGTCTCCCGTATCCGCATACATGTGCATTGGATTAGGGTTCGAAGAAACCTGTGTATCTCCAAAGTCCCAAGCAATTATTGTGGCATCATCAGAGGAATCTCTAAAGCTGATATTAAAAGGATCGTTACAATCAACTAAATAATCGATGTGTGCAATTGGTCCATTTACAGTGATCGCATTTGTTTGCGTTACTTCGGAATAACAACCGTTATACTCCACAACTAATGTTACATCAAAAGTTCCAGTCTCAGAATCAAAAACATGTGTCAAAACATCTTCTTGGTAACAATGAAAAGATCTATTTGCATCAGTAGCAAAATGCCAAGCATCTATAAGGTCTGAGTTTGTAATATCCGTAATAGTTAAAGAATCACCTGGACAGATCGTATTATCGCTAATGGTAAAATTAGGATTTAGCGGTCCTCCAACTTGAATGATTTGTACGAATGAAGTATCCATACAACCCATAACATCTGTTGCTATCAAGACTACTTCGTATTCACCAGGAGTATTATAGACATATGTTTGATCCATATCGTCTGTTACTGTAACCGGTGCGCCTTCTCCAAAGTCCCAAACGAAGTTGACGAAGTCCATATCGTTTGTACTTCTATTTTCGAAGTTAACGGTTAACGGTGCGCATCCTTCGGTTAGGTCTGGATAAAACAATGCATTCGGCTGATGAATCGTATCGATTAAAGTGCTTGTAGCAGTACAACCGGCATTTGAGACAACAGTCAAAGTAGTTGTAAACTCGTTCAATCCATTTATACCATGAGTAGTTGTATCTAAATTTTCATAGGTAAAAGTTGGGCTCATGTCATTAGATGAACCTCCGCCATCAAAACTCCAGATGTATTGTGCGGCCATTGTATTCACTGGAACAAATTGAGCATCCAAAATATTCGTACAGGAGTAAGTAGGAATAGATTCGAAAGTAGCATCTGGATCATCAACAAACACAGTACCCATCACTGTAGAAGAGCACTGACCATCCACAGAAGTTACCGTTAAGGTAATATTTGTAATTCCTGGATTGTTAAATTGAACTAAAGGACTAGTCTGAGTTGAGGTTGGAGGAAATGCTCCATTATCAAATGTCCAAGCATATGTACCAGCCGATGAATTATTAATCATTGGAATTGGTAAAGCTCCTTCACAAATGGTGTCTTGAGCAGGCATAAAATCTGCCAAAGGCTGTCCTATGCTAATTACTTGAGTTGAAGTTCCGGCACAACCGTTAACATCTGTTCCAGTCAAAGTTACCGTATAGTTACCTTCTGCTGTATAAGTTTGATTAGGAGGATTCAATTCAGTACTGGTGTTAGTATTTCCGAGGTCCCAATCCCAATCTAATGTTTGATCCAAACTAACATTGATGAATGTAACTTCTAATGGAGCGGTACAAGATACCGGCGGGTTTGGATTGGTAATAAAGCCAACACCCGGAGGACCTGAAGCCGAAACCAAATCCAACACTTGTTCTAAGACATTACAAGTTTGAAAATTTGTGTTGATTTCAACAGCGACATCAAAATTTCCAGGATTGGTGTAAGTGTGATTTACAACATCTAGTCCAGCTCCAGTTTCGGATTGTGTATCCCCAAAATCCCAAGTGTAACTGAAGACGTTAATAGCAGGATCCGCGGTAATGGTAGCAGTTAATGCTGTATTTAATGGTGCACATCCACCCGTAGGATCAGCTGTTAGCTCAATTGTTGGCTTATCATAAACATCAATCGTAATGGTTTGCCCGACTTGAGCACCACCTGAAGCATTTCTAAAAATGACATCAAATGAACCGGAAGCTGCATAGATGTGGCTAGGATTTTCTTCTGTGGAGGTGATTCCATCACCAAATTCCCAGAAAAAGCTGGATTGACCAGTAGGCGCTGTAAATGCAACAGTAAAAGCTGCACAACCTTCAGTTTGATCTGCAGTTTGGGCAAGTATTGGATTATTCAGCGATATTAAAAGCAGCAAAAAAGCTGCTATGGGATAGCATTTCATACCTTAAATGTTGAAATGTCAAATATAGTATATTTTTAATAAGTGTAAGCTTTGCAAGTATAACAGAAAAACCTATGTTTGTTAGAGTTAAAACAGCCTATCTCTATGAAATACTTCATGAATTTTGTCAGTTTCCTTGCATTCATGGTACTTTTTGTATCCAATGTGAGTTCTCAATCCATTCTTACGAGACAGGCACCACTGCCTTGTATTGATAGAACTTTCACCATTGTGGCGCACATGGTAAGAGATTCCTTTGGTGAACCAAATATTACTCAGGCTGAAATTGACGACGAAATCGACAAGTTAAATGCGGATTTTGCTCCTATATGTGTGGATTTTGAGATTTGCGATTATCGATTTTTGGATAATTTCCAGTACGACAACATAGAAGATAATGCGGAGCTCAATGAAATGTTTACTTACTACAATGAAGAGTTCAGAATCAATATGTATTTTATTTCTAGTTCTGATTCTCCATTTTGTGGTATCGCAACGCTCGCTGGAATTACCAGTATGAATAATCCAGGTATCGCCATTTTAAAAGGTGATTGTATAGGAGATGATTCAAGAACGGTATCTCATGAAATGGGACACTACTTTGGCCTTTTACATACATTTGAAGGCTCTGATGGTCCGACTCCGGAACTGGTTGACGGTTCAAATTGTGAAACTGCAGGAGATTTAGTTTGTGATACGCCAGCTGATCCATATGTTGCTGGCGATCCAGCAGATCAATATGTAGACGAGGACATGGACTGTAGATTTATTCGACAGATTCGAGACGGAAATAGTGATTGGTTCGTACCAGATGTAGGCAACATAATGTCCTATTACCAAAGTGCATGCTCTTGCGGGTTTACATATGGTCAGTACGACAGAATGGCTCAGATCTATTTGTCTTCTGATAGATCAAATTGGTAAAATATTTTTTTGATATTAAAACGAAAATTGAATTAGGAAATTAATTCAGGAACATCTGTGGGAATAGGTAATGAGAATAAAAAAGTGGTTCCCACTCCTTCTTCAGAGGTCAACCAAATCTCTCCGCCAAGACTATTTACAATTCTTTCACAAGTCGCAAGGCCTATTCCGGTCCCTTCGTATTCTTCTTTCGTGTGCAATCTTCCAAACATTTCAAAAACTCTAGCTTGATTCTTTTTTGAGATTCCAATACCGTTGTCTTTTACTGAGAAAATATATTTATCATTTTCCTTTCTGCAATCTACCTCAACTACCGGATCTCTGTCGGCTTTAAACTTAAGTCCGTTAGAAACTAGATTTTGGAACAATTGAACGAGTTGCGTTCTGTGAGCCCGCACAATAGGCATATTTTCTTTATGGATAATTAAAACTGAGTTATCTTCTTCAAATCGATGTCTAAGGTTTGCATTTACAATATCAGTGGCGTCATTAACATTGATTAAATCGGCATCTCCTACAGATCCATCGGCTCGAGAAAAATCTAGTAAATCATCTAGCAAAGTTTGCATTCTTCCAACCGCATCAGTTATATAGTACATAAACTCATGACCGGTATCGTCAAAGGAAGAACCGTACTTTCTTTTTAAAAGTGATGTATATGAATGTATCATCCTCAACGGTTCTTTCAAATCATGAGAAGCTACATAAGCAAATTGAGTCAAATTCTGATTAGAGACTTCCAACCTCTTATTCGTGACATTAATCTCGTCATTCTTCGAATTCAAAAGATCATTTTTCTCTTCAAGTAACGCATTCATATTTCTCGAGAACTTCAATTGCTTCATAAACCATCCCGTAAACATGAGTAAGAAAATACCTGCAATGGCAAAAAGATATATCTGAAGTTTTTGAATTTTCTTAGTAGCTCCTAATAATTCATTCTCTTTTTTCAACATGGAAATTTCATGCTCTCTTTTCTGGACTTCATATTTACCTTTTGAACGTCCCATTTCCTCGAGGGTCTTTTCATTCAAAATAACATCCTTAAGCGCAACGTATTTCTGGAGATATAATAAAGACAATTCTTTATTTCCCATTTCATCATAAAGGATGGAAAGCTCTTGATTCAAATCAGATTGTCTAGGTTTTGAATCAATTTCTATAGAAAGTTCTAATGCTTCTTTTAAGTAATCAAGTGCATCATCGAATTTTTTCTCAACAATAGCAATCTTTCCCAAACTAGTAAGAGATCCAACTACCCCCCATGAGTCTCCAATTTCTTTTTTGATATTAAGGGATTGATTTAGAAGATTTTTAGCTTCTTTGTAATTCTTTTCTTTTTCATGCTGAGAAGCTAGATTACCAAGCGAATAACCAATGCCCGTTTTGTATCCGATATCTCGAGCAAGTTCCAAGGCTGCCATGTTGTATTCATTGGCCTTTCCTTTTTGTTCAAGTTCTGCATACACTGAGCCTAATCCACCTAGACAAGAATATTGCAATCTAGGCGCATCCAAAAGTTTAACTAGGTCAAATGCTTTTTGATAATTTTCAAGAGATGCTCCGAATTGTTTTTGGTAGAAAAATATTGTCCCAATATTGTAATAACATCCTGCAATAGCTGAAGTATCATTCTTCTCTTCAAATTCTGACAATACCTTCATCTCAGTACTGTATGCTTTCTCATATTCACCTAACGATCTGTAAATGCTTGAAATTCCAGAATATACCCTTGCCAAAGACAATTCTTCAACATTTTCAAAAGAATACTTTGAAGCTTCCATATAATAACTCAAAGCTTCACTGTAGTTGCTAGTTCTGCTATTTACCCATCCTAAGTAATAATAACTTTTAGCCAGAAATTCTTCATTTGAAAGCTCTCTGGCTTTCTTAATAGCCTTTTTATAATACTTAATGGAATTTTTAAAATCTTCTAAGTGAAAGTATTGCCTCCCCAATTGAAAACAATTCTCCATTATCTGAGAATGATCTTCATCAAATACAGATTGCTCATGCAACGCCAACAAACTATCTAACCCATCACTTTCCGAAGCGGATAATGAGTTACTTAGCAAAAGCAATAAGATTGTGATTCTTGTTATCATCAAATGATATTTAATCACCTATAGGTGATCAATTGGGTCAAGAGGCGAAAGGCCCCCTAATGTGGATATGCAAAGACTATTCCACAGCTTTGGCAAATAGTAATAGAACTTAAAATTCACTTCTATCTTGTTGATTAAGAACAATTTAGAAAGCAAAACTTCTGAGAAAAATGTTATCATAAGTTTTGCTGCAGAGACATTTAAATGTCAGTATTCAGAATTACTGATTACGGCTTGACCAATTTGATCTGCTCCATTCTACTTCCTGCCCGAACTTCGAGTACATATATTCCTGATTTATAAATGTTTAGACTTTCTAATTCATATTGAATAGAATGCTTTTGACCAATTAATTTTTCTCTATAAATCAAAAGGCCATTAGAATCATAAATCACTAACTCATTAGCTGAATTTAGCCATTTTCCCTTAAGAATTATTTGATCAGATGCTGGGTTTGGAAAAGCCAGAATTTCACTGGTTGACTTAAAATCAACAGATCTAATCGCCGTGTATGCGTACATTCCGTCTTGATCGACTTTCTTAATTCTGTAGTAATTCAATCCAACTTGAGGATCTAGATCTTTAAGATTATAAATTTGACCTTCTCCACCTTTTGGTGTAACAAGTTCAAATGGTGTGAAATTAACTCCATCATTAGATTTTTCGACCACGAAGGACTCAACATTAATTTCATTAACCGTTTCAAAGGTCAATTCAACTACTTCAGTAAGAATTTTCGCTTCAAACAATTCCATTTCGACTGGAAGTGAATTGCTGTTAGAAGTTGAGGCAAAAGTGAACAACTCTATACCCCAAGGCGGAGGACATGTTCCAATATTCTGAATAGAACCAGAAACTCCATTTCCTACACCGCCAACTAGACCTTCTTGACCAATACTTGTCCATCCTGCTGGAAAGGTTGGAAACTGAATAGGATCAGGATTATACATCGCTACAACAAGATCTTCAGTATCCGTAATTCCTTGTGCGGTTGCATCCGTCCAGTGAAGTCTAACATTTACATCTTCTGAACTCTCTGTTCTTCTTAATTCCCAAAATTCTTGACTTGAAAGTTGTTCAATATTTACCGCTTGCGTTCCCGGCCAAGGTGGAGGACAATTTAAGTATTTGGCCTCATATAGACCACCAGCTGATCTGGAACCAACTGTTTCCAAAGTTAACGGAGCATAGACCCCTTGATGTCCTAAGGGAAAAGTAAAAGGGGAATCACTAGTGATATTAATTTTCTGAACAGGTCCTTCAATATATGCTGTAGGCGAGCCACCGGTAATATTAGCACCATCGCCCACAATTAGTTTTGCATTATTTTTACTAATAATAATTCCAGACTTCAAATTCAAATTCCATTTTATTTCAAAGTCTTTTTGCAAGACAATAGAATCTCCTTCAGGAATTTCAATATCAATATTTGTAGGAGTAAATGCATCTGTTCCCTCACCTATTGGATCAACCAATGTTTGAATTCCACCACCGGTGTAAACAAATCTTGCATTTGAGGACATGATCAAATTCCCAAATCCTCCTATCCTAGTTATGTTTCCACCCAGGTATAATTTTGCCCAATTTGACAAAAATAATTCAACATTATCTGGTGCTCCAGCATCTATATTAACATTACCTGCAATTCTAAGCTGAGCATTAGGATTATCAAATTCAAAAAGAAAACCTCCAGAGTTAGACAAACTATTTACGATTAAATTCTGTCCAAAATCAGCGAGGCCCTTGCAAGAAAAAACTACTTGGGAAGGCTGCGTTCGATAGTTAAAAAAGGATGCCGTTCCAGATACTTTGAATGTTGACTGGAAACTAACATCAAAACTCAATGAATTACCCAGCTGATAAGTACATGTATAAGTTTGTCGGCAATCAAAAAGTGAAACTCCTGTTTGTAGCCACTGAAAATTCCCATCTCCTGAAACCGTTTTATTAAATGGTCCATTTGAAATCAAATTAGCTCCTCCTCCAAGTTCAAATTCAACCGTTGATTCATTCATGCTTGATCCTTCATATTGGACATGGAAACTACCCATGACATTCAAAATTCCGTTTGAAAGTAATCTAATATTAAATGTCCCGGAAGCAGAATTATTTGTCGCCAAACGTGAAATAAATGCGTTTCCATCAACTAACATTGAAGATCCTAATGAGATTTCCATACCAGCAATTGAATTAAAGTCAGCTGACACAACGTTTAAATCTTTACCAATAAGAAAATCAGCTCCTGAATTCAATCTTAAATAAGCAGGTTCTGTATTAGATATATTTTCTATCCTTAAACTGGTTACTTCAATAGTTAGACTTGATTCTACACTTACTTCATGATTTACAACCACTTCATCAGTGCCAGAAGGAACACCTGAGGGCGTCCAAATTTCTGGATTTTCCCATTCTCCAGATTGATTGGTAGTTTTAAATTGAGCAAATAGTGAATTAGAACAAAGGAATAGTAAGAGTCCAAAGAATAGAATTTTCTTCATCAGAATATTTTCGGTGCATAATCTGGGGGACTGTACTTTATCAGGCAAAAATGTTGCCATAAAACACAAAGAATGATGACTTTTGAAACACTATAAATTATAAAAGGGAAGTGTTGCAAAACACTTCCCTTTTATCCAATAAAATTCTGTTACTAATTTTTTACAATGCGAACGGTTTCAGCTCTACCTCCACTGGAAATTTTAATAAAATAGATTCCAGATATTTTAATATTTAATTCTGACAATGACATTTCAATCAATTGATCTTTGGATTGAATTTCTTTTGTAAATAGTACGGATCCATTTGAATTCATTACATCAATGAATTCTGCTTTCGAAGCAATGTTTCCAGTTATTGTAACGTATTCGTTAGTCGGGTTTGGAAAAGAAATAATATCAGAAACAGGTGTATAGTCAACTATTTTTACATCCGTAAAAGCCGACATACCATCGAAATCTACTTGTACAATTCGATAATAATTGCTCCCGAACTGTGGTTTGATATCTGTCACTCCATATGTTCCAAAAGTACTTGTTTGATCTTGATCTCCAACTCTATCAATTTCAAAAAAAGATGCTCCGTCGTAACTTTTTTCGACGATAAAGTAATCTGCATTAGCCTCATTAATAGTTCTCCATTTCACATCAACAGTTTCTCCAACGAGTTTAGCTGAAAAACTCTCCATTTCAACAGGAAGCGCATTACTATTTGAAGTAGATCCTATTGAAAAGTGCTCAATTCCCCACGGTGGTGGACAAGTTCCAATATTCATAATTGATCCACTTACACCATTTCCTACTCCTCCTGTAGTTCCACCATTTCCAATACTAGTCCATCCAGCGGGAAAGCCTGGATATTGAATAGCATCAGGATTATACATTGCTACTGCAAGCGTGGAAAGATCCTGAATTCCTTGGGCTTCGGCATCAGACCAATGAAGTATGACATTAACATCTTTTCCAGGTGTTCTTTCTAAAACCCAATGATCTTCGTCTGAGATTTGCGTTAAGTTTACTGCAAGTTCTCCACCCCATGGCGGAGGGCAATTCAAATATTTTGCAGTGTATTCTCCTCCAGCTCCTCTACCAGAGGCATCCTGAATAGCCATCGGAGCATACTTTCCATTGTGTCCTAATGGGAAGACAAAAGGGTCTGTTCCATTTAAATTTATTTTTTTCATTGGACCTTGGACATAACTTTTTTCTGAAGCTCCGATTATTTGGGCACCATCTTCAATGATCAACATAGCGTTATCATTGGTTTCAATTATGCCTCTACTCAAATCTAGGCTTTTAGTAATAGTAAGATCACCCTGTAATTTCATTACACCAGTTTCACTTGGTGCAAAAACAATATTTGAAAATTGGAACTTGTCTGCTCCAGACCCTGTACTAAGTGCAATTGGTTGAACACCATTACCGGCATATTCCCAAATGGCATGCGCTCCCATTGTTAAATTTCCAAAACCATTCGGCCGGTCTACTAAGTTTTTAACATAGAAGTGACTCTTATGTGTCATCTTGATAAAAACGGATTGATCATAAAATGAATACAGTCCTAATTTTTCTCCGACCCATACTTCGCTAGAATCAGAATTCATATTTAAATTGGTAACTGCTGAAGCTTCATTCGTTGTAATATTTAATTCTTTCTTAGCATCAACAAATCCGTTAAAATTAAGATTCAATTGTTTACTTGTCAAAGAATTATTAGTAAAATTAGCTTCTCCATGTACAACTAGAGAACTCTGCTCTGACAAGAAAAAAGCTGTAGAATCTGCTTGATTAAAGTGATAATTAAAATTTCGACCGCAATCAAAGGAAGCTCGATTTTGCAATTCAAAAGAAAAAGCACTTCCAGAATTGATATTGATATTCACGTCACTACCAACCGAAACTCGTCCATTGCCTCTTATGACAATTTCCTTTTCATCCTCGGAATTATCTGTTGGACCATCATATTCATATGTAAAAATTTCGTTAACCGTCAGCAGCGAATTATCATTAATATAAATTCCAGCCGTATTCTTTGTCTCATTAGAAATTTCCCTTTGAACAAATAAGGTATCAGTAAAAATTTGCGAATTAGAATTGAGGATTAATGCGACATCATTATTGTGATTTCCACTAAAAATATTTATTACTGAATTGACGTGAAAAGCACCTTCTAAGGTAATACTCAATCCTGCAGTAGAATTTGCATAATTACTAATCTCAAGTTCTTCTATAACTTGATCTTCCACATTCAGACTGACAACATGAGAAACTTTAACAAAGTCATCGGTATTTGGAATTCGATCTAAATTCCATGTGGTTTGGTCATTCCAATTTCCGTCTTGAACTGACCAGATTGTTTGGGAAGAAATGGACAGGCTAATTGTGATTGTTAAAAGCGTGGTAAAAATCCCTCTCATTGTGTAGGTTGATTATTAGTATGGTTATTAGACAAGAGGGGTCCGATAAGTGGATTACAAAAAGGCTGCCAACATTATTCATACATTATCATTTCCTTTAATAGGATCGAAGAATTCTTAGAGAATCCTAATTTTTTTAGTAAAAAATAAATTGACATTTATTCTAAATTTAAAAAACATGAATGTTAAATAATATATGTTCGTCGTTTTTATTAATTCGTTGGTGCCGATTTTAACATCTCTCACAAATTTGGATGCAACTAATCAACGTTGTAAAAGTCCTTTAAGCGAACAACAAATTTTTAATTAAAAAACACCACAAATGAAAACGATCTTTTTATCAGTATGCCTATTAATCACAGGGCTAAGTTCAAATGCTTTCTCTCCAGACACGGAAGATCCAAAATCAGAAATGACTAAGCAATTATCTGAAATAGTTGAAGCCAGCTCTATCTGGGACGGAACCAAAAAAGACTTCTCTATCACCGTAAGCTTCACCATTAATGACAACAGCGAATTGGTTGTTCTTACTACGAACGAAAGTCCTTTCGATTTCGAAATCAAATCTTTACTAAATTATAGAAAGATGGAAGTGAGTCCTATTCTTATTAACAAAATTTTCCACTTACCAATTAGAATAGAATCTAATTTGTAATTACAAATTACTAAGTCGTGATTTTAAGAGCCTGGGCTAATCATAGCTCAAGCTCTTTTCTTTCATCATTAAATTGAGATGCCACGGATAGTTTTGTTTCGCATATCATAAGAATTTTAGTCGATCTCGAACAATAGAATTTTAATGCTAAATGAAAAAATCCGTTATAGTCAGAACTATAACGGATTTTATTTTGAATACCCGAATCCTTTAGCTAAAAATGAATCTTAGCCCTTTCAAATTCTTGGTACTAGTTATGATAAGCGGTGTTATGGGCCAATTCGCCACCACAGCTTCCGCAAGAGCCAGCTCTTCCAGCACCACCAGCGCATCCAGCTGAGCAGGTATAATGCCATACACCATTTGCATTTTGAGCAGGTTCTGGTACCGCTGGTGCACCCGGAGGAGCATTACTAGGAGTCGGAGCAGTAGTTGTAGCGGTTGGAGCAGCAGTATTATTATGAAAAGCAGCATTGTGCTCATAAGCATTACCACAAACAGGACAATTCCCTTGGCTATCTCCTCCGGATCCAACACAATTGTTAGAACAGATGTAATGAGATACACCCGGATTGGTCGCACCTGCAGTTGCTGGTGGAGGCGTCGCAATTGCTGAGCTTTCAGGAATGTTTTGTCTTGCTTTTGATCTAACATCGTCTTTTTCACCATCAGCACATCCTATGAACAGAAAAGAGGCAAAAAATAGACAACAAAAAGTTAATTTTAACGAGTTCATTTTTTCGAATTAAATTTTACAATTTAAGGGACCCTAAAAGTACGGAAATTAAATTAGGCATGCTTGAAACTGAAAAAAATGCTTCCGTCAATTCTGAAATTAGAAATATAACATAAGACAATAATGCGAACAAAAAAAGTATCCTTCATCAATAGTAATGGTTATTCTTTAGCGGCAAGAATGGAATTGCCAGCGGATCAACATCCCCATAACTTTGCAATATTTGCACATGTGTTCACTGGAAACAAGAACTTATCCGCCACTAGACATATCAGTCGAGCGCTAACATTATCTGGTTTTGGAGTGCTCAGATTTGACTTTACGGGCTTGGGAGATAGTGAAGGAGATTTTGCAGATACCACTTTTACTTCCAATGTTGAAGATTTGATTGCAGCCGCAGAATTTTTGACGAATGACTATAAAGCTCCGGCATTGATTGTAGGGCATTCTTTAGGAGGAGCAGCTTCCATTTTTGCAGCATCGAGATTGGATTCGGTCAAAGCGGTTGCTACGATTGGTGCGCCATCGGAACCAGAGCATGTTAGTCATCTATTGGAAAGCAGTATTGAAGATATTGAAAAAAATGGACAAGCAGTTGTTTCTGTTGGCGGAAGAAAATTCACGATCAAGAAACAATTCTTAGATGATCTAGCTTCTAAGAATATGTTTAAAATCTTGAGTAACATGCGCAAGGCATTGGTCGTGCTTCATTCTCCGCAGGATACCATTGTTGAGATAGAAAATGCGGCTAGAATTTTTCACGCAGCTCATCACCCAAAAAGTTTTGTAACATTGGATGGAGCGGATCATATGTTAAGTAGAAAAAACGACGCAGTCTATGCAGGTAACCTGATCGCAGCATGGGCCAATAGATATATTTCCCTTCCAGATAAAGCAGCATTGGAAACACGTGAACAAGTTATGGCTCGCTTGGAAGATGTTGATATTTTCACCACTGAAATCAAAGCAGGTAAGCATGGATTGATAGCCGATGAACCTTTAGATGTTGGAGGAGATGATTTTGGGCCTTCTCCTTATGAACTACTAAGTGCGTCACTTGCGTCCTGCACAGCAATGACCATACAAATGTATGCGAAGCGCAAGGGTTGGGATTTAAAAGAAGTAGAAGTTCATATAAGTCATGGCAAAAAGTATATGACAGATTGTGATTCTTGCATGGACAAAGGAGCGAGAATTGACCAGTTTAATAGATTGATCGAATTCGAAGGCAACCTTACTAGCGATCAAGTGAATAGACTTATGGAAATTGCTAATAAATGTCCAGTCCATAGAACCTTGCATGCTGAAACACGAATTTCCACAGAGATACTTGACGTAATAAAAAGGTAAAGGAAGTGCCTCAAAATAGTTGAAGCACTTCACTAAAAACATCATCAAGATTCTAAAACTCCAATCGGTAATTTAGATTCGGGAAAAATCCTGTCATTGTATAAGATTCAAGTTGATTTGTATTCTCGTCAAAATATTCAGCATATATGTTTTGCCGATTGGTTAGATTCTGAAAGTCTAGCATGATAGTTTGAGTCAAGGATTTGGAATTGACTCTAAAACTTAAACCTAAATCAAATCTCATATAAGCTGCGGTTCGATCTTCATAGGCTTGAGCTTCTTTTCGGATAGTATATCCTGCTTCTTGTGACGCTTCCAAATCTACTGGTGTAAATCTATTGCCTCCTGACAAAATTAATTTCCCATTGATTCCGAAAGTCTTGTTTCCTTTCTTGCTTATTGAAAACTCTTTACCTCCAAGAAGATTAGCTTGATAATTCCCATTGAATCTTGTGCTATATACTTTACCTTCTAGCGTACTGTAGGTTGACTCAAATAATGAACCTGAAAGCATAAAATAATATCGATTACTAAAAAAACGCTCGATGGTCAAATCAATTCCTTTGTTGGTACCAGTGCCCTTTGCCACCGCCTCTTCAATACCAATTAGGTCCCAAACATCTATTGCATTCAATATAGACTTGGTACTTCCAATTCTGTTCTCTAGAGGAACATTAAAAATATATTGATAATATAACTCAGTCTTAAAACGCATATTAGGATTAATTGTAAAATCATATGCTACAACTCCATGGAATGCTCTCGTAAAGTCTAAGTGCTTTTTAGAGTTTATTACTCTACCGTCATCAAATTCTCCTTCAAATAAGTACAAGGCCAAAGGTTCCATCTTACTGTGCAAGCCGGCTGAAAGTGAGAATCTACTTTTCTTAGTTGCCTGCCAAGAAAGTGCGGCACGAGGTTCAACAACCATTTTGTTATTCAAGCCCATCAAACTGTAATGAAATCCTGAATTCAAAGTAAGTTCTTTATTGATTCGAAATTTCCATTGCAGAAATGATTGTAACAAATAACTGCTTCCTTGGTTATCAAAAAATGTTTTCAGCTCATTGCGTTCTTCAACCAATTCTTCTGATTTGAATTTGAATTCTTGATAACCAATAATTGCACCCATCTGAAAAGTATTTTTTGAATTCAATTTCAAATGATAACTAGATCGAAAACGAACTGCAGATTTTTGAATATCATCTTGAAAAAAGATTTCTTCTATATAATTTTTCTCTGGTAGCAAATCATAAACCTTCTCCTTTGTATTTTCATGCGTAACCAATATGGTAGAATGCAAATAACTTTTTTCATTCAACAACAATCGATGGCTTATACCACCCATTCCTATTACTTGAGGCTCTCTAAACCCTACTCCATCATTTTGCCAAATTGAGCTATCCTTTTCAGGAATAAATTCTGCAACATTGGTACCTCCCAAACCGAATAAAGAAAATATACCTGCATTCTTAGTAGGAATGTTTACTTTGAAAGAAAGGTCCTGGTACTTAGGAAGAATGTCACCTACTGGATTTAGTCCAATGGCGCCAAGGAGTCCTAATGTCGAATACCTGTAGTTGAATAAATAGGAAGCTTTACTTTTCTTTGAAAATGGTCCTTCTATAGCGGCTTCGATACCAAGCGCACCGAGCATTAATGAGTACTCCATTTTTTCATTATTACCTTTTCTCAACTTCAGGTCAAAAACTCCGGAAAGTGCATTACCAAATTCTGATGGAAAGGCTCCGGTATAAAAGTCAGAATTAGACAAGGTACTACTACTTAACATGCTGATCCCTCCACCTGAACTCCCCATTGAAGAGAAGTGATTTGGGTTTGCAATTTCGATTCCTTCCATTCTCCATAATACTCCTGAGGGGCTATTTCCTCTAATAACTATTTCGTTGGATAAATCATCAGTCGCACCAACACTCACTCCGGCGAAATTTTGAGCCATCCTCGATGGATCAAAAGCAGAGAAAGCGTATCGAGCGGTTTCTTCAACTGAAAATGTTCTGGCACTTACAGTAGCAAATTCATTTAGTGCTTTTGATTTATCATGATCTTCGGAAGCCTTAACAACAATCTCTTCTAATTGATTCATTGATTCTTGCAACTCAATATTAAGTACTAATTCTTTTCCAGAATTTACAAGCACACTATTCAACGTTTGAGGTTCATATCCAATATAACTAACTTGAATACTATGTCGGCCTACAGGAACATTTTCAATTTTAAATCTTCCTTCAAGATCAGAACTGGCTCCTAGAAAAGGAACTGTCTTTAAAATAGAAATATTAGCTCCAATCAAAGGAACTTTAATATCCTTATCAATGATTACTCCACGAATTGTCTGGGTTATGTTTTGTGAAGAGGCCAAAAAAGGCATCAAAGTGAATAATAGACAACAACAAAAAGAAGATGATGTTTTCATACAATTGAATTAGGTTTCAACTGTATAGACCCAAGCAAATTGGTAGGGTTGCCAATTTGGTAAAAGTTAACCTGCGATGTTCATATTTTTAATAACTTGCTCTACAAATTCTTCCTTTTTTCTACGACTGACTGGAACATTGGAATCATCCGACATGACTACCGTTCCTTCTCTAAGGTATCTTTTGATATGAGTTCGATTGATCAAATGTGATTTGTGGCAATCATAAAAGTCATAAGTTTTTAGAATTTTTCGATAGACTCCCAAGTTATATGAGCTAACAATAGTAGTTCCGTTTTTTAAAAATATTCTGGTATACTTTTGCCAACCTTCACATCTAATTATTTCTTCGACGGTAATAAATTCATAGGATTGAGCTCCAGGGATTGCAATTTTAGATTTTTGATCTCCCAAGTGATTCAGGTTATGTTGTAAGACATCATAACGCGACATAATTACTCTTTCTTCTTTTCTTTTCACTGCCTTTTCTACTGCTTCGACTAAGTCCGACGTTCTAACCGGCTTCAACAAATAATCAATTGCACTTACTCGAAGTGCATCAATTGCATATTCATTAAATCCAGTAACAAAAATGATATCAAAATCAATTTTATCAAACTTACTGATCAGGTCAAAACCTGATTCTCCTGGCATTGCTATGTCTAAAAAAATAAGATCAGGTTTATGTTGATTGATTAATTCAAAACCTTCGGGCACATTACCAGCCATTCCGACCAATTCAATATCGGGACACTTCTCTTTCAATTTTATTTCTAAAACAGTTCTTAATTTCGGTTCATCATCTACTATTATCGCCTTAAGTCTCATTAAGTAAATTTTTAAAGGTTATTTGAACTTCGTGTCCTGGAAAATGTTCATCCTCTGGAAACGGAATTGAACGATCAATAATAATATCTATCCCATTTGCTGCTTTTAACGTATCAATTCTTGAATCAATATTTTCAAGGCCTCGGGACTTATGCAAAGGATCTTTGAACCGCTTTGCTTTCTCCAACCCAATGCCATTATCCGTTAATTTAACGACAAGATCACCCTCCTTCGGACGAATGGAAACATTGAGGCGACCATCGGATCGCTTGCTAGGTTGCAAACCATGCAAAATAGAGTTTTCCACAAAAGGTTGAATTAATACCGAAGGTAACTTTACATCCAATTGATCTATTGTTTTATCACAATCAAAGTTGACTTTAAACTGATGATCAAATCTCATTTCTTCAATATCGGTATAAAGTTTCAGCAATTCCATTTCATCTTTCAATGAAATTTCTGGCTCCTTAGAAGCCTCCAAATATTTACGCATTAGCAAAGCAAATTGAGACAAATAATCATCAGCCTTCTCTGTCTCCTTGGTTTGAACAAAAAACTGAATAGCACCCAATGCATTGAAAATAAAATGAGGATTCATTTGAGAACGCAGGGCTGATAACTGCAATTCTGAAATTCGCTTTGCAATTTCCTTTTCGTAAGCAAAAGCTTCTCTTCTATTCTTCTGTTGTTTCTTATTGGTAAAATAAAAGCCAAGAAAACCGAGTGTAATCGCAACAATGTAGGTCCAAGGGTTCTTATACCAAGGTGGTCGAATGGAAACATTAATTTGTTTTTCATAAAACACTTCTTGACCATTAAATCTTCTAGCCTTCAACTCAAAATTATAGTCATCAGATGCCAACCCAAGGTAGGTTACCATCCCTTTTTCCCTCAACTCCCATTCTTTCTGCATCGGGAGCATTCTGGTAAAATATTGGATATCCCCACCACTTGTATAATCTTTCAAATTGAACGAAAACTGAATATTATTCTCTGTATTGCTTAAATCAATATTTCCATCGTCATAATTAATGGACTGATTATTCACTAAAACATCTTGAAGTTCAAACTCAAAATCTTGGTTGCTTTCAGCATACATGGCATTGGGAATCTTATCTAAACCCAAATTTGAAGCCACAAATATTCCATCATCAGTTTCTAATGCATCAAATATTTGATTTCCAGAAAGTCCACCAGACTTTTTCCAAGTATAAACCAGTTCTTCATCTTTGTATTTTAACAAGCCAAAATCAGTACAAATGAAGGTGGTGTTTCCATATCCTGGCACTATTTCATTAATAAATTGAACTTTGGACTCCTTTAGGATTTTTTTATCTGAAATGTCTATATGGTACAAAAAACCTTCTTGAGTAGAAACCCACAACAAATTTTCTTGTTCATAAATTTGATCAATGTATTTCAATTTTTCATCAAGTAAAAATGTATTAATTTTATTATTAGAAAATTTAAAAATTCCTCCTACTGCTGAAAACCAAACGCCTTTCGATTCAGACTTGTAGAAATCTTTAGCAAAAATTGGATGGTCGTGAATTTCAAAACCATTATTTTCCTTTGAACACTGAATCACTTCATATCTATTCAATAAAACTGAATTAGAAGAATGATCCCATGCTATTCTTCGATAATTTAGTTTAAATGATTTTAGTTCGGTGTCTTCTAAGGTATGATTCAACGAGGACAAATCATCTTTATTTAATCCATTAAAGTAAAATTCCTCGTTAAGATTAGCATCCAATTCGAAAACATCTGAATCAAAACTGGCCAAAATTTTTCCATTAGGTAATAAAATGGCGTCTTCGAATAGTCCATACTGACTCAAGTCAATTACTTTCACAATTACATTATCAATTATCAAAAACACCTTTCCTTGTTCTGAAAAAGCGACCAATTTATTATGGGTTAATTTGACTAATTTTTCAAAGACACCTGTTTCTTTTGAAGAACGAGCGATTACATTTCCAGCCCTATTTTGACTACTCAGAAAAAACACTCCGTGATCTCTTGATCCAGCCCAAATATTTCCCTCACCATCTGAAATCACCCGTCTTAACTCCACTTCATCCGATAAGCTTCCAACAATGAATTTATCAACAATACGACTAGTTGAATCCATTTTCAAAAATCCCTTTTCTGTTTGTAGGAATAGAAAAGGATGAACATATTGCGCATTTGCAGTATTATTATTTCCCAATCCAAATTGCTCCCAAGTAAAGATTTCCAACTGTCTATTGGTCGTATGAAAAATCACGAATCCCTTTTTAAAAATGCAAATAATTCGATTAAACTTGTGATCAAACCTAGTCTCAATTATGAAACTATTCTGATCATCGATTAACTCCTTTAAATTGAAAATTAAATTTACATTCGATTCATTTTGAAAAACTATATTAGCATTTTTATAGTCAATGCTTAAACCATATGGCGACAAGGGGAATTCAAATATTGATTTTTGCTTATCTACTTCTAATGAAATGGGCGAGGTCCATCGGTTTTCCGGACTAAGACAATAAGCTTCATTTTTAGAGGACATGTAGGCGTCACCAGAATAAACAACCGCCTTATTCTTTGGATTGAAATAGAGTTTGTTTTCAGTTTCAGGAATGGTAATAAGCTTATCATTTTCAATAACATCTATCCCATTTCCGAATGAGGATAATATCACTCTTCCTGCTCGATCTCTTTCAGCAAGATAAAAATCATTTCCAGTAAGCCCATTTGCAGCCGTAAATGCTTGAAAGTTATTTCCGTTAAACTTGACTAATCCATCTTCTGTAAACATCCAAATCGTTCCATCGTCCGCTTCGATTGCTCCGTAACAATAATTGGTTGGTAAACCATCTTCTGTTGTAAAGTTAACCCAAGATCTTTGTTGCGCGTTTATATCAAAAAGCGAGAAGATCGAGAGTAAAAAAAATATGGTTATATTTTGCCAGAATTTAATCATTTAGATATTTAAACTTTACAACTACCTTCGTTCCTCTAGGCCTATTCCCGTCTGTCAAATCTAATGTTTCTACAGCCACTCCAACAGTTTTTATTTTATTTAAGGTCTGAATTCTTTCCTCTAGAATTTGTGTACTTCTTGATTTATGATTTTTCCTACGCAATTCCTTTGAAGCCATTCTTCCAATTCCATTGTCTTCAATTTCACAAATTAATTCTTTCCCGGTCATAATAAATCTTAAATGCACTTCTCCCTTCCTATTATTTAAATGATATATTCCATGATTGATTGCGTTTTCCAAAAATGGTTGAATGATCATTGGTGGAATTTCGATATTCATGTCTAGGTGATCATCTAATAAAATTTGAAAATCAAATTTATCTGAGAAGCGCATTTTTTCTAACCCTAAATATAATTTCAATAAGTTAATTTCATCTTCGATTGAAATGAGTGCAGATTTGGAGGATTCTAAAATCAGTCTCATCAAATGGGCAAAATCAGATAGATAATCATCCGCTTTTTCCTTATCGTTATCTTGGATAAAATACTGAACTGAACCCATTGCATTAAAAATAAAATGTGGATTCATTTGAGAACGTAAAGCATTTAATTCCAACTCTGAAATTTTTTGATTTATCTTCGTCTTCTCTTCCTCAACCTTTCTTTGTCTTTGAGTAATATTTTTAATCAAAAAACCACCTAAAAGCAATATCCCCAAAAGGAGCCCAATTGTTTTCGCGATAAAAAAGTAATTCAGCGTATTGCGAAATTTAACATTTACAATTTTTCCAGATTTATTGTCCATAATCGGTAGCAAATAATCACCTCTGCTCATATTCGAAATTGTAATCCTATCTACACCAAAACTTACATCGCCATAATCTCTAGCACTGGGGTGAATAACCAATTCATTAGGAATTCGTGGATATTGATAAAAATCTGGTAGATTAAACTCCACTTCTATTGAATCGCAATTGTTATAGATTTGATAATCTTCCAACATAGGGTTGATTTCCTCTACTCGATTATCGTAATGCGCTTGAATTCTCTCAATAACTATTCCCGCACTACTTTTTCGATTTAAAGCCTTTTTAGGATTGACCTTTACAAGCCCATTTATGGTACCGAAAAAAAGATTGCCATTTGGTAAACTTGCACTAGCTTTTGTATTAAACTCCCGGGATGGTAAACCTTCATGATAATAGAACCTTCGAATTATATTCAATTCTTTATCGATTACATTTAACCCATTATAAGTTCCTACCCAAAGATTTTCAAATTCATCGATTTCCATTGCCACCGGAATATTGTCGGACAAACCATTTGATGTATTTAAAATATAATTTACTTTTTTAGTAGAGAGGTTCATTACATTTAGACCTCCACCATTCGTTCCGATGTATAAGTAATCTCCTCTCCTTAAAACCGAACGAACAAATGGATTTGACAACCTATTCTCTTCTTGCTTGGCATCATCAAAATGATTCAATAATTGAAAATCATTATCCAAAACGAACAACCCATTCATTCCGCCTACATATATTAAGTTTGTCATTTTATCCTTATACAAAACAAACAAAGCATCTTTCGTCAAGTTGTTTCCTTTAAAAAGAGGCTTCAATTCCTTTGTTTCTATATGAAATAATGACAAATATCCATTCCCTTTTTTATCATAGCCCGCAAGCAACAGTTGCTTGTCTTCAACTTTTATTAGGTCATTTATTTTAAATGGAATTAAATAATTTTTAACAATTTTATTTGAATAATCAAAATACTTTAAGTTGGTTTCATTCTTATAAGTAAAACTATACAACCAATATATGCCTGGCCTTTCTTCGATAATTTTTTGATTACTCTTGAAAATATCTGACCAAGCTGGATTGTCAACCATCAAATTTTTATAACCCGCTCTGCTTTTATATCGATATATTCCTTTCGTCTCCGTGAAAAATAAAACACCATTTCTTTCAGGCAACGGAATCACAGATGGAATAACTTGCCCAAAACTTCCTTTCTTAACTGTTCTATTAACTTGATAAGCATCGAATCCTGGTTGATTGTATTTATATATATTAATCCCAGTATAGGCCGACACGAGCCAGTCCGAAAAAAAGTCATCCGCTACGATATCAAGAATTTTTTCATTGTAACTCAAAGCTTCATTCATCTGAGTTACTTTTCCAAGATCACTTATTATCGAAATATCATTAATTTTACGAACAGTATCTTGTCTAGCAACTAGCACATTATCTAGACCATCTGACTTCACAAATCCAACAAACTCATATTCATCAACAAAGGAATGAACGAATTCAAATCCTTCCTTAGTCCACTTCCATATCTTTTTGCTATTGATTGAATAAATAATTCCAGCGTTGGTTTGTACTAAGTGGCTACCGGGAAAATTGACAGCTTGCCTGGTTCTATTATTTTTAATCAAAACACCATTATCCGGATATTGAACAAGATGTCCCGCTTCGATTTTGAAAATTTTCAAAGGTATTTCTGCCTTATCATTTAAGTGACAAACCTCAATCAGTTGCTGATCTTTGAGCAGGTAGACCTCTCCTGTTTTTTCATCCAACGCAAAACTACTGAACTGGTTTGGATACCAATTCACATTTTTTGAGACTTTAATCTTCTTTACTTTATTTTCTTTATTTGAAATCTGCCAATAAAAATCCGATATATCTTTTGGAAAAATGTCTATACCTCCAACAGAATTAGTGACTACTTTTTTGACGACTTGATCAAACTCCCAGGTTTTATCTAATTCAGGTATTGAAATATCAATAAACGTCCTTCCGTCCCATCTTTGAATAAAGTGCTCAGTAAAAATGTAGAAAAACCCAAAACTATCCCGCGCTGATGTATAAACTTTTCTTTCTGCCAATCCTTCTTCAAATTGCAATACGTGACTTTCCAATACAATCTGGGCAGAAAGACTATTTGGGGAATAGCTAAAAAGGATTCCCAAGAATAGGTACAATAAAAAATATTGGCGCATAGGTCGACAAGCAAGATAATTAAAGATAACGAAGTGTACTTGAAGATCGGACAAACGGTCGCTTTTAAGGAATAACCGGTAATACTAAGTTCCTTTGCTCCACCAAAAAGTCTCCAAGAAAGTAATCCAATAGAATCCAAATATCATCAATTAATTCTGTTAGATTAAATGTTATATTTTTTTTAATCTTGAAATTTCACACCCTATTCAAAGCTGTCTATCAGGCACTTATAGATTTTCAATAAAAAAATAATTCCTAAAAGCTTGAAGATCTCCCAAATATCCGTCAATGTATCGAATCAAATTACTTAACTCATTAAATTTTAGGTCATGAAAAATAGTTCAACATTAAACAAAGAAGTTGTCAATAGCTTAAATAGAAGTTTTTATTTAAACGTAAAGCAAACGGAAAAAGGAAATAACTACTTGGTAATTACTCAAGCGCAGAAAGATAGCGATGGGGTAATGGATAGACGAAGCATTGTATTATTCGAACATGAGGTAGCGCCCTTCGCCGCAGCAATGATGAAATCGCTATTGATGTTTAATCCGATCAAAAAAGGAAAGCAGCCAACTAATAAAACTCCGAAGGCAGCTGTTCAGAAAACTCATTCGAATGTATTCAAAAAATGGTCGAAAGCAGAAGATGTCTTGCTAACAGAATTTTTTAAGAAGGGAGCAACAATTGAGGAATTGACCATCACTCTTCAACGTAATAAAGGTGGCGTTTTAGCTCGATTGAAAAAACTTGAATTAATGAGTGAAAAAGAATTAGAATACTTAGTCAGCGAAAGCAAATAAAACGCAACACTTGTACAACAAATAGTAAACCAATACCCTTGAATACTTTCACGGATATTGGTTTACTATTCAATTTATTTCCTCAAAGTAAATCTGACACTAGGCCTTTTCGATCAATTTTCTGTTGCCTTCCTTTTCTCGGAATTTTCCTAAACAGAATGTGATCTGGCCAAGCTTCTTTATCAATTGAAAATTCACCAACTTCAATCTGCTTTCGAATATTTTCAGTCCTCATTTTATTAGCTGATTCAATAATTAGAAACACTTCTTCATCAGCTAATTCTTCAGAATATCTACCAATGAGAACAGCTTCATCTACTCCAGCGATTTTTTTTATAGTTGGTTCATACAAGGCAGGATACAAATTAAAATTACGACGGATAATCATCTCCTTTTTTCGTCCAGTTAAAATTAAATTTCCATTGTCATCAAGATGACCTAAGTCACCAGTTGCATGCCACTCCGGCCGACTTTTTTTATGATGATATCTTTTAAACAATTGCGGAGACTTTATGAATATTTCATGGTCAGGCCCAAATTTGAATTCTACATTTACAATAGGCTTTCCCAATGGATCTCCTTGGCTTTCATAAACCAGTTTTTCCCTTCCATCGATTGTACAAGCTACTAGATTCTCAGTCATTCCATAGATACAAGTGATCTTTGTACTTTCTGGTAAAAACTGAATCAATCGTTCCAAGAATGATTTGTGAACTGGTGCCGAACCCAAAAGAACATGCTTCAATGAATTAGGCAAGGCTATGTTTTTAATTTTGCAATATTTAAAAAGCATTAAATATTCAGCAGGAGGTCCAAATAGCGTAGTAATATTATTCTTTACGATAAATTCAAGTCGTTGCTTAGCACTATCTGTTGATTTCCAAAGTTTAACTTCGATTCCTGCACAAGCACCTATCAACATAAAATGTGGCAGATGAGTTGCTAATGTTTGTGGTTGATCGGATTTCAGCAATTCGGCAACTTGCAAAATAGAATTGGTCAATCCATTTATACCATGAAAAACGCCCTTAGGTTCATCAGTTGTTCCACTAGTATAAGTAATCAGATAACCCGGATCATTCATCACAGGTTGCAACACAATTTCGGCCTTAGGACTACTTAAATCAAAATTAGCCAAGTGAAGATGGCGGCCCAACATTGGAAATTTGGGGCCAGTCAATATTTTTCTAATAGTGGTGCTAGGTGGAAAATACAACCCATTTTTGCGCCACCAAAAATACACTCTTCTAAGAATGACATTACGTTGAAGAATATGTATTCTAGAATCCAGAAAAACCCAACTTGGTTTAAATTGATTTAATTTATTTTTATAGTTTTCTCGACCCATCTCTGGATCGATTATGGCGACCTCTGCGCCAATCATCATAGTTGCAAACATGATTTTCACAAAGTCCACTCCTGGCTCAGCAGCAATGACAACTCGGTCTTTGATTTTCATGCCATTAGAAATGAGTTGAGAGGCCAAAGCCTTACTTTCTTTGACTAGATCTCCGGCACTAAATACTACATGTCCATTATTGAGTAACACTTGATCTCGGTCCAATTGATCAATCAATTCAATAATTCTATTGCTAAATAAATTCATACTTGACAATTAGGGCTGACTAATAAAGCCAAAATAAACACTTTTACCACTAGACAGGTCTTGAAACTTGAGAATCAAGATCATCCGAGTCTCAATTTAAGAGAATTTAATATTCGTAATGATAATTCGAAATAATTGTTTCAGCTTGTTAAGAATTAAGAACCTAGCCGCTTTTAATAAAATCTGAACCAATACAGTAGTTAGCAACAATCAGAAAAAAAAAACAAAATATAGGTAGGTCATTTGCGCCGTAAATTGTCTTTAATAAAGTAGACAATGACCGAAGGAAATTGACAAAAAAAGTGTCTAATGAAAAGACATGATTTCTTACTTACAAAAAAAACATAAAATGAAGTATTTAACAATTTCGATTTTAGTCCTTTTAGGAGCAGTTGTCTTAGTGTCATCTTGTAAAGATGATGAGCCTTGTATCGAAACCACCTGGTATGAAGATGCAGATGGTGATGGATTAGGTAATCCAGATGTCAGTCAGTCAGCATGTGACCAACCAACTGATTATGTAGCTGATAATTCCGACCCAGATGATGCAAGTAGTTCATCTCCTGAGGGGAGTACACCAATAGCTGCATTTGACGAATTTAATCCTGATGCTGTAACCGTATCATTTGATGGTAATGAAATAACTATTGAATCGAATGGTTTACCACATCATACTTCGCCTTACTGGGCAACAAGTAATAGTCTTTACATTGACCCTGTTGTTGCCAGCGTATCTGAAATGTCGCCAGGTACAATTAATGAAGGTAGTTATACTGTTACAGTTCCGGCTTCACCAAAAAAAGCTTCAAACACTTCTGCAACTGGTTTGGGAGCTATTGGTATTTCCGTTTCTGGAGCCCCTATCTTCAATGATGAGGAAGGTCCTAATATCTCTTTATCGGAAAATGTCGCATCAGGTTTTGATTACGCAGGTGGACACATGGGACCTACAGGCTATCATTACCATCTGGAATCGTCAGATGTAACTGAAAATACTCTACTTTCTCATGATGACGAAAAATTGGTTGGCATACTTCAAGATGGGTTTTTAATTTACGGAAGAAAATGTAATTCTACAGGTGACCATCCAACTGATTTAGATGCATCAGGAGGACACTCTTCCTCTACACAGCATAGTGATGGAGAAGAATTTTATCACTACCATATTATTAATGAATTCTATATCGGTTCTTATATTCTTTTATTTGGAGTTGATTTACAAGGAACACCAAATACCATCATGTAATTAGAAATAATAATTCTTTCAAAAGGAATTATCAAGAGTTAGTTTAATTAATTCTTGGTGACTATTTTTTTAAATTTCATAAAATGAAGTATGTTTTTTTGATAATATTTTCATTTGGTATTTTACTTTCAAGTTGCGATAAGAAGGAAAAAACTCAACATTCGCTTACTCCAATTCATATTGACACCTCAATAGAATTACCGAATACAACTGTTGATAAATCAGAACTTCAATACAATAATAAGAAATCACTTTTGACATTGAACGATCAATTGTATTCAGGTTACGCCGTTAGTATTTACCCGGATAGCACTCTGAAAGAAAAAATCGGCATCCTAAATGGGAAAAAACAAAATCAATCCATTCAATGGTATCCTGATGGTCATTATAAACAAGTGTCAAATTATAATGAAGGAAAACTACATGGAGAAAGAAAAACTTGGTCTTCCGATGCGAGTCATCTCTTAATTGCTCATCTAAATTATAATTCTGGTAGAGCACACGGTGAACAAAAAAAATGGTATACAACAGGTGAGCTTTTCAAAAAGTTGAATCTTAATATGGGGAGAGAAGAAGGTATTCAGAAAGCATTTAGAAAAAACGGTGATTTGTTTGCCAACTATGAAGCCAAAGAAGGTAGAATTTTTGGATTGAAAAAAGCAGCGCTTTGTTTTGGATTGGAAGATGAAAATATAATATATGAACAGTAAAATAATTCTTTATTCATTTATCATTAGTTTATTCGCTTGTAACGAATCACTACAAAACAATAGTAGAGTCGAAACGCTTCCATTTTATGATGAAGCTACTTTTACTCCACATTGGATTAATCCTACTGACAATGTTTTAGACACATTTCATCGTATATCGTCTTTTAACCTTACCAATCAAGAAGGAGACATTATTACAGAAAAAAGCTTCAAGAATAAAATATACGTGGTGGATTTTTTCTTTACTATCTGCCCAGGTATTTGCCCTAAGATGACTGCAAATATGATGGAACTACAGGATGAATTTTTAAAAGATGAAGATGTTCTTTTATTGTCACATTCTGTTACTCCTGAAAGGGACTCTGTTTCCGTTTTGAAACAATACGCAAAAGATAAAGGAATTATTTCTCATAAATGGCACTTAGTTACTGGGAAACAAGAAGAAATATATAGATTGGGTAGAAAGGATTATTTTGTGGAAGAAAATTTAGGACTAGAGAAAGAGGAAAATGATTTTTTACACACCGAAAATTTTGTGCTTATTGATAAAAATAGACATATCAGAGGGATTTATAATGGTTTAAACAAGACCTCAATCAATCAATTAATTATTGACATAAAAACATTAAAAAAGGAAAAATGACTGTTGCTAACAAAGTACAAAACGACAACAGCCTTATGCGGGGCTACTGCATTTGGACAAACCGTTTCGCTACTGTCTTTTTTCATTCCCAACTCCAAGCTATTTCTAAAGGAACATTGATAAAAGATTTTTTTATTTTCTTTCTTTTGAAATATTCCAATTGTCTTGGCGATAATAGGAATTCCGGATTAAATCCTTTACCAATTTCTGCATTTACCAACACTGCTTGCAACCCAGTCATTGGAATATACTGGTAGTCAGTTTTAGACAAATAATACTTGGGGGTGTTATCTAGCTTAAAATTCGAACTTTTAGAAATTGAATTTCCGACTATCTTTTTGGCCACCTCTTCTTCCTTGATATTTCTAGTAAAAACATGGCTAGCACAATCATTTGCCTCAGCGAATTTTAGGACATCCGCATATTCAATTTCCACGGGGTCGTACTTTATTTGTACGACTTCTTTTCCTCCCATAAAACCAGGCTGAGTTTCTATTACCCCTGGAAGACCAGCAAGATTCTTTTCTCCAGTCCAAAAACAATACATCGAAACTGTAGCTTCTCTTAATCCATTTTGCTCTCCTTGGAATTCACGTTCTAAAATATTTAAATATTCAGGAATAGGATTTTGACTTTTTTGAAGTGCTACTTTCATAGCTGATACGAGGGCCAATTTGCCGTAATTCCCAGCTACCCTTTTAGCAATATCCTTTTTATCACTATTGATGATGCGAACCACTGGATTATTCCAAGAAGGTTCTCTAAAGTACTTAAGGATTTTGGCATCCTCCCCTCCTTTATTATTAAATATAGCGACAGGAATAAACGCTGTCTCAATGGCTTCAACAATTAGCGGATGACTGAGTACACCTTGACCATAATGTTGACATGTAGCACAGCCTGGAACTTCCTGAAAAAGCAACAAAATGGGTTTACCCTTTTGCTCTGACAATTGAATGCCATCTTCTAGATTTCTTAACCACACCACTTTTCCCAGCTCCTCTGGTTGATCTATTTTATTAGAATTTTTCAGAGTGGTTTGTTTAATAAATTCTGGATCATCATTAGACATAAGAACAAATGACAACGACAAAGCAATTAACACTAGATACTTCATAAGCAATAATTAATGACTTACTAACAACTTAAATTATGAAATTCTTATGGTATCTCGCAAAAACCAATGGAATAGTCCTACATGCGCCATATATCAAAATAAAAAGCGTTGATGATTCTTATCATCAACGCTAGACATGGTTTTTAAAACCGGTTTTCGAGGTTAAAATTATATTTTTATTTAGAAGAAAGCACTTGATTCCCATTTGCTGCCTCTTCCATTATAATTGACCGTAAACTTTGAAAGACAACATCTGAAGCATTTTGAATTCCAGTAATTCTCAATTCAGTTCTTCTATTTTTTTGATGACTTCTATCCGAGCACTTGACACCATTTCCACAATTATTCACCAGGTTTGTTTCACCGTAACCTTTGCCTACAATTCTCGAAGGTTCGATGTTTCCTTTTTCTTGAATGTATTCAACTGCTGCTTTTGCTCTTTTTTCCGACAAGGTTAAGTTATATTCATCTCTTCCTCTCGCATCGGTATGAGAACCAAGTTCCATAATAATTCCAGGGTGATTTCTAAGCACTTGAATTACATTATTCAATTCAACTGCAGCATCAGGACGTATTTCCCAGCGATCTAAATCGTAATAGATATTCTCAACCTGTATAATTTTATTCAACTGAATTTTATCCATTACTACCTCCGCCAATAACGCTCCAGAATTTTGATTGTCAGTCATAGCATCGTCTACATTAGGCATTACGTTTCCTAATCCTTTGAAGCAAAGAATACAATCATCAACGTCAACAAATGCGTCCATACGCTTATTAAAGTATCCTTCTTTCCGAACCATCATTGTATAATGATTACCTTTTTCCAAGTGAACTTGAAAATTTGGGCTTTGGTGATTTTCAAGTACCAATACTTCTGTATCCGAAGTATTGTTGTAAACTTCAATTCGCGATCCTATTATTTGTCCGTTGTCCAAATTAAGATCATTTGCATTAGTTTTAATAGCAACGTCAAAAAGATATCCATCATTTGTTGCGGTAACAGTGGTTCCCTCAACTTGCGCAAATGCAATAATTGCGACTGAAAGTGCAAAGCAGGTAAGTAGAAATTTTTTCATTAGATCATTTAGTTTTTTTGAGACTGAGGATCCTTGATTTCAAAACAGAAATCTAAAGTCACCATAGCCTGAAAGGTTAAAGCAAAAAATAAGTACAAATTTGAAGGGGAATAAAATAGATGGGTATAAAAGCTATGAATTCAAATCAAAATTCAGGCCGATTTTCGGTAATAGAAAATAAAATTCATTAGTTATTCAAATACATTGATTTATCTATTAATTAAATTTCTAATTTCACATTTGAATATTAATTATGAAGGAAATAGTAAAATACATTAAGGCTTTTTGGAAGTTAGATTTTGACTTTAAAATCTACAGCACGACAATAATCGGTCTCAGCATTGCGATTTTCCTGAACTATAAATTCGATTTTGAAGATGGTATCTTAGACCAACAAAGAGGAAATCTCCTTTCTCTTTTTTACTACTTCCTCTACTACGCTTCTGCCTACTATTATGTCATTTTTCTATATTGGATATTTAATAAAAAAATACCTGGTCTTAAAGATCGGATGTTTTGGACCACAAGTATATTCATACTATTCTTACTCAGTTTTAAAGTCTATTTTCATTTTTACGAACTACTCGTTCCAAATGGATTAACAAACATTGAAAAATATGCTTTTAGAAAATGGTTGAGAGCTTTTATTGGAGTAGTAATATTCCTTACTGGAATAGCTGGTTTTTATAAGTTTTTTGATAAAGAAAAAAGCAGTTGGTATGGAATGACCACAAAAGGTTTTAATTGGAAGCCCTATGCTATTATGCTACTAATCATGGTTCCATTGATAGGGTTAGCCGCAACACAAGCAGACTTTCTAAAAGCATACCCTAGACTTCGTATTGAATATTTCAAAAGTGGTTATTACAAATATTTTTTGCTTTATGAACCATTTTACCTGATGGGATTTATTGTGCTCGAATGGCTTCTTCGCGGTATGATGATTATTGGCTTAGTTCGCTACTTGGGACATAGGGTTGTTTTACCCATGGCAGTGATGTACTGTGTAATACATTTTGGAAAGCCGCTAGGTGAGTGTATTTCTTCTTTCTTTGGTGGTTATATTCTAGGAATATTCGCCTACTACAGCAGATCTATTTGGGGAGGTATAATGATTCATATGGGAATCGCCTTTTTAATGGATATTGCTGCACTTATAGCTTTTCACCTCAGGGAAAGTTAAGACCCAATGAATTCATTGGATTTCTAGCTTTCTTTAATACCTTTAAACGAACTATTCGGCATTTGTTGATGTTTATCCGATGAAATGCCCAATGCAACGTATGGTGATCATCGAACATCTCTACAATATGAAAATCAAAACTATTTTTTGGCCGCTGTTAACCTCCCTTTTGGTATTAAGTTTTTTCAGTTGTAATGAATCAGCACCAGAACAACCGAAAAAAATTCCACAAGTTGACTTTTCAGAGATTGAGAAAATCTTGGCTATAAAAGACGATACGCTAAGAGTTATAAATTTTTGGGCGACTTGGTGCAAACCATGTGTCGAAGAACTGCCATTATTAGAGCAACTGGCTGAACAAAATAAAAACAAGGCATTTTCGCTTTACTACATTAGTCTTGACTTCCCCAATCAAATAGAAAGCAAACTAATTCCATTTTTAAAGGAAAATCCACTCAATGGTGAAGTAATTGTTCTGGATGACCCGGATGCAAATACTTGGATCGATAAAGTAAACCCAAATTGGTCTGGTGCTATTCCAGCTACCATCATCAATAGCGGGGGAAACCATAACTTTCATGAAGGACAACTAAATTCATTTGAAGACATTCAACATCTAATTTCCAACTTGTCCTCAGATCAATCTTAAATAATTAAAAATTACACAATGAAAAATGTTCCAAATTTCCTGCTTGTTTTCTGCATGCTCCTACTTGTAGCATGTTCGGAAAATAGTGTGAGTGACACCTCTCAAAAAAATAACCAAGACAATACAAAGATTGTTAATCAATCTCCCAAGGCGGTAAAAGCTTCTATGGATATGAAAGTTACCGGCTATGCAGTCGGTGATAAAGCAACTGATTTTAACTTGAAAGGTGTTGATGAAAAAATGCATAGCCTGGCAGGAATGGACGACGCAAAAGGTTACGTAATTACATTCACTTGTAATCATTGTCCTTATTCTGTGATGTATGAAGATCGCTTGATTGAGCTACATAAAAAATATGCAGCTCAGGGTTACCCTGTTGTTGCTATCAATCCCAATGACCCTGAAGCACAGCCTAAGGATGGCTTTGGTGAAATGAAAAAGCGGGCAATGGAAAAAGCGTTTCCTTTTAACTACCTCTTCGATGAAGGTCAAAAAATATATCCTCAATACGGAGCCACAAGGACTCCACATGTATTCTTGTTGGATAAGGACCTTACCGTTCAATACATTGGTGCAATTGATGACAATGCGAGGGATGCTGATGGCGTAAAAATTAAGTATCTTGAAAATGCCATTGAAGCATTAAAAAAAGGAGAAAAGCCAGATCCTAATTTTACAAAGGCAATCGGATGCTCAATAAAAACAGTAAAATCCTAAAATTGCTGAAAGTAAAAAAAGGTGCTAGAAATTTTCTAGCACCTTTTTTATTGCATCCACTAAATTAAATTCTTTTCAAATCCATTCTACTTTTGCCGTTCCGGATTAAACACATATCTTTTCCGTCGAAATGAAACTTATGAGACTATTACTTTTGACCACCATATCTGCCATCTTATTTACTTCTTGTTCGACCGGAAGTTCGACATCTGGCTTGCAGCCGTTGAATTTATTAAAGAAGGGAGGAATACCTATAACTATTCTCGCACCTGACAGCAACCAGATCCAAACAATGGATTTAATCGTTCAAAAGGATATATCCATAAAAGGTCCAGATAACTATTATGTCCAAATTTTCGCTTCTGATGCCCAAACAACAGACATTAGTCGATTAAAAAACACAATGATGACAGAGGTAAAAACTTTGCCATACTTCGAAAAGATTGTATCAGAACAAGACAATGGATTCATTTTTGAAAACAAGATTGACTCCACTCAAAGCTCATATGATTTCAGGTTTGTAAAAGTTAAGGGAGATACGGAATACCGATTCCAAGCAGGTTTAATTGGAACTTTTACTAAATCAGAAGCTGAACGGATGTTTGAAGCTGTTCAAGGTGAATAGTAAGACAGTAAATGATTAAAAATAAAAGGGTCTTTCAACTTCGGTTGAAAGACCCTTTCCATTTGGTTTAGTACATTATCCAGGTTCATTTACAAATTCGTAACTAAATACACCCAGAATTAGAATAAGAATTCCAAAAATGATCATGTCACAGGGTTTTAATAAGAAAAACCTAATTTTTAGGAAAATTCTATGCTATTTATGGCGCATAATTTCTTATTTCATTAGGATTATAACTTGTTCAAGATAGCCATAAATAACATAATATTCAACCCTTTGATACTCAACCAATCTCATAATCGTCGTAAAATGAAATTGAGAAAGTGACAATTTGGAGAAATTTTGCTTTTCAAACTTTTACAATTCATTCTGATTGAAATAAAAAAAGGGTTTGAAACTAGTTCCAAACCCTTTGTTTTATAGTAAGTAAAATTACTTTTTCTTAGCTGCCGATTTTCTTAAGCTAACTTTTTTACGAGCTGGCTTTCTAGTAGTTGCCTTCTTCTTCGCTACTGGCTTCTTTTTAGTCACCTTCTTTGCAGTTGCTTTCTTTGCCGTAGACTTCTTTGCAGTCGTCTTCTTCGCTGCTGGCTTCCTTTTAGTCACCTTCTTTGCAGTTGCTTTCTTTGCAGTAGACTTCTTTGCAGTCGTCTTCTTCGCTGCTGGCTTCCTTTTAGTCACCTTCTTTGCAGTTGCCTTCTTTGCAGTAGACTTCTTTGCAGTTGTCTTCTTTGCTGCTGTCTTTCTTGTTGTTGCTTTTTTAGCAGTAGACTTCTTTGCAGTTGTCTTCTTCGCCGCTGTCTTTCTCGTTGTTGCTTTTTTAGCAGTAGACTTCTTTGCTGTTGTCTTCTTCGCTGCTGCCTTTCTTGTTGTTGCTTTTTTAGCAGTAGACTTCTTTGCAGTTGTCTTCTTCGCCGCTGGCTTCCTTGTTGTTGTTTTTTTAGCAGTAGACTTCTTTGCAGTTGTCTTCTTCGCCGCTGGCTTCCTTGTTGTTGCTTTTTTGGCAGTAGACTTCTTTGCAGTTGTCTTCTTCGCCGCTGGCTTTCTTGTTGTTGCTTTTTTAGCAGTAGACTTCTTTGCAGTTGTCTTCTTTTTAGCTACAGTTTTTTTAGCCGTTGTTTTTTTGGCAGTAGCTTTTTTGGCTTTAGCCTTTTTGGCCGTTGCTTTTTTGGCAGTCGCCTTTTTCGCAGTAGCCTTTTTTGCAGTAGATTTCATTCTAGTAGAATTTTTAGTAGAAGTAGTTCTGATTGATGTAGATTTCTTAGCAACAGCAGCATCATAATTCGCCGCTACTTGTTCCCAATTTATGAGTTTAAAAAAGGCCTGTACGTAATCAGGTCTCTTATTCTGATACTTTAAGTAATAGGCATGTTCCCAAACATCCAATCCTAAAATTGGAGTTCCCTTTTTCTCAGCTACATCCATCAAGGGATTATCTTGATTGGGTGTTGACGTAATAAATAAGCTGCCCGATCGATTAACACACAACCAAGCCCACCCCGAACCAAATCTAGTTCCAGCGGCAGCAGCAAATTGTGTTTTAAAATCATCGTAAGTTTTGAAAGCACGATTAAATGCTCTACCTAACTTTGATCGTGAAGAAGGTTTTCCTCCTCCTTTAGGAGAAAGGATTTTCCAAAATAAAGAGTGGTTGTAAAAACCACCGCCGTTATTTCTTACCCCTGCGCCATGTTTACCCGCCTTTGCCAAAATATCTTCAATAGATAATTTTTCTAAGCGAGTTCCGGCGATAGCTGCGTTTAATTTATTAGTGTAACCGTTGTGATGTTTTCCATGATGTATAGACATGGTTTTTTCATCGAAATGTGGTTCCAAAGAATTTACTGCATAAGGTAATTCCGGAAGTTTGAATGCCATTAGTTATAATTTTTGTTTTTAGAAACTCCATTAATTGGAGCCAAATTTAGATCAAATATAAAAATGTTCTAATGTATAATCAAACGCTTTTATTTTTAGTTTGTTTTATCGCTAAAACTAGTCGTTTCAAGAGTTCAATTCACCACCTCAATTGAAGTGATTTTGAAGATCTATTTTTGCAAAAAAACAAGCCTAATTTTCAATCTTTAAAAAGTGAAAAACAGCAATTGATTTACAGCTAATACGAAAACTTCTTAATAGGGTTCGTTTTTGAACAAAAAAAAATAATTCCACTTACTTCGCTTAAAAATTAATGAAAGGATTGGCTGCATATTTTTACCTTTGTCAAATACAATTATCACATAGCAACAAATATGAAATTTAGAAAAGAAAAAGACAGTATCGGTTTTGTAAAGGTACCAGCGAAAGCGTATTGGGCAGCGCAAACAGAAAGATCAAAATCTAACTTTAAAATTGGCGGTCAAAAAATGCCAATAGAAGTAATCAAAGCCTTTGCTACGCTTAAAAAAGCGGCGGCTTCTACGAATGCAGCGCTCGGCGCATTACCCAAGAAAAAAGCGGTGATAATTGGCAAAGTTTGCGATGAAATTTTACAAGGAAAACTTGACGATCAATTCCCTTTGGTTGTTTGGCAAACTGGGTCAGGTACGCAATCAAACATGAATGTAAACGAGGTAATTGCAAACCGTGGTCATGTCTTGAAAGGAGGAAAATTGACAGATGAAAAAAAAGTGCTACACCCAAACGACGATGTCAATAAATCGCAATCTTCCAATGATACTTTTCCAACTGCGATGCACATTGCTGCATATCAGATTTTAATCGAAAATACCATTCCTGGATTGACACAATTAAGAGACACTTTAAAGCAAAAATCTAAGACCTTTAAAAATGTTGTAAAAATTGGTCGAACTCATTTTATGGATGCAACTCCAATCACAGTTGGACAAGAATTAAGTGGATATGTTTCTCAACTTGATCATGGAATTAAAGCCATTAAAAACACCTTAAAGCACTTGTCAGAATTAGCATTAGGTGGAACTGCTGTTGGAACGGGTTTGAATACTCCTAAAGGATACGACAAATTGGTTGCGAAAAACATTGCTAAGTTGACAGGTTTACCCTTTGTAACTGCCAAAAACAAATTTGAAGCACTTGCGGCGCATGATGCAATAGTTGAAAGTCATGGTGCGCTCAAAACAGTTGCAGTATCTTTAATGAAAATTGGTAACGATATCCGAATGTTAGCTTCAGGCCCACGTTGCGGAATTGGTGAATTAATAATTCCTGCAAACGAACCTGGATCTTCTATCATGCCGGGAAAAGTTAACCCAACACAATCAGAGGCATTGACGATGGCTTGTGCCCAGGTGATGGGAAATGATGTCGCGATAAACATCGGAGGTGCAACAGGACATTTCGAATTGAATGTTTTTAAACCTATGATGATTTTCAACTTTTTGATGTCTGCCAAACTTATTGGAGATGCATCCAGATCATTCGATTTAAACTGTGCAAGAGGATTAGAAGCAAATCATAAAGTGATCAAAGAAAATTTGAACAATTCTTTGATGCTGGTTACTGCACTAAACACCAAGATCGGATACGACAATGCGGCAACAATTGCCAAAAAAGCATACAAAGAAAATAAAACATTGAAACAGGTTGCGGTTGAATTAGATTTTCTAACTGAAAAGGAATTTGACCAATGGGTAAGACCTGAAAAAATGATCTAGGTACTCTCAGCCTGAAATTGTTTGAAGCTTTTAGTATGAATCAAATTCTAATTTTAATCTATTAACCTTGATAAAAGCATCGTAAAATCTGTTGATTTACTAGTCGTTTTAAGTGGCCAAAAGTGGTTAATTGATTAAAATGGATCATTTTACCTCAAGGGTACCATTTTTATGCAAATAACTGTATCTTTGCCCGGCTAAAAAAAGAAGTTCTTTAGTTATGGAATCGTTGAAGCCATTTTTGATCCCAATTTCAGGATTGAAAGTCGGAATACATCAGTTTGATTATCAAATAGATGAGACTTTTTTTCAACATTTTGAAAATAGTCCGATTCGTACTGGAAAAGTCCAGTTGAGTTTGGAGTTTGACAAACGCTCAGATATGATCATACTTGGTTTTGACCTTAAAGGGAAAACACCAATGGCTTGTGATCGCTGTACAGCCGATATCGATCTCCCTTTTGAAGGTAATTATACACTCATTATAAAATATGAGAATGAAAGTGATGACACGGAATCTGATCTTGTATACATCAGCAGAGAGGAAACAATCTTAGATGTATCAAAATTTGCTTACGAATACATTTGTCTTTCAATTCCATTGATTAAAGTGTATGATTGTGATCAAGAAGAAGCATTGCCTTGTAATACTTCTATACTTGATCGGCTGAATCAACAGTTCGAAGAAGATAACGATGAAGAACCTCCAAACAATCCCATTTGGGACGTATTAAAAGATTTGAAGTAAATAAAATATAGTCATGGCACATCCTAAAAGTAAAATTTCGAAGCAGCGTAAGAGAAAGCGTCGTACTCATTACAAGGCGACAACTCCTCAATTAGCTACGTGCCCGAATACAGGAGAAATCCACCAGTACCACAGAGCGTATATGGTAGACGGAAGTATGTATTACAAAGGTCAAATGATCATCAAATCAGCTGAAGAGCTCGAAGAGTAGATCTATGCTTCATTAAGACATTTCAAAAGGCTCCCATATGTATATGAGGGGCTTTTTGTGTTACTAAACCTTTCCTTATGAAAAAGATAATGAACAGCCCGAATGCTCCTGCTCCAGTAGGACCATACAATCATTCCGTTGCCTTCAATGGAGTACTTTATGCTAGCGGTCAGATCGCTTTAGATCCGACAACCGGTCAGATGATTCAAGAAGATATTGAGCAAGAGACCCATCAAGTGATGAAGAACATAAAAGCCTTACTTGACAATGCTTCTATTGGATTCGAAGATATTATAAAGTGCTCTGTATTTGTCTCGGATATGAATAATTATAGCCGAATCAATACCGTTTATGCAACATACTTTGACGATGAAACAGCACCAGCAAGAGAATTGGTGGAAGTAGCTCGATTACCAAAAGATGCTAACGTAGAAATTTCTATTATTGCAGCATTACCTAAAGGATAAGTTCAATGGAAGATCAAAAAACCGTACTCTCATGCATCCAACCTACTGGGGATGTCCATATTGGAAATTACTTTGGAGCCATCAGAAATTGGGTAGATCTACAAGATAAATATAAATGCTTTTATGGCGTAGTAGACTATCATGCGATGACCATGCCATACGATCCAAAAAAGCTCAAAGAGAATACTTGGAATTTGATCATCAACTTGATGGCAATGGGTGTTAAAACTGAAAATCTTTTTATTCAGTCTATGATACCTGAGCATGCAGAACTTTCCTGGATTTTTAATTGCTTTTGTGGCTACGGGCGATTAAGTCAGATGACCCAGTTCAAAGACAAGTCAAAAGACTCCAGTGAAAAAGCCGACGGTTTTATTTCTGCTGGACTATTTGACTATCCTGTTCTGCAAGCTGCAGATATTTTAATTTATAAGGCAGATTTTGTGCCGGTAGGAAAAGACCAAGAACAACATTTAGAATTGTCTAGAAGCATTGCTCAGCGATTCAATCTTCAGATGAAGAAAGAATACTTCGTAATGCCGGAAACCCTACACACCAAGACTGCAAAGGTTATGTCCACTGCAGATCCAACGCGTAAAATGAGTAAATCTGCTGGTGAGAAACATTACATTTCAATGTTCTCCGACCCGAGTAGAATTCTTAAGCAAATTAAATCCGCGGTTACTGATACTGGAGATAGCGATGGATCAACAATGAGTGCTGGTGTTGAAAATTTGTTTAGCATTTTGGCTGCATGTGGAGCAATGGACCAACATAAAACCTTAATGGATCAGTTTGAGGCAGGCAGTTTAAAATACGCTGAACTAAAAGGAGAAACTGGCGATGCACTTGTAAAATTATTAGCACCAATTCAAGCGAAAAGAGCAGAACTTTTGACCAACAAAAAAGAAGTAAAGTCTCAAATAAAATACAGCTCTTCGGTCATTAGAAAAAGAGCTCAGGAAACACTCAAAGAAGTTAAGGATATCGCTGGCTTAAGTAATGTTAAATTTTAAATCATGAAAATCATTTGTATTGGTCGCAACTATAAAGACCACGCAAAAGAATTGAATAATCCGGTGCCAAAGCAACCTTTAATTTTCATGAAGCCTTCTTCGGCTCTATTAATTAATAAGAAGCCTTTATACTATCCTGAGTTCACTAAAGATCTTCACCACGAAATTGAGGTAGTCCTGAAGATTTGTAAAAATGGACGTCATGTGCAACCAGAATTTGCAAAAGAATATTACAAAGAAGTCGCTCTTGGTATTGATTTCACTGCCAGAGATATTCAGAAGCAATGCAAGGAGAAAGGACATCCATGGGAAATTGCCAAAGCCTTTGATGGCTCTGCTTCGCTTAGTGAATTTGTACCACTAGATTTAGTGGAGGATAATGGATTGCAATTTGAGTTAAAAAAGAATGGAGAGACCGTGCAAATTGGAAATACCCAGGACCTCATTTTCGACTTCAACTATCTTATCACTTATGTTTCTAAGTTCTTTAAACTACAAATGGGTGACCTCATCTACACTGGCACCCCAGCTGGTGTTGGACCAGTACAAATTGGAGATGTATTAGAAGGAAATTTCTCAAAAATGTCAGATCAAACACCACTTCTCTATTGCGAGATAAAATAATAGGTTTAATTCCTAAAAAATAGTCCACATATTTCAGAGTATCAGTACATTTGCAACGCAAAGGTGACAGCTTGTTTTTCCATAATTCTCAAAAAATACAATGGCATACTTATTTACTTCCGAATCCGTATCTGAAGGACATCCTGACAAAGTAGCAGATCAAATTTCTGATGCAATCTTGGATGCATTTTTAGCACAGGATCCTAAATCTAAAGTAGCATGTGAAACACTAGTGACAACCGGTCTTGCAGTAGTGTCAGGTGAAGTTAGATCCAAAGCATATGTGGATGTGCAATCGACCGTGAGAAAAGTTATCAAGCGAATTGGATATACAAAATCAGAATATCAATTCGATGCAGATTCTTGTGGCGTACTTTCTGCGATTCACGAGCAATCAGCAGATATTGCTCAAGGAGTAGATGTAGGGAAAAGTGATGAAAATATGGGAGCTGGTGATCAAGGTATGATGTTCGGATATGCCACCAGCGAATCAAGCAACTATATGCCTTTGGCACTTGAAATCTCCCATTTGATTTTAGAAGAATTGGCTGCCTTGAGAAAAGGTGGTAAGCAAATGAAATACTTGCGTCCGGATTCTAAATCTCAAGTCACACTAGAATACAGTGATGATCACAGACCTTTAGGAATAAATACGATTGTTGTTTCTACTCAGCATGATGATTTTGACAAAGAGCCTAAGATGCTTAAAAAGATCAAAACTGATGTTCAAAAAATATTACTTCCGAGAGTAATCAAGAAGTTGCCTGCCAAGCTTCGCAAATTGTTTGATAAAAAATACATCCTACACGTTAACCCTACTGGAAAGTTCGTTATTGGAGGACCACATGGTGATACTGGATTAACAGGAAGAAAAATTATTGTCGATACCTACGGAGGAAAAGGAGCCCATGGAGGTGGTGCTTTCTCTGGAAAAGATTCTTCGAAAGTAGATCGTTCTGCAGCATATGCTACCAGACATATGGCGAAGAATGTTGTGGCTGCAGGATTAGCAGAACAGTGCTTGGTACAAGTTGCTTATGCGATTGGTGTAGCAAAGCCAGTAGGTCTTTATGTTGACACTTACGGAACTTGCAAAGTAGAAGGAATGACGGATGGCGCAATCGCCAAAAAATTGGATAAGATTTTTGATATGCGCCCAGCTGCGATTATTAAAAGATTTGGTTTGACCAATCCAATCTTCTCCCCTACTGCGGCTTATGGCCATATGGGTAGAAAACCTGGAAAAATCGTGGTAACAAATGCCAAAGGAAAGAAGAAAACTTATGAGACTTTCACTTGGGAAAAATTGGATTACGCCAAGAAGATCAAAAAAGAATTTGGTTTAAAGTAATCAGTCCTCAAACTACAATAAGAAAGGCGAACCCAAAGGTTCGCCTTTCTTATTTCAACTTGCGCAGAGCTATTTAAATTTAGCCAAAATGAACTTCGATACGAACTATTGGCTGTTTTAGAAAAAAAATCTTGTCTAAAGCTTTAATAATCTTTGCGACCCAACTCCTATTTCCGATTGAACTTGGATAAGATATATTCCATTGGACCAACTGGAAGTCTCTAAGCGCAGATCACCTTCAATGTTTTCTCCTTCAAAAACCAATTGTCCAGAAGCACTATAAATGTGAACAATGCTAGGTGCTATCAACTCGATCTGAAAGTAATTTTGAAAAGGATTAGGAGCGATGTCAATTGGCAAATATTGAGCATTTTCATTCGTACTTACAAAACAGCTAGGATCATCCAAAAGGTCTATGAATAGTTCTATCGAACTTTCGCAGTCGAAACCATTCGAAGCCGTGGCAGTAATCACAATTGAAGAATCGGGCATCGTCAAAGTTGGCGTTGGACAACTATTGCAACTCAATCCAGGACCTGACCAAAGAATACTAGAGTAATTGAATCCTTCAATAAACAAATTTAGTTTATCGTCAAAACAAAGTAACGAATCTTGAGGGAAATTATTGATGATCGGTGCAGGCAATACATTAACATTCCAGCAAGAATCAAAGTACATTTCACCTGACTGCGGATCTTTTATTTCTGCACAAATTTCTCTCAAGCCAGGGGCTCCCCAATTATCTATTGCTATGGCTTTACCATTAAATAAGGTCGTAAAAACATCAATACCATCCATGGTCCAAACACCTGATGTCAATGCTGGTAATCCTTGAACTTCAATTCTATTCGATTCATTGGTACAAACTTCTTCTGGAGAATTTAAGATTGGTTCAACTAAGGGAATAATATTACTCAAAGCACCAGATTGCACTTCTATTTCAAAGTCGCAAATAGAACCATTACAACCGTCAAAAACTAGCAAATAGGTTTGAAATGGCACAAAGTCATCTCCGCCAACGGTAAATTCGCCATCGCTACAAAGCGGAGAACAGGCAACTGCATTATCAAAATTACAATCCGTAAAAATTGCAGCTTGCATGCCTGTTGAAAATCCTTGACCGGGAACTTCTACAGTGGTACAAACCAAGGGTTTGATTTTCAACTTAAGGGTCGTTGTAGTAGGTTCAATTAAAAAAAATCCCGAGTTTTCAGAACTTGAAAGATTAAGGCAGAATGGCGTTAATTCTTCGATTGGGTTATCCTCTGGAAGACGAGAACAAAATCCGTCAGCTACTAAAGTCCCGTCTAATAGAAATAAGAAATCACAATCCGTTGATAAATCGACAACATTATTACACTGCGCTTTGGTTTGATTACTAGTCAATAGTAAGCAGAGTAAAAAGGTAAATATCAGGCTGTAATAGGTTCTGTCAAGCATTCCTCGCAATTCTTTTACAAATTACTACAAATTCAACAGAGTAACATCAAAAATATTCGATTTAGTCGTGAATCAGTGGAACTACATAGATTAAGACTTCATCAGTCTATGAATAGTCACTCCATCTCTTCCAATCAACCTAAGTAAATAAATACCTTGAGCATCTGTTCCTACAAAATCTATCTGAGCTCCTATAGGAAAATTACCCGACTGTATTAATTGACCTTGAAGGTTGATCCATTCATAACGATCAATCTGACGATCGCTTTGTACAGCAATACTATTACCGAAGGGGTTGGGACTAATCAATTCGTTGTAGTTGGCTGGATCTAATTCCTTAACATTACTAATGATTTCATCGACTACGATAGTGCTGCTTGTTTGACCAGCAACTTCTATTGGGCCTTCATTTTCATTGATAAGATAAGTATTCAAAATAGTAATGTTCGTTGCTGTAGCTGAAGCAACTGTATTGAATTCCATATTCAATGTTCCTATTTTTCCAGCACCACTAATTCCTTGTCCATCATTTCTTGTGATCCCAATTTCAAATATTCCGTTGGCAGCATTTAATTGATTTACCTGCCAAAGATCAGTACCTAACCAACCGTCTATTTCAAATGATATTGAAGATGGAACAATCAACGTAGGATCAAATTGAATTTGAAAAGCCAATCCATGTGCAGATGCAATAGCATCATCTGTTGATCCTAATAATACATCCAAAGCTAGCGAAGTATTGTCTTCAACAGTATCTGCTATGCTTACCGTTAAAGGTGGAACATCGGATCGATTGCCCCCCCAAATGCTAGGCGGTAAGAAATTATGTTCTTGATCATAATTGGCATTAATGGCATTGATATCCATTTCATCTATGGTTCCATTCCCATCACTGTCGATGTACTTATAGTCGATCAATGAAACCATGGTTGTTGTCATCCAATCATCTGCGCCTTGTCCTTGCCAATTGGTGGACATCGATGATCGTGCTGGTCCAGTATTCCCGTTGGCAATTCCAATCCAAAGCAAGTCTAAGTAATTGGCAATTCCATCATTATTGTTATCCCCTGGCCATACACAATTATCATCTGTTTGAATATTTAATGTGGCAGATTGAGTGCATCCAGTTGTTGTAGTTACAATAACATTTATTGTAGTATCCATCGTAGTATTAACATTCGGAACTGGACAATCCGCGCAATCCAATAAACCGGCTGGACTCCAATTGTAAGCAATAGCATTTGGCGCATATATCGTCAGCGGAACATCAGATCCACCGCAAGTAAAGTAGGCCGTTTGCAAAGAATCAATTCCCGTTTCTAAAGTAAAATCACGAATAATAAACGGACAATTATTCCCATCGGTCATAGTGACCATATAATCGCCCTCAGCAAGATCACCAAGCGTTGGATCACTGGTTTGATCACCAGTAGACCAGAAAAATACATAAGGCATTTCACCTCCAGTTACATTTAGTGAGGCAGTTCCATTGTCCATTTGAAATCCCGGACAAGTTAAAATTGGTTCTGAAACAATGATTGAATCTGGTTGCCCGATTTCAAAAGAAGCCGATCCAGTGCATCCAATACTATCGGTAAAAGTTACGCTATACATACCGGGCAACAAACTTGAAATATCTTCGAAGGTCAATCCATTACTCCATTCATAAGTGTAAGGTTTAGTTCCTTGGTGAACATTGATATTGATTGATCCATTTTGCTGACCAAAACATCTGACATCATTCACAATTGCTGAATCCAAACTGGGAATTAAATCTTCAACGACATATTCATCTGAACGTTCAAAACCTACACCATCTTGAATATTGACGGTATATGTTCCTGGAGCTAAATCAGTATGATCATAGTCGGTAGAAGTGAATCCATCTGGTCCAGTCCAATTTATAGAAATAGGATCTTGTCCACCTTCTACCACCAATCTAATATTTCCTTCTTGCCCATTAAGACAAGATGGACTGGTAATGCAGGCTCCTGAACGAAGTTTTTCACCACCGTTTACAATTCCTTTTACAACCACCTCTCCAGGAATTTTTTGAAAAGGAATTGGCGTAAAAGATCCATCAATCACTTCGATCTCTGTATGAGAACTTGTAAAATCAATTCCAGTGGAATCATCCAAAGAACCAATGACATCAAAACATACAGAAAATGCATGTAAACGGTCTGGTTCTGAGGTTCCGGTAAAACCAGGGTTGGCCCAAGTAAAATTGAGCACACCTATTGAAACCAAGGTGGTACCAAAATTTTGTGCTACCAAACCTTCCAATCCATAATCCGTGGTAGAGGAATAAGAAAGTACAGTGGAATCCCAATTCATGGTCCATTGCATGCCGACGATATCCTCATAGTTATGAGTATTGACTTTGATACAAACATTGGAACCTGGGGTCGCTTCAATGCTTGAAGCAGACGCAAAAAAACAAGATTGTGCTGTAATGGAGCCACTAGCCAGAAAGACTAGAAGGCTTAGAAAACTAAGTCTCATGGGATATTATTTGTGATTGTGATCTGTTCACCCTTAATAAGGATCATAAAATGTACCAAAAATTGCCCAAAACACAAAAGAATTCAAGGATTTTGACTTATACCGGCCTTATACTGACTACTGGCTTACGCAGTTGAGATTTGGTCGGTATTTTTTTACTCCAGTCAAACAATTTCATGCCGAAAAACATGCATAGGCTATGTATCTTTGAAGCGCTAACACCAATTGAAAGAAGAATTCATCATCACTAAGAGAGAATGAGCAATAAAACCATCAAAAGAGATCATTTTGTCAACAGACATGTTGGTATAGATCAGGATCAAGAAGCGATCATGCTTAGATCAATCAAGACTAAGAATTTAGAAGAACTAATCGATCAGACAGTTCCTAAAAACATTAGATCAAAGAAAAAAATGGATATTCCTGCTGCTCAGTCAGAATATCAATACTTGACTGATCTTAAAGCAGTAGCCGACAAGAATAAAGTATTCAAAAGTTATATCGGACAAGGCTATCACCAAACGATTACGCCATCTGTGATTGCTAGGAATATTTTCCAGAATCCAGGATGGTATACGCAGTATACGCCTTACCAAGCAGAAATCGCTCAGGGAAGGTTGGAGGCTTTGTTGAATTTTCAGACAATGGTTTCTGACTTGACTGGACTTCCTATTGCCAACGCTTCTTTGTTGGATGAGGGAACTGCCGCAGCAGAAGCCATGGCCATGTTTTACGCTTTGAAGAATAAGCGGAACAAGCAAGAGCCAAAGAATGAATTTTTTGTAGACAACGGCGTATTGGAAGCTACCAAAGCCGTCATTCTTACAAGAGCCGAACCATTAAATCTAAACGTCGTATTTGGAGATTGGAAAACGTACAAAGCTTCCGATAAAACCTTTGGGGTATTGTTGCAATTTCCAAATATGGAAGGAGCAGTGGAGGATTACAGAAAGTTTGTAGCCAAGTTAAAAGCGCAGCAAATTTTTACAACGGTCGCTGTAGACTTATTGTCTCTTGCGCTATTAACTCCTCCGGGAGAATGGGGTGCTGATGCCGTGGTGGGTAATACGCAACGATTTGGTGTGCCTTTAGGATATGGTGGACCGCATGCTGCATTTTTCGCTACGCATGAAGATTATAAAAGAATTATTCCGGGAAGAATCATCGGTGTTTCTGTAGACCGTCTAGGCAAGCGCGCATTGCGGATGGCTTTGCAAACTAGAGAGCAACATATCAGAAGAGAAAAAGCAACTTCAAACATATGTACCGCTCAAGCATTATTGGCGACGATGGCAGGTATGTATGCGGTTTATCACGGACCAACTGGCATCAAAGGAATCGCTCAACATATTCATTCCATGACCAGACTATTAGAAGATCAGTTGGCCGATTTAGGAATGAAGCAAAACAACAAAGGCTACTTTGATACCTTAAGCTACACCGTTACCGACAAACAATTAGCTAATATTAAGAAATTGGCTTTAGCCGGTAAGACCAATTTATTTTATCAAAAAAATATTGTTCAAATAACTTTGGATGAAACAGTAGAAGTTGATGAAGTAAATCGATTGACTGCCATCTTTGCAAAAGCTTTAAGAAAAAAATTAGGGAAAGGTAAGAATGCTAAAAAAACATTGAAGGTGACAAAAGCCATGGTTCGTTACAGCGAATACATGACTCATCCAGTTTTTTCTTCCTACCCAACGGAAACAGAAATGATGCGCTACATCAAGCGCTTAGAAAATAAAGATCTGTCATTGGTACACTCGATGATCGCATTAGGATCATGTACCATGAAGCTGAATGCAGCCTCGGAGTTGATGCCAGTGAGTTGGCCAGAATTTGCAAATATTCACCCAATGGTTCCAGCGAATCAGGTGAAAGGTTACCAACAAATTTTTTCCGAACTCGAAAAGTACTTATGTACCATCACCGGATTTGATGCTTGCTCTTTGCAACCAAACTCCGGAGCTCAGGGAGAATATACCGGACTATTGACGATCCGCGCTTATCACCAGAGTAGAAACGAAGCCCACAGAAATGTGGCCTTAATTCCATCTTCTGCGCATGGTACGAATCCAGCTTCTGCTGTAATGGCCGGAATGAAAGTGGTCGTTGTCAAATGCGATGACGAAGGAAATATTTTAGTAGATGATTTGAAAGCCAAGGCGGAATTGCACAGTGCGAACTTAGCTGCTTTGATGGTCACCTACCCTTCTACTCATGGTGTATTCGAAGTGGCCATCAAAGAAATTTGTGCCTTGATTCATAAGCATGGCGGAAAAGTATATATGGATGGCGCAAACATGAATGCACAAGTTGGATTGACTTCTCCGGGAGCGATCAACGCAGATGTTTGCCATTTAAATTTACACAAGACCTTTGCGATTCCTCACGGGGGTGGAGGCCCAGGAATGGGACCAATCTGTGTAAATGATAGCTTAGCACCATTCTTACCAAAGCACCCTTGGGCAAAAACCGGAGGGAAAAAAGGTGTCAATGCGGTATCATCTGCGCCATGGGGATCGGCAAGTATCTTATTGATCTCTTATGCGTATATCAAGATGTTGGGATTGGAAGGATTGACGCGTTCTACAAAGGTTGCCATCCTAAGTGCCAACTATATTAAAGCTAAATTGGAAGGATCATATCCTGTGTTGTATACTGGATCAAAGGATCGCGTAGCGCACGAATTGATATTAGATTTGAGACAATTCAAGGCATTAGGAATTAGTGCGGAGGATGTCGCAAAACGATTGATAGATTATGGATTCCATGCGCCGACTTTGTCATTCCCTGTTGCCGGCACGATTATGATCGAACCTACCGAGAGTGAAAGTCTAGCAGAATTGGATCGCTTTTGCGATGCGATGTTGGGAATTCGTCAAGAGATCGATCAAGTTGCCCGCGGAGAATTCCCGGCTGACAATAATGTATTGGTCAACGCTCCTCACACTTTAGCGCAAATTACTTCAGACGATTGGGACTTTCCATACAGCCGATCTGCTGCAGCCTATCCATTGCCATATTTAAGAAATGGTTCTAAGTTTTGGGCAACTGTTGCAAGAGTAGACAATGCTGCTGGAGACAGAAATTTAATCTGCACTTGTCCTCCAATCGAAAGTTATGAAGAGGTATCTTCAAACGGAACTGAAACAAACGAAACTTCTGCTGCATGATCATAGTAACGGGCGCGTCCGGATTTATTGGCTCTTGTTTGGTCCGTGGACTAAATGATTTGGGCATTAGAAATATTATGGTGGTAGATGATTTCTACAAGCACCACAAAGAAATAAATCTCGACAAAAAACGCGTTCGCGAATGGGTGCACCGCAGTATCTTTTTACCCTTGTTTGAAAAGATGGCGGGTAACATTGAATTCGTTTATCACCTTGGTGCACGTACGGACACAACTGAACAAAGCACCGATATTTTTGATGAATTAAACGTGGCTTATTCTAAAGCCATTTGGAATATTTGTACCGAGCACCAAATTCCATTGGTCTATGCCTCCAGCGCAGCCACCTATGGAAATGGTGACTTCGGCTACGATGACAAAAAGTCTATTAAAAAATTAAAGCCACTAAATCCTTACGGCCAAAGCAAGCAAGATTTTGACCTTTGGGTGGAAAAACAAAAAGAGACTCCACCAAAATGGGCTGGCCTTAAATTCTTTAATGTTTATGGGCCGAATGAATACCACAAGGGCCGAATGGCTTCCGTAATTTTTCATGCTTATAATCAAATCCGCAAAACGGGTAAGTTGAAATTATTTCGTTCGCATAAGGAAGGGATTGCTGATGGCCACCAGAGCCGCGACTTTGTTTATGTTAAAGATTTGGTGAAGGCTTGTTTGTTTTTTAGAGATCATGATGCGCCTTCAGGTTTGTATAACATTGGGACTGGAAAGGCACGAACTTTTTTAGATTTAGGAAAGGCGACTTTTGCGGCAATGGGGGTTGAAGAGAATATTGAGTTTATTGATACGCCGGCGGATATTCGTGGGAACTATCAGTATTTTACGGAGGCGAAGATGAAGAAGTTGGAGGATGCTGGGTATGGGGAGGCTTGGACTGGATTGGAGGATGGGGCGCGGGATTATGTTGAGGGGTATTTGGTTGGGGGGCGGAAGTATTATTAATTGAGAATTGGACGAATCAACGTGTTTTCTACGTGAAAGTCAAAAGTTGAAGAATCTGCGTGTGTCTACTTGAAAGTTCAATTGATAAGGGATAAATAATAATTTTTTTGACGAGTTAACCTAGGAAGTCAAAATTTAAAACTTATTGACTGTTAGGCCGACAAAAGGACACAGCTAACTATCATTAAGACAATTAGCTGTGCAGAAATAACCTTTATTGAATTCAAGTATTTGATTTCATCTGAAGACTATTTCAATCACTTTTAGAATTTGTTAATTTTAAATTAAGCTTCTTGCGCATCCTTGCACCGTATCCTGGAAGACTCGGATCACTTGAGAAACTATATGCTGGATCACCCCATCCTTTATGCCATCTGCGTGATTCAACAAACGCCCCTGAATCATTTACTGTTCCTATCAAAAATTCATTCTTGTACATTCTCATTTGCAGAATACCATCGTCCACAATAGAAAAAATGTGCAGCTCCTTCCAATAAAATGAATCTGGATATACTGTAGGCATTACAGGACTAAAATAAATAACACTACTCAAATCATTATCAAAATCATAATTATCTGGAATATACTTCACAACTTCTTTCAACGAATCAGGAATCACAATTTTGGAAGTATCAACAATTACCGGCCATTTTGCAATATTTAAATAACTGGAATCAAAAATACCATAATCAAAATCAGTGAGATAGAAATCCCGATAGGTCAATAGTGAATCAATATAAATATGTGCGCCCCTTGCCTTACTTTTCTCGATTTCCTCTAATGTGAACGAACCAAAAAATGATGTTACCGCAGCATTTCGTATAATTTCCTGCTCGGAAACATTATTCTTGCAAGATGTAACTGACAAGGCAAAAATGGCCATATACCAGATTATTAGCCTATGTATTTTATAATCCACTTTGATCATAGTTTTAATTACAAGTAGTTAAAAATTCTAAAGATCTTTGAAATTAATACGCCGATTGGGATATCTGGTTTAAATATCTATACATAAATATAAAGGATAGTAGGAAGGATAAGAATTGAACATTTTCCTGCATCCTGATCCTATAATTCGATCAATAGAGAAACCTAAACGTGAATATTCCCATATTCCCAGTACGTATCTGTAGCCCTTTAAAAATAAAGAAACAAAAGCCACAATTCGGTAAAAAAATACTAATCTCCAAATTCCCAAAATATTTAGTTTCATTATTACAGATAAATAAATTACCAAAAGCAGATATGCTATTATGAAATCAATGGGCCAAAATAAAACATGGTATATTAAGGATATATTATTTTCCCAACAAAAATCATTGTTAATAATCAACTAGCAATAATTAATAAGCTCAGCCATTTGATAGTTATTTCAATTGCTTATTCTTGAATTAGTTTCCAAATAGAATAAATTAATAGGCAATCGTCAAATCTATGTAAAACTAACATAAGAATTCAAAACGTGCCAGAGGAAGACTATTTTTAAAAGAGTCGAACTAACTTGCGTTTAGTATATTTTAAAACGAATTCTCCAAGAAAAATACTTCTATGATATCGTTTAGCATTTCACTTTTCATTGTTTTTATTTCATTTAGGGTCAGTGATTTTTCTTTTTCATTTGAAGACATGAAGAATATTTTTTGGTCAGCTGCTAGGTTTTGTTTTTTATGATTCTCAAGAAGAATGAGATTCCTTCACTTATTGGGAGTAACTCTTCTTTGTAAAAGTTCAAGGTGTCGATAAGAGTGATATTTGATTGCAGAATTTTGAGAGTGATGTTTAGTTTCTAGGAGATGGATTAGAGGATAGATAAATTGTTTCGGCCAGGGAAAGACCATAGGTGTAGAGGCAGGATTGAAGAATAAAAACTGTTGCTAAAATTAGAATTCGCATTATTTCTTTAAATATTGATAAACAAACCCGGAACTAATCTTGAAAGTTAGTTCCGGGCGAGAACCTAATTCAGAACTACTAGGTTGATTTTTTCTCAAAATTTAAATTTAAAAATGGATTGACCATACTGCTCTCCTTAAGACTTAGTTTAAATATACGATCTGTGATTTTTAATAAATTCTCTCCATCGCAATTCACAATAATTTTATTATGTTGTTCAATCTTTTGAAACTCCTTTCCAGAAAGAATTAAATCCTGTTCCACCGAACAAATAAGCGTTAATAATGAATTATTTAATATTCCAATCCAATCTTTATCAAGCTGCATATATACTCCAATACAAGCATATGATTTCGATTTTAACAACATTGACCATTCTGCCTTGAAAACTTTGAATAAATTAATTGAATTGTCTGACAACAACTCATTCAACCATTTCTGGTCAAAAAAATCATTTTTCATTATTTCTGAACCATTAATCAATTCTTCAAATCCGGTATCATAATCTGTTCTTAACCTAGAAAGATCTTGATATAGATTATTAAGTAATATGAAAGAATTTATATTTTTCATTAATTAAAAAAGTTAGTCAACCAGCTATCAGTTACATCATCAACTGGTAAGTGAGTTAATATCTGAAACGCATCACTTCCATCATTTTGGTGATAAATTCCATCAGTTCCAAGAAAATTTCCATTCTTTTTCATCCTAACATATTTCTGTTGATGCCAACTTCGAATAGAATTTGGGTCAGCGTCCATTACTCTTATTTCATGATGTGGGCCTTTTTTCCATTTTAAACCTTTGCTATTGTTAGACAATTTTGATCCTGGCAGGTTTTTCCAACTTTGAGGCATATTATTCAATATCCTCTGGCCACCAATTGTAGAAAACAGCTTGTTCCATAAAGTAAATACTTTTTTCACTTTTTTCCATCCATCACGAATATTATCAGCTTTTCTTATGACTTTAATAATTTCATCTCCGGGTACAATCGCAGAAATAATCCCTACACATCCCCAAAAGTAGCTTCCCGCTTGAAAGTCATTATAAGAACCTATTAGATCGCCAATTCCTGGAGTAAATTCCAATAAAATAGGAGCTAATTCATCTCGAAATACTTCCATAGCCAATTGCCATTGATACTCATCATCAGGATTTTCATTCACTTCATCAATATAGGATTCATATAATGTGGCAGTGGCCATGAAATGAATTGCACCATACTGACTTAAGTAGGTATTTAAATCAACATTATTGCTTTGATACTCCGGATATTGCGCAAGCAATTCATTGTGCTTTTTCGTTGCCATACTTTCCCAAGCACAATCAGCAAAACTATCCGCCGTTAAACATGTAGCCACATCAACAAGCGACAACAAAGTTATAATATCTATATCAAGATCTTCCAATAAAGGAGATATCGTAGCGTGACTAAAATTAAGAAGAAACGAAGTCATAGCACATGTCATAGGATTAGTTGCTGTTATACAATCATAATTAACCCAGTCCGCAAGCTCTCCATTGGTGAAAGGCAATTCATGCGCTTTTCTAAATGAATTTATCCAATTTTCTAAAAAGTCTCTTTCTTCCAGATTTAAGTGACTATTAACGTTCACATTACCAAATTCATTTCCTTCATTATTTGTATTTCCTCCGTTAGTGTTATTTATATCATATCCATTGGTCCAATCTCCAAAATTACTAAAATTACATACAAATGTGTACCAGCAATCTAATTCCCATGCGGGTTCAAGCGCGGTGTACATCAGACTATAAGCTGTGCTAATATTAGTTATAGGTCCGACTGCACTAGCAATTGGCCCAGGACTAGAAGTAGGACTAGAAGTAGGACTAGAAGCAGGTGCCTCCCATACACATTCCGTATCTATCCAACAATCTCTCGAACCAGCTGCACTCATAATATTGTAGTCAACTCGATTAAAATAGTTTATTATTCTCTTATTTAATGTTTCAAAAATGCCTGCCTGAAGAATAGCTATCGAAAAGGCAAAAAACGCAGTATTCTCATCATATTCTTGTAAACCATCTACATAGTCAATAATATTTTGACTTTCGATCAAAAGAAAATTTAAGGGCTCTCCTCTATCCATCTGAGATATATAAACTATTCCTGAAACATTCTCATTTCCTTCAAATGCAAAGGGAATGGTAAGAATAAATTCCATATGTTCCAGTTCTGTAACAAGATAAAATCCATCCCAAATTGGAAGGCCAATTTTATTTGAAACAATCTCTACAAAAGGATCTTCATTCTCCATTTTCATCATTTCATCATAGACAACAGTGACTATGTTTTCAACTTTGGCAGAATGCTCAGTACCAATATCTTCTACAAAGTTATGACTTTGACCATTGTCAAACGGAAAGAATTTGGAATGAAGTTCATCAAAATTTCGTGACCTCTGTCCGTTAGAATTGTCTAAGACTTGATTTTGAGTTGATAGAAGTTCCTGTTCATCATCTTTTGAACAACTACTAAAAAATAAAAAGGAAAAAAATAGGAAAAAGGAGGCAAACGTAACTAGGCGGTTACTTTGCATAAATAGGTTATGTTTTATAAAAATAGGTGAATAATTGAATAACACCTCAAATGTATAACACTACCCCCCCGTGTCAAGTATTTTGAAATATATTTGTTATCATTATTTGTAAATAATTTGTGATAGAATCCATAAAATAAATGGAGCATTTTTATTGGAGTAATAATTTAATGGCTACAAGCAATAATAATGCGGCAAATTCATCTTTTAAAATACCCAAACAGCTCTTATAATTTATAAAATGTATCATAACCACCAGCGCTGCGCAAGTTTGGTGATTCCAAATCACCAAACGTGACCTTAGTCGCTGCCGAACGAATAGTGAGCACTGGAGCATAGCGACCCTCTGGGTAGTGGTCAATATTTTTATTTTACTTTTAAATGAACATAAGTCCCAACAATCCAACTTTACGATAATTTTCGATCTTAATTTTTCTAGATACTATTAAATAAATATAAAATTTCAAAAATAATCTTTTGGGGTGCCTCCTTCATATAGCTTCAGAGTCGCCCCTTCTTAGTCTCCCTAATTAGTCGGTCTTCCAACTTGTCGGCAGCTCATGCGCTCCGAGGGAATCATGGCTCCGTTTCGAAACAAATCAAATTTCCATAAGCGAATAATATTTACCTATTAGCAGATCCTCGATAAAAATTAACTTCTTAGAATTAATCAATATTTATCATTTGTACTAAAATATATTTTTTTGCGTTTCTAATTGTATGAAAAGCCGAACACTTCTAATTTGCCTTACACTGATTTTTACCAGCACTTTTATCCGCGCTCAAACAAGTCTTAAAGCATATGTAAATAGTTACTATTTAAATACACAGCTTAGTCCAAACGAAGCTCAATTAAATAAACAAAACTTTGATTTCTTTTGGCCTGTAATAGGATTTTCGAAAATTGCTCCAAATGGCAAGATCAATGAATGGCAACTAGGTGCATGGAACTATCAAACTCAGACTGATTCTTCTGAAGTAGTTTCTACTCAGGCTTCGGTGCGATTGCAGCGAGATCGAATATTTTGGACTTCAGCAAATAATAAATTTAACGCAAAATGGGGATTAGCTTATAGCCTAAACGGCACTTTTACTAAAACTACACCTACTGATTCCCGAGGTTTCGACGAAAAATCAAATGCATTTATTTTAGAGGTCAAAGTATTTACTGGAATAGAATACTTTCTCAGCGATCAATTGTTTATCGATCTTAGTACTTCTATCGTTGGAGGATCATTGGGTTCAGTTTCGACGAGCGTTCTAGATCCAAATATTCCACCCCAAGCGAGAATGACGGGAGGATTTGATTTAAATTTATTTACCAATCGGGTATTTCGATTAGGCCTCGGGTATCGGCTAAATGGAAAAGATACTAATAAATAAATTGGTGCTTAAATAGGATAGGTATTTTCTAAACTTATCCTTTCCCTACAAAATTAATCTCAGCATAATAAATCAAATACCACTCTGGACCTCGTTTGGCAAATCTGCGTTGCATGCCAATTCCATTTTGTTTGTCTCGGATTTGTTCAACGATGAATCCATCACCTAGGATTTTAAATTCTCTTTTGAATTGCCCATCAGCATCTTGGAATTCCTTGTGCATCGTCCAATCCGCCTTCTCAAAGCGATACGTTCCTTCAGCCATTGTGATTGAGTCGGCATATGCTGGTAACCCTTGCAATGGAAACAGCACATGATTGATTTGATAAATGCTGTCCTTATGAAAGGCTTCATAAAAGACAGAAAAGTCATCTGGTAATTCGTTGTCTACGGCTATTGGCTCTGCAACGGATTGATCCATATTATTTTTTACATACCACATCGTTCCAATAGCTCCAAGAAATGCACCGACCAATAATCCCCAAAGAAATTTCATCATGAATATTAATATTTATCTATTGCTTTTTATTCTTCCATTCCGTATACCAACACATAGTTGTCGATCATTTGGTATTTCAGCCAGTACGCTTGCTGATACTCTTCTTTGCTTACGACACCTATTAAGTCCCCGCCATTTGAATCAAAGGTAAAAGGATCTATTTTTATATGATCTTTAAATTCTAATTTTTTGCGACCATAGCCTTTATACAAACTTTCTTTTGCTCCCCAATAAACATGCATCATTGCTAATTGATGTTTTTCAGTAATAGAAGCTGCTTCTTTTTCTCTTAAAAATTTATGTGCCAATCTCGTAATCTTCGGAACGATTAATTGAATATCAATTCCTACAGCTTTTGGACCTGCCATCACAGCGACTAATTTCCGCGAGTGCGAGATCGATATCTGCAATTTGGAGTTCTCTAAGTAAGGTTTTCCGAATTCATCCTTAAGACAAGCACCACGGATTTTCCTTCCGGACATCCAATGTAATAACCAACGACCAGCAAGCCATTCTAATTTTCTATGTCCTTCGATTTTTGCAATCATCTCCTCTTCATCCGGAAAGAGATCCATTTGTTCAATGAACCAAAGTTCAGACTCTTCGATTTTCCAGAGGCCGATTTCAACGGAGTTGGTGTAGGTGTTGTGAAAGACTAAGGGCATATGTGATTATGTGTTTGGTAAAAGTAGTTAAGTAATTGATAGTGAACAATGGATAGCAGATAATTGTCGGAAATTGCCGCAATGAAGTTTTTATTATTTAACCTGCAACAAGAATTGAGTTATTCATTTTTAATTGGCTTTTTCCATTTTTGTCATTGCCACAAAAAAGATAGAAAAAAAGTCTAGAAATGTTTGAAACCCACCTCCGGTAGTCAGGCCTCTCTGCGACAGGCAGGCCTGTCTGTCGACAGGCAGGCTCGCCAATCGTCTTCAAACAGCAAGCATTCCGAACTCCGTAGTTTTGATCTTTCTCTTTGAAAGCAAAAGTTGAATGGCAAAATATGGTTCGTTGAACTATGTTCCATTGAACAATGGTCCGCACGGTTCGCTAAGGACGAACTAACTGTTGAACAATCGCTAATATTCGAACAAGTATATTGATTGGGCTCGGCCCCAATTGAAAAATCATTCGAAAGATCATTTTGACCATTTTTAAAACAACAAAAATCTCCCTGAAGCCTAGCTCCAAAAATATCTCATCATTTCAAACCAATTGTTCAACGCAAAGTACAAAGCACCAGTACTCCACCACCGTTCAACCCAAAACCATTCAAAGATTCTTTAGTAATTTCACCACATGCAGATCGAGGTGAAAAAAGTAAGAGAATTCCTTGGACATCGAGGCGCCGTTTATGCGCTCATGTGGCATCCAGAACTGGGCTTGGTAACTGGCGGAGGAAATGGCTGGCTGGTCAATTGGAAAATGGATGATTCGGCCGAAGGGAATCTGCTTGCTAAAGTTGAAAACAGAATATTTACTTTAGCTAGCCATTCGAATACGATCTTGGCGGGTACCTTGGTAGGCCAACTTATCTTTTTGCAAAAGGTGGAAGATAAATGGAAACCCCGAGTAATCAAGGCACATGAAAAAGGGCTGTTCGCCATTTTTGTCCATCCCGATTATTTCTTAACTGGAGGTGGTGATGGTTATTTGTGTAAGTGGAATTGGAAAGGAGAACAGTTGATTAGAATTCGCCTGGGGAACAATTCCATTCGTAGTTTTCAGCTTCATCCTTCTGAAAATACTTTGGCGGTAGCTACCAGCGAAGGACATGTCCACTTTATTGATCACAAATTGCTTGCACCGGTGATCCCAGCTTATCAAAATGCTCATGATCCTTCTGTCTTTTGCTCAATTTGGAATACAACGGGGGATCAATTGGTCAGCGGCGGTCGTGATGCCTTGCTGAAAATCTGGAAATATCCCGACTTTCAACCCTCAGCTGAGATTATCAAAGCTCATCTATATACCATAAACGCAATAGCAGTTTCGCCTAGCCAAAAATTATTGGCAACTGCAAGCCGAGATCGTACCATAAAAATCTGGGATAGAAGTACCTTTGCACTGCTGAAAGTTATTGATGTAATGAAACATGATGGCCATGTGAATTCTGTCAATAATGTTATTTGGAATGATGCCGGACTTTTTTCAGCCAGCGACGATCGAAAGATCATTCAATGGGATATAAAAAATAGTCCAGCAGGTTTGCCTAAGTCTGACAATTAAAGAGAAAAAAATGATCTTATCTGATAAAAAGATATTAAAATCTATCGAGTCCAAAGAGATTGTAATCGAACCATTCGATCGAAAAGCCTTAGGCACCAATTCTTACGATGTCCATTTAGGAAAACACTTAGCGACTTACACTTCTGAAATACTTGACGCTAAGAAGCACAATGAAGTCAAACATTTCGAAATACCTGAAGAAGGATTCGTCATTCAACCCGGCACGCTATATCTAGGTGTTACAGAAGAATATACAGAGACACATAATTCTGTGCCTTTTCTGGAAGGTAAATCCAGCGTTGGTCGATTGGGCATAGATATTCATGCAACTGCCGGAAAAGGAGATGTTGGTTTTTGCAATACATGGACTTTAGAGATCTCCTGTGTCCATCCTGTACGCGTCTATGCAGGGATGCCCATTGGACAACTCATCTATTTCGCGGTTGAAGGCGATATCGAGAATTATTACAATAAGAAAAGCAACGCTAAATACAATCAACGAACGATTAAACCAGTTGAGAGTATGATGTGGAAGAATACTTTTTGAGGGAGTTGAAGTTGGTTGAAATTTGTAAAAATTCTATGATTTTTTAATTGTGGAACGCAGTTAGAATTACAAACTTCAACCAATTTCAACCTAACAAGCCCACTAATCACCGTTTTAAAATTAAAGATTTTAAACGCTAACTTCAACCAACTTCAACGGTATGCTGAGGCTCCGCTCAGCAACCTTTCAACAAACTTCAACCGAACGAAAAGCCACTATTTCACTTTAATCATCGTCTTTTTATCGTATGGTAGTCAACGTATTACAATTTTTATTAATTTTACATTCCAGTAACGATACTGAAACACTTTAAAACACTTAAAACACTATGGGACCACTACTAAGGTATTTGGTAATCGCACTATTCGTGGTGCTCGGAACATCTTGGCTAATAAGCTCTTACCAAGGATGTCAGAAAAATTCAGACACTTCTTTAATTGACGAATTAGAAAATGAGGCAGACGATAGCGATCTGTGGGAAGAGGATTTAGAAGAAGGAGATATCAGCGAGGCAGACATTGACCTCAGCAATGATCCAGAAGATCTAGATGCAGAAATCGAAAGACTAGAAAGGGATTTAGCAGGAGATTTCGGTGATGCTGAACCCAATCCAGCTGGTGCAGCACCATTGGAGCGATCTAAACCAAAAGTGACTCAAGTAGCTAATACCTCCAGAACATCTAAGACCAACTATTCTCCTTCTAAAGGCGCCCAGTTTTTAGTAGTGGCTGGATCTTATAGCAAGACGCCGAACGCAGAAGCTATGGCTCAAAGGTTAAAAAAGATCGGTTATGATAAAGCTGAAGTAGTAGAATTTGATTACTCAAAATATTTTTCGGTACTTGCGGGTAGATTTATCTCAGAATCTGAGGCTCGTACCATTGCTGCAGAATTACAAGCAGAAGGTATTGAGGCTTATGTTCACCGCAAAAGATAATCCTTAAAAACCCCAGCAATCCAAAGCTAGCCGATCGGAACCCTCCGGTCGGCTTTTTTATTGGGTTGAAAGATTGCTATGCCTTTGCCAGCAGGCAGGCAGGCCGAATTCACCTAATCAACAAAGTCAATACCTATTCATTTCCCAAAGAATCCACCACTGCAGAATCCTGCGCTCCTGCTTGGCATACCAAAGGAAGTACTGATCTCAGGATTGGATCCAATGGCACATTGCGTCCGGCTAAAGTCAAATCCTCGCAACACTGTGCTTTCATAACCCCTTTGTCCATCAAAGCTTGACCACGCAAAAGACGAAATTCAGCATTGTTTGGAAATAGATCTATCGCCTTCCCCCATTGCTCCAATGCACTTTCAAAATCTCCTTGCAGGTATCTGACCTCTCCCAATCGCGCCATCTCATTCGCCGAAGCAAAGTTCGAAGCTGAAGTCTGACAAACCGCTGATTTCGGAGAGAAAACTGCTCGAATATTATGGAAAGCGTGCACAGGCTGACCATCGTACATCGCCGGTGACCATTGGCCAGAAGTCGAATTAATCAATTCTATTAATTGAAATTGAAAATCAATCCCAAGGTCTTCATAATCTATTATCTCTAGAATATTAAGTTCTCCTTTTTTGCTCACAACCAATTGCGCCACCATGCTTCCAACAAAACAACTGTCCTCAAATCCCTTTGGATAATTCAATTCATCCAATATTTTTTTCTCTAATACTTGAATATTCTCCCCCAACATCGGAGCAGAGGTATAAGTATGATATACGGTATCGGCTTCCCCATAAATATTGTATGGCAATGGTGGAGCTGGTGGTTCTGGAATCTTAAACTTCACTGGAATCGTCATCACATAATCTATTGGCTGTCCGCCTTTCAAAGCAGGTGCCCAAATGGGAGCAACCTTTGTCAATTCATTCAAAACCCGACCCACTTCCTCGCCGCATCCCGCACCAATATCTTTCAATATTTTATGAGAAGTGACCATTCCTGACTTGGCGATTACGATTTCTGCGACGACCATGCCTTCCAATCCTTGCGCTAAGGCCGTATCGGGATAGATGATATTTTGATAAAGATATGTAAGCATCCCCTCGTTGGTGCACTGCTCCCGCTGAATCTCATCACCCACTTGCAAACATTTTTTCAGTATGGGTTTCTTATCAGCAATTCGCAATGGCTCATCTTGCGCTTGAAGTACAAACGGCGCAACACATATTAATAACAATAATAATATTCTCACGGTATCTTATTTTTCAGAAAACTCGGAGCAACACTACTCCACTTCGGCTTGGGACGTCAAAGATAACAACGCTACTTAAATCTTTGGCGCTGTCTGATATTTGCGCATAATATTTATTCGGGCAATCCCCTGATTACCTCAGGAGCGCCCCTTTTCAAGCGCTCTATTCTGCTCAGTCCATTGAGCCCCTATTGGACTTTCCAAGCAGCTCTCGCGATTCCGTGGGAATTATAATCCAAAGTGATTCTTCACTTAGTAAGATGTTTTCGCGAAATTAGTCGATGACTAGAAGCTATAACATGAAAAACATCGGTTGCCTAATATTCTTTTTAGTTTCTGCGCTTAATCTTCAAGCTCAAGAAAAAACACCAAACAATGCGATCGGCATCTCTTTTGTTCAACTCCAACCAAGATTGGTTAATTACGGTCTTCGATTTTCCCCAATTATGCACTTAGGTTTATCCTATGAACACAAGCTTGGAAAATCCTACAGCATGAGTCTAGAAGGCATTTATAAATCCGGCTACAATAAAATGGCATGTATTGATTGTGCCGGTGCAAAAGGAAAAATGAAAGAGTATAATTTAAAAATAGGAATCAACAGATATTTTATTCTCAATAAAAAGTTCAATTTCTTTGCACAGTCTCAATTATTTTTTGAAGATACCAATGTAGACAGTGGAACCTACAATTGGAATATCGATGGAGCATTATCAGAAGGTTGGTATCGTTATATTGATTATTACGGATTGGAGTTAAGTATCGGAGCAGAGTATTTAATTGCCAATTCACTCAGTATTTATATCAATCCTAGTTTGCAGATGGGAAAACAAAGAGACATAAATCCTTTTTTCGATAGTCAATATCGAACAATTTTTAATTTTGCATTTTTGGAAAATCTGGGGCTGAAGTATCGATTCTAAGTTACATATTATTCCTCCTCTCCACCGGCTATCAAGGACATCAGCGCAGCATGAATCTTTGGCGCGGTTTGCGGCCCCAATGACATCACCTCTCCGTAAGGTGCCTTAGTCTGCTCATAAGTATATGGCGCTTTTGCATCCCATTGCGATCGCGGCAAAATATAGCCAATCATATCATTGGACATCCCAACGATCCAGCGCTGCTCACCGGGCATAGCTTCTTTTAACGCTGGCACTTCCAAAGCTTCATTTGGATAGTCTGCATGAGTCGGTTCTTCGATGCCTCCAATCGCCAATTCTGGATACAATTCTCCAGGAACGTGCACAAAACTTGCTGGGCCCAATTGCCAAAATCCTATCTCGGATCGGACCTTCATCCATCCAGTCATACCACGATCGATCAACCCCAAATAAGCACCAAGCCTGAAGTTGGTATTCTCCAATGGTAGTTCTATTGGCTGCTGATAAGAATGTAAAGTGGTATGGAAAAAAGGTTGATTGTGATCCATGCTGAGGGATTCATGCACAATCTTTGCCAAGGCATATCCCTGCGCCTCTGCTTTTTCAAAACTAGGCTTGGTATGAAAAGATTTGGTCAATGGATTTCTTATTGATAATTCTGGGCTGGTGGTCATCAGGCCCCCGATAGCACCAGGAACAAAGAGTGTCACTCCTCCTTGCTTCGGAACTATTGTTTGTGATGAATCGACTACTCCTTCAGAAATTCCTTTTCGCAAATAGTGCACAAAGTCAGCCGTCAAGGCTAGGTTTTGATCCCAAAGTGTTTCTACATGGTTACTCCAATTGACAACTGTTCCCAATACCTTATCATTGGAAATGGCCCTGGCTTGAAGTATATTAATCATCGGATCTACCACATACGGGGGACGCGTATCCTGCAACAGACCGATGGCAGAACTGCTATCTGAAGCCAAAGTGATCCGCGCCATCTGCCGCGTTTGATAAGCTAAGGTCAAACTAAGAATAGATTGATCAATTACATATTCTAAATATTTAGAATTAACTCCTGATTTATATTTACTATTCCCCCATAGCCCAATGAGGTCTGGGCCTTCATGATTGTGTGTTGAAATAATATAAATATGATCAATTCCAGTTTTCTCTCGTACCTCTTTTCGAATTTGCCAGCATTGATCATTTCCTAATCCGATAATATCCAAAGACAATAATGCAACCGATTTTTTCCCAACTTGTAAAACCATTGCACTGGCCAACAAAGTATCATGAATGGAAGACATTGGTCGATTGGAATGAAATCCAGCCATCCAGATCGCATCGAATTGATCATTTTCATTTAGATCCATATAAAAATCTGTGCCTTCTTCGAAGGTTCCATTTTTATTATTGTCAATCCAAGAATCGTAATATTGAGGATTAATGGGAAGCGCTGCGAATCCAGCTTGTATTGCCCCTTCCGAATGTATGACTTGGAGTTCTAATCCAACATCTGGATGACGGTCTTTGAGTTGCCATATGCCATAGATGAATAGCACCAAGACGATAGCTAGGCAAAGTAGTAGAAAGTTACCAAACAAAGATTTGATCACCTTCAATGTTTTCCCCTCATCCTTCTCGTCTACGGCATTAACTTCCGGTTTATGATGCGCCGGATCATTGGTCATTATAATTCTTCGTTGAAAAACACTTTGTAATAGTGCATGCCTTTCTGTTCATCGAATCCTTTTTCCATGTAGCTTTGTGCAGCTTCGGAAGCATGATCCAATTTTATTTGCACACCAGAATCCAATTTTATCAGATTACTCATTTTCTTTCTAGCCTTACTCACGGCTGGCTGAGATATTTCAAAACTGTAATTTTCCGGAAATTCATAATCTTCTTGAAACTGTTTGAATTTTCTTTCGCGGGGTTCATCAACAAGAATCTCTTCGCGGAATTTATCAAAATCAAACTGTTCATTGTTCGCGAAGTAATCAACGGAATCTGCAATGAATTTCATCTGTTCGCCTTTACCAGCATCTTTAGCAACCACTTCCTCTGAAAATGAATTACAAAGTTCCATGAAATTCTTGGTTTGGAAAACTTGATCTTTCACTGGCTCCATCATCAGAAAAGAACGCAGCCAATATTCAGTGTCATAGTTGTTGTTGTCCACAGAAAGTATACGATAATTATCTCCAGCCGCAGCATCCAAAATCAAACAGCCTTTATCTAATCTTCCAAGATTAATTCCATCTTGAATTTTCAAATCCAAGTGTGTTCCACCAGAAGTGATTTTCAAAAATTCAGATCGACGCTCCGACTTAAATATGCCGATCGCATTCACCAACTCATCATCCACAATGATGTCCGTAAAGTGAGCCACATACAATTCCCCAGATTTAATATTAGGATGCGTAGATTGATTGTACAAGTGGTGAAGGATAATCACCGATTGCTCGTATAGCGACTCGGGATCTATAAAAATCTCTGCTGCCGCGTTTCGAATCACATTAGCGCCAGTGCGTTCATCCAATTCAAATCTATAGCGTTGATCTTCGCGCTTTAGGGGTTTCAAAAAGTAAGAAAGGAGCGCTGCTCGGATCTCTACTTCTAAGTCTGAAGTCCCTTCTGCGATAAAATTCCGTTCTGCTCTATGCTTATTTCCGACACGGTGAATGGCAATGGCCCCCATGCGGATATCGTTATATCTAATCATTTTCTTTCTGTTGGCTGGTAAAGGTACAGAAAAGTGGGTTTTGTTTATAGCGAGGGAGTTGAATTGTTGGAAGGTTCATCCAATCATAATGGCTTTGCTAGTTCTGTCTATTTAAAATCTTTCGAATTTCCTTGAGTGTACGCTTCGCTCTAGATTTGTACCCCACAGTACCATGTTCATAATACTCATTAATGGTCATCTCTAACTCTGGCAAAAGGTCTTGTTCTTGGCGCCCGATGGCAAGCAAAACGCTCATGCTAAAAATCTTGACTGCTACTGGAGTTTTGGGATCTTGGAGATAAGTAAATCCGAGATCGACCATAACGCCCTGCCATTTTCGTGGTACTGGATGAAAAGCATAGATGCGCATTATTCCTCTTGAAAATGCCTCATGCGGAGGATTTGGTAATAAAGTAAACAATTGCTTAAGGTGAGGATTTACCATTTCCGGGTTTTTTTCGCCGATCAGATTCAAAGCATACGCTCCTCGCTGATGTAATTTTAAGTTGTCTTCTTCAGTAGTATCCAAAAGTAAAATATCAACCAGGGCTTTCATTTTGTTTTGGTCGCTACCAATATATTCCTGCACGATTTCTGTATTCGCTCGGGAGTGTTCCACGAGGAGTTGTTTGGAAATTACAGCTTTGAATTCGGCAACAGACATAGAGCGAAGGTAAACGAAAATTAATTTTCAGGATTTATATTCAGCCTTTTTATTTCGTTATTGCCGTAAAATGTTGGGAAATACATCAAGCTCACTTTCGCTGGATTGATGGTATAGTTTCCTTCGAACTTTGTGAATAAATCAACAGAAAAATTGTAGTCTCCAACTAACAAGGTCCTACAGAAAATCACCACTCGATCATTGTAGTATTCTCGATGTACTTCATGCCGCCAACGTTGACTTTTCGAATTGTATATGGTGCCTGCAGGAATTGGAATCTCAATCATTACATAATCCGCCTGCTTTTCAACAATCAAGTCGACTCGTAGTTGGAATTCGTCAGCAATCGGGGCTTCATTTATTACCTGAGTACTAATCTTGAAATGATCTTTTTTTGAGGCCGGAGCTTCCACCCATTCATTTGAATATGCGGTAAAATATACCGGCGCTTTTCCCTCTTTTCTAATTTTGATAGGCTTGGAGTCATTTGTATAAATTGCGCTAGGAAAATTACTGACGGTATCAAGCACTTCGCTTTCTACAAATACAACAGCATCATTTCCTATTCCTTCATTTTTCACCAACTCAGGAATGATGGTTTCAATGATGGCAATTTTCTCGTAGGTATTTTGCCAAGAACGGCTTTGCCTGGCTTCGAAAAAGTATTGTCGAATTTTCCTAAGTTGAGCATCTTCAACATTCATCAATCTTAGAATGCGATAAGCAATCAAAGAATATTGAATGGTGTTTCTAAACAAATCATTACGCCACTTGCTAGCGGTTGTATCTTGATAATAAACATTTCCGAAAAGTGTTTCTTTCTTAAATTCCTTCATCCAATCAGTATCAACGTTTTGACCATAGGATAATTTCAACTCTGTATATCGTAGTCGATTGTACAAACTGCTTTTATCTAAGCTATCCATTTTAGCCAAATACTTTTCGGGATTGAAAGTGGAGTCTAACTTTTTTAATGTCTGCATGGCATCTATCATCCTGCGAATATTCGTGCTGCCCTCAAGATTAAAAATTAAATTGGCAACCAACTCTTCTGTTTGAAGGTCCACTTCATATCCCATAGATTTTGCTTTAACCAGTGCTTTGACAACATGGCCAGTAATCCAATAACTCGTTTTATTGTTTCTCCACCAACCCCATAGTTTATCTTCATTTTTTCTTTGGTTTAGTTTATCAATAATCTTTAGAATCTCCTTCTCTCCTACAAATTGCTTTCCTAAATATTCCGCCAAAATTTTATCATGTAGATACGCGAGGAGTTTTGAAGCCAATTGCTCATTGCATAGGTACTGGTATTTTTTTATAGTGGTCAAAGAACGACGCACCACATTTAATTTACTCCGATCTATATAAATGGTAGTCTCACCATTTGAGCTAGTTGGTTGGTAAATAAAACTGGTATCTGAATTCAGCACATCAAAAAAACCTTTTGCGACTGATAATCCTTTTGGCAAAATTGGTAGTTCTCTTTTTTCACCATCCAAATAACCATCCGAACGTTTTACCTCATAAGTAATCGTCAAGGAATCCGTCAAGTTGGAAGAAACTGGAAACAAACTGACATCTGAATCTTTGAATTTAATTGAGTCATTTGTTGCATTAATCAATTCGCCGTTTTGCTCAACACTGAACATAGTACTTAGTGCTAGACTGTCTTGCGTATAATTCAGCGTTCTGGTATTTGCTAAAGTCGTATCACCAGCTACAATAAACTTCGGAATACTTAAAATGGAAGCGATAGGTTTAAAGGATTTAATAGTTGCATTTTTATATCCAGCATATTTTCCTTTTGCACCAATGTAATGCAAATTCCATTTTGTGATGTCGTCTGGAAAACGAGTTTGAAAATTAATCTTACCCTCACGGTTTGTTCTTAATGTTGGTTTCCAAAATGCCTCATCGGAAAAATTATCTCTTATTCCGCTAGCGGCCAAACTGGCTTCATAAAACGCTTGATTAGCTTTGGACTTACTTTGAATCAACACCACTTGATCGACTCCATAAACCGCTTTCGCCTCTGCTCCATTTACGATTCTATAATCGTCGACCTCATTCAAATTGATCGTTTGCGTATCTTGAACTCGAATTCCATCGATATAGTAATATGTTCCAGAGATTCTACTTCCGCGAATCATAATTTCGTTTCCAACCTCGGAAATACTGATTCCAGCCACCCTGCCGGCCAACCCGGAAAGATTGCGTAATGGCATGTTACTAATATCATCCGCAGTTATCATCATGCTTGAAGTAGTATTGTTTTGTTCTACCAGCGGTACTTTGAAAGCCGCGACTACTACTTCTTCTAATTGAATGGAACCAAATTCATCAAATTCAACATCAATTGGAAAAAACCCTGCATAAACATCTTTAATTCTTTTTGAAGCATAACCAATATAGGAGAACTCTAAATCAAAAAATCCGCCGCCAGCATTAATTCTATATTCACCATTAAAATCAGTAGAAGTTCCGGTCACAAAAACGCCATCTTTATAAGCAGCCACACTTGCTCCTATGATAGGATCCTCAGTTCCGAATTCGGTAACTTTCCCAAATATTTCAGTGCCTTCAATTCCTTGGTGTGTTCCTTTTTGCAGGTTTTGGTATATCTTTCTCAATTGACTTTCCGTCAGTTCATCCGCCTCTTCCACTACAGCATGTTGAAGAATACTATCTATTTTTTCGGAATATTCATCAGGTGGTAATATTTCGAATTCTTCTAGATCGCGATAGTTGGATCCATTCGCTTGAATTTGGATTTCAACCTTTTGATAAGACTTGTCGTTGTATAAAATATAAAATTGGTATTCCCCTTTTTTAATTTTAGGAATTCGATTGGTATAGCCTGGCAAATGACTAAATACTTCTCGATCATTTTTGCTAAAGAAAAACAAATTCACTGGAGCTGCACCCTTGTGCAACTTTGGCTTCAAATTTAAAGAGCCATTGTCTCCATTGTCATTCGCTTTAAAAGAAAATTTATATTTTTTATTTCTTAGTCCACGCAAATAGCTCAATTCCTTTTCTTTGATCCACTGCACAGTTCGAACGGTATCTCTAAAGGATGGATGAACTGCGCCATTACTGAACTTTTGCAAATTGTTAAACTTCCTTTTCTCTTCATTAACTTCCCACATCTTCATCAAGTTTGGATAAAACTCATGTCTAAACTTTGAGGTATTCCAAAATTCATGTTTGAATTCATTTAAATATTCAAATTTAATCTTTCGTGGGAATATTGGTCCTACTACTCCAATACCATTTGTCTTCGGCAGCGCATAAATCAAACTATCTTGTTCTAACCAAACCGGCTTAGGTCCGAATCCATGAGAGTAAAAGAAGGTATAGCGCTCATAGTTTTTAACTTCCCTTTTGTCTAATTCATGTTTCTTTTCCACAATCGCCTTCTGATTAAAATACTCATCAGGATCAATGGCTATAATGTTTTTCTTATTGGCAAAAATTTCAACATTTTTTAGGGTGATTTCAGCATCTGCAATTCGGATTCTAATTTCTCTTTTACCTGGTTTACAAGGAAAGGAAAAAGGCCTGTCATGCGTTGCCCAAGAAAAATACAAAGGCACATTGTCAATGTGAACAACATGTACTTTTTGAATTTTTCCATTTCTAACTACAAAGGGGGCCACTTGTGTTATACTATCGGATATAGAATATTCAATTCTGTAAAGACTATCTTTTGGGAATCTTAAATTGTAATATGCAATGGTATCCAGTCTAGTCAGTGGCGCCCAATCGCTATATGGAATTAAAAGTTTACCGTGATAATTGGTAACATCTTTTTGGTAATTTGCGCGCAGTTTCTTTCTCTTTTTATTTTTCTGATGCGCTTTGAATTTTTCAGGATAGTGTTTCAATTTAGCGGTGCTTCCAAAAGCTGAAACATCAAGATCTTCAATTGGTTTTCCTTTTTGATCAACCGCGGTTATCTCAACATCGACCTGTTGCCCGGGAACTATTCTACTAGGTTGATTTACGATCAGATTGACTTTATAATATTCTGCAGGAATGCTATAATGTTTGTTGTCCACCATTCCGGCCCAAAGATATTCGATAGAAAAAGTATAATTTTTACTATTTTTTGCAGGAAAAGAAATTCTCGAAATATTTCCAAATCCCTTTTTCACTTCCCGGTTCACTTTATAAACAAAATAGCTAAATGGTAATTTTCTAGGATTTACAATATTGACAATAATTGAATCTTTGCTCCTGGTGTAAGACAAGGACAGTTGACTTGATTCTTTTCTCATATACAACAGCTGTCTAGCTCCCTCATGAAACAAGCTATAGAAGGAGGCTCCCGGATCGATTTTAAATTTTGACATTCCATTAGTTTGCCCAATTTCTTCCATTCGATCTTTATAGAAAAATAAGGATGCTGGCTCTAATGAACTATTGGTCGAATCTATTTTGGTTACAATAATTGAATCTTGATCCAATTCCATTCTAAAAGGAAAAGTTTTATACTTTCGGTTGACCTCTAAAGTCTGTTTTCTACTTTCGTTGTTTCCATTTAACAATTCAATATTGACATTATATTTAAGATTGGCTTTTGGAAATAAGGAATCAGGAATATAAAATGCAGTCTCCTCGTTAGCGTCAAGTAAGAAATTGGTATCAAGTACCGCTATTGGTACAAACATATTTTTCTCCAAAAAACTATTAACATTTGTAGTTTGAATCTTAATCTTTACACGTGCATCTTTCAACCTCAATTCATTTTCATCTTTCGCATTTATTTTTAGAAAAAAAGGAGATGTATGGATGTGTTCATCCCGACTTTTATCAACCGTAAACGAAATGGCCTTCAAGTCATATTGCTCCAATTTGAATCCAACGGATTTAATCAACAAGTGATCCTTTCGAAAATTAACTCGGTATTTTTTATCTAGTTTTAATTTATACTTTTCTTTATCAAGGATTACAGTCCACTCATAAGATCCGGGCGCAGCTGGCTCAATCATTCCGAAACTTTTCCGAATTCCTCCTCCCAGTTCCACTTCTAACGGAATTTTCAAAGGTCGATTTTTATGATCGGTTAAATAGGCCTTTACTTTTAGCGTGTCATTAATTCTATATTTTGGCTTTGACAGGATGGCATATCCTTTATACTCTTTTGGAGTACAAGGCGAAGAAGAAAATGTACAAGCCACTAATCTTCTGAATTTCCTGAATCCATTTTTAGTTCCGTAAATGACACCGTAGTGTCCTTTTCTGCGAATGGATTTAAAACCATCAATGGGTAATCTTATTATATATCGAATTGGCAAAACAACATACCGCTGAGGTTTTCCATAAAGCACATTTCTCCAAACTTCTTTTTTGCTTCTAATATTTGTATTCTTTACCTGATGAAAAGATCGAAAACCATCAATAGTGACCTCAATGTTTTCTTTGTTAAACTTGACTCTAGATCGATAGCTTTTTGATTTTTTGTCGAACTTCAAATTCCGTTTTTTCACAACCACCTTCGCATCAGCAATTGGCTGCATTAAACTGTCTGTGACTTGAACTACTAGATCTGTATTATTTTGAAATACCTGGACATCATATGGGGAGCGTTCATAGTAACTCCAAACTAGATTTTCTTTTTGAATTCCAGCAATCAAATAATGCCCAATGGATAAATCCTTGTTGTAATTGTTTTTAAAATCCTTACCAATCGGAATGGTATCTATCAAAGTATGGAAATACTTTTCATTTACAGTTGTCGGTCCATTTTCAAAAATAGACTTTGCCTCCTCGGCTGAAATTCTCCAAATGAATTTATTGGTAGTCGAAATAGAAGAATAGAGATCTTGGCTAAATAACGTTCCACTCCAAACGAAAAAAAGTAATATCGCAGTAATCCGCATAATTGGTAAATTGTAAGGACCCTGATGAAGATAAATAGTAACACTGCTTAGATATTTGGCAGAGCACTATAGATTTAACGTAAGTTAATTCAAAATTGGCCGCTCAAACATATCAAGTTTGACAAATTCCTGACGAACATAGGAATTCTATCCATTTCCTTCTAGCATAGGAATTCCTACTGCAATGAACATAATTAACAATAGGAAAAACAACAAAGGCAACCGGAAAATCTTATAAATAACTTTTGTACTCATTGGTTCTTTTTCAAAATCAAAATTCATTAACTTAAATACGGAGGTAAACAAAGTGACAACGATTCCGGTACTAAGCACCAAAAAGACAATAGGAATAAGCTTCATGTATTTTATTTGTAGTGTAAAGGTACTGGATAATTATAAATTCTTATTTATGATTCAACCGAATGAGATTTACAATGTTTAGACATTAAGATAACCAACCACAATGTATTCAATTATAATTCTTCTTATGATAAGTTTTGGTTCAATTGAAAAAGGTAAATTGGAATTTGATTTCCCGTTACTTGGTGAAAACAGCTGGTTAATCATCAATGACGATGTTATGGGCGGTCGGTCTTCTTCCAAAGCTATTGATCAAAAAAACAGTGTATTGTTTTCTGGGAATTTATCATTGGAAAACAATGGTGGCTTTGCATCTTACCGGAGTCCATGGGCCAAAATGAATTTAGCTATTCACGAAGGCATTGAAATTAGAGTCAAAGGAGATGGTCGAAAATATGGTTTTTCCTTGTCTAGTGATCGTCGTTGGTGGAGACCTAATCACAAATTTAATTTTTCAACTACAATTAACGAATGGACAACGATCAAAATGCCTTTGAAAGAATTTGATTTGCTACAAGTCGGCGAAGTAATTCGAAAAGGAAGTTCTGAAGAAGAGTTTGAGAAAGTCATTCGAATGGGCTTTATACTTAGTGATAAACAGCCCGGAGAATTCTCCCTGGAAATTGACTGGATAAGATTCTATTAAATTAAGACTTCATAAAGAACTTTTTATTCAACTAGCTAATTGCAAGGATCTCCCACTACTCCAGTGTATCGACCATTGGTTGGTTTTATTTCATAGCCTTCTTGTAGAATTATATTTTCACCAGCGGTGTGATAAACTTTTGCATTGTTCGAGATTGTAATGACATCTCCAAAATTTGAGATGATCGTCCCAAGAGCTGTTCTATGATTTTCACCTCCGCTTACTGTTCCGGTCGTTAGTATTAGTGTTTGAGGAGCAATGTCACTTACTAGAGGACCAACAGTTCCGGTTAATAATTCGGCTCTCATAGCATCGAATTGGGCAGGGATAAATGCTGTTCTACATGGCCCAGCGTAAGACATAATATTGTTCATAATTGGCGTATAAGGAGCATCTCCATTACAATCCATAAGTGTTGTTCCAATAAATTCGCAAGTGACAGTATCCCTTCTACTTGGAGGACCAATATTTGGATCAGCTGGCGTATCACAAATCATATCTCCGGCAGTGGCACAATTAGATCCATCAATATTTTCAATTAATGCGCTTGGACAAGATTGGCCATAATCTTCATGAGTATGTACCAATCCCAAACAATGTCCAATTTCATGAGCAACTGTAACACTCGTAGGCACCAAACGATCTTCTCCCATGCCAAAAACATCAGAGACAATGGCTCCTGCAAAAGCACCTGCATTCAATTCATCTGGATAAATAAAAAAGTCTAATCTATCAGGATCGCCGTAATTTGGATATAAGTAGTCCATCATGAAAGTATATTTATTACCAGTGATGGTCATAATTGTATCTAAGTTGATGTAATTAATATAGTCCAGAGAAAAACAAATGTCTCCGGCACTATACTCACTTCTCACTTTTTCAACAGCCGCTATCATTGTAGCATCCGTCGGCCCTTCTATTCCAGTAGAACTACTCAATCTATGTAATACTAATCTAACCACAATTTTTGCTGCAGCTGATCTTCCATTTCGTTGTGCTTCTATAGCAGGTTCAAGTTTTTGCTTTCGTCTTAGGGCTTCAAAATAATCTGGAACTGGAGTATCACATTCCACAAATTCGTTTACAGAACTATTTTGGACCTGATTAGTCTTTGTTTGCTGCGCAAACATTCCGATTGGCAAGCACAAAAAACAAAACATCAACACTCTCATATTTTCTTTATTAAGTATTTCCAAAAATCAACTACTCGAAAGAGATTTCAATAAAAAAGATGGATAGATGCAGTTGGTGTTCTTTTTCAGATAAAAATATCTCATCATCAATTACAAGGATCACCTACTACTCCCGTATATCTGCCATTAGTAGGTTTTATTTCATACCCTTCCTGAAGAATTATATTTTCGCCAGCAGTGTGATGAACTTTTGCATTATTTGAGATCGTAATAACATCTCCAAAATTTGAAATAATTGTTTCCAGCGCTGTTCTATGATGTTCTCCACCTGTAACGTTTCCTGTTGTAAGTATAACCGTTTGTTGGCCAACTACACTGACCAATGGCCCTACTGTTCCGACTAATAATTCTGAACGCATAGCATCAAATTGATCATTAGAAAAAGTTGTTCTACAAAACACGCCGTAAGACATAATGTTAGATATTGGTGGAACGTAAGGAGAATCTCCATTACAATCGGTCGCTCCACCATTTGTGTAAACACAAGTTGCTGAATTTACATTACCGTTATTGACATTTATTGAAAGTCTTGGATCTGCATTTGTATCGCACATAAAATCTCCCGAGGTAGAACAATTTGATCCATCAATATTTTCCTTTAAGCCTGATGCGCAAGATTCTCCATCACCTTGATGCGTGTGATAGAGTCCCAAAGCATGTCCCATTTCATGAGAAAAGGTTACTCTAGTCAACAACAAATCTTCAGACATCGCAAATAGATCATTTGGAATAGCTAGAGATGCTCCAAAAGTTCCGCATTCTTGCGGAAAAATAAACACATCTATTCTATCCGGATCACCGTGATCAGGATAAAACAAGGTGGATACTAAATCTTTGTAATTGGAAGCGTCAGCTGTCATTACTGTATCTTGATTAACATAATTAATATAATCCAGCGAAAAACAGATGTCTCCAGCTGCGTATTCTGATCGAGCTTTATCAACTGCCGCAAATATGGTATCTTCTGGAGGGCCTTCTAACCCTGTTGAACTACTCAATCTATGTATGACCATCCGAACAATTAATTTTGGAGCAGCAGATCTTGAATTTCTTTGAGCTTCAATAGTCGGTCGAAGTTTTTTTATACGATTTAATGCCTCTTCGTAGTTGGGCTCAGGAGTACCGCATTCCATATCTGGTTGTGTGATGGCATTCAGCAATTCTGCAGAATTAATTTGTTGCGCCAACAATCGAATAGGTAACACTATTAAAATGATTAATATAAATCTCATGATCATTTTGATTTGAAAAATTATTTAGATTCAAGAATTTCAACACGAGATTTCAATGCTTCATTTTCTTTTTTCATTTCAATCAAATACAAAGTCAATTCTTCGATTTTCTCCATCATTTTTTTCTGCATATCTCCGACTAAGATCCCTTCAGCTTCAACAACTTTGGCAGATGGAATTCCCGGTAAGTGAGAATATTGATTAATGTGAGCTTCGACTTCATCCAATGTTTTTAATTGATAATCATCAGCAAAAACATAGTCCGGCCAATTGCTAGAATCTTCAATTCGTAATTCTTCTCCTAACATTTTACCATTTACTGCTAGTTTATATGCATTACCATCGCTACCAGTATAACCCAAGCGAACATTACCACTTACATACAATCCATTTGCGGGAATATTGGCGGTTGCATTTGATCCAATTACTGTAGCTCCATTGGCTAAAACTTTTAATTTTGTATTCACTCCTACCCCAACTCGAAGTGCATCCTGGCCACTATCGGCAGAAACATTTAGTCTAAAATTACTGGTATTGGTTGGACTACCAACTACAACATCTCCGACATAAGGATTTAGAAAAAGGTTGGAAGCAGCGCCATTATTCCTTGCAATGATTCGAGTGTCATCTAAGACTAGATTTGTGCTATTTGATTCCCCCAACATCAAGTGCCCATCTCTTGGAAGTGTGGCTGTTGTTCCTCCGACGATCTGAACACGACCATCGAAATAACCGGCCCAGTTATTCTGCGTCGGATCTCCGGTTGCCCTTGAAAAAAGTGCATAAGTGTCCGCTGGACCGTTATCAACTATCTCTGTAAAAGTTCCAAAACCTGCCAAGGTAGCGTTGGCATTCATGAATACTCTACTAAAGGTACCATAGTGATTACCTGTACCTTCACCAGAAACGATATTATATATCCCCCACTTAGGATTATTGCCGTCATAATCATTAAAAAGATCTATTCCAGTTGCCCGACTGTCGCTATCTATATCTAAGACGGCGGCATCATTTGTACCAGATTGTCCCAATCCAAGATTGTTAGTAATTGCTACTTTCCCATCAAAGAATCCGCCAAACCCATTGGTGTTTAAGTTTTCACCATAGATGGCATAATTGTTAGCACCATTAACTTTTCCATATACACCATAACTATTGTCTGCAGAACCTGAGATCGTTCCATAAACACCGTATTTATTGTTGGTAGCAATGTTACCATTGACTTGACCATACAATCCAAAAGCATCCTGTGTTTGTCCAGCTGCAAGATGAACGATTGATCGCACACCTCTTTTAATTCCAACGCCACCCGTACCGGACATATTAATTGAAAGACCATCTTGTGTAGCATCAATTGAAGAACTCATTTGAATGAAATGACCGACAATGGAATTATTGGTGAGATTGCTAACATTTGTGCTAATACCGTATCGATTATCATCACTTACCACTCTAAACTTGGCAAGACTATATGCCACATCTCCAATCCCAACATTTTTTGAAGTAGGAAAACTATGAATTCCCGTGGTATTGGACATCCAGTAGTTACCACCAAAATATTCCCATTCCATTCCGTCCCAAAAGAAATAATTCTTCAAATCGGTATCATAAACAACCATCGCCGTATTGGTTAGATTTAATGACATACTTGTCCGCTGGTTAGTCGTCATTCTTGGCAGCAAAACTCCTTTTGTGGTTGACTTAACGTCTAGAATTGCTTTGGAATTTGGAGAAGAATTGTCTTCGTTAATACCTACATTTTGAGCTGTAGCAAGATTTATTGCAAAGAGCAACAAAAGAAATGTGGTAATTGAAATGGAATACTTTTTCATCATTAGTTTATTTAAAGAATTGGGGTTTAATTAATTCTTTAGCAAACTTATGGATATGAAGGAGTGCGAGGTACACCCGAATGGGTGAATTTTTTGGCTTTTGTTTAAAGAATTCTAGCTCAAAAGGAAGATTACTTCCTTTTGAGAACTAGATCATTCAACATATTGGTAGTAACAATTGGGGCTCTATTTCTGGCCTGTCTTCTTTCGGTTTTCTTCTCTTGTTTGAATTATCAACTAGGGATTTTAAGGCGGCTTTTATTTGAATTGATTTGATTCTAATTTTTCGCTAAAAAAAACATGAAAAATTATTTCTATAGAAGTATTGTAAATTGGAATAGGCGGCTAATCGAATTGTTGGAGGTTGTTCAAAGACCACAACATAAAAACCTCCTTTGATATCCAATTGATACATGCATTTCTCCCAGGCTTGATTTTTATTTGTTGTAGAATTCCAAAGCCCAAAGGCTAATTGATATTTACGATTCTGTCCACCTGTTGTATTCGATTTTACCAGATTTTTTTGAGAATTAAATTCAGACTTACTTTGTACTTGAAGACTTATTATCAACTGGGATAAAAGGAATACCCGTGCGGTAATCAATAGATTTTTCATTTGTTCCAAATTAGTTTTTTCTACAGGGCTTCTCATTAACTTGACCATGGGTCAAAAACGAAAACTTAATTTACCAAGAATTCAATGTCTCTTTCTGTTGTTGCATCACTGAATCCACTATAATTGTATACTCAAGATGTACGCCAGTAGCTATGAAATTATGTTGCACAAGTGTGTAAAAACGTCGTTTTACTGCGTTTTGAAACATAATTTCATAAATAAACGGTTCTTTTTGTATCGATTTAGTTTCATTTAGAAAGTAATTGCATGAAGGATTTTTTTTCATGCCATTTTCTAAATTGATTTTGTTTGAATAAAACGATTCAAATCCTAAAAAATGAAAAGCGTTAAAAGCGCATATTGGAAAAAATCCAGTGCTAAACTTGATTCTAGTGATTGTCACCAGTCTTATTATGATTATCTTTAGTTTATACAATTTCAGAAAACCATGTTCCCTACAACTCCAACTAAGTTGAAAAAGAGTTTTTTAATCTACTCTTTTTTACTTTTCTCCATTATTGGACATTCCCAGAATGATGCAAACCAGATATTAGATAGTCTCATCCGCAACATCGAACTATGCAAGAAGAGCGGCAAGGGATTAGCAAACGCCTATCTTCAATTGGGTAATCAAAATATCATGTTTGAAAAATATTCTGATGCTATTCCTATTTTAGAAAATGCTCATGCAACTGGAAAGGCTACTGGGGATACCATTACTTGGGTAAGGTCTTTTGGAAGTTTAGGATGGGCTTATAATATGCGTGGTGAAAGTCAAAAGGGCTTTGAGTACTATTTAGAAGGAATGAATGCTGCAGATTCACTAAAAATGGAGAAACTTCAAGCAAGATATCTTTTCTATTTAGGAAGTTACTTTGGTTTACAAAGACAATTTGAGCCAGCTTTAGAATATCTTAATAAGTCGGGAGCACTCTATAAGAAATTGGAGATGAAGGGCGGTTATTGTAGAAGTTACCTGCTTACATTGGCCAATGTATATAATCAGATAGGAACTAAGGAGGGAAACCAAAAAGCACTGGATATTCGTCATCAGTTACTTTCAGCGGAGTGTGAAGAAGCATTAAATGAAGGGGAACGAGCCAGAGTCTATAATGGTATAGGAGAAATTTACATTGTTCAAAAGAAATATAAACTAGCTGAAGATTATATCCTAAAGGCCTTAAAACAATTTCGCAAAGAAAATATGCCGAGCACCTTGGTGCATGCATTACACAATCTGGCTGATCTCAACTCTGCTAAAGGAGACTACGAAAAAGCCAAGGTTTATATTGATGAAGCCTATGAAATTGCACAAGAGGGAGAAGATATTTTTGCCTTGTTTAATGCAGCAGAAGCCTCTGGGGAAATCAATAACTCATTAGGCTATTACAAAAAGGCAATTAAAGATTTAAAATTATCAAGCAGCCTTAGGGATTCGGTTGAAGAAATCAAACGAGTAGAAGTAATCGCAGATCTAGAGCTCAAGTATAAAACAGAGCAAAAAGAAGAGGCAATTGCCAAGCAAGAATTACAATTAAAAAATCAAGAATTGGCATTGGTACTTCAACAAAATCGTTTTCAAAGTTTACTTGGCTGGGCTTCATTTATTTTAGCTTTACTTGGCGGCTTTTTCTTTTGGTCTCGAAATCGACTAAAGCTGAAAGAAAAAGAATCCAAAAACTTAGAAGCACTCAATAGACAAAAAACACGCTACTTCACTAACATATCGCATGAACTGCGCACTCCTTTAAGTCTAATCATCGATCCGTTAAATCAATTGAAAGAAAATTTAAATAACCAAAGTCAGAAAAAATTGGTTAACACTGCATCTGGTAATGCAGAGCGCATGTTGGAATTGGTGAATCAAATGTTAGATCTTAATAAATTAGAAGCAGGAAAACTTCCTTTAAAAGCGCAAAAAAGAGACCTAAGGTTAAGCCTATCTGCTATCGTAAATTCATTCCAAAATTTTTCTGAACAAAGAAATATTAACTTAAATTTTATTAGTGAAGTAAAATCATTAGAGACATATATTGACCCAGATAAGTTTGAAAAGATTATTTCTAATTTATTATCCAACGCTTTCAAGTTCACAAACGAAGGAGATCGGGTATTAGTGAAATTGCTGAAAAATAATCAACAAGCCGAAATACATATTAAGGATAATGGAATTGGCATCCCAGCAGATAAATTATCGTTTATATTTGATAGATTTTATCAAGTAGATGATTCAGAAACTCGTAAAGTTCAAGGTACGGGGATTGGTTTATCATTAGCAAAGGAGTTAGTGGAGTTACATCATGGAAAAATAACGGCTAAAAGTACGGAAGGATCGGAAACCATCATTACCATTAAATTACCTTTAGGTAAAACTCATCTTCAACCCTCAGACATTTTACCCGCTAAAACATTAGCCGAATATCAGCAAAGAAAAGATTGTCAAGATACTCATCGCAACAAAGAAGCAACAGTAGTAAATTCATTGAAGCAAGTGCAAAAGAATGGGAAAGAACCACCAATTCTTTTGATCATAGAAGATCATCAAGAACTTCGAAAATATATTATAGAACAATTCCAATCTGAATATCAAATATTAGAAGCTGCTGATGGGACCGAAGGTTTAGCAATAGCCAAAGAAGATATTCCAGATCTCATTATTTCAGATATTATGATGCCGGGAATCGATGGCCTAGATTTATGTTATCAGATAAAATCAAATGAACACACTTCTCATATCCCAATAATATTGTTAACTGCTAAATCTGATCCTATTGACAAAATTCATGGTTTGAAAATGCAAGCTGATGATTACCTCACCAAACCTTTTGATAGTGAAATTTTAAGAGCTCGCGTAGAAAATCTAATCGAACAAAGAAATCAATTGCGAAGCAAATTTTCTCATTCTAACACAGTACATCCAAAGGACATCGCAGTCAATTCATTAGATGAAGCTTTTTTAGAAAATCTGTTAAACATCATTGAAGAAAATATGAGTAATGAAAAATTTGGTGTAGAAGAGATGAGCAAGGCAATTGCATTGAGTCGAAGTCAATTGCACAGAAAATTAAAAGCATTGACTGGTCAAAGTTCAAGCGCCTTTCTGAGGATTATTAGATTAAAAAGAGCCTATCAACTCTTAGAAAAATCCGCTGGAAACGCTTCTGAGATTGCCTATCAGGTTGGTTTTAGCAATTCAAATTATTTCTTTAAATGCTTTAAAGAGGAATATGGCATTACTCCTGGCCAAGTTATAAAAGGGGAAAAAGTAGGATAGCTTTTTGATAACTTATAGACTGGTATTCATTTAATAAATTGGAACTGTCCCCTATCGGTCGGGCTTTCGTGATAGAATTTACCTATTACAACAATGGGCGATTCTAAATTATGCGAAGAATGTCATTCGCTTTTCCCAGTTTGTATCAATTGAAATTAAATCAGAATAATTTATTGAGCCATTTTCTTCGACGATTTTTAACCTCCAATAGCCGGTTGAAAAGAATTGTTTGTCTCTAAATTCAGAACTTAATTACATCTAATAAATCACAGATAAGATAGGTATAAAAAAAGCCAGACTTAATAGTCTGGCTTTTTTGTGCCCGGAGGGGGACTGGTTTTATTGTGCTCTATTATTCTCTAATGTGTCTAAATGATTGATTAATTGACTCTTACATAATTTCTAAATGTTAATAAAGATCAATAAGAATCATTAAAGCACAGTAATTTTACGGGATATTTACGGGACTTTGCCTTTTTCATGAAGTATCCTATTGGAACGAAAACTTTTTTCAACCTGCTCTAGTTGAGCTTAAAAATTCGTTTCTATGCCTACAGTTAAATGTATACTTCGTAAAAGTAAATCTAATCCTGAACAAGGAACATTGCAAATCAGACTTTATCAAAATGGTCGGAATACTGAGATTTCCTTAAAGCAGAAAATCCAAGTTGACCAATGGAATATAAAAAAGAGAGTCGTCAAAAGTAATCACCCCAATTCTATGCAACTGAATATCCTAATAAAAAGGAAAATGGCTGAGTATGAAGCCAAGTTTGCGGATGCCTTTATCAAGGAGAAAAGTTTAAGCTTAGAAGAAGTGGTAGACCCCAAAGCTGAAAGAGACTTAACCAAATTGCGGCAAATGCTTCTAGTTGATTATGTCAATCAAAACATCGAAGAAAACCACTATAGATTTAATACCAAGAAGAACTATACTAACCTGATTCACAATCTTAAGAAGCATTATCCGAAAATTAGATTGGGAGAAGTAAACGAAAAGTGGATTAAGAAATTCTATAAAAGACTTTTAGATCAGAAACTGTCTATTAATTATATCGAGGATCATATGAAGGTTTTAAGGAAGTTAACAAGGTTGGCATTTAAAGAAGGCGTTCTAGATTGCTTCCCATTTGAGGATATTAAGAGTAAGAAGCAGGAAGGTAAACGGGAATATTTAACGGAAGAGGAATTAGTACGATTAATAAATGTCGAAACCCATAGCAATAAGGAGGAGTTTGTTAAGGATGCATTTGTATTTAGTTGTTTGACCGGAGTTAGGTTTAGTGATCTCTGTTTGATACAAAAGAGTGATATTAAATTAATTGGAGCTACTACCTCAAAGTCTTATAAACTAAGTTTCCGCATGAAAAAGACTCAAGAAACTATCGGGCTTAAGCTTCCAACAAAAGCACTTGAACTAACAAGAAAATATAATGACACTGATTCTTTGTTTGTGTTTCCTATTTTAAAAGATTCCATGGCCGATGTAGGAATTAATGAACTTGATCGAGTTATAGCTTCTAAGAATTCTAACTTTAATAATACTCTTAAGTCCATTATTAATAGAGCTAATATTACTAAGCGAATATCGATGCATTGCGGGAGAAATACGATGGCCACGCTTGGATTAGACAAAGGGATTCCTATTCAAGTGATGCAGAAATTGCTTGGGCATAAGAATATTAAGGAGACTCAGATCTATGCTAAGGTGTTGGGTAAGCAATTGGATGAGGCAATGGAGAAATTTGATGGAATTTTGTAGATTAGATTAATGGAATTAAACAAGCACAAATATTATGATCGTTTGGATGTTAACATTACGAAATATGTTAAAGTAAATCCATGGCTTGATACCGCAATAGTTACTGAGTCAGGTGATGGCTCTTTGGAATACCGAGGAGCAGAACCTGGAACTTTGGAGTTTTTGCAAATTAGTGCTTTTGAGTGTTTAAGGAAATTCTTAACACCTGGAGGGGTTGAGTTATTGCGAGATGATATCTATCCCAAGAATACTTTTAGTAATCATCTCATTATAAGCTCCGATAGAAGTAAGGATACGCTGAGTATTGATTTTAATAGTTCTGGAAAAGAGGTACGGCTAACTACCGGAGATTTCATCCTAATTGGAATACAGCAGTTCCGAAAATATTTGTCGAAACAGGTTAGCGCTGCAATAAATGGGAATTCCGGAGAACTATTAGATATTCTAAAAAAGTGTAAATCAATTATTACACTTAGTTATAAAAATGGTCTTAAGGAATTATGCCCCTCGCTGGAAAGTGAAATTTTTAGATTAATGACCCAAATAACAGAAAGATCTGATCATATTGCTTCGAATTATAAGTATAGATATTCCGAGCTCACCTCCACAAAGAATTTTATAGAAGGAAAGGTAATTGACTTTGGTTTTAATGGCTCTACCGAATTTCTAATTGCTCTCTTTTTTGACCTAGAATTTAACAACAACGAAGTTGCTATTATTGACTACTCTCCAACAGAATTAGTCGAATTACTTTCAAATCCAATCGATCCGGGATCAAACTCATTAAAAATTAAATTCAACTGTAGCACCGGAGCAGCGGCTTTTCTATTAAAAAGTCTTGAAGAAAAAGGATACTTCAAAAACTTTGATTTTAAAACCATTGAAAAGAGTAAATTGTTCTTGTCAAAATCTAAGTTGCTGAAATACAATAATCTCAAAGAAAGATTGAAAGAATTTGAGTCTAATTTGGATAATAGAAAAGGTATAAAAAAAGGATATAAACATCAAGAATTTAAAAGCGAACTAGAGGTATTATTCAGAAAATACCCCATCTCCGCATAAAGCTATATTGACCTCCACGGTTTCCACGGTTTTTCAGCTTATCTCGTAATAAATTTGCGCTTGTTATTTAATTGACCTCAAAACAAGTTGAGGTAGTTGAATGCATATTTCTAAAAGAGCAATTGGGCTCAATTTAAATTTATTAATAATGGTTTTAATTAAAACTAAAGATTGGGATGATTTCAAAACAGAAATCTCATTCCTAATCAAACACCACATGTCTCTTGCAAAAAAGCAAGTGCCTTCTCCTTGGCTATCAGAAAAAGAAGCATGCAAATTTCTAAATGTCTCGAAAGGTACTCTAAGAAGTTATCGCTTAAACAAAGGGCTTCCATATTCCAAAAACGGCAAGCAGAATTTCTACAAGCGTGAGGATTTAAACCAATTTCTTCATCAAAATTACAACGGACATGAGTAATAATTCACAAAGTAAAAACGCGCGATTAATTAATAATTCGATCATTAAGATTAAAAAGTATAAAGGTCTGACATTGTCTACACCTGAACCAATTGTGACTTGGGAAGGGGCTCCTCTAATATATCCGAATACTATCAATATTATTCAAGGTCAAAGCGGTGTACATAAGTCACGCTTAGCTGAGTTAATTGTACGTTCTATATTATCAAAAGAAGCTGACTATTCTAATTCGTTAAATTTAAAAGGAAATAATGGTCTTGCACTTTGTTACTTGGACACAGAAAGGAATATTAAATATCAATTTTCTAAGTCAATAGGAGATATAGAGCGAGCCTGTGGGTTTACTGGTAAAGAGAAAGTTGAACACTTTCACTTCGCTTCCTTTATACAAATCAACCGTAAAGAACGATTAATAGCGTTGCAGGATTATCTAAAGGAAATTCGCAAGACGGAAGGTGACCGCCAATTGGTTGTAGTAATTGATGTGATATCTGATTTTGTACAGAATTTCAATGATCCAGAAGAAAGTATGGAGCTCATTGATTTTCTAAACACGATGATACAAGAGAATAATTGTACGATTGTGGCTCTAATCCACGAAAATCCTTATAATCCGGCATATTCTGGAAACAGTGGAAAAGGTAGAGGGCACTTAGGAACGGAATTAACTAATAAAAGTTCATTGGTACTTTCCTTATCTTTTGTAAAAGGTAGCTATTCGGAAATCAAAATTGCATTTAAAAAGGCTAGAGGTTTTATGCGCTGTCCAATGAAATACGCAAGATATGATAACTTCAAACATACTTTGGTGTTAGTGGCCAAGGATGAAACTTCAATATCGCTAGACGTTGAAGCAAAAGTCCTTACTGCTATCTCCCAATTATTTTCAGATGAAACTTCCAAGAAGTTTACTTCTTCCGAATTCTGGGAAAAAATAAGGATGTTGAGTGGAGAATCTAGAAGAAAATGTGGTGAACTAGTACCAAAAGTAATAAAAGCAAAGTTGGGAATTTCAATAGGAGAAGACAAATTCTATTTAAAATCAGATAAAACTGGGAATAGAATTGAGTACAGTTTGGTCAGCTCTTTTAAAGAATTCAAGCAACCTGGGCCTTCTCATAATGAGAGTTGACTCTGATCTAAACCATTTACCACCCACCTTATAAATTGATTGGTGGTAAATATTAAAAAAGGATTCAACTTTTCACGTTGAGTCCTTTTTAATTTTAAATTAAAAAAAACAACCAACCACTTACTATTATATTATGGGTGGTAAATGGTTAATACTTTATGTGTTCAGATACATAACAGACTTAAGAATTGGTTATGGTTATTTTAGTAATTAAAAAATCACCGAAAATGGCCTTTTGCATATAGATATAGTCCCAATGTATTTTCAAAAAATTGTCTTTCCGGTTGAACTAGTTTATTTAAAAATTCAGTAATTTCTGAAGGTAAATAGACACAATTTTTTACTTCAATGAATAACCTTAGTCTAGTCTAATCTTTGGCATCTTAATCTATAAATCAATGGGTTCCATGAATTTTGCCATGAAACCCATTTAAAATTTGTTCTAATTCAAAAACCAACTAAAGCCGTTCTCTTTTTCGAGTGCCCCTTGAATCCCTTTAACCAACTCAAAAGCCCCAAGATTCCGCTCCAGAAAAGTATCAATGTAAGAGGTCTTCACAGCATCAGTCATCAAGTTGTACAACTCCCAAAGACTAATACCACTACTAACATCCAAACCATCCTTGTAGTAGTTCTTAGCCACTAACGATACCTGACGATCAGATAACCGCAAGTTGGGTAAGTCTAATTTAGCCTCCTTACTTAAGAACGGATACATCCTACACCTACCCAATAAATTAGCAAACTGCTGTTCTGTTAAGAAGTCTTCATCGAGTTTAGAGAAGTTATCCATGTTAGCAACTGGATCAAAGCTATTAAGCAGTTCATCTAAAGCAGAACTTAGTCCTTCTATAGACTGCACTTTAATATCAAAAGCAGCTCCATCAGCAGTTAGGCAAAGATTAGTACAAGCTAGGACCTGATAGCCAATACCAATTTTAAACTTCTGAATGCCACCTGACTTTTGATAAAGATTATCTTGCTGATAAGACTTAACGCCTACTAACTTAAGATCGACTTCTTTTCCGTGCAGAGTTGTTTTAAAACCTGGAATAGTCAATGTAAAGGCCATTCGCTCGTAATAGATCGTTTTCTCATGCTCCAATAAGTCCTTTACGGGCTTTTTACGCGCGGAATAGATTCTACCTTTAATAGGATGAGATACGCGAATACATGAGCTAAGGATTTTAATGTTGTAAAATTCCTCCGCCTTCTTTTTAGCAAGCGCTACAAAATCCATATGAGATATTAACGGAGTATTATCTTTCACAAAAACAGGAATGATATGCTTATCCATTATCTCCTCTTGAGAGATACTAATAGTATTAGCTGCAATAAATGGTTCATTAGTTATTATAGAGGAATCTATACCGTTTGAAGAAGGCGCTGGTAAATTAAGATGCTGTAGTTGTTCCATTTTGCTTAGATTTTGATGTTAAAGAAAATTATTCCTTACGGTTGATAAATTCATCTTGAAGGACATGATAGAAATCTGGATAGCTCTTATAGATTTCAACTAGTTCAGCTTCGTTCTTAGAATTGCTTATCATCTCTGAAATGTCATTAGCTGATAACCCAGAAGTACACCAGTTAGCGATTGTCCTACCCGTTTCGCTGGAAATCTTAAATGCAGGTTGATTTGCAAATAAACCAGTACGATCTTTAATAGCCTTTGCGTTGTTTTGCATATCTAATTCGAAAGAGACTGTAAATTCATAATCAACGCCATCTCTTTGAATAGACTTTAGACCTAGTTTTTCCACCTGAACCTTTCCATTGGTTTTTTCGCTTAGTACGTAATCCTGTTTCACTCTTAAGGTGGCGATGACGTGAGCGCTGGAGCTCAGGATCTTTCTTAAAAATTGATTTTGTCTAGGTGTTACCTTACCCCAATTAGAGAAACTATTGCCGGGTAACTGGCTATGATAGAATAGTAACTCCTCCCAACAATGGCTAATGGAATCAATGATGATAACTTCAGCTCCGAACTTTTCACAAGACTCAATAGCTTCGATATATCGTTCCGGACTATACGGCGGAACTAATCTTAAAACTTGATAGTCGCCTAGGTGAGAATATAAATCTGCACTACCAGACTCGGTATCAATTACTACGACTTTGCTTAAATCAGATACCAAACCTTTCGCTAGCAAAATACTACTGAAGCTTTTCCCGCTACCAGCAGGACCTTGCAGACTCATTTTTATTTTACTTTGCTTTTTGGTCGCTTTTCTTATTTTCATAATATTTATTATTAATTTTTCTGATGAAATAATTTTGAATGTGAATAATGAAATAGCTAATGCCTGTAAAAAAGCAGTAGAAGTTAATAGCATACTAAAAGGAGTTATAAAGGATAAAGGCTTATAATTTAGTATTGACCTTAATAGCCTCTAATTTGTTATTAGCACAAGCATTAGCTATAGTAGTTTATAGGAGTTTCAGAACATGTTTACATCAAAAATTGACTTCTGACTCCCTTTTAATTAACCTTGTCCGTTACTAGCCTGTCGAAGTGTTGCCAGATCTAGTCTATTTCTTTTAATAGGACTCGGTTTACTAGAAGTTCTAGCTCCTTCAGGCTTAAATCGATAGCGATGGGATAATTGAATAACTTCTCCGGTAGATTCGATAGTGTAATCATAAGGTTCTGATTCTTCCTTTTCAATTGAGCCAGGAATTTTGTTCCCGATCATAGCTTTACATCCTTCTTCATCAAATGTCGAGGAAATGAATGCTGTTTTAGCGGTGGCGTAAAAGGAACCAGAAGAAGATTGTATCATTTCAATATCTCCTTGAAGTTTAAGTGAAAAATAGTCCTGTCCTTCCGAATTGGTGGACTTCCGGTAGTCTACAATAGTTACCATTGTAATTAAATTTAAATGTGAAAAATAAATGTGAAAAGGAAACAGAGGAGGGTACTGTTGCCAGGATGGAGCTGGGGGTCCTTTTTGAGGGGAATCCCTACTGAGAAAGGAAGCAACTTTAAATTTTAAGAATAAAATTAGAAAATCAGAACAAGAGCTAATTGTCTATGGCACCTATTTTGATTTTGAGGTAATAATGGATACTATTAGAAGTAGTTAGTAAGATTTACTTGCAGTATAAATTATACTTGCTTAAATGATAATTGAATTAATTGCTTTTGGTTACATTCCTTTACCCAAAGTGCCTTCTAATATATTCCATTTGCTTTTTTCCTTCTAATCTATCCGTTGCGGGATTTGACCTAACATAAAACTCCACCTCTTCATAAAAGCAAGGATCTTTTGATGGTTTACAATCAATTTTCAATACTTTCTTGCCCATGACAGTGAAAATATTATATTCTATAAAGGAGAAAAATTCGACGCCAATTTTTGATTTCAAAATATCTTTGAATTTGTTTAGGTATTTATCATCCGATTTGTAAAAATCATCTTTAATTCCTGTAATCATTCCTTCGTCCGTTACACCTACCAAAAGACAACCTCCATCAGCATTTAAAAATCCTACAACATTTTTCAATGCTGATTTTTGAATTTCTTTATCACTTTTACCTGTTCTAATATTTTTGGAAAATGTTTGTTTAAACTCTATTTTTTTTCCTTCTCCTTTTCTAATAATTCCTAAAATTTCGTCTTCCTTGGTCATTTCTTTAAGGAACTTAGACATAGAATCAAATTGATCTAGAATTATACCTGCATTTTGAGGATTTAAACTTAATTCATTTTTTAAATCATTAATAGTTAACTGAAGTTCTCTCAATTTATTATTTGTATGTACTAGGATTTGCTGTTCGTCTAAAGTTGGTACAGCGACAACGCAGTTTTCAATTGATGCTTTCGTTATGTTGGGAATAAAACTACCTGTATTTAAAGAGCGAAGTGTCATCCTTCCTATTTCTGATTTGAAAAATAGACTTAGATATTCGGATTGTACGAAAGCTTCATCCAGAGTTATTTGAAAAATATTTTGATGTTTTATTTTAATATTTTCGATTTTAGAAGTGACTGCAGATGATCCAATTTTAGGTAAGTATATTGAATTTTGGACTGCTTCAAAAGAGGTTCTCGTCAAGTTAATATTCTTACAAATTGACTTTAGAGTATATTTCTCGTAATTTTTATATTGAGTCTTTAAGTTTAATATTTGTTTGTCAATTTTGAATTTTTCAAATGATTCAAACAATTCCTTCTTTACGAGATGGCCTTGTTCTAAATTTCCCAGATCAACTCTTTTATATAAATTTTCAGATAAGGCCGGAATGCTCTCATTACCAATTTCTCCGATAAAATACTCTTTATTGCTAATTCTTTGAATTCCAATCAATATTGGTCTAAATGATGTTGTTGGATGTAGTATTTTTTCCGGAGGATTCAATACAGAATTAATGAAATATCCTTTCATTTCTAAGTATTTTATAAACTCAATTCCGTTTTTTCCATGTAATATTCTTGGCTCTACATTGAAAAACGCAATACCGTTATTACCTATATAACTTAATGCTTGGACCAAATATTTCCAATTTTCAGGAAATTTAGTTTTAGTGTCATCATCGATAAGAACTTTTTTTGGTCCAAAAGGTAGGTCGCATAGTACTAAATCAAAATTTGTGTCTATATCTTTTCCCCAATCTAAACCAGTAACCTTAATCGAATTACCTAGGTCAGAATACAGTCCAAAATTTGAAATAGATAAAACAAGTATTGTTTTAGTTTTATAATGTGTCAAGAATTCATTAAAGAAATCATTCAAAACCGCTCTTGGATCTACTTTAGTATTTAACATTTCAACTATTTTATTTAAGATTGCTTTATAATTTCTAAATCGACTGTTTTATTAACTCTTCACATATTTTTTCCTGCCACTCGCTGATATTATCTTCAACAGCCAAGGTTATCACACTACATTCTTCTGCACTGGATTCAATATTTATATCTCCACTGTGTGGATAGTACCGACCAGATTGACACTTAGTTTCATCTCCGGGATAAACAAGCGCAACCTTCCTAGCCCCATAGTACTTCAGATAAACAAATAACTGCCTTAGATCATCTGGCGAAGGATTCTTCCCATTCAAATTCTTCCACTTAGTATCGATTACTACACACGTAGGCTTTCCTTTATTAATGACAATGTCAGGTCTAATCTTTGATCGATATCCATTTTCGGGCTTCCAAAAGTTCTTTGAATTTTGCGCTGTGACCGTCACTCCTGCTGGTTTGTATTTCCTCAAACTAACATAGACAAACTGCTCCCAAAGTAAATTCATATTGAACATCAAGGCCAATACATTATTATTCCCTTTACTCAGATCTGGATGATAATTCAATAATATTAATCTTGCTATTTCTATGGCATCCTTGTAAGGTGCAGTTTTCCTATTGTATGCAATTTTATCAAAAGTGGTCGAAGACACCTTAATATCCGTTTGCTCGGGAAAATCTAAGAGCAGAGAACCTATCCTGCTATTCAGAGCAGTGTTTACATTAATAAACTTGAGGAGTTTAAGCGCTTTGTAAAGGATAGCATGCAAGCCATGTTGCTGATCATATGTTGAATGCTTAACAAAGAAGCGTTCCTTATGAATTAGATTCTTGTTGATGTGCTGGGCAAATTGAATACTGCCTTTCAATGCGGTTTGATTGCTTACTACCTTTCGATACTTTTTAATTAACCCTCGATGGAGTATGGACTCCAGTTCTTTGATAAACAACTCAAAATATAGATCAAGGATAGAGTTGGTCTTTAAACTTAGATTACTCGAACTTGGAGCGTGGATTTTAAATAGGCCAACTGACTGTAGCATGCCGATTAATAGTTCACGCCATTTAGTCGAATCCTTAGACTTGTCCGCCTTCGGTAAAACTTCAATCACCGTCCTTCCGACCTGAATTACTCCAACATGTTCATTGAATCGCACACCGTTGTAAATCAGATTGTAATAAGGAACTCCTTTTTCACCATGAAATGTTTGTAGTGAAGTTAATTCATCCGGAGAAAGTCTATCTATACCACGATCTGTGCGCAGTACCTGATGCTCGTATATAGTAATTGTATTTTTTCGTTTTCCCACTAATTAGTCTTTCTCATAAGCATGTTCAGCGCATCGCCAAATGCTTCATCTGACATTTTTTCAACGTCTAATAGATGATAGACTTTTCGTTCCACAAGTTGACTAGTTCCATCGTAATTGAAATCTGCGAAGAAATTCTCGCCAACATTGTCTACTTGGGGTTTAAAAAATCCTTTGCCAATGACCAATCCTATTTTACCAAAATCGCCAAAGAAATATTCTTGAAGCAATGGAATGATTTTATTCTGAAAGACCGCTTTGAAATCTGCTAAGCTACTTGTAGATAAAAAGTAGCTATGACCGATCATATGATCTTTGTCCAATAATTTCTCTATTCGGCCATTGATTGTAGTTAAGAGTTCTACTAAATCAAACGATTCGATCATACCCTTGGAAAGTCCAGCCGTTTTAATCAATTTTGGATCAGGCGGGATTTCTAGGAAACTGAACCTTCGACGCAATGCTGTATCTAACGCTTCTACGGAGCGGTCAGCGGTGTTCATAGTGCCAATGATATGAATATTTGCTGGAACTCCAAATTCTTCCTTACTATACGGGAGCTTAATTTTAAGTTCTTCGTCTCTTCCCAGTCTTTTGTTGTCTTCAATCAGTGTTATTAATTCTCCGAATATTTGAGAGACATTTCCTCTATTGATTTCATCAATAATCAAAACATAATTATCCTTCTCTTTTTTATTCGCTCCGTCATTAGTAAAATAGGACTGATCTATCTCCGAGCCATATATTTGATAAATAGATTGTTGACTGAAGTATTTTGGATAGATACTCTTTATTGGAATATCCAAATCCACATGCAACCACTTTACTGGCCTGAATTGAGAATAACGAATTGGTGCTTCCGGATTATATTGATAATCACCATCGACGACGCCAATCGCTCTTAGTTTCTTATTTCCATTTGGTATAAATACCAATTGTCCCTTTTTCATCCAAATCATGAATCGATACATCGCATCAACATTGAAATCTTTTTTGGATTTATAACCTTCTAAGCTTTCAAATATCTTTCGAATCTCAACTTTGGAAGAAGCACCAGTATAATCAAGATTTTCACCCCAACCCAATGCTACACAATTGTTTTCTATACAATATTTGTAAATATCATTATCCTCAGGGCTTTGAGAATTACCTAGTGAAATTTTATTAATATTCTCTTTGAAATATTTTTTATCAACATATAGCGAATCTGCCGCTTTTTGTTGGATGGCATTCTCCCCAAGACTTATTTCGACTAATTCTTTAAATATTCCATCTCTAATTTCATACTGGATATCACCTCCATTATCTTCTTCAGGCGACAAAGTGGGTTTAATTCCTTCAATGAAATCTTCATAACTCATTGACTGGTGGAAAGTAGTAAATACAATTTTTCCTTTTTCTAAATATTTGTTATATCTGTTTTTAATGTCGCCTCTTTCCTCTGCTCTTATCTCTTCCAAGGTTTTTCCTTCAACAATTGCCACAGCATAATTAATTGTATTAAACGTTTTTCCGGTTCCAGGAGGACCGAACAATATATTATTCAAAGGGAATTTCATATCTGATAGGTTTTTACTCCTAAATGGAGAATTCTCGAATATTAGGTCGAATGAAGGCTTGTTAAATAATAAACAATAGGACTGAACTACTCCTAGATTCTTGTTGAATGGACCATACTTCTTAGGCAGCATTGATTGGTCTGTCTCAAATCTCTTTTTAATATCTTCTATAGCAATGGGATGGTCAAGAGGATAGTATCTAGTGCTTACTACTAATGCTTGTTCATTGTCGTTGAGATAAGGGCGAGATTTAGTTTCAGAAGCGGCCGTAACCTTCGAAACTGCCTGAATAGCTTGATTCGCATAGTGTATAAGAATATCTCCAGATTTTAATTCACTTAGACGTTTATGGTGAGTTTGTGTACTACTCGCATCTGCACAGATACATTGATTTTTTAATTCATTGTCATATTGACTACCTTGATTTACCCAGTAATAAGATGGTAGGTATTTATTTAAGTACAACATAAAGTCTTGTACAAACCAAGCAATATCTGAACTTTGCAAGTCTTCATTTTCTCCAAATACACTTTTAACTAACCTAATTAATTGGTTTTCGTAACGCTCAATCATTACCATTGATAAATGGCTCAGATAAGTATTCATCAAATTAAATCCTCGTACTTCTGTGGTAATCGGATGGTTTAGATGATAAAGCTTAATAAATCCTTGCATCAATTCAGCTTTGGCAATAATTTTAAATCGCTCTGGAATAAATAAACCAGCCCAAACTGAAAAAACCGGCCAAGTAGAATCAGATTTTCTAAGATCCCAATCCTCAATAAGATATCCGGCAATCATTTTCCTTAAAAGCTCAACATCTTCTAATCTAATAAAATCGTCATGGTAACGAACTAGGACTTGGACAAAATTTATTCCTCTTTCTTTGGTTAAAGGATCAAACTGTTCCAATTGAGATGCCTTAATAATTTCTAAAATCTCTTCATCTGTCTGGGTTTCAAAGTCAATTCTTTCGGTTAACCACCTTCCAAATCTAAACTTATAAGCCTCCAATTCAGACAACCAATTTGATGTTAAACAATGGTTGATATATTTTTCAAAGTATTCTTCGAAAAGTTGATCGTCTAATTCATTTCGGCGAAATCGATTTACATACTTCCTTTGAATCCTAGTTTGAACAGATTTAGCGCTAGGTATATCTTTAACTTCATCATGAGCGTGGATGTCAAATCCATGACTTCGTAAAAAGTTAAAACAGGCACTTTTTTCTCCACTTGCAAATTGATCATGAGGTATGAAATCATTGTTTGCCATGTAACTGGCCAAAGAAACCACATACTTTGGTGGATAGCATTTGTTTTGATAAACTAAGTGATAGTCAGTCGATTTTCTTCGAGCGGAGAAGCCTTCTTGATCTATTTTTGTTAGGGCCTGTAAAATGTGGTTCTTGGAGATGTGTTCAAAAAGATTTTGTTCAGACATATTTTGTTCAGACATATTTTCAACTATAATATGAAACGCTTACTATTTTTTCTATTTATCCATACCGATCATTCATCTCTACATCCTCCCAAGCCCAGGATTATCCACCATCCTTTTCATCGTATCTAAAAAAGCTTGATGAAAGGAATCATCCTTTGCATATAGTTTATATAGGTCTAATTCCTTTTTACGCTGCTGTGCCATTACTTCATCCAATATTCTTCTGAAAGCCAAGTCTCTATTCTGACTATCCATATTGTCCGCAACCTTAGATTGAAAATCTGGATGTGCCTGAATTTGATTACTCAATGTAATAAACTTGATACGCTGATCTTCTGGAGTAGCATCCCAGCCATGAAACCATCTTTCATTAAATGCTCTAATGATTTCATCCAATACATCACGATCGTTATCATCTCCGTGCGCTCCTCTAGGATTGGGATTTTGAGGATCTAACTCAGCAGGAGAATCGTCTAGGCCAATTTGAACATTAAGTCTGGTGCGCTCAAGACCGTATGTAGACAAATCAACAGATTCTAATAGTTCATCAATCAAATCATCCTCTCTGGTCTGTACAATTAATTTAGGAATTAGGAACTTCAAAAACCAAAACAACTTCTCCCAAGCCAGCACTTCGTACTGCATAATAGAGGCCATTTGTCCATAGATTTTCACGAATTGCTTAGCCTTAATTTTAAAATCTGCCTTCTCACCATCTTCTAATTCTAATCCTTGATTAAAACGATCTGCCGCAGTATCAATGATTGGGCTTAGTTGCTGCGCATCCACTCCCTCAAAATATTTAATCACAAAAGACTCTACTTCGGACTGTTCATAAACCCCTAGATCATCTAGAGCACTTTTTATTTCATGCAATACATTGATGTCTGTCGCGCCACTTAAGGATGTCGAGGTATAAAATGGATCAAAAGAAGCCTTGATGTCGTCAACTTGATTAAAGAAATCCAAAATAAAAAGATCCTCTGTTTTCTTACCTAACTTATCTGCCGAGCGATTTAATCTACTTAAAGCTTGCACAGCAAGGACACCTTGCAACTTTTTGTCTACATACATTGCGGTCAGCTTGGGTTGATCAAATCCTGTTAGATACTTGTTCGCTACCACTAGTAGGCGATATTCATCTGAATCAAATTTCTCCTTTGTGTCTTTCGCTGGAAAGCCATTCAATTCACTTTCAGAATACTCAATGCCATCCACCACCTTTTTTCCTGAAAAAGCAATTGCAATGTTGAATGGATCACCCTTTTCTTTTAGTATGCGCTTTAAGGCAAGATAGTATCGGACGGCGGAAACAATGTTTTGAGTAAGTACCATTCCCTTTGCCTTCCCTTTAAGCTTCTTAGTTTTGTACACTCTGCTGATAAAATGGTCCAACATAATTTCAGCCTTTGTCGCGATCGTCCGTTTGTCTCGCTCCACAAAAGCTCTTAACTTCTTCTGTGCCTTGACCGTATCAAAAAGAGGATTATTTTCAATGGACTTTTCAATTTCGTAGTAGCTTTTATAGGTCGTATAGTTCGCTAAGACATCCAAGATAAATCCCTCCTGAATGGCTTGCTTCATTGAATATAAATGAAACGGGATGAAAGATCCATCGGCTTGTTCAGTTCCAAAACGCTCAAGAGTCGCATTTTTAGGCGTCGCAGTGAAAGCTAGATAAGAGGCATTGCCTTTCATCTTTCTAGCCTGCATCGCATTTAATATTTTTTGTTGATTATCTAAGTCCTCTTCTTCGTTTTGCCCGATTCCCATAGCTTGATTCATCTTTCCAGCTGCTGTCCCACTTTGCGAACTATGGGCTTCATCGATGATAACAGCAAAACGCTTATCACTTAAGTCGGCAATACCATCTATGATGAATGGAAATTTTTGAATCGTCGTGATTATGATTTTTTTCCCTTCCTCCAAACTCTCTTTCAATTCTTTGGAAGACATGGCAGGAGCTACGATATTCTTCACCTCGGAAAACTCCTTAATGTTATCTCTCAATTGCTTATCCAATAATCTTCTATCGGTAACCACAATAACAGAATCAAACAAAGGAAATCCAGTTCCTTTAGAGCCTGGAAGGTCATCTTTTTGGGGGTAAGTTTCGATCAACTGAAAAGCTACCCATGTAATAGAGTTCGACTTTCCTGAACCTGCGGAATGTTGGATTAAATAGGTATTGTCGACACCAAATTCTGCTGCATGATCTAATATCCTCCTTACTACATCCAATTGATGATATCTTGGGAAAAATAAAGTTCGCTTACTCAAGGCATCAGTGGCCTTACCATCGAATCGAACAAAATGCTGAATAATGCTGGCTAAACCTTCACGTGTAAATACTTCCTCCCACAAGTAGGCAGACTTATGCCCAAAAGGATTTGGAGGGTTCCCCATACCATGATTATTCCCCTTATTAAAGGGTAGAAAAAAAGACTTCGCCCCAGCCAATCTTGTGGTCATGTATACCTCATCAGTATCTACCGCGAAATGCACGATACAGCGCCCAAAATTCAATAAAGGTTGGCGAATATCTCTATCATATTTATATTGCTTGATTCCATGCACTTTTGCATTTTGCCCGGTCCATTGATTTTTAAGCTCCAATGTAACGATCGCGATTCCGTTTAGGAAAACCACCATATCTATCTCCTCTCGCAAATTGTCAGCATTGTATCTTACTTGACGCGTAACACTAAATTGATTTTGTTCAAAACGGTCTTTTACCGCTTTACTATCGCCTGCTTTGGGAACATGATATAAAAAGGTAAAATGCGCATCTTCTACCTCTAATCCTTTACGCAGAATTCGCAAAACCCCATATTTCTTAATCATGCGATGATAACGCTCTAATATTCGAAGTTTCCAATCGGATGAACGCTGCAATTTTTCTAGTTCTTCTTTTTGAGTAGTCTCTAAAAAGTCCCAAAAGCGCAATTCATCAATGGCATATTTCACATTAAAGTCACTCGCTATGCCCATGTAAAAACCGTTGCCAGAACGATACAGATTAGGAGTATCATTCACTGTTTCCCCATCTGCTTTAAGTTCTTCCAAGCAGCTTCCTGTCAGGGCTTTCTCAATGGCTGCTTCTAAAGCCTGTTCATTGGTTTTTGATACCATGGTTAACTTACTTTTATTTTCCCAGTCACTGCACTATCGATCAGCGTGGCTTTGTATTCTTTGAGTTTTTTAATTTGAGATTGTTGACTCTCAATTGCCCTGTCAATTTTTAGTGCTTTCGATTTGATATTCGCTACTATTTCATTTTGCTCCTTAATAGTTGGAAAAATTATGGGATAATTTAAAACATCGTTTCTATTGACCTTGGGCATAGCAACTCTCATTGATTGGTTAATCATGAAAGCGTTGAATTGTTCACCTAAAAAAACTAGCAATAAATATTCAGAATTTATAATACTTGATGGTTTAATCGCATACATATCTGCACTACAAAGACAGTTATCGGTTGCTATACAAACCTTTCTTAACTCAGGTCTTATTTTACTATAGATAATGTCACCTTTAAATGAAAAATACTTTCCACTATCTGCACCTTGTTGATCTGCCGTTTCTGTATAAATAATCCTTCCAGTACAAGATTCCAAATGATTTGGCGCTACAAGAATCATTTCTTTGAACGGCAATATTAAAGGGTTTACTTGACCACTTCTAATTAATGCTAAAAATTTCAATTTTTTCACCTCCCAGTGCTCCGGAATCTCCCCAATCCATTCCACTCCAGAATCTTTCATCTTCACCTTAGGATCTAAACCTTTGGTTACCGCATTTTGAATCATGATTTGCTTACGTTCTTTGAGTAAGTCTATCATTTTTTCTTTTTGGGCGATGGCTTTATCTATTTTGGATGTTTTGTCGTCTAGGAAATTGGCGATGGCGGTTTGTTCGGAGAGTGGCGGTACAAAAGTTTTGTATCCAAAGAAATTATCTTTGGATATTGTGTTTCTCAATCCTGTATACAAAGACTTTAATCTCTTATCTGAGTCTAGATTTAAATAAAAGAAATACAAAAATTGTTTGTCAAAAGAAGGAGCAGCCTCCATGACTGTATATGCTCCAGTAATCATGCCGTCATAACTAGATAGGCCTACACATCTTGGAGTTTCCTCGACATCAAATAGGCAAAAAATAAAGTCATGAATCTTAACTTCCTGATAAGTGTCAAATTCTGCGGGGAATTTCCCTCCTCCATCTAAATCACGTTGAATCACACCTTTGAGTGTAAGAGAAAGAAGTTTGAAGCTAGCTGATTTTTTACCTACTTGGAACTTCTTTAATTTAAAAATGTATTTGTTAGATAAAAGTTTCCAATGAGAGGGGATTTTTACCGAAGAATCCATCCCTGCACGTTTGTATTCAAGGTGCTTCTGAAACTCTATTTTCGATTTCAAAACTTCCATTAAGTCAAATTTAATATATCCATAATCAACCCTTCATTCTCTTTCTCTAAAGCAAAAATTTCTTTACTCACTTCTTCAATCGTCCTCAAAGGTTTGTGTTGATAAAAATATTTATTAAAACTAATCTCATAACCAATTTTTGTTTTATCAATATCAATCCATGCTTCTGAAACATGAGGCTTAACTTCTTTTAAGAAATAATCATGTATGCTTTCAGATAATGGAACACTTTCATTATCCCTTAAGTCAGTTTGGTTTTCATAGACAATGTACTCCTCAGATTTATCACTAGGATAATATCCGTAATCAGGAAGTTGATCCTTTGTACACTCTAGTTCTTCTAGCAGCTCATTTAGTTTTTCTTTGGGCAATTTTTGAACTTTCTTAATTACCTTATCCGCCGACTCTTCGTACCAACTAATTGCTTGTAGAATAGTTTTTTTCTCAGACAACGATAGTTTTACCTTTTTATCTTTGAGCACATTGTCCACTTGTTTGGCGAGTTCGTTAAAATTAGAATAGACTTCTGTCCCCATGCTTTCCATTAACATTGTAGCATGCTTTAAAATGGCTTGATGTTTTTTCCAAGTTGCAGCAGAGGTTAATATTTTACGCTTTTTGGTATTTAGATCGAGATCGTTTTTCTCACACCAATCAAGTAATTCTTGCTTAATAGACTTCAAGTCGGTGTACACCTGCTCCCCGTATGTTTCATAAGCATATTGCATGGCATCTTTTACCGATTTATCGTAGCGCAAATCCGCAATGCCTTCTTCAGTGAACTGCGCCTTTAATCGAGCTGGCCGATTGATACTTACCTTGTAATATCCAAAATCTTTATTATCGAACACTTTCGCTACTAAAGAATCATCATTTACTCGATCGATGTCTTTAAAATCCTTGTAAGCTTTTTTTATTTCTTCAATATGCGCGGGACTTAATTCACAATTTTTATTCCCTAAGTTTTTTCTCAATTTCACAAAGCGTTGAGAAGCATCAATGAGGAGAACTTTACCTTTGCGCTTTCCTTTTTTGTTATTGTGTAAAATCCAGACGTAAGTGGTAATGCCTGTATTGTAAAATAAGTTGTTTGGAAGTTGAATGATGCAATCCAACAGATCATTTTCAATGATATATCTTCTGATGTTGCTTTCACCGCCGCCCGCATCTCCAGTGAATAAACTAGAGCCATTATGCACAGAAGCAATTCTAGACCCTATTGGACTTTGATCCAAAGACTTCATTTTATTGACCATCTCCATCAAGAACAGCAATTGGCCGTCGGAAGATCTTGGTGTCGCATCAACATCCTCTTCATTTCCCCAATAATCTTTTAGAGGAACTATAAATCTAGGATCAATAATGTCTTTTCCATCTTTGATATATTTCACTTCACTACTCCATGATTTTCCATAAGGAGGATTAGACAACATGAAATCAAATGTTTTTCCTGAAAATTCATCCGTAGAAAGTGTGGATCCTACTCTGATGTTTTCAGGATTGTTTCCTTTAATCATCATATCCGACTTACAGATGGCATAAGTCTCATCATTAATTTCTTTACCATATAAGTAGACATCTCCAGATGCTTTGATTCCGCCGTCCTCATCTTTTATAAAGTTCTGTGCCTCTGTTAGCATTCCTCCAGAACCACATGCTGGATCGTATATCGTCATTACCGGAGGCAATTTAGATTTGATTGACTCAAAAACAATATGCGTCATTAAGTCAATCACTTCTCTTGGCGTAAAGTGCTCTCCAGCTTCTTCATTATTTTCTTCATTGAATTTCCGAATCAATTCTTCAAAGACGTAGCCCATTCCTAAATTAGACAGCGCTGGAAGTTTTCTTCCATCTCCATCTTCTTTCTCGAAAGGTGTCAGATTAATTTTTGAAGAAGTAAATTTTTCCAACACGTCCAACAACACATCCTTCTTGGCCATGTGCTGAACCTGACTTTTCAATTTGAACTTATCTACGATCTCCCTAACGTTCGGGCTAAAACCCAGCAGGTATTCTTCAAAATTTGTTAGTAGTATTTGTTGACTATTGGTCGCTGTATCATGTAAGCGCTGCAAAGTCCATTCGCTGGTATTATAGAATACATAGCCACTTGCGGTTTGTAGCCCCGTTTCATCCCATTCTGTAAATCCTGCGTCATCCCTTTGAAAAGCAAGTTCTTCCATGACCGCATCCTTGGTAGGTTCTAAAAGTGCGTCCAATCTTCGAAGGACTACCATGGGAAGGATAACATCTCTATATTTTCCTCTAACGTAAACATCTCTAAGACAATCGTCGGCGATTGACCATATGAATGAAACGAGTCTATTGTGTACCGATTGGTTCATTTAATACCTTTAAGTTTATTATTTTGAGTAATGATTGTTACCAAGGATGAATTTAAGGTTTTAGGGTAGGATATAGAAGGTAAGATTGCTTTTTGTTAGAACTATTTTCTGATTCCGAATTACAAAACGAAAACGAATATTTTGTATTGAATTTTCATACACATCAACGAATTAATCAACACTTGATCCTGATATTTGCCCATTAGCCTAAAGATTGGATGGTAGACTATCTTCTACTATCTAATTTACAAAGCAATTAAATCAAATATGAGTCGAACAATTGGAGAAAAGAAGGTGGAAAATGAACGATTTACTTAAGATATATTTTTAAGTAAGGTCAATAAAAGACGGATAAAGTCGCAATTGTGTTACAGAATTAAAAATTTGAAATACAGTGGGATTAATGGAATAGTAACAAAATACAATCAAGTCCAATCATCCTTGAACCGCCCTTAGAATGGAAGAGGTTTGACTTTCACGATTTAGATTTCAAATTATGTTCAAAATTTTGAAAATAATTTTTTTCTGGTCAAAAACAGCGAAGGATAGGTTTTATATAAAACTCCATTACTCAAACACTAATTACAATAGTATCTGAATAATGGAGTTAATTATTACTTTAAATTTATTGGACAATTAATTTCGCCATATTCTTTTCTTGCAATGTATTTGAATGCACTTGGACGAAATACACCCCAGCCGTAAATTGCGAAGTAGCAGCTACATTCAATGAAACAATTCCTGTAGAGGTAAATTGATTAACATTCTGACTATACCTAGGGTTACCTAAAACATCTAAAATCATTACGGTGTAACTAGTTTCTCTGGCGTCCTTGGCAAATTGAATGGTCGTGCTTCCTGAAGTGGGGTTTGGAAACAGTTGAATTGCAGTTGGTATTCCACTACCTGTTTCGTTCCCAGTGAAGGTGTTTGGTGGGTCACCTGTGAATTGGGTACACTGGCCTTTAGTGTTTAAAAAATCTGAGCAAGAATCTTCGTATAGAATATCATCTGTGTATGGACTTTGTTCGTCATATGGATTAAAATCTCTACAGAGTTGTCGATAATGTATATTATCCAATGTCCAACATCTATTTTCATCATGTGCTTTCAAAAAATCAGTCATTCGAATTCCACCTCCAATAGATGAATCATATTCGATAAGTTTTACCCTTTCTTCACAGCTTCCTTCGGTGCTACATTCTGTATATATAAATAATTGTTCTAAAGCATCATTATCACAGCTTTGAATATAATATTTATAATCTCCAACAAACGCCTCTACAACAGGATCTCCAACAACCTCTCCGTCAACTATACATGAAACCGTTGCCGTACAATTTACATCGTCAAAATCATTAGAGACTATACCTTCACAATCTACATTAGGAAAATATGTATCATTTGTAAGATTTACGTTAATTGTTATATCATCGCCATCACAATCAAAAACAGCCAATACCCTTCCATTAAGATTTAGATCTATTGGGCCTGCAGAAGTAACATAAATTGACCCTACTTCCCATAAGCATCCACATTTGTCTGTTCCAGTTTCTATATCATATGGGATCCCATTTCCTTCAAATTCAAAATAGGCACCTTCAGATATTGAACAACTTATTCTTCCACCTGAACATGGAAATTGAGGATCTGACGGTTGATAATTAAATAATTGTGTATTTGTATTTACAGAACCTAAAGGAAATGTTTCATTTCCGAAAGCATCTGAATTCACCTCAAATCCATCACAAAGAATTCTTGACCAACAATCTGTTGAGACTGTTTCTTCGTCCTCTGGATAACCGGTCCAAAAACCTAAACTTGAATTATGACTGTTGCTTGGTACAGGAACGGTAACGTGCCCATGTACTCCATTGCTTGATTCCCACTCAAATATGAAAATACAACCTTCAGGATCGCTTACCTCAACATTCATTTTATGCGGTCCAATCGGAATATAGATTTCTTGCTCATTAGTCCATTTTTCATCGAAGTCGTTATCAACCTTTATTCTTCCAATTCTTTGCCATTCAGGGTCAAGAGCATTTGTCCATACTATTCTATAGTTTCCAGGCTTTAATTTTGAATCTTTGTCCAACTTTATCAAATTAAATATGGAAGGCTGGGCACTATCAGATCCACAACCATCTTGCGAATTTATTGTAAAGGGATTTGAACATTCACAGTTAAAGTCAATACTACTTGTCAGTTCATTCAAACAAGCATCTACCACTGTAACGGTATATGTTCCATTTGGAGTTCCTGACATCACAAAGTCTGTACTTTGAACTTGGCCATTTAATCTCCAGACTATTGAGACTGGATTCGAACTACCGATGAATGGTTGGATTGCGGTACCATTCATACAATTAATCGTTGGGTCCAATAATGTGAAAGGTGAACTACTTTGTGTTGGTACTTGTAGATTTACATTCATGATTGATTGAACGCAACCATATGAATTTTCCGGATAAAAATCGTAAATGTTAGGTTCTAAATCTCCTACAGTTAGATAGTGAATATTTGGATTAAACGCATCTTGCTGTGAAACATAGAGATTTCCCAATCTTTGAATGCTAAAGCTTTCAGATGCTTCAAATTTTATAATCCCCTTTTCTTGACTACAATCAGGAAAACCCTTTCTTGTAATAAAAACTTCAAACGGCTCTCTTTCTTCAATGACCACCAATTGAGTAATCTCCTCCCCACAATTATCTTTAAAAGTTATAGTCTGATTGCCACTACTCAAACCATATATTCTTCCATCAATTAAATAAGGATCCCCAATTGTACTTTGCACTTTATAAGGCGGAGTCCCTCCTGTCATTGTAAAATCAATAGTTCCGGTAGGTGCATTATTACAAGTCGGTGTCCTATTTTCCAAAGATATCTGCAGGGGGCCATTGTTTTCTAATGATTCCACAACAACTACAACCTCGATAGGTGGACAAGATTCCTCGATCGGACTAACTCTTATCTGATAACTTCCCGGAGCCAAGCCTTCTTTTCGACTAACAGTACCGAATTCTGTTTCTCCGCTATGATACCAATAGAAACTGTGTTGTGCTGGAGCTTGAGAAGATATCCAAACATCCACTGCGCCAGAATTCAAATTACTACAAGATGCTGACGCAAAAGCTTCGACTGAAAATCCGTCTAAATTACCTGGAACAATAAATTCAAATGTTTCCGAACAATACTTCGCATCCGTTACGGTCAATTGATAATTACCAGGAAACAAATTCTTATTTAATGGTCCTTCAAACCCGTTTGACCATTCAAATTCAACAGGATTCTCTAGACCGTTGAAGTAGTAATCTGCTGGACTACCGCCATTAAATTCTATTGCTCCGTTATTTTTACATGCTGTGGCTTCAAAAATATTAGGCTGAATTTCAAGTTTGATTTCAGCACATTCACCTTCTATAGTGGCCATCAAATCTTTTGAACATCCAAAAGAATCCTTGAATCTTAAAATATAATCACCTGGACATAGTCGACTAAAGTACCCGGTACCCGTCCAATTGTTTCTAAGATCAACTAATGACTCAGTTGAATTACTGGGATCAACAATCAATAATTCAACATCTACTCGACCACCTTCACTTGGTACTTCGAATAGCATAAAACCGGTACACAAATTCCCAACAGAGGGAGTGGTTATACTAATATTATACTGAGCATGTAGTGTGAAAAAGGAAAATAAGAGAACGTAAAACGTTGTGACTATCCGCATATTTATTTAATTGCGGGGGGATGTTTAATAATGGTTTTAGTGAGGGTATATTTGATTTTCAGATTTTCTTTAATCTATACAGTAAATTCAAACTAAATAGAAAGCTATGATCAAGATCTCTATTTACTTTTCTATAACCACTGATAGTTGTGTAATATCTAGAAGCATCATATTGATAGATGTCAGCATTTGAATTCGTGAAATATTTAAATTCTAACCCAGGGAGTACTGACATCCTCTTTCCTAAACTAAATTTAATTCCAGTGAGCAAATGAATTCCAAATTTAACAGCAGGTTTTACATCTTCCGGAATATTCATATTCCTTTCATCATTTTGGCCATATACAATTTCACCCTCAGTTGAGATTGGAATTTGCAAAGCATAACCCAGCCCAAAAAATGGCGAAACTCTCTTTGTGTTTAAAAAGTAAGTCATATTGTTTTCCAATTCTAGCAATAGTTCCTTTGCTCTAGTTATTGGTTTTCTATTCAGATAAGAATTCGGAGCACCCACCACACCTATGGGGAGTGACCAATATCTCTGTTGAAATCCATACTTCCTTGAAGAAATGAGAGAATTGAAATTCATTTTCCATTTATCCGAAAAAGCCCAACTACCAGCAATTCCATGGTTGTGAAATCGATACCAATTGTTAAGGTCTGTTTGAAAGACATCAACTTTTGATATAAGGCCAATACTTAATTTTGAAGCTTCTGTTTGCGCAGAAGAAATGAGGGCAAATTGGAGTAAGATTGCTGTAATTATATAACGCATTTGCAATTTTTATTTTAAGAATATCTCAAACATTAATAAAATTTTAAAAAGGATTCCTCAATAATTTAATTGCTTAGTATCTGGTCTTTCCTTTCTGACAAATTTATATTTACCTATGACTTAAATATATCTGTTATTTTGATTCTTTTTTCAAAGCAATTTCTATTCGGATAATTATCAATTTACATATATATATTTAGCAACTCATTCATAAATTCTTCAAAATCACAGTACGCATTTACTTTACTAATATCATCTTTTGAGAAAATCATATATTCTTGACTTTCATGGTCGAAGCAATAAAAATCCAAATCACCATCTGCAAGTATATAATATTTTGATAATAGAGATACTTCGTTCCTCCAGAATTGATTTTGAATTACTGCACTCAAAACATAAATATCAGTTTGTTCTTTTGTGCCATAGAAATTTAATCCGTTCAATTCAAATCCATTTAGTTTACTTAGGAAATCCAAATAATGTTGATCCAATAAAACGTTACAATCCTTCTCAATTAAAGTTTTAAAATTCTTTAATTCTTGAACACTTGAAGAGTTTTTTGAATAATCACTATATGTTCCAGCATTTATTTTGTCTATTACATTTGTCATATTTATTCAATATAAGGTGGTGAGTAAAAGCTCCCAGTTACAATGGGGAAGTCTAAAATTTCGGAACTACCTACAGGTAGAATAGGGTTTATTTTTGAATTTTGAAATGAAGTCAATGCAGAATGATAGGGAGTTTGTTTGGTTAATACAAGATTTGACAAATCATTACTCCCTCCTAAACCTAAAGGTATTTTATGATGAACTTGATGACCTGGAATTCCAGATCCACTTTTTAACCTTTCGATTAAATCAGGGATTTCAACATCTGGGAATCCAGCTTTTTTTAACATGTTAGATATATTTGGATTATTTCCTAAACCTTTTAAAAAGTCCTTTTTAACAGTAGCATTGAAAATTGCTCTTAGCTGATCTCTAGTTTCATTGGTAACTCTTGTTAATTGCTTAGGTTCTAAAAGAACATTGGGTATCTTCGCATTGGTCCCATTAACAAAAGTGTAATCCCAAACATTTCTTAATTTTTTTAAAAAATCTTCATCAACTCTCCATCCATCCGGAAATTCACTTTCGAAAGCAAGCTTCCAAGCCTTTAAAACAGAAGGGTAATCTTTAAATAAGTCTACATATCTTTTTTCTTTCAGCAAGTCTTTAAAATCATCGACAAACTTAGTAATATCTTGGTCTACCTCAATTATGCCATTGTTCAATTTAGTGAAAACTTTCTGGAATTCATCAAGAAATTCTCCTTTGTTCGTTGGAAGTCTTTTAAAAGTATCTTGAAATTTATTTAGGGCTTCTACACCATCTAAGCGAAACTTATTCCAAATGTCTAATAAATCCGGTCTTGCAACAATATTTTTCCAGTTTTGTTCTCCAATTTTCTCGAGAAATTCAAAGTACTTTTCAGCAATAATTTTTTTACCTTCAAAAAGTTGATCGGATCTTTTGAACCATTGATCTTTTAAATCTTTCGGAAAACTATCAAATTTCTTTTTTAGCGATTCTACTGTTTTAAGGGTTTCTTTCTTTAGGCCTTTGATATAGGCCAAGAAACCACCACCCATCATTATTTTTAATCCAGTACCAGTTATTCTATTTGCAATCTCGTATTGTTGAACTTCTCTTCCGTTATTACCTGTAACTACATCATCCCAAGTTTCTTTCAACATAGTTTTACCAAACTTAACGGGATGTATTACTATTTCGACCATTGCCTTTCTAACTTCAGGTTCTTGGCATAGGGTTTTACCAAAATCAAGCGTTTGAATAACTCCAGTTATAGGATTCTCTTCTGCAATTGCATTTAAGGGCCCAACAAGAATCCCAGGAGCATCAAACAAACATTTAGCATCTGGATCTGTTTTCCAAACTCTTTCATTAACCTCCCCAGTTGTAACTGTTTCAATACCAACTCCAGCTGTTGCTTTAGCAATTCCGAAAAAATTATTCTCTGATTTGTATTCATCACCCTTCCTAAGTCCGAAATACCATACACTTTCATCTCCATTACTTCCTATCTCCACTTCGTCATCTTCGCTTAATGACGGTTGAACATTACTGTCTTCTATAGAAGCAAGATCAGCATATGCGTTGTGAAAAATATTGTCTTTCAAATTCTCGACTAGATCAACAGATTCTCCATTATGTGTAAATATCACTTCTCGATTAAACTTAGCATCAAAAGTCACGATTCCACCATTCCCGCTATGAATCCATATTACTAGATCTGTGGAGGTATTATTTTCGTAAGCTGTATTAGCAAGTTCAAGTGACGAACCAATTACATTCTCATTTTTATCATGGATAGGCATACACTCTGTACTTAAAACAAATTCGATCCCTAGACCATATCTGCTATTTGCTTTCTCCACATTTTGTTTGATGATATCAATTACTTCTGGGTCTAGAGCAGTATAATCTGACACCCCTTCAATTTTGGTTCCACGATAATCTTTACCTCCCAAACCTGGTTGAATCAAACGAGCTTGAGACGGATGTATTCTTCCCGCTCGTGGTCTAACATCCTCTTGAAAATTTTGAGGATCAAAAAGTCTTTGTACATTAAATTCTACTGGATCAAAACCAATTGCATGTGCTTCAAAAGGTATTCCTTGATTAGGGGATGGGAAATTAATCCATATTCCTACTTCCGACGGATCAACATCAGTAAAAAATTGTTCAATTATCTCATCTGCTGTGATCTCACATTCACACAAAAATTCAGAACTTGTAATAACAACAACACCTGTCCTATTTAAGGAACCTGTATAACCTGGATAGTTTGGATCTTCTAACTGACTAATGATAAAATCTATACCATTTACCAAATCTTCTAATGGACTTAATGAAGAAATACAAGTATTAGCTGGATTATACTCTAGTGGCACATATTCATAAGCACATGTGTTGTTGCTGCTCAAAGAACAATCACCTATAAGATCACAATTAAAATCATTTATTGATCGGGAGGCTACTTGAGAAAAATGATTTTCAGGAAATAAATTTGCTGCATTAAATTCTGGCAAATTGACTTGGCATGGCACATCATCGCAATATCGATAGTATTCTAATTCCACTTCTGCTGAAACCTGACAATTAAGCATGTCAGTTATGGTTACGGAGATAGTACCTTCAGAATAACTTACAACAACTGATTCGTTATTTCCCTCGTCAACATCATGACTCCAATTTATTTGAAATGGCGGAATTCCTCCTTCAATTTCTGCATTCAAAGTCGTAACTTTCTTACTCCCACAAAGAGTTAACTCTCCTTCAATTTTAACCTTTAATCCATTACAAGGATCATTAACTTCAGGATCTATATCATCACAAATTCCATCACCATCTTGATCTTGGCCATTACATAGATTATTGGGGTCAGGAAACCCTTGACAAATACAATCTTCAGTTATTTGGTCTTCAATTGTACTGGCATTATTATCATCGCATGATTGTCCAATAAAATAACTAACATCAAAGTTATTTGGTTCGCAATCCATTCCATCACAAATCCCATCGCCATCAGAATCAGTATTAACAGGCAAACAGGCATTGTATGGATAGTCATCGTCTGAATCACATATTCCATCACCATCCTGATCGTCTCCTTCACACGGATCCGTATCTTCTGGAGTTCCCTCACAATCACAATCCGAATTTATAATTACATCATTGAAAGTACTTACATTATAATCATTACAGCTACCCCCAATTCCGCCAATCTGCGCATCAAATGGATCGCAATCATTCTCATCACAAAATCCATCACCATCTGAATCAATATATAGTGCAGGATTATTCGGATCGCAATCCTCATCATTAGAAACACCGTCGCCGTCAGAATCTAAACCGACAGAAATTGAAGCTTGGTTGGTACAGCCATTAATATCTGTAACAACCACATAATAGTCTCTTGAATTTCCTTGAAGTCCATTGTTAAAATCGTTTTGAGTTATAGTAAAAGTTTCATGATTGTTTGGAGTGCTTCCACTTGGCGACCATTCAAAAGATTCCCAGCTTCCTGAAACTGATAAGACTACATTATTAACAGAGACTACGGCTGGACTAGGTTGGGATAATATTTCGACATTTTGAAGTGGTTCAACATTCACTTGATACTCATGTCTGGAAGTTACTAGACCACAACCATCAGAAATAATTAGTGTATATGTTGTACTTTCTTCTGGACTAGCCAAAGTCTCGGTGGAATTTGGATCTTCTAACCCCAAAGTCGGAACCCATTTGAAACATTCTTCTTCTGAAGGTTCTCCAATTAACGTTCCTTTACCTTCACAAATAGAAGATTGTTCTGAATCATTGGGAAGATTATAACTACAATTTTCCTTACACCCTCGACCATCTGTTACTCTGGCAGTATAACTTTCCCCGTATTCTCCTGAAACAATGACAAAATTCGTTGATATAGTCTCGTCAAATATTACGACACCTGAAGAATTCTTTACTTGAACAGAATAGGGACTAACTCCTTCTATAAAGTCAATACGACCTTCAGGAACAGCGCTTGAAGAATTGTTGGAACTGCAAGCGATAGAAAAACTTGTATTACTACCATTTGAATTTGCATTACCCTGATTATTTGTTGTTCCTGGTGTACCAACCAAAGCGACTTGAACATGAATGTCACTTGGACACAAAGTTCCTGCTGAAATATTAAGCCCACTTGGTGGTAAAGCATTTCCTAAATTTGTTACTCCTGAAAGCTGTCCATATGGATTGCGATTATTTGCCCAAGCAATTCCGTTTACTATTTGGCCTCTTGAATTTCCCAAGAACAATCCATTATTCGCCCTAGTTAAGCCCAATGTATTCCCCCAATTTAAGTCGCTCCTACCAGAAACAATTTGGGCATCTTTAACGTCTACAATCTCTATTGCTCTACTTTTCAATGGAATCAAGTATACATTCTCTAATGTATTGTTATCAATAGCTTTTTTCAAATCTGTTAGTTCGTCAAACGGATTTTCATGATCATAAATGATAATTATTGAACCCGCTTTTATCTGGGAAAACCTTGATCCAAATTGAATCAAATAATTATCCTCCTCATTTCCATCGGTATAATTGTCAATTGTCCAACCTTCTAAATCTAAAATTTCTTCTGGTTCAATTCCATTGGTGTTTGACCATTGAGTCAAATTCTCTTGAGATTGAGTTGGAATTCCATTTCCTAAAACAAGGAGTTCGATATAGGTTTTGTCATTCTGTGAATTGTACCCTATTTCATTAATAATAACTGGTGGAAGTCCTAAATCTAATTGAGCCGTTAAATAGGACAAACAAATACCTAATAGTAGCAATGTGGCCATTGCTCTTTTGATCGTAATCATAGACTTAATCTAAGCGTAAAGAAATAATATTAATGAGGGTAATTTGTTAAGACAACATTAATGCCAAAGTAATCTTGATGTTATGAGATAGTCCATTCACCAATTTGAATTTCAAATTAATATCAATCTTGAATTCGTAGTATTACGTAAAAGTCTTATTATTATTTGTAATTGATAGTTAACACGGCTAAAGAAAGTTACGCTTCCATTTAATAATTGGATACTAGATTTTTTGGTCTCTTACTTTACTGCTACTCAAAAAATTTGATATTGCAAGGTAATAAGTTCGTTCTAACTCAAGGCTTTAGAAAATTGCATGTTAATTGGATATGTAAGCAGTTGATGCTTTGCTTGATTCTCTTAAACAACGGGTTAGACAAAGGAAATGAGAAGAAATTTTCGAATACTAATTTTCGAAATATTTTTTACGGGATTATTACGGGACCACCCCAAACTCTTCGTATATTACACTCACTTCCAATAAGATACGAAAAATAAGTGTGCCCGGAGGGGGACTCGAACCCCCACGTACGTTGTACACATGTCCCTCAAACATGCCTGTCTACCAATTTCAGCACCCGGGCTTCCATCGAAACGCAAAAGTAATGATTTATAAGCCACTCTATGCCAATTTCCCTTTTATTCTTTTCACCAAAGTACAAGATTCTAAAATCTTTTGTCTTAGAATTATTTGACAATCATGACGCTAATTTCCCAAATAAACGAACAAATTTATGCTTAGTGTTTTTGGACCCTATTGGGTGATTTTATTTCCACTACAACTTAACCAAGCGCATATTTTCCCCAGCAACAGAAACTACATACATCCCGGAAGCCCAAGCTTTAATGTCAATCAATGTTTTCTCCAAGAAAACACCATCATACATCAATACTCCCTGCAAGTTAAATACTTGAACTTGCTGTTCCTTTCCAGAAAGATTATCAATGACGACTGCAAAAGAAGATTGTGTAGGATTCGGAAATACGGACAAATTGATAGATGATTCTAACGGTCCTGAAGTTCCTACAGCACCAATATTCTCTTCATTAAAAGTTGGCGACATGGTTTGAAAACTTCCCGTTCCATTCGGGAAACGGCCAAAAGAAATATCCGATTCCTGTTCACCATAACTGATTTCATCAATGAGTGTTCCAGCAGCATCCCAAAGCAATATTATTTCTCCGTCACCCGAAAGTTTGAAACTCGCATGAAGGCCATCTTGATCTTCATCATTGTCAGCCCATACGATTATATATTCGTCTGGTCCAATGGATGTACCAGCTGGAAATGTCCAAGCATTGGTCTGATCGTTTTCATCATTTAATGCATAGCCTTCAAGGTCGATGGTCTCGGTACCATTATTATACAACTCGATCCAATCTTCAAACTCTCCATCTTGATCTGCAATAAATGCATCATTGGAAGCCATGAATTCATTGATCACCAAGTCACCCATGGTTACTATTCCTGTTGTGGCATTCAAAATGTGAAACTCATGCTCTGCTCGAACTGGAGAAAACTTTCCAGCATTGTCATTCTCTGCATAAATGTAATATTCTGTTATGGTCGATTGTACTGTCAAACTAAACCCAAATACACCATCATTCGCCCCACCATCGTTGTTGGCTCCATCATCAAACATTTCATATTTAACAAATGGGTCTTCTGTATCAGAACGATAACTAAAATAAACTCGACTCCCATCTTCAACTGCAACGGTCACCGTAAAAGTTTCATTCAAAACAGGCGCTGGTGAAAATTCAATCGCATTGATACTCGGCTCTGTTTGTATAAAATCCGACAGCCCCAACAAATAGTCGTTTCGACCGTCCATCAGATTTGTTATTCCCGGTGTATTTCCTCCACCAGGGCCTCCTCCAGCATTTACATCGGATTCTAAATTGTCTCGAAAGTTATTGTAGGTGAAAAATTTATTATTATCGGCTTGCACTGATGCATCAATCAATTCTTGAAAAATCAATCCAGTGTCATGATAAGAGTCGTTGTCAAAGTTCTCCAATAAGATGGTTTTGTAATGCGCCAGGTACATCCGCTTATACATTGGAACACTCAACAACTTTTGAATCAAAGGAAAACCATCATCATTCTCATGCAATAAATGAGACATTTGCTGCTTCGCTGTAGTATTTTGAAGATTGCCGGCCCCCGTCATACTGAATCTACCGAAGGATTCATTTAAATCCCAAACGATTGGATTGAACCGACCATTGTCATCGCGATACAAATAGTAATTTTGCTTAAAGCCTCCAATGTAGCTATCTAAATTTACCAAAACATTATTCCAAGCCAACATCCAAAGCGAGCGATCTACATCAAGAATTTCTTCAATATTAGCAATATCATTTTCCAGACCATTGCACAATTCAATAAGTTCATCCCAACCTTCATCAGATTTCAACTCATAAGCATCATAATAGGCAGTGCTATCATTTCCTAAATATTCCAAACTTGGGTAATCATTAGACCCTGGGCCAGCTCCCGCCGGAGGATTGCATTTAACAAAGGTGTTGTTCTTCGAACCAAACCGACTATCCACAAATTTCCGAGTGATAGACTCACTATTGCTATACAATCCAATCAATGTTCCATTAACATAAACATTTGCATAGTTAGACAATGGCGCATGCATGTATTTACGCAATATTTGATAAGACAAAACCTCCCTCAAAAAAGAAGGATCTTTCGCTACATTACTCAACTTAATATCTGTGTAACCATCATATTCGTGATCTTTATAAGTATCCAATTCTATATGGAAAGGATTCTTGGCCTGATTCGCATTGTAAGTACTGTTGCCCTTGAACTTTACACCAACGCTATCCATTACAGTCCCATTGATCGTTACTGACTCAGCCATAGTATAGTCCTCATTGCCATTTGCTTGAGCATCCAATATTTGATCCCAATTTGACTGAGCAAAAGTGATTTCAATTGTTTGGATGGAATTTAAATCATAGAAATTCTGCGCTTGTATTTGCAAAGCGAAAAGGACGAGGGATAAAGAAAAAACTTGTTTCATTATACTGCTTGAGTTTTGATTTTTGTAAAGATATTCATTAGACGCCTTTTTTTATTGATTCCTTCGGAATCCATACTGGTCGCTACGTTAAAGACAAACCAAACGCAAAAAGACCTACCCAAAATTATATTCTCTGAATTCATAGCTTAAATCGCAATCACATTAAACTTTTTAATAATACTTTTTGTCACACTTTTCGCTTTTTGCTGTCAAGCACCAAATTGAGAACACATATAAAATTTTAATAATATACCGTTTCCTTTTTCTAAGAATCCGTTTTCTCAAAAATCAGCACATTTTGAAAATAACTTCAAAATTAGTGCAACATAAAACATCAAAAAACCCAGTAAATACAAGGGTTTCAGCCTTGTCACAGCAATTTTGAGAGAAATTTGCTGCATCCAGAAAATGGCCTTTTATTGAGCCCAGAAACAAACGCTAAGGGAAATTCCCCAGCTAGGATCTACAACACACTCCTTAAGAAACCAAATATTTTTAAACGAAAACCTACAGTAATACCATGGAGTTATTTTTCCTATGCACTATCATTATGGCCCTTGTGTCATTCTTATCCATCGCGCTTTCTCAACCACCAGTAAATTTCTCTTTAAACATAGACGCCAACGAGGCACCAATAACCTATGAAGCTCCTGCAGGTGAATCAGCAGGTTCAAATAACAACTTTACGGAATACCAACAGATGAGAGAAATGGCCAGCCTAGCATCTAGTTTCTAGTTGTGCCCAGACTGCTTATATTTTTAAACTATAACTCAGACCTAAAATCAAGGAACTCATTAATACTAATAATCGCACTACCTTTTAAGCGCTGCGTCTCTCAATTGTTGTAAAAAGGGAGAAGCAAAAATAAAATCTTGAAGTAATTCATTTTCCGAGGCGAGTACCTCAGATTTATTGCCTCGCCAAGCCAGTTGCCCTTGATGGACTAAAATGATATTATCACCAATTCCCATTACCGAATTCATATCATGGGTATTGATAACCGTCGTGATGTTATTCTCATAAGTAATGTCCTGAATCAATTCGTCAATCACCAATGCGGTCTTAGGATCCAATCCTGAGTTCGGCTCATCACAAAACAAATATTTCGGCTGTAAAACAATAGCGCGTGCGATCCCTACTCTTTTTTGCATTCCACCAGAAATCTCTGACGGATATTTATGATTTGCATTTTCAAGACTCACTCTTTGCAAACAATAATTTACACGCTCTAGCTTTTCCTCAGCCGTTCGATCTGTAAACATGTCTAATGGAAATCTAATGTTCTCTTCTACTGTCATCGAATCAAATAGGGCATTTCCTTGAAACAACATCCCAACTTCCATTCGAAGTGTACGCCGCTGGTTTTTGTCCATATCGCTAAAGCTGCGATCTCCATACCAGATATCCCCAGATGTCGGCTCAAAAAGTCCAACCAACAACTTTAGCAATACCGTTTTACCAGCTCCGGACTTTCCAATAATCAAGTTATTCTTCCCAGCTTCGAAAGTGGTAGAAATGCCTTTGAGTACAGCAGTATCTCCAAATGATTTTTTGATGTCTTTGATCTTGATCATATCGCAAGAATTACGGCAATAAGATAATCTGCGAGCAAGATCAAAATATCAGAGTAGACCACTGCTTGCGTACTTGCTTGTCCTAGCTCAATTGATCCACCTTTTACATTGTACCCTTGAAAGGCTGGTACCGTGGTCAAAATCATCGCGAAAACAACCGCCTTGACGAACATCATAAAAACATAGTAAGGCTCAAAAAATGTTCGAGCTCCTCTAATATATTCTTGATCAGTAATCCAACCAGCAGGAACTGTAGAAAGGTAACCACCAGTAATACCAACCAGTGCCGCTGCGCATACCAATAAGGGTACTACAAACAAGGCTGCCAACAATTTAGGCATAATGAGATAAGCAGCTGTGTTAACACCCATGATTTCCATGGCATCAATATGTTCTTTCTGACGCATGCCCCCTAATTCGGTGGCTATATTTGAACCTACTTTCCCAGCCAAGACCAGGCAGGTAATCGTAGGAGCTAATTCAATAATCGTAATGTCACGAGTAACATATCCGATATAATATTTTGGAACAAAACTATCTTGAAGCTGGTAGGCAAATTGAACGGCAGTCACTGCCCCCATAAAAACCGATATCAAAATCACGATTATCAGAGAGCCTACCCCTATGTCAATCATCTGACGAGTAGTTTCTTTCCAATACATGGAGAACTTTTCCGGTCTAGAAAAAGCAGTCCTCATCATCTGAAGATATCGACCGAAATGGTAAAAGAAATTTAATCCCATGCAATTAGTGCGATAATCGTTTTTCACCGTACTCACCCCAAAGGAAAGCCAGCGTGTTTCAAAGAGTAGGCAAAAATAAGGGAATCTCAGAGAAATCCTTTATTCCAGGTACTTTAACCATAATAAAGATATGAAGTTCATGAATACTAGATTTATTCAAAGCAAAAATTCGAGCGCTCTTGATAAATTCTTTATTTTTCCCAAAATTCAACGATATGAATGTGATCATCACGGGAGCCACCAAGGGCATTGGAAAAGCAACTGTAGAAGCCTTTGCTGAAATGGGGGCCAATATTGCTTTTAACGCCAGAAACGAAGCTGACCTCGATGGATTCAAAAAAACTTTGAACTCAAAATATCCAAACCAAGAATTCCATGTACTTTCTACCGATATGTCCAAAAAAGAAGCAGTTTTGAAATTCGCAGAATTTATCAAAGGAAGTTGGACCAAGGTTGATGTTCTGATCAACAATGCGGGAATCTTTCTTCCAGGAGACATCACCAAAGAAGCTGATGGCACTTTGGAATCTCAGATCGAAACGAATTTATACAGCGCCTACTACATGACTAGAGCAATATTGCCTTTGATGGAATCCAAAGGTCATATCTTCAATATGTGTTCAATCGCCAGTTTTATGGCTTATCCAAACGGAGGCTCTTATAGCATTTCAAAATTTGCCTTGCTTGGCTTTTCAAAAGTGTTGCGAGCGGAATTACTAACAAAAGGCATCAAAGTGTCTTCCATTATGCCCGGTGCAACATGGTCTGCTAGCTGGGATGGTGTAGATTTGCCGAAGGAAAGATTGATGGACGCTAAGGATATTGCGGATACCATCATTGCAGCATATAACCTAGGTCCTTCGGCTGTTGTAGAAGACATTGTCATTCGACCACAATTGGGAGACTTATAATTAGAAAAAAATGATCCATTATAAAACCAAAGGATACTCAGCGGAAGAAACTACCAAGGCCGCAAAAACATTTTATCAAGAGTTGGACACCAGAAGATCCGTTAGAGAATTCTCTGACCGGCCAGTTTCTAAAGAAGTAATTGAGCAGTTAATATTAACTGCAAGCTCGGCTCCCTCTGGTGCGCATAAACAACCTTGGACGTTTGTCGCAGTATCAAATCCTGAAATTAAGAAACAGATTCGCGCGGCTGCAGAAAAAGAAGAATTCGAAAATTACAATGGCAGGATGAGCGAAGAATGGCTCGAAGATTTAAAGGTCTTTGGAACCGATGACCAAAAGCCTTTTCTTGAAATCGCTCCTTGGCTAATCGTTGTGTTTAAGAAAGTCCACGATGTAGAAGACGGTGTTAAAAAGAAAAATTATTACGTGAATGAATCCGTAGGATTGGCATCTGGTTTTTTATTAACAGCCATTCACAATGCTGGCTTAGTCTCCTTGACCCACACACCAAGTCCGCTTAATTTCTTACAAAAGATTTTGGATCGTCCAGCCAACGAACGCCCCTTTCTTTTAATTCCAGTTGGCTACCCAGCAGATGATGCCATGGTTCCTGAATTGAAAAGAAAAGAATTAGAAGAGATAAGTGTTTGGGTGGAATAACTCAGCAATATTCTAATTACTGAATATTTTCCAGAGCGCTACCAAGGCAATAAAAACCCAGATTACATTTACAAAAGTAGAAGGAAAAGCACCGTAGTAGGCAGTGTTGATAATTAGTGCAATGCCACCGAATAAATTTAATAGTTGATAAGGCTTGGATTGCGCTTTAATCTTTCCCATGCTATTCAATCCGAAGGCAATAACCAAGGCGATTCCCCCTGCCCAGCCCAATACATCAATCAAAAGTTGTTGGTCCATGTTGATCATTTCAAAGGTGATATCAATCAACACTAGCGTTGATCACCTTCAATGTTTTCCCCAAATCAAATTTATTTTTAAGCGTAGCGAAAAGTACTTGCTAGCAATTCAATCCACCGCAAACACTTAAGGTCTGGCCGGAAATATATTTGGACATATCAGATCCTAAGAAAACGCAAGCATCAGCAACTTCACTGGCATCTCCCCAACGCTTCAAAGGAATTCCGCCAAGGAAAGCTTCCTTGGTTTTTTCATCCAATTCATCGGTCATCTCTGTCGCGATAAATCCTGGAGCGATTGAATTACATCTGATTCCCCGAGAACCAACTTCCTTTGCAATACTTTTGGAAAAACCTAGAATTCCCGCTTTGGATGCCGCATAATTTGCTTGCCCAGCATTTCCAAAAACGCCAACGACAGAAGACATATTGATAATAGATCCCGCTCTTTGTTTGAGCATCGGGCGCATGATGTGCTTGGTAAGATTGAAGACCGACTTCAAATTGGTTTGAATCACTGCATCCCACGCCTCTTCATTCATTCTAAGCATCAAGTTATCTTGTGTGATTCCAGCATTATTGATTAATATATCGATCCGACCAAAATCCGCAATTACTTCTTTTACCAATGTCTCGGCGGATTCATAAGAAGCTGCATCTGATTGATAAGCTTTTATATTTTCAGCTGTACCTAGTTCTGCGACTAAGGCATCTGATTTAGCAGAAGAAGAACGGTAAGTGAAAGCCACTTTTGCACCTTCAGCAATATATTTTCTAACGATGGCTGCTCCGATTCCTCGAGAACCTCCAGTGATCAATGCAATTTTTCCAGATAATAATCCCACGTTGATATCATTTGATGTGGGGCGAAGGTAATCAAAAGTGAAATTTTAATGAATGGTTGATCATTTTCGTTAGGACAAAAAAAATAGTTGAATCAGCTCATGGCGAATTCAACTATCTAAATGGAACGCATTCAAAGGGTTTATTCAAACTCCTTTATAGCGTCTTTATCCATTTCTACATCACATTGTACTTGATCAATGTTCAAGTTGCGATCTCCATACCAACCTCCGCCTTTACAAGAACGGCAGCTTCCGAATAAGATGGGGAGACTCAATAGTACCCCGGCGACTAATAGTTTAGACTTCATTTTCTATGTTTTTTCTGAAACGATCTGTGGGGGATATTTCTTTCATTTCATGGCAAAAAATATTCCACTTCCTAGGACTCTTAAAAATAACAAAAATTATCCATTAAAGTATTCTGGCTATTGACTTCATATTAGGAATAAAACACAAGCATATTTTCATATTAGTTATATTTTATTCACAAATAGTTGCTTTAATAAACATCTTGTTTTATATTTGCTTTCGTAAAACAAAAAGTACAACCAGATATGTATAAATCTAAGTACAATATTCCTTTAGAAATTGAGAATTCAATGGCTGCTCAGAGTCGATTTCAGCGAATTATACAATCGGACGAAGTATTTCAAATCCTCGGAAAGTTGCTCCATTTCATTTTCACTTTAATCAGATCAACGATTCAAGTGACTTGGGCCTTAGTAACTGGATTATTGTCTTTTGGAAAAGGTGTATGGCGTGATTCTCCTTGGATAAGAAGATTGCCTTGGGGAAAGATTACAATCTTAGGATTAGTCGCCTATTTGCTCTTAGGCAAGGGTTTGGGCTTTTCTATAGATATGAACAATCCTTTGGGAAAGGGAGCATTGTTGATTCCTAGCCATATTGAAGAAGAGGAAGTTAAGGAGGAAGAAAAAACATTGAAGGTGACCGAAGCAGAAGAGCGTACCAAAGATCTAAGCCCGATCTCCCCTGCCCTTTTAAAAAATCCTGATGTTCAAGGCTTTGTGCGAAGATTTGAAGCCACTGCGAGAAAAGAAATGAAGCTATATGGAATTCCTGCCAGCATTAAGATGGGCCAAGCCATTATCGAATCTCAAGCTGGTAAATCCGTTTTGGCTGCAGGGAGCAATAATTTCTTTGGAATAAAATGTAAGCCGAAATGTCTTGGATGTACTTGTAAAAACTACGCCGATGACAATAAATATGATATGTTTAGAGTTTTTGATTCAGCTTGGGAGAGTTGGAGAGCACATTCTGAACTCTTATGCAACCCTCGGTATAGTAAATTACCTCTATATGGAAAGGATTACAAAAAATGGGCTCATGGCTTGAAAAAAGCCGGATACGCTACCGATCCAGCTTATGCTTCCAAGCTCATCAACGTAATCGAAAAGTACAATTTAACCATGCTTGACCAGTAGAACCAATGTAGATTGGTTTGACCATTTTATGCACTATTAAATTGTTTATTATGAAGCCTGTACTTGCTCTTTTCTGCTTTATGCTTTCTACAGTGGCCTTATTCCTGCAGCCCACTCCAAATCCACAGCAATTCACAACAGAAATCACGAACACTAAACTCACCGAAGATATCTCGATGTTTGATCAACCCGTTGAGTATCTTGATGCACCGCTTGAAATTAGTATTCCCTAGCCATAGACTGCGCGAGTCAATAATTTCCAACGAATCCTAGCCGTGCAGCTAAATATTCTGCGTTTTCAAGTTCAATTAATTCCAATTCAACATATTAAAACTTGGCCTAATACTTGCATTGGACATATTGCGATGTCTCATCTAGATAGATAAAATCTATACGTACGGATCAGATAATCGCCAAATTATGCATCAATTAAATAAACGAAGCGTAATACAAAGAAGAAAATTATAACTTCAAGAACATCTCAACTGGATTTTTCCCCCTTATATAATTCAGTTGTCTCTTGCAACAAGGCCATCTCTTGAGATGGCCTTACCTTTTTATACAATTTGATTATCAATAAACCACTATTAGCCTTATTTTTCGGAATGAATAAGATTCACAAGAAATACTCCCCTGGAGTGCTATCTCTGCTCCCACTTTATTATGTGGGATGGTCTGATAACATTTTAAGTCCTTCTGAAGTAGCGCTAGCCGCCAAAAAAATTCAAGAGCTTACACACTTATCTGATGCTGACAAAAAATTGTTAAAATCATGGTCTGACCCCACAAACCCTCCTTCACCTGAATTATTCGCCGAATGGGTGAAAATCTTGAAGTCGAATGCAAGTCATATCAGCAACAAAGAAAAAAATGCGCTCTCTTCTCTTGGAATTGAAATGGCGAAAAAAAGCTCAGGAGAATCTGATTCTATAAAATGGGAAGATAAGCAGACCAGACAAGCCATTATGGAATTAGAAGAGACGCTAGGAACAATTCCTCCTCATACACTTAGAACAATTTTCCCCGAGGTCAACTTTGAAGACAAACCAGTTAAAGTTTCAGACAGAACTGAAACGATTAAAAAAATACTCGATGGAGATTTTCATGAGACCTCAGAAAAGGTCAGAAGATTGATTCAAGATCCAGCATTTGAAATAGACTATCCGGTCGGTAAAGAAGCCAATCGCAAAAGAACAATGACTTGGTGCAAAGAAATGGCGAAACAAGGGTATGGCTCGATGTCTTATCCTGAATTTGCCGGAGGCCGGGGAAATATGGCAGATTACATTGGTGTTTTCAGTACACTAGGATTTCACGATCTAAGTTTGGTAATAAAATTTGGTGTTCAATTTGGATTGTTCGGCGGAAGTATCTACAATTTAGGTAACGAATCCCAACAAAGAAAATACCTTCCAAAAACAGGCACACTTGAAATTGCAGGATGTTTTGCAATGACCGAAACTGGACATGGTTCCAATGTTCGAGAATTACAAACCACAGCGACTTATGAAGCGAATACCGATGAAATAATCATTCATACGCCAACTTACAATGACGGCAAAGAATATATTGGTAATGCGATGGACAGTACAATGGCTTCTGTCTTTGCACAATTAATTGTCAATGGTAAAAACGAAGGAGTCCATGCGATCTTGGTTCCTATTCGAAATGATCAACATCAACTGTTGCCGGGTGTTCGAATTGAAGACTGTGGTTACAAAGTTGGATTAAACGGAGTTGACAATGGAAGAATTTGGTTTGATCAAGTTCGAGTACCTCGAGAGAATTTGTTAAATCGCTTTGGAGATATTGATCAAAATGGAAACTATACTAGCACTATAAAAAATCCGGCAAGAAGATTTTTCACAATGCTTGGCACTTTAGTAGGTGGTAGAGTTTGTGTTCCACGTGCAGGATTAAGTGCCGCTAAAACTGGCCTAACTGTAGCCATAAATCACAGTTTAAAAAGAAGACAATTTGCTCCAAAGCCAGGACTAAAAGAAACCTTACTTCTGGACTATCCTTCTCATCAAAGAAGGTTAATGCCATTGTTAGCAAAAGCATATGCACTAAACTTTGGCTTAGATTATCTAGCCAAAAGATATTTAGAAGACAAGGAAGAAGATGTGCGCTACGTAGAAACCCTAGCGGCCGGAATGAAATCCTATGCTACTTGGTTTACTACAGAAGCATTGCAAGAATGTCGTGAAGCCTGTGGCGGGAAAGGATATTTGTGGGAAAATAGAATTTCAGACTTGAAAGCAGATTCTGATATATTCACCACTTTCGAAGGAGACAATACGGTATTGATGCAATTAGTTGCTAAAGGAATTCTTTCTGAATTTAGTCAGGAATTTCACGACGAAGGATTCAGAGCGGTGTTAAGAATGTTGGTCAATCAAGTGACTACAAATATTTCTGAAAGAAATCCAATTTCAACTAGACAAACAGATCATTCACATTTGATTGATTCAGAATTCCAGATAGCTGCTTTCAAATACAGAGAAAAAGATTTGCTTTATAGTGTAAGCACAAGAATGCGTGGATACATCAAAAAGAAAATTGACTCCTACGAAGCATTCCTAAAATGCCAAACTCATATGTTGCAATTGGCAGATGCTTATGTGGAACGAAAAGTATTGACCGCTTTTATAAAAGCTTTGGACAAAATGGACCCGGCATCAAGAGAATTTTTGACACCTGTCAAAGATTTATATGCCCTTTCGGCACTAGAGAAAAACCGCGGTTGGTTCTTAGAGCAAGGATATTTTCATCCTAACAAATCAAAAGCCATTCGCAAAGCAGTGGATCGCTTATGTTCAGATTTAAGAGTAAACGCAGCTGAACTTGTGGCTGCATTTGGTGTACCAGAAAAATGCCTAGGAGACATTGGAAAGCCACCTACTACTTAATCAATATAGCAGATGAATTTATTGATTTAAATTCATCTGCTATACTTCCATACTTCTCAAACTCATTGACAACTTCCTCTAACTCTTGAGGATTCAAATGGGTTAGGATTAACCAACAAGGAAGTGGCTGATTCGCCGCAGAATTTTTCAACTTATCCTTCCAGTTGTTCTCAGTTACCCGTTGTAATTCAAAAGAAGATTTAGATTCGTGATGGTATTGATAAAACTGAAATGCAGTAATTCCTAAATGATGTACAAACACTGAATGACTTTCCTTTTGATGTTCACGCACATACTCTATAACCGGTCGAATCTCGTCTTTCTGAAATGGTTTGAAAAAATATTTATAGGTATCTATATTTATTAGAACGACGACCATCAAGATACATAGTATTCCTACTCCACGATAAGGCCATTTATTAAAAATAAATTTAACACCATAAGTCAATATTAATATAACCAATGGCATCGCAAACAATATCATTCTTGGGATCAAGGAATACAATCCGATTCCAGAAGCGATAATGCAACTTAAAATAGGAATGAACAAAGGAATAAGCAATGACTTATTGGATTTCCAAAGTTGGATAATACCTGCTACAAATAAAGCTAATCCAAGAAGTTGGGACAAAACGGTAGCTCTTAAAATTGTCTTTAAGAAGCTCATCAATAATCCCAAGGCTTTATAAATTTCAGTAAAACTAGTTGGCAACAATGGAAAAAAATAATCAGTATGGTACTTGACCAAAGAACCAATACCTGCATCCTTTTTCAAAATTAGGAAGAAGTAAATGGTAAAACTAATCAACCAAGTTAGACAAATAAACAATAGCTTAACCAACTGCTTAAAATCATTCTTACGATAGGCCTGATACAACCAATAGAGCCCTAAGCCAAATAGCGTAAAAACAACGGGCATAGAGCACCAAACCAAGACAATTCCTAAAACGCCTGCAAGCAACAACTCCTTTCCCCGTAATCTTGTTTTATAATATTTATAAAACAACCACAATAAAACTGTTGTAATCAATACATCTGTACTATACTGCTTGCACTCTGTCGAATAATGAATAAATGGTATTGTAAAAGAATAGACGGCCAACGAAAAAAGGTAAATTTTTGGAGTAAATAAATGAAATATTAGCTTGGCGAAAAATAGTAAAGTTATGATTCCAGCCAGCAGTGGAACCAAGCGAAGGGCGTATTCATTTGCTCCGAATAAAAGGGTGGAACTTTTTACCAAACAAGAAAAAATAGGTGGGGAAAATTGATAACTCAAAGGCTCGAAAAAAGCACTGAAGTTTTTGGACACAATCTGTGATGCCAATGCGCCTTCATCAATAAAGAGCGATCGATTCTGAAGAAAAACGACAATTCTCAATATAATTCCAGTCAAAAGAATACCCCATGTAAGATATTTGTAATAGGAATGGTTATCAGTATTGCCAGTCATGAATAATTAACTAAGGAACCAAGTTTTTCGCATGGATTTATAAGCATTAATCAATCCATTGGTAGAGCTGTCATGGCTGTCTATGGTTTCATTTCCAGCCAATTCAGGTAATATCTTATTAGCCAATTCTTTTCCAAGTTGAACACCAGGTTGGTCAAAAGAAAATATATTCCAAATTATACCTTGAGTGAATGTTTTGTGCTCATAAAGTGCAGTCAACATACCAAGATAAAACGGATCCAATTCAGGCATCAAGATTGAATTTGAAGGCCGGTTACCTTCAAAAACCAAAAAGGGAGCAATTCGCTCAATCTCTTTTTCTGATTTTCCTTTTGCTTTTAACTCTGCAACAACTTCTTCCATTTTTTTTCCATTCATCAATGCTTCAGTTTGCGCAAAGAAATTTGACAATAAAAGCTGATGATGATTACCAATTGGATTATGGGAATTCGCAGTAGCGATAAAATCACAAGGAATAATTTTAGTTCCCTGATGAATTAATTGATAAAAAGCATGTTGTCCATTTGTTCCAGGTTCTCCCCAAATAATCGGCCCAGTTTGATAATCTACACGAGTACCAGCACGGTCCACAAATTTTCCATTGCTTTCCATATTACCTTGTTGCATATATGCGGCAAACCTATGGAGGTATTGATCGTAAGGCAACAAAGCTTCAGATTCAAAATTGAAAAAATTATTGTGCCATATACCAATCAAAGCCAAGATAACCGGCAAATTATTTTCCAGTCTAGTGGTTCTAAAATGTTCATCCATCTGATGAAATCCATCCAATAATTTTTCAAAATTACTGGTTCCTATCAAGCAATGTACAACCAGACCAATCGCAGAAGTTATAGAGTATCTTCCCCCAACCCAATCCCAAAATTCAAACATATTGGCCGGATCAATACCAAAAGCTTCGACGGCCTTTAGGTTTGTAGACACCGCCACAAAATGATGTTTAACTTCTGACACTTCTCCAACTTTTTCCAAAAACCAATTCCGAGCAGAAAAAGCGTTGGCCATTGTTTCTTGTGTTGTAAAAGATTTAGAAGCAATAATAAATACCGTCGTTTCGGGATTTACTTTTTTCAAAACTTCCGAAATATGAGTTCCATCCACATTGGATACGAAGTGCGCAGTAAGATCCTCTGCTTGAAATGGTTTCAATGCTTCGGTTACCATTACTCCACCAAGGTCTGATCCACCTATTCCTATATTGACGATATCCGTAATTTTTTTTCCAGAGTATCCTTTCCTTTCCCCAGATCGAATCCCTTCGGAGTATGCACTCATTTGAGCCAGTACTTTTTCAATATCCGGCATTACATCCGATCCATTTACTTCAATGGCGCGACCGGATCGATTTCTTAGCGCCACATGCAAAACTGATCGACCTTCAGTCTCATTTATCGTTTCTCCAGAAAACATTTTATCAATATTTTCCTTTAGTTGACACTCTTTAGCCAACGCAAACAAATCTTCTAAAAGATCATGATCAATTAAGTTTTTAGAATAATCTAAAAGCATTCCTTCACAATTCGCAGAGAATCGATCGAAACGTTTACTATCTGATTTGAATAAACCTTTAATTTGCTGAGTACGAAGTCTTTCAAAATGATTCGCCAACTTACCCCAAGCAAGCGTTTTAACGGGTGAAATATTTGTTAGTCCCATGGTCTTGCTTTCTTTCTTTAGTGGACACAATTTTAAGGATATTTTCCTACTTTGACTAATAAATCAAATACTTGAAAACAGATAAACAACTAATCGGTGATCTGGGAGAAGAATATGCCTTGGCATATTTGCAAAGAGAAGGTTATCAGTTTTTGGAAAAAAACTGGAGATACAAAAAAGCGGAGTTGGATATCATTGTCATTTCACCAGAAGGTCTTCTAGTCTTTGTTGAAGTAAAAACCCGAAGCACCTCCTCCGGCCCTACCCCGGCCGAAAAAGTAAATCGCAAAAAAGAGAAGATGATTATCAAAGGTGCTCTAGCCTATATAGATGCCTACAATTATGAGTCTGAAATTCGATTCGACATCATTGCCATTCAACTCAAGACCGCAGATTCTTATAGCATTGAGCATTTTGAGGACGCCTTTTGGCCCGGGCAATGGTGATCATTCTCAGAAGTTACAAGTTACAAGTTAAAGTCGGTTTAAAATTTCTCTCCATTAAGATTCAAATTATAAAATTTTCAAGTTCAAGATCTCAGTTTCGCCCAAATTTTAGTCAATTCTTACCGACTAATTTAATCCCATTCTTAACTCAATAGTCACATTAACAATTGATTATGATAATGGAGTTAACAGCTCGTTTGGCCGTCATTAACAGTCTTCTTTTAATCGAAAGCATACCTTTACACTATTCCAAAATACATAAAATGAATTTATGAAAGCGCTTAACTTTATTTGTCTATTCCTTCTTTCAGCCATTTTACTTCCCGCTCAGTCTTACATCGATAAAAAAGGAAATACTCATTTGTGGGGAAGTTGTGATGTCTCTCAATTAAAAAGTGGAGACTATAAAGACTGGTTCAAGAAAAATTACGATGAATTTGACTCCAAACTAACTTCAAGTGATGGAAAATTATTTGAGGACATCAGAGTTAAAGTATTTATTGGTACTTGGTGCGGGGACACTAAATATTTAGTCCCCAAGTTTGTTAAGTGCTGGGAACAGATGAATTTATCTGAGAAGAATATTGAGATTATCGCTTAGCACAACAAAAGTGGCCTATACAAACAAGGACCTAATCAGGAAACTGCCGGACTCGATATTCATCGAGTACCCACTTTCATTTTCCAAAAAGGAGGTAAAGAAATAGGAAGAATCGTTGAACGAACGGTCTTTGATTTAGATACAGATCTGAAAACTATTGCACAAGGGCATCCATATCAACCTAGATATAAAGCAATCACCTTAATAAACGAATTTTTGAAAGCAACTCCAGTTGATTCTTTAGATTCCAAGTCAACCCTAAATACCATATACCATAAAGTTCGGCGAGAAGTTAACGGTTCATCTGAACTCAATACTTACGGCTATGTCTTATTAACAGAGAACAAACTCGAGCAAGCGGATTTTGTCTTCAAATTAAATAGATACTTGTTCCCCTATACTTCAAATGTAAGAGACAGCTATGGAGAAATTCTAATGGAACGTGCTAAATATGAGGCATCTCGAGAACAATATCTTGAAGCATTAAGACTTGCTCCCGAACTCGAATCAGCCATTTCTAAGTTGGCGGAGCTTAACGAGATCCTAAAAACACAAAAAGATTCAAAAACCTGATATTCCAAGTTTTTAGTTTTTTAAAGCCAAGTTCCTTGTTAAGGAGTTTGGCTTTACTTTATTGGGTAAACAAAATCTTATGCGCTAAGATCACAAACGTGAAAATAATATCGAGGTCAAACCGGATAGAATATAATTATACCGTTTAAAAAATCAGCCTTTACCGCAAGCATCCAAAAGAACCCATGTTCAATAAACGGCTACGCGATATGTGACGTACGACTGATAAGGAGTATATCATCATCATCGCTTGTTCCATACAGCATTTGAAAGCGAGCACCGTCGAGCTAAAAGCGTTGAAGAAAAATACGATTTTTTCGTTTTGCGGAAAATCGTATGAGCGAGACGCCTCAGTTGAATGGAACTTCTATTTATCTGAAATAGCAATTGCAATTCCACCCAAATAAATAATTAGAAATAAATGTCCTGCAACATTTGCCAGTCACAGAAGTATACTTACTTTTGTCATGTTACCTTTTAGTAACATGTAAATTTCCATAATATGATATGGAAAGCCCTGGCAGATCCCACGCGTAGGACGATAATCAGTCTACTTCAAGAGTCGCCGCTTACTACCGGTGAGATTAGTGAAAGGATTGATGACCTCTCACGCTATGCTGTCATGAAACACTTAGGGATCCTAGAAAAGGCTGATTTAATCAACACTCGTCGAGAAGGGAAATTTCGTTGGAATTATCTCAACGCGAACCCGATCCAGAAATCGTACGAGCAATGGTTAAAGGAGTTGATTCAAATATCTCAGCAAAGTACACCTACAATGGGGACTGCCAAGAAGACCATCATGACTGCGACTTTCAGCATTGAGCAATCGCTAGCCGCCTCTCCCCTGAGGCTCTGGCAAGTACTCACGGCTGAAGTCAACGATTGGTGGCCACGGGATTTACGATACTACAGCAACAACTCCGATCTCAATATAGAACTTGAGGTCGGAGGTAAGCTACTAGAAAGTACTGGCCCTAACGACGGTTTCCTTTGGGCCACTGTGATCGGCTTTGAAAAAGAAAAACAACTCCTTTTAAAAGGTCAGCTTATTCCGCAACTCGGAGGTCCAGCCATTTCATTTTTACAATTTGAGCTAAGAAAGAAGTCGAAAGGTCTGTCAATACTAGCTTTCTCTTGTACCTTGTTTGGAGAATTTGACAGCAAATCGATCAAAACTCAGCAGCAAAATTGGGAACGATTGATCAAGAAGTCGTTATCGGAACACCTTTCCGCCTAAATCCTTGAAAATAAGTTGGAATTTCTTAAAAAAAGCTTTCAAAAAAGTGATGAAACCCTTATCTTTGCACTCCAAAATAAAAAGGACATGAAAAAAGATATTCATCCATCAGATTATAGACTAGTTGTTTTCAAGGATTTGTCTTGCGACGAAGCTTTTTTAACTAGATCTTGTGCACCTACTCAAGATAAGATTACTTGGGAAGATGGTAACGAATACCCATTGGTTAAGTTAGAGATCTCTAACAAATCTCATCCCTTTTTCACTGGAAAAATGAAGTTTGTTGATACTGCAGGACGTATCGATAAGTTTAACAAGAAATTCTCAAAGTCCAAATTTGCTGGAAAAGAGAAATCTTAAAAATTTGACACTTCGTTTTAACAAAAGGCCCGATAATCATCGGGCCTTTTGTTATTTTTGACCTATGAGAAATATCATCCTCTTTGATGATTCCGTTAGGGAAAACTTCTTGCCACTTACCTATACTCGGCCAGTCGCCGAAATTAGAATTGGCATACTGACCATTCGCGAAAAATGGGAGCAAATCCTTGAAGGAAAAGCTTCTTTCATTACTCAAGATTATCTTTCAGACAAATTCGATATCAATATCGAAGAAGACAACTTTGTAATCAATGGATCAGTGCTGCCATCTGCCCAACTTAAAAGGTTAATTCTTCAATTAGAACCCAATCAAGCGTTGCTTGAAAATGGAGACTTAATCGCGACTAGACTTTCACGTCGTCAATTTCATCTTTTGATGGAAGAAGAAGAACTAGAGGAATTGCATGGTTTTGAATTAGAAGACACAGAGTATACCCGAATCAAAAATTCCTGGGAGATATTTTCTAAAAATGAAGAAGCGCTTTTGGCCGATTTTGAAATGATTACCAAAGGACGAACTTCTAAACCTCTAAGTGATAGCAATCAAACCATTGGAGACCATCCTGTTTTTTTAGAAGAAGGAGCAATAGTTGAATTTGCGACTTTGAATACAACTAAAGGACCCATCTACATTGGCAAAAATGCTGAGATCATGGAAGGCGCTTTGGTTAGAGGACCTTTGGCAATGTGCGAAAATTCCGTTCTTAAGCTAGGTGCTAAAGTATATGGTGCTACGACGCTTGGTCCGTATTCAAAAATTGGAGGCGAGGTTAGTAACATTGTTACTTTTGGTTTCTCGAGCAAGGGTCACGATGGCTATTTAGGTAATTCTGTGCTGGGAGAATGGTGCAATCTTGGAGCTGATACCAACAGTTCAAATCTTAAGAACAACTACGCAGATGTGCGTCTTTGGAATTATCCTTCAGAAAGATTCTTAAATACAGGATTGACTTTCTGTGGATTGATAATGGGAGATCACAGTAAATGTGGAATCAATACCATGTTCAATACCGGTACGGTAGTCGGTGTATTTGCCAATATTTTTGGCGCCGGATTTCCGAGAAATTTTGTTCCATCATTTGCGTGGGGCGGAGCTGGTGGTTACAGTACTTACAAATTCTCCAAAGCTTGCGAAGTGGCCGAAAAGGTAATGGCTCGAAGAAATAAAGAACTAGACGATAAAGATAAAGCCATCTTGCAAAGTGTTTTTGAAAACTCCACCAACTTTCGAAGGTGGGATAAAACCAACGATGTATAAATGACCCCTGTCATTCCCAAATGGAAATTTTGGCTCAGTTATCTTTTCGAAATACATCTTGAGTCCAGAGAAAGTGAAATCAATGATACTTTGCATCTGATATTAAGCAGAGGACGATTTCAGCTTTATACTGAAAATGCCATTTATTCTTTTGAAGATCTTTATGATAACTTCTTTCAGGCCTTTAAAGATTTACATTTAGACAGATTACCAACGTCTGCAGAAGTTTTGATTTTAGGATACGGGATGGCCAGTATTCCTTTAATGTTAGAAAAAAAATTCCAAAAGAATTATAAATATACTGGAGTCGATATAGATGAAGAAATCATCGACTTGGCGAATCAATACATTTTGCCAAGAATAAAAAGTCCACAGCAATTGATATATGCTGATGCACAATCTTTCATCAATTCTACATCCGAGCTTTACGATATGATTATCGTGGATCTATTTATAGATGATCTTGTTCCAACCAAATTTGAAAAAACTAATTTTTTGGAACAAGTAAAAAATCAATTGAAGCCTGGAGGATTAGTTCTTTACAATAGACTAGCGAATAGCGAGTTTACAATAAACCAAGCAGATCTTTTTCTATCCGATATATTTAAACCTATCTTTCCAGAAGCTCACAAAATAACCGTAGCAGATAATGTAATTATCGTTTCAGATGAAAATTACATCAAACCATAAAAACATGCTGTATTTCAGAATACGATTTTTATTGATTGGTTTGTTTCTAGCAGTTGGATGCGCCCTATTTTACCTCATGGGGATTTGGGCTGCGATTCCATCTTTCACTGCTGCCTTGGTATTGATCATCAGCTTTTTTATTCTGGGCACTGTAGGACCAGCATTTACAAAATTAAAAAGAGGAAAATTACAAGAAGCTGATCACTTGATCAATCTGACCTATTTTCCAAACTTGTTGCTTAGGAGACACCGATCATACTATCACTTTGTAAAAGGGATGCTCGCTTTGCAAAAAAAGGAACTTGAAATCGGCGCATCTAATTTCAACAGCGCTTTGGAATTAGGATTGAGAAATGATAATGACAAAAGTTTTGCATCGCTCAACTTAGCCCACATTCACTATGTCCAAGGAAATCACGAGCAATCCAAAAAGTATCTGATTGAATGCAAAAAATACAATTTCAAAGATCTTATGCTTAGTGAAAAAATCGAGGAATTGGAAAAAGCCTTGAAGTTACATTAATGTTTTCCCCCATATCTAAGCGTCTCTCTTTACAAAATATGCTTTAATTTTGACAACTTGATTACTGAAAATCAGGCTCATCCATCATTTTCTACCTACCTTTAAAGCAAAACTAGAAACATGTTTTCAATCAATATATACCTCAAATTTGCTGGAATAGCCGTAGGAATACTTGGAGGAATCGCACTATCCGCGGCCTTTGGATTTTGGTATGGCTTTCCTTTCATCCTGATTGGAATTGGTCTTCTCTTGTCTTACATCTTCCTTGGAACCGTGCAGAGTACAGCGCAATTGGTACAATCCCAAGATTTTGAAGCTGCGGAGAAAAGACTAAATCTTACTGCTAGCCCAAAATTCTTGTACAAGACAAATCGCGCTTTCTATTACATCATGAAGGGCACCTTGGCGATGAACAGAAAAGACAATGATGAAGCGGAGCAATGGTTATTGAAGGCAGAAAGTATTGAGCTCCCAAGTGACAATGAAACTGCAATGGTCTCACTACAATTAGCAAATCTTCAAGCTTCAAAAGGAAAGTGGAATGCCGCGAAATTGTATGTAGCTAAAATGAAAAAGCTAAAGGTAACTGAACCAATGCTAAAAGATCAAATTAAACAATTCGAAAAAGCCTTCACCAACAGAGGTCAAGCTAAGCATATGCACGGGCAAAGAGGAAGAACGAGAAGAAAAGGATTTAGGTAAAAAACTGGTTTCACTTTTCTGCTCGGTATCGATTAGAAATTTTTCCTAATTTATTAAGCTACTGGAAATCCATTGTCCCAAGATTTACTTGGAGCAACAAAGGTCAATTCCCCTTTTTCATTCTCAGCCATCAATATCATTCCTTTGGAAACAACGCCACGGATTTTCCGCGGAGCAAGATTCGTTAATACCATTACTTGTTGCCCGATAATATTTTCTGGCTTATAAAATTTAGCGATACCTGACACTAGAGTTCTTTTCTCAAATCCCAAATCTACTTCTAACTTCAATAATTTATCGGCTTTCTCTACTTTCTCAGCAGTAAGAATCGTACCGATTCTTAAATCCATTTTCGTGAAATCATCATAAGTAATTTCAGGTTTCAATGCGGGTTGCTTTGGCTTTTGCGCAGCAAGAATGGCTGCTAATTTCTCCTTCTGAGCATTTACGATTTCCATTCTAGATTGATCTTTTCGATCATCAATCTTTGCGAATAAAATCTCCGGCTGTCCTATTACATGGCCGGGAGCAATCAATTCCTTATTTAAATTTTCCGTCGCCAAATCTCCATTTGTCAAATGTGGAAGATTAAGCAGATCTCTGATTTTATCAGAAATAAACGGCAAGAAAGGCTTTGAATAAATAGATAAAAGACCAACCGTCTGCAACGCTTGATAAATGCAATCTTTGATTACTTGTGAGTCTGGCTCTGTCTTGAATAATTTCCAAGGAGATACATCTTGCAAATCAGTATTTCCGAAGGAAGACAATTCTAAGAAGGACTTAATTCCCTGCTTGAATGCATATTGATCTATGTCCACTCCAATTTTTGCGGCCATTTCAAAAAGTACTTCATTTTTTTCTATTGCAGCCGCACTAGGTGTTGGACATTTTCCTTCGTAATATTTATTAGTCAATACAATAACTCGATTAATAAAATTCCCCAAGTTATCAGCTAAGTCCTTATCATGATTTTCTACAAATTCATCCCATTTAAAATCCGCGTCTTTGTTTTCAGGAAGATTTTTAATCAATACAAATCGAAGTGCATCTTCTTTATTTGGAAAGTCTTTAAAAACTTCTAGATATTCATGTTGCTCGATTCCCCAACCTTTTGACTTAGAAAATTTCTGACCTTCAAAATTTAAAAATTGGTTCGCGGGTACATTAATCGGAAGGTTGTAATCTCCATGTGCTTTTAGCATCGCTGGGAATACAATACAATGAAATACAATATTATCTTTTCCGATAAAATGCACCATTTCAGCATCATCGGATTGCCAGTATTTTTTCCAATCGTTTTCGTCTGCTCCTTTCTCTTTCAACCACTGTTTAGTTGAAGAAATATATCCTATTGGTGCATCGAACCAAACATACAATACTTTATGCTCCCCACCTTCTGCGGGTACAGGAATTCCCCAATCTAAATCTCTGGTAATCGCACGAGGTTGTAAGCCATTATCTAACCAAGACAAACATTGCCCTGTTACATGCTTTTTCCATTTTGATGGATCATGCAATTGCTTACCATCTACTTTTCCTTCTTTGATCCAAGTTCTCAACCACGCTTCATGTGCATCTAACTTAAAGAACCAATGTGTAGTAGTCTTTAGCTGTGGCGTTTTACCACTCAATGTTGAAACAGGATTTTTCAATTCTTTAGGTGATAAATCTGAACCACAATTTTCACATTGATCTCCATATGCTTCTTCGTGGGCACATTTAGGACAAGTCCCTTTGATGTATCGATCAGCTAAAAATTGATCAAATTCTCCATCATAATATTGTTCGCTAGATTTCTTTAAAAACTGATCTCCCTGCTTATCCAATTTCTTGAAAAAGTCTTGGGCAGTTTGGTGGTGCAAGGCTGCACTTGTTCTGTGATAGTAATCAAAGCTAATTCCTAGTTTTTTGAAGGTCTCCTTATTCAACTCATGGTATTTGTCCACAATATCCTTTGGAGTCAATCCTTCCTTCTTTGCTCTTATGGTAATAGCTGCGCCATGTTCATCTGATCCGCAAACAAAAGCGACATCCTTTCCTTTCAATCTTTGATAACGCGCATAAATATCAGCAGGAAGATATGCTCCGGCCAAATGACCAAGATGTAATTCTCCATTCGCATAAGGAAGGGCGGAAGTAATTAAAACACGTTTCTTTTCACTCATAATTTCTCCTGCTTATATCTGTGCAAATATACGGGATTAATGGTGTTCGGGCAGAAAAGGCTAAAATAATCTGGAGTGCTTAAAGTTGAAATTGGCTGAAAAGCCATTCTTTAAACGAGCCATTGAAGTTGGTTGAAATTTATATTGACCAATGAACAAGTTTATAACCTATTTCAACCTTCTATAAAACCGCTACCTAAAAACAAAATTTTGAATATCTTTAGAAATAGGAAATCTATTACTTCCTAGAATGAAGCCCTGAAAAAAGACCCGGATGGAAAAACCAAAACGTATATTAATAGTCGAAGATGATCCCTTAATTGCTGAAGATATTGCTGAATCGCTAAAGGAAATTGGATATGAAATAGCCGGAATGGCTTATGATGCGGAAGAGGCTCTTTCTCTAGTAGGCGCTGTAAATCCAGATATTGCGATATTAGATATCAACTTGGATAGCGACAAAGATGGAATTCAGATTGCTGATCACATTCAAAAGAACCAAAAATTTCCCTTTATTTTCCTCACCTCTTATGCCGATAGGGCTACCATAGAACGGGCCAAGCACACGAGGCCAATGGGTTATATTGTTAAACCGTTTGATGAGCGAGATTTGTTCACTGCGCTAGAAATTGCGTTGTTTAATTATGATATTCCTCAGGGGCAAAAGATTATTACACTAGAAGAATTGAATAAAAAATCAACTGCTCAATTGACTCCGAAGGAATACGAAATCATTCTTCAAGTAATGGATGGATTAGCCAATAAACAGTTAGCAGAAACAAATTTTGTAAGTCTGAATACCATCAAGACGCATTTGAAAAATATTTACGACAAATTGGGAGTCAATTCAAGAACACAGGTAATTGCGAAAATGAGAGATTACTCCAATTGATAAAACCTAGTTTGTTCAACAAAAAAGGCCAGCTGAATTTCAGCTGGCCTTTTTAACTTATCCTCTAGATTATCCTCCGAAATCATCAAATGCGATGTTCTCTTCTGGAACTCCTAAGTCATCAAGCATTTTGATAACTGCAGCATTCATCAATGGAGGTCCACAGAAATAATATTCTATTTCTTCTGGCTCAGGATGCTTACTCAAGTAGTTATCTAATAATACTTGGTGAATAAATCCTTGATATCCGTCACCATCTTTATCATCTAAAGATGTTTTCACCTTCCAATTATCTTCAGGTAAAGGATCTGATAATGCTATGTTGTAAGTGAAGTTAGGAAACTCCGCTTCAATTTTTCTAAAGTGATCGGTGTAGAACAATTCCCTTGTAGATCGCCCACCATACCAGAAAGAAACTTTTCTATCTTTTGTTTTTAATGTATGGAACAAGTGGAAAAGGTGCGAACGAAGTGGTGCCATTCCAGCTCCCCCTCCAATGTAAACCATTTCTTTTTTGGTTGGCTTAATGAAGAATTCTCCATAGGGACCAGAAATCGTTACTTTATCACCGGGCTTACATCCAAAAACATAAGATGAACAAACTCCTGGATTAACTTGCATCCAAGCATTCTTCGCTCTATCCCATGGCGGAGATGCAATTCTAATATTTAACATTACGATATCTCCCTCGGCAGGGTGATTGGCCATAGAGTAAGCTCTAAACTGAGGCTCATCATTAACCATTTTCAAGTCCCATAATTTGAACTTATCCCAATCCGGTTTATACTCGTCTTGTACTTCAATGTCTTTTGCGTAATCAACAGTTACAACCGGTACATCAATTTGAATATATCCTCCAGATTGAAAATCTAGTGTTTCGCCTTCTGGTAATTTTACTACAAACTCTTTAATAAAGGTTGCTACGTTATCGTTTGAAACTACCTCACACTCCCACTTTTTAATTCCAAAAATTTCTTCTGGAATACGAATCTCCATGTCTTCTCTCACCTTTACTTGGCAAGATAAACGCATGTTCTCTGCTGCTTCTTTTCTTGTAATGTGATTTAATTCGGTAGGAAGTATATCTCCTCCTCCGCTGTCTACATGACATTCACACATGGCACAAGTTCCACCTCCACCACAAGCAGAGGGAAGAAAAACGGACTTGTCAGAAAGTGCTGATAAAAGCGTACTTCCAGGAGAAACCAATAACGGATTCTCAGTATCTCCATTAACGATGATTTTCACATCACCCTGAGGCACCAAACGCTTTCTTGCTGCAATCAACATGAAAGACAATGCTAGAATGATCAAAACGAATACTGCTACTGCAGCTCCCACTAATGCTAAATCTAAGAGAAAAATCATTTCAAAAATTTATTTTGACTATTTCAACTAGTTACAATTAATTTCCTGCTGCTAAAGCTGCAGGATCGATTCCCATCAAACTCATGAAAGCGATTCCCATTAATCCGGTAAGGATAAATGCCATACCTAATCCCCTCAAAGCTGGTGGTACATTACTGTAGCGAATCTTTTCACGAATCGCAGCGATCGCAAGGATGGCTAAAAACCAACCAAATCCAGAACCGAGGCCATAAGCTACTGATTCTCCAAAGTTGTATTCCCTAGCTACCATAAATAAGGATCCTCCTAAGATTGCACAGTTTACTGTGATCAATGGCAAGAAGATACCTAATGAGTTATATAATGCAGGTGATACTTTTTCTACGATCATCTCCACCAATTGTACCATCGAGGCAATTACCGCGATAAATAAAATGAATCTAAGGAAAGTCAAATCCATTCCTAACCATCCATTTTCTGATAAAATCATTTCGCTGATTACCCAGTTGATTGGAAGTGTAATTCCCAAAACGAAAATTACTGCAAGTCCCAAACCAAATGCTGTAGTAACAGACTTAGAAACTGCGAGGTAAGAACACATCCCTAAGAAATAGGCCAAAACCATGTTCTCGATAAAAGCAGCCTTAATGAATATATTGAAAAATTCCATAATCGTTTCTTCAAAAATTTTTTACGAAATATCTACAAGTTTAGGATTCCAACTTCTGTGGATCCAAATTAAAATACCAATGATGAACATCGCAGCTGCAGGCAATACCATAAGGTTATTATTTGCATACCAAGAGAACCAAGTTCCAATTCCGCTTTCAGCAGCAGTATTGATCAAGTAGTTCGTAGTTGGATTTGAAGCACCGATGATATTGATCTGAATTGGTGAACCAGCAAACAAAGTTCCCTTTCCGAAAAGTTCACGGATAAAAGCAACGATGATTAAAATGGCACCATAGCCCAAACCATTTCCGATACCATCTAAGAAAGATCTCCAAGGCTTGTTTGCCATAGAAAATGCTTCCAATCGACCCATTACAATACAGTTGGTTATGATCAATCCGATGTATACAGAAAGCTCCTTATAAATAGGATAGTTAAATCTTCTCAGTGTCAACTCCACCACTGTTACTAGTGTTGCAATGATGACCAATTGAACGATCATTCTTACCTGTTTTGGAATTGCGTTTCTCATCAAGGATGTAAACAAACTTGAAAAAGCACATACGAAAACTACAGCAACCGAGATGACCACTGAAGGGTATACTAATGAAGTCACAGCTAGTGCACTACAAATCCCTAAAACTTGAACCGTAATTGGATTATTATCATTTAACGGATCAGTAATTAATTTTCGCTCTTTTTTACCAAACAACGGCTCCTTAGGAGCAGCTACTTTTGGTTCTTGAATTGCGGTATCAGCCATAGAATATTTCCTTTACTGAATTATTATTTATTATTCAACATTCCCAACTTCTTACCTTGGGAAGATTTAATCGTATTAAAATATGGTTGGTAGTATTTCACACCACGGATAAGCATCTCTGCCACTCCAACTCCTGTTACAGTAGCACCAGAAATTCCATCAATTTTGTGCGGACTTCCTTTGGAGCCGTTTTTCACAACATCAACTCCTACATATTCTCCATCAGCACTCATGAAACTTTTTCCTTTAAATGCTGCTGGAAATGCTGGATTATCTTTGATCTCAGCTCCCAAACCAGGAGTCTCTCCTTTATGGTCAAAATTTGCTCCAACAACTGTTGAAAAGTCAGATTTCAAAGCAATGTTCCCCCAGATTTCATCCCAAAGTCCATTTCCTCTTACAGAAACGATGTATACGTTTCCATCATTCTTAGAAGAATAAACATAAAGTGGAAAAATTCTTTCCGCTTCATCTTTTTTCTTCTCTTTTTTCATATCGATATCTTCTGCTCTGCCACCTTTATAACCAGATTCGATAATTTGTTCAGGAGTCAAAATTTCTCCATCCATATTAAGAGCAATCTGTTCTACATCTTCATTAAAGATTCTGAGTACTTCTGTCTCTAACATGTCTTTCGGATTTTCATCCAGATAGTCTGTAATAGAAGATAGAATAGCTCTCTTATTGAAGATGGCTTCATTTAATTTCGACTGGCCTTCCCAGCTAGAAAATAAAATGGATAGGACTACCGCCACGACTGTCGTGAGGATGGCCACAAAACCGACGATGTATTTAGTACTATGCACGTTTTAATCTTTTTGATATGTTAGCTTCTAACACGTAATGATCAATTAAAGGAGCGAATACATTCATGAAAAGAATCGCAAGCATCCATCCTTCTGGATAAGCTGGGTTCAATACACGAACGATCATACCTACAAAACCTATAAAGAAACCATAGATCCATTTACCACGATTTGTAGAAGCCGCAGTTACTGGATCAGTAGCCATAAATGCCATTGCGAAGAAAAATGATCCCATGTAGAATTGGTAGAACCATGGAACTTCCATGAAAGGGGTTGCTCCCCATGCGTTCAACATCATTGCCATAACTGCCGCTCCAATAAACATGCTCAGCATGATTCTCCAAGACGCAATTCTAGTCAATAAAAGGATAGCCACTCCCAAAAGGATTAAGGGCTTTGATGTTTCCCCAATTGAACCAGGAATTGTTCCCCAGAACATAGAAGAAGTGGTGTATTTATCTGTAACAGCTTCCCAACCTCCCTGATAAGCTAAACTCAAAGGTGTCGCTCCACTATATCCATCGACAACCAATGCTCCATTATTGAAGGTGGTCCAATTAAAACTCTCAAATATCCAATTGAAAAAACCGGTAAATATTCCGCCGTAATTAGCAGCCAATCCTGCTCCTTGGTCAGCTAGTCCTGCTACCCAAACTTCATCACCAGAAATTGTGGTTGGATAAGCGAAGAAAACAAAAACTCTAGCTAAAAGTGCGATGTTCAAAATATTCATTCCAGTTCCACCAAAAGCTTCTTTTCCGATCCAAACTGCAAAAATTACAGCTAGCGCCAATATCCAAAGTGGAAGATCTGGTGGCATAATTAAAGGAATCAAAGCACCGGAGACAATATATCCCTCTTCAACAGCATGTCCTTTCTTCGCTGCAAAGTAAAATTCAATCCCAAGTCCAACTAGATTCGAAACAACTATAATTGGTAATAGCTTTACCAATCCGAAAGCTAATTTCAAATGCAATCCTTCTAGTAATCCAGTGTGCTCACCGATAGCTAAGAAATGCTGATGCCCGATGTTGTACATTCCGAAGATATAGCAAAATTGCATAGCCAGAACCACGTGAATCATGGTACGCTTCAAGTCCATTCCGTCATGGATATGCACACCGCCTTTAGCAGTTGTATTCGGAGAAAAGGCAAAAGTGAAGAAAGCATCATATGCTGTATGCAGCAGGGGTGATTTTTTCTTATCTGGTTCTATTCGCTTAAAAAAGTCTAATAAGCCCATATTGATAGTCTGTATCTTTTTCTTTTAAAGTTGTTCTCTCATTACTTCTAACCCTTCTCGCAAAATGTGTTGCAATGGCTGTTTAGAAGTACAGGCAAATTCACAAAGTGCCACATCTTCTTCACTCAATTCGAAGATTCCTAATCCTTCCATTCTTTCGAAATCTTGGACCATAATCGCTTTCATCAAATGTTGAGGATAAATATCCATTGGCAATACTTGTTCGTATTGGCCAGTGACTACAAAAGCTCTTTCTTCTCCGTGGGTATTGGTGTTTCCTTTGAATGCTAAATCTGGATAAAGGAAATTAGGGAATGTCTTACTTATAGTGGGTCTTGGAGCAATTGGTACCAACCATCCAAACATTTCATACTCATCTCCTTCTTCAATCACAGTCACTTGATCGTCATAGTAGTTGATAAAATCTTCTGATTGTTTTGCCTTTCCACTCAAAACATCTCCAGCGATCAAACGAACATGATCATTCGTTAATTTTCCTTCTAGCAATTCTCCAATATTTGCTCCTAAGAATGTTTTGTGGTAAGCTGGCTTGTCGATATCTGCGCCACCGACAGCAACATATCTCGTTGCATTGAATTGACCATTCAAGAATATATGACCAAGTGTTATAACTTCTTGTACTCCCAAGTACCAAATCTTATCTCCTGAATTTATAGGATCAACATGGTGAATTTGAATGCCTACGTTTCCGCTTGGGTGAGGGCCACTGAACCAAGTTTTCTTAACACCTTCTGCGCTAGTAAACGCTTCTGAAGGAGCCAATTGACCATCTCGAGCATCAAGGCCAAGATGTACAAAGCCTTCTGTGAGCATATTTAGTACATCCAAACCTTTTTGGAAAGCTCCTTCTCTTCCTTCAACAACAAAATCTAAATCCGGTGCCAATGGCGCGGAATCGAAAGTTGAAATGAAAATAGATTTAGGAGAATCCGCTGGAGAAGGAATTGTATCAAAAGGTCGCTGTCTAAGCATCGTCCATCCTCCTGAATCCAAAAGGAAGTTCACCAATTCTTCCCGGCTACAATCTCCAAGTGTCGGAACATCTAAAGTTCTGAACTTCTGCTCTTTATCGGCAAGAATCACAACACTTGCAATAGATCGCTTTGCACCTCTATTAACTGCGATTACTTCTCCAGAAACTGGAGCTACGTATTTAACAGAAGGAGATTTCTTGTCATAAAATAAATGATCACCTGCCTTAACTTCATCACCTACTTCAACTTCGACTTTTGGAATGGGTGACATTCCAATGAAGTTCGGAGGCAATACTGCAAAGGTTTTTGCTCCTCCTTCAGCATACAGACGCTCTTCAGGATCACCTTCTAAAAGGATGTCGTGTCCTTTGGTCAGACTGATGTAATTATCCTGAGCAGCAATTTTTGGCCGCTTAGCATTTGAATTGCTGCCGAAAGATGGCAAAATGGAATACTCATCTGTGTTCTTAACGCCAGATTTTCTTGCCTCAATTTTTACAAGACTGTCTCCAACTAGCAAGATTATCCCAAGAATAATCAAAGCAACAATTGCAATTATCCCATAGATCAGATAATCAGCGCCAGTTGTACTTTGAGCAAACAAAGGGGTGCTAGAAGACAGAAAGAAAAAAGTAAGGACGATGGTAATAAAACCGCTCTTCAAGGTCGGAAGGTTTAGATGAAAAAATTACTACCCTAAAATTCGTGCAAAGATAGTAAGTATTCAGGTTATAAGTCAGTTCGAAGGAGTGTAACAGGCTTCTCGCTTTTTATTTAGACAGAATCTAAATAAAAAGCGATTTTCGTTTTAATCATACCTCCTACTGTACGTAACTTTGGCCAAAATGATCGGAATATCGAATAATTAGTTTCAATCTATTATTGAAATTTTTGAAGGAGAAGGTCTCCATGTTAAAATTTAGAGCAAAAATTGGATTTTAAATTCTTGTCAGTATATTGGAGCAGAACAGGAACAAAACTCTTATCTTATTAGCACTCTATTACTTTAGGGCATAAGAAGTACTCCACAACTCGAACCATCATTTAAACCATTGAATAAATGCCTTCCAGGGTTATTAAGAGAATGATGATGGGAGCTTCTCCTATGCCCCGATTATTACTTTATAGTTTGATCGGGGATTTTTTCTTCCACTCTAACCATCCAAAAATAGCCACGATTGCAAAAACCAAATATAAGACTGACAACAATTGAAAATCTTTCTGCCAGTATACCCAAATGCATACAATGTCGATAATAATCCAATAGAGCCAATTCTCCAAAATCTTTTTGGCAACCATGTAGGTAGCTATCAGTGCAAAGGTTGTCGTTAGTGCGTCTATAAAAGGTAGTGCTCCTCCAAAATATTGAGATAACAACCCCAGAGGATAGGCAGCTGCAAATCCCAAACAGATTACGGATAGATGCCAGAGTGGTTTTCGGGTAGAAATTTCAAGTTTAGTCACCTTCATTGTTTTCCCCCAACTCCACCAACCATAGAAAGACATGAACAAGTAATAGATTTGTAAACCTGCATCAAGAAATAATTTTCCTTGGACGAATAGATAAAGTGAAGCAATAACTCCGACAATTCCGAAGGGCCAACACCATACGTTTTCTTTTGCGGCTAAGATCACATAAATCACACTGCTGATTAATGCGATCCATTCAATCCAAGATTGCGCTAAAGCAGCTGACCAAATGTTTTCCAACCAATCCATATATGTGTACCTTTATGCTGTGACAAATATGAAAAAATTTAAAGGGAGTGGCGCATATGTTGCTACGTCCGAATTACAAATTGCTGTGAATGCGGCGATATTCTTAGAAAAACCTTTATTGGTTAAAGGGGAACCCGGAACGGGAAAAACCATGCTAGCTCATGAAATCGCAAAATCGTTGGGCAAAAAGTTGATCACCTGGCATGTCAAATCTACTACTACTGCGCAACAAGGTCTCTATGAATATGATGCCGTTTCAAGGTTGCGCGATTCCCAGTTAGGGGACCGAGATGTTTCTCAAATTGATCAATACATTAAGAAAGGGAAAATGTGGGAAGCATTTGATCAAGAGGAATCAGTCGTTTTATTGATTGATGAAATTGACAAAGCTGATATTGAATTTCCGAATGATTTATTATTGGAATTGGATAAAATGGAGTTTTATGTTTATGAATTACAAAAAACCATCAAAGCTAAAAAGCGTCCGATTGTGATTATTACTTCGAATAATGAAAAAGATTTGCCTGACCCTTTCTTAAGAAGATGTTTATTCCACTTTATTCAGTTTCCGGGGGAGGATGTGATGCGCGAAATCGTCGAAGTTCATTTTCCAAATCTCGAGGAATCTTTGGTTACTCAAGCGCTTCGAATATTTTATTTGATCAGAGAACAACGCGGATTGAAAAAGGCGCCGTCAACAAGTGAACTGGTAGATTGGATCAGATTACTCCTAAATGAAAGACTGTTATCTGCAGATCTAGAAAAGATAGATTTGGTTGAAGCACTCCCCCCATATATTCAAGCATTAATTAAGAATGAACAGGACTTGGAATTGGTCGAAAGATTAAAGAACAAACCTGGAGGAAGAAATTATTACTAGTGTTATTCAGTTACGATTACTTTAAATGTAATCTCTTTAATCATATTACTTCCAGTGTTTGGATCCGTTCGCTTAAGTAAAATCAGCGGTGTCTTTTCGTGAGCACCTAACTCTTCTTCTCTGTCACTAAAATAGGTCAACAGAACTTCCCCCTTTTCTCCAGGCTTAAAAACTGTTGTTTCTGGTGCTTCAATCTCAGTGCAATGGCATCCTGCATCCGCGAAATCTATTTGTAAATCTTGGCTACTTGTATTGGTGAAGGGAAAAACCATTTTTTTCACTTCGCCCTTTTTCACTGTCCCCAAATCAATCATTGATGGATCAAAATGCATAACCGGATCAACCGCCGGCTGGGTGGAAGTAACTTTTTTAGTACTATCGCAACTGATAAAAACTATGCTTAATATTAAAAGTGAAAATATTACAGGCTTCATAATAAATTCTTTGATTGATCTAATTTATCTAGTAACGTACAGAATGATTAATTGGTTTTATAACGACTCCAGATTAACAGTATACCAGAATTGCTTGACAATTTGATATCCAGTTTGGGCGTCCGTTTGAATTAAAAGTACATCAACGGTTTTCTTTTGGGGTCCAAAATCTTTTTCATCCTTGCTGTGAAATATAACTTTGATTTCTCCTTTTTCTCCTGGCTTAAATTTTTGTCCGACAGGGGCAATGATTTCGCTACACTGGCAACCGGTGGCCATTTCAATTTCTATGGATTGATCACCGGTATTGGTGAATGGAAAAATCATAGTTTTACTTTCCCCTTTTTTTACAACTCCTAAATCAATTTGTCTAGGCTCAAAAGTCATGACGGGATCAATATTTAAATTGATTTTCTTGCTTGCGGAACAAGACATGAAACTGACTAACAAAAGCAAAAAGCTTGTGTAAAAAATTGAGCGCAGCATTTTTATTCTTTGAAATTAATTATCGCCGGAAGTCCTTTTGATCAATCGTTTCTTATTAATCGTAATGGTAGTTGGTCCTGCAATAATTTTAAATTCTGTACGACGGTTAAATCTATGGGCATCATCTTCACATTTGACTCCATTGGTACATTCATTTAAAATTACAGATTCCCCATAGCCTACTGGTTTGATACGTTCACCAGCAACTTTCTTTTTGATTAACCATTTTCGAGCGGATTCAGCTCTTCGCTGTGATAATTCTTTATTGTACGGAGACGGTCCTCGAGAATCGGTATGCGAACCAAGCTCAATAACCATATCTGGATATTGCTCCATTAACTCTAGGATTACTTCCAAATCAGGTTCGGCATCTGCCAAAATCTTGTCATCATCAAAATCATAATAAATATTATTCAATCGAATCGGTTCATTGATAGCATATTCTTCGAATTCGCTTTCTGGTTCTTTTGGTGGTGGTGGTGGAGGTAGTGGTCGAAGTTCAAATGCTTTTTGCAAAACTTGACTTTCACTAATTCCTACTGTATTCACTGTTAAAGTATCAGGATAATATCCTGATCTTGAAGCTACGATTTGGTAGCTCTTTTCCACAAGTAATGGAAAATTATAAGCATTGGTATCTGGCCGCATTCTAGATCGACGCTCTCCTACTTCGTTTTCTACCATGTCAGTAATTACCACTTTGACAGAATCCAAAGGTTGTTTTTTATCATTGTATAAAGTCGTAACAAGATCGATAACAATCTTTTCCTTGGATACCACCCAGATATCATCACAACAAGTTTTTCCTTTTACCGAAATTGTTCCTTCTCTATTGGAAACCAATAATCCATTGTATCCTTCAGCGTCAATAGAGAAGTACAAATCATCCACAGAACTATTGAAAGGCTTTCCAATATTTTGTGGTTCTGACCAATTTGATCCGTTCCATTCACTGCTGTAGATATCAAAACCTCCCATACTTACAAAGCTTTCACTACTAAAATACAATACTCCATCTACATAGTAAGGTGTAACTTCATCTCCAGCTCCGTTAATGATTTCCCCCATATTGATAGGCGCTTCGTAACCATCGCCAGATAGGGTCGAATAATATAGATCATAACCTCCAAAACCACCTTCTCGGTTCGAAGAGAAAATTAAAACCTCTTTGTTAAATAGTTCACCGACTGCTGGATGTCTTACGATATATTCACCATTTACTCCATTTACTGGTTGTGCTGCTCCCCAACCATCAGCCCCCATACTAGAGACATACAATTCACTTGTTTCTAGATCATTTCCTTTTAGAGTTGCTCGTGTAAAAAACATTCGCTCGCCATCAGGGCTTAGGGTTAGATTTCCCAAGTGATATCCTTCCCTAGGGATATTGTCTCCTTCTATCGCTACTCCTTTACCATATCCTTCTTCCCCTTTTGTAGCTTTCCAAATTTGACTAGTTACATTTTCATTTTCCCCTTCTAAATAAATAATCTTATTACTTTTAATTCCTGCATAATAGATATCTGTTCCATTAGCTGAAAAAGGTGATGCTTCACTGTACTTTGAGTTTACATTATTGCCTGCATTGACCACGGAGATTCCGGAAGCTTCGTCCATTTCTAGAGCGAGTTCACAACCAGCAATTTCCTTTTTTGCCAATTTTATTTTTTCAATGTCTTCTGCCTCCCCTATGTACAACTGAAAGGCTTCCTTTGCTTCGGTATATTTACCATTGTACTTCATCATTCTAGCGACGTCGAAGTTAATTTCAGGAACGTAAGTATTTTTAAATTTTCTAGTATTCTTTTTGTTGGCAATTCTAGTATACCAATTTTCAGCTTTGGCATAGTCCCTTAGCTTATAATGTAAATTTGCTATTTCAAAAGCGATTTTGACATCACGTTCTTCTTTGTAATATTTTTCATAATTCTCTAACGCACTATAATAATCGTTGTATTCCAATGCCAATTCGGCAGCGCTAATCAATTGATCTTTGCTTGACTTGTTTACAGGTTGTGCGAAAAGTGCAGTGGTAAAAGAGAAAAGTAAAATTATTATTGAAAAGTATTTCATGTTAACTTTTTTGAATAATGGCTAGCGTAAAATTGATTAGTATCTAGGACAGATAATAACTGGCTTTAATTCTGGTTGCTTAAAGATGGTTCCTATGTAAGAAACTGCAATTTCTACACCTCCTCCATACAATGGACTTATCTGGGTAATATCTCCGAGATTCATATCATAGGAAGCCGCTGCTCTGATATTTCCTTTTTCAAATCCAAGCAATAATTGCGCAGCATCTCCAACTCGATAGCCAGGACCGAATTTTAGAATCATATCCTTTTTCGGATCTAGCTTGTAACCCATCATCGCACCCATTTGAAAATATGGTTTTGCGCCTGAAATAATTTGAAATTGTGCAGCTGGTCTAATGCTCCATTCTTTATTGAATCTATAGTCCATTCCAAATTGAAGTCCAATGTTTGCTCCCAATTTGTAGGCATTGTTTCTCGGTTGATTATTGCCACCCGTATTTCCTGAAAGTGTATCTCTGTCGAATCCATATCTATAGGGATATAGATGTTTACCTACCAAACCAACTTCCACACTTGTATTTTTGTTCGGTTTGGTTTTCAATAAGAATCCGAAGTTAATATCTACTCCTCCGTTGTTCTTTAAGGCTCTTTCTCTATTGTTATCGAGATTTTCTTCAACGGTGGCGAAATTAAATACCTCTTGAGAAGGCGGGTTTGCACTTAAAGCTGTGCCACCATCGGCCAATCGAAGATTATCATATGCTCTAAATCTTCTTGAGCCCATACCACCTTGCAGTCCGAACGTTAAGACTGTTCTTTGCTTTTTATCTAAAGCTAGGTGATAAGCCACTGAAACATGACTAAGGGAAGTAGACAATCTACCATCTCCAGCGCCATCCGTATAGAATGCAGCTCCAACACCGACCCAATCTTGTTTTCGAAATCCTCTAATAATCGGTCCATCCACGGTGATGGTAAATGCAGGACCATAAACATTGGTCACACCACCTTGATTGTTTTGACTAGCGAATTCAGAATCTCGCAGTATCCCTCCTATTCGATAAGTACCGTAGAAAGCTCCAGTTTGTGCCGGATTACTATTCAGTGATGCATATTCGAAAAGGGTCCAATGGATATCTTGGGCATTTGACTGGGTAGACATCAGAGAAATGACTACAACTAAAATGGGCAACCAAGGCTTCATAAAATAGAATTTCATAATTAGATAAGGAATTACAAAGTGGGAAAGATATGTATTTTCACTCACTTCAAATGTAAAAAAGGCGTTATATATAAGATAATAACAATGATTGGCTCTAGCTCCAACCATCCCTGAACACTAAACACTTCCCGCTTTTGGCTTAAAGTAAAGCTCGATCTATACTTTTTTAACGTATATCGAACATTTCTGTTACCATTCTAAGAATTTCCTATCTTTCGATCACGATGAAAGACGATGATTTTTTAGACAAAATGGGCGATTTTCTAAGCAGAAAAGCTCGAAATATCAGGGACAGATTTACTTATGATGAAACTGACCTATTAAGAGCTGTTGGAAAAAGCAGCATTGCTGACACTCAAAGGGTCCTTGAGGCGGGTGTTGATCCTGACAAAGCCGATATTATTGGGCGAAGAGCACTAACGATGGCCGTCGATGCCAATAATGAAATGATTGTAGCCATGCTTCTAAAAGCAGGCGCGGATCCAAATTTAGTCGGAAAAAGTGGTGATACTCCCTTATTGAAGGCGATTTTCTGGGAAAACTCTACAATCATTGGCCTACTGCTAGATGCTGGTGCCGACCCTAAAAAGCAAGGAATGAACGGCAATGATGCCATTGAAACTGTCCGAGCTACAGGGGTAAAGTCATTAATTATCTTGGTTGAAAACTTCGATCAGCTTAAAAAACAGGAAAAAAAGAACAAGGACAAAGAATTGCACGAACGCCAAAAGGCCCAAGCTGAAAAAGCGAGAGTTCAAAAGACTATAAACGAAGAAAAAGCAAAAGAACAAGCAAGGGCTGCAGCTCAAGATGCGGCCATTAAAAGATACCCTGAGTCCAATACTGATCCGCTTTTGGCATTGATAAAGGCTATTGAAAGCCAAGATGAAGATGCGTTAGCGATGTTTTTATTAAAAATTGAAGATGTTAATCGCCTTGATCCAAAAACAAAGACTACTCCGTTGCTAACAGCAATTCATTCCAAAAATTCACTGGCTACTGGATTGCTACTGGAAAAAGGTGCTGATCCTTTGATGACTTTTGAAGGAACCAGGCATACAGGTTTGTCTTTGGCTATTCAGAAAAAAGCGTATGGCTTGATTGCCAAGATTTTTGAGTTATATCCAGAAGAAACTGCAAACTCGTTAAATGATCCGAGTCAAGAAATATCTCCTCAATTTTTATCCTATAAGGACCCAAAGCTTTTCAATTTGCTTATAAAGGCTGGTGCAGATCCTTACTTCGGAGGTACTGAAGGCCAATCACCAGTTATTAAGGCGATTGCAAAAGGTGGCTTAGGAATGCTTCCAGTCTTGGTGCGACATAATATTCCGCTGGACAAAGTGATTGATGATAAGACACCCATGCAGTGGGCTATTTTTTACAATAGAATGGATTGGGTGCAAGGCCTAAAAGCCGAAGGCATTAAGGTTAATGATGAACTGATTGAGTATACTAAAAAGCTAGGAGGCCGAGATGAAATTCTTGAAGCGCTAGCATCTTAATTTATTTTATCACTATCATCTTTTCTCTAGCTACAACTTGATTGTAATCATTTTTCAACTGAAAAATATAAAGGCCAGATGACTGATTGTTCAAGTCAATTTGTTGATTGTTTATGCCTTGAATCTGCTTAGAAATATTTTGGATAAACATCACTTGCTCGCCATGTTGATTATATATTTCCAAATTTAACATCTCATCACTATTATATTTAAGCCAAACTTCCGAACTGGCAGGATTTGGAAATAATTCCAGTGCCACAGTTGGCAATTCGTTAATATTAACATTAAGTCCAATGGTAAACTCATGAGCGTAATTGTTTCCTTGATGTTGTACTTCAAAAAGCCAAGTTCCTTGTTCTACTGAAGAAGGAAATGAATAAGTCCAATACCAATAAGAACTGCTAAAATCACCTGAAGCAGCATGATCCCATTGTACATAAGTGTTTCCAGAAGGATCTTTAATTCTGTAGCTTGATTGATCTTGTGCTAATTGATCATGATAGTAAACAGAAAAACTAATGACATCTCCTGGTTGAAATTCAGTCTTGAAGTTTGAGAATTCCTCATTTGGACAAAAGCCATCAATGGCCGGCACTTCCAAGTGAGTCATTAAATAATTCAAAGCCGGTTCCCGGTAATTCTTTTGAGCTTGCCACCAAGATTCAGAAATTGTTCCATTACAATTTCCTTGATATGGATCTATTACATTCTGATTCGCATCTCTTATTTCAAAATGTAAATGAGGGTTTGACGAACAACCTGAACTTCCAACGATTCCAATGTAATCTCCTTCAACTACTGCATCACCTACTGTCTTGTTAGTAAGGCTTCCTGTTTTTAAATGACCATACCATGCTATTGACCCATCCGCATGTTGCACATAAACGGCATTCCAAGTTCCGTGGCAATTGCAATTGCGATCAAAATTTCCATCTTGCTTAAATACAATTTGCCCCGGCGCACTAGCAATAACTTCGACTTGATCTTCTTCCATCATTTTCCACCAGAAAGGCCAAAGACTTATGTCTAAACCATTATGTCCATTGTAAGATCGATCACCACAATTATAATCTTGAATAATTATTGATGGATCTAAGTCCACATAATTTATAGTCGCATAGTAATCGAAATAGTCAAAGCCAGCTGCTTGCTTTAATGGCCAAGAGAATTTTGTGATGGCATTTTCAGTAGTTGATCTAAAATTAAGTTTTCCTGCCTTGCTTAGTTTTTGAATATTGGATTGAATTTCATTTTGAACGAAATCATAATCTGCATTAGAAAGACACGGCTCTGTAGTGGCTGGACCTTTCCCTCCTCCATGATCAATTAAAGTTTGTGCAAAATTGATAGATGAGAAAAAAAGAAATACAGAAAAGCCAAACAGTCTTAGGAAATTCATCTTGGGGATAGTTTAATTCAGTAAATTAAAATAATCTAAAGAAGAAGTCAAGTTCACCTGTTTCCTTTAGTCCTTTACCCTTCCCCAGCCCATCGCACCTAACATCCAGTTTGGTAAAGCTTTGCTTGGGTCACGCTTCCTCAAGTTTAGGTACCAACCAATTTTTTTCATAATTGGAATCTTATGCGCCTCTACAAACTCAATCAAAGTTCCATCAGGATCTTCAATATACGAAAAGTGTCCAGCAGCTTCGCCCATATCAAAACTATCCGAACTATCTGCCGTGAAATGATATCCTTTAGATTCACATAATGATTTCAATTCAGCCATTCCGTTGATATCAAAACAAAGGTGAATATAACCGGGATCTCCCCAATAACGATTCTCATAAATCTTGCGCGGTTCACGATCTAGTACTTGAACCAATTCAATTTCTCCAGGGCCTAACAATTTGGAAAATGCTCCGCTCCTAGGTTTTTCTTCCTGCAATAAAACTCTTCGAAACTTGTGATGACCTCCAGCCACTCCGCTAAAATCTTCGAAATTACCTGTCTTATCGTATACCACTTTAGTATAACCTATGATATCTGAATATACTTCTCTAGCCCTATCAATATCACTTACACCTATGATCGCTCCATAAACACCACCGGTTATAGACTTGGTTTTTTTAAACGTGTAATTACTCGGTACTATCTGGATGACATTTCCATAAAGATCTTTAAGAAAAAAAGAATTCCTTTTAGCCGGATCTAAAACTTCTTTATCCAAAATGTCTTCTCCTTCCAATTGCAATTTCCTGAAGGCAGCATTAACATCGCTGCTGCCGAATTTAGCAGCAAAAATTCCAAGGTCACCTAACTGAATATCAAATTTTGGAAAATGAGGTTCTCTATCAACATATTGCCAAATTTCCAAACCACCGCCACCTTTCATATTCATTGCCAAAATAGCATGACGAGATTTAGGTTCACCACCAGTGTATGGCAACATCAATGCAGCTTCGGCTGCTTCATCAAAAACAGGAACATCCATTCCTAGTTTTTGTCTATACCATTTGAAAGTTTTGTGAACGTCAGGATTGCCAACACCAATTTGTTGAATTCCAGAAATGATCGGTTTCTTCATGAGCAAAAAAGAAAGCCCACCTCAAGCAAGGTGGGCTTTATGATTAATTCAATTTTTTAATTTATCCAAGCTGATTCAGCTTTAGCGTAAACCCCAGTTTTTAATTTTTCAGAAACTGCATCAAATGCGTCTAGGGTTATTTCAATATCTTCCATAGTGTGACTAGCAGTAGGAATTAATCTCAACAAGATCATACCTTTTGGAATGACTGGATATACCACTATTGAGCAAAACAAATTGTAGTTCTCTCTCATGTCGTATACCAACTTAGTTGCCTCTTCTACAGATCCTTTCATCATCACCGGTGTCACACAAGAATTTGTTACTCCGATATCAAATCCTCGATCTTTCAAACCTTTCTGTAGCGCATTTACATTTTCCCAAAGTTTGTTTTTGAAAGATTGGTCAGTTCTCATCATTTCCAATCTTTTTTTAGCACCAATAACAAATGGCATGGCTAAAGATTTTGCGAAAATTTGAGAACGCATATTGTATCGAAGATAATCAACAACGTCTTTATCGCCAGCAACAAAAGCACCCACAGAAGCCATAGACTTTGCAAAAGTCGCTAGATATACATCAATTTCATCTTGAACACCTTGTTCTTCACCCGCACCATATCCAGTTTCTCCTAAGGTTCCAAATCCGTGTGCATCATCTACAACAAGTCTAAAGTTATATTTGGGACGAAGTGCAGCAATTTCTCTTAATTTTCCTTGGTCGCCTCGCATTCCATAAACCCCTTCGGTCAAAACCATAATTCCTCCTCCAGACTTTTCGACCAATTTAGTAGCAGAGATCAAATGCTTCTCAAGACTGGTCATATCGTTGTGTTGATAAGCAAATCTTTTTCCCGCATGCATTCTAACACCATCGACCAAGCAAGCATGACATTCTGAATCATATACGATCACATCATGTCTTCCTACCAAGGCGTCGATCACAGACATGAAACCTTGGTAACCAAAGTTTAGCAAGAATGAAGCTTCCTTTTTTACATAATCAGCAAGTCCTCTTTCCAATTCTTGGTGGTGATCCGTCTCTCCAGACATCATTCTCGATCCCATTGGATAAGCACATCCCCAATCAGCCGCAGCTTTTGCATCTGCTTTTCTGACTTCAGGATGATTTCCAAGACCTAAGTAATTATTGACACTCCAAGTAATCACCTCTTTGCCGTTAAACATCATTCTGTTTCCAAGTGGTCCAGTAAGCTTTGGGAAGATGTAATATCCTTCTGCTTTTTCTTGGTATTTACCTAACGGCCCTTTGTCCTTTCTAAATTTTGTAAAAATGTCCATTTGCTAAATAGTTCTTTAATTATAGTAGTACAAAGGTAGTCAAAATGCCTCATTACCAAGCATTCGTATAACCTTATATTGGGCTTTCGTTATTTGAAAATAAAGTTGAAAAAACCGGTTTTACTAAATTTCACAGGAAATAAGTCGGAATTACAGATTAGCAACTGCCTTGGCCTTTCTGGCCGCGATATTGTCCTTAATATTGTTCCAACGCTTACCAAGAATTTTATTCATTCCTTGATCGACCACAAAGTGTCGTGAGATATTCCACAAACCTCTTGCTTGAGACCTAGCAGTATGCGATCTAAGACTGATTGAAAATCCACCATCTTGGTAATAAATGTAGTGCCACCAAAGACTAGGCATAAATAAAGTTTCACCATGTCCGATGACTCCTTCGAATCCTTTAGCCTTTTTGAATGCCGGATGCTTCTCGAAGTCTACTCTATCCAATTCAACATGAGATTGAACAGTGAATGGATGGTGATATAGTTTAGGTCCTTCTTCGTTGGGAAATAGAACCACTTTTTTCCTCGTCAAAAATTGCGAAAGGAAAACTGACGCACAATCTAAGTCATAGTGCAAATCGACTTTTGATCCATGTCCTCCAAAGAACATCATAGGGTATTTCATCAAAAACCCATCGTGAACCTTGGGCTCACGTATGTCATTCATCAATTCAGGGACATGCTTAAAAATATTGAAAAGGAACATTCTGAGCTCTGTTGGCTCGTTTTCGATCAAAGTCAAATAATCACCAAACTTCATTTCTTTCTTAGCGGAAAGGTATCCTTCTCCCGCTTTTCGAAAGTCATTGTCGAATACAGGGACCATGATGTGACCATGGTTGTCTCGGAAGTAATCAAAGGTCCACTTTTCATATGCCGGCCAATCTTTGGTAAAATCTGTAAAGATGACTGGCTTATTTTTCTTGAAATATTCTTCTTGAAATTCCCGCTTAGTTAGACCGGAACGTCGCTCAATTGGTTGAAGGTTCAGTTCCTTCAAAGGAGCATGCGCCTTCTCGGTTTCCACTAAATTAACATCCTCGACCATTTCCATTTATTATCTTGATTACTATGGGGATTGAAATAACTGCAAAAATGCGGAAAATCTTGTTTTCTTCTTAGATGCTGCGTAAAAATTTGCGGAATTTTAACATGTATTTGTAATTATCATAGCCATATAAGAATCCAGCTTCTTCCATCCACTCGTTATTGTAAATTTTCCCCAGATATTTACTTCCGTGATCTGGGAATAAAACTACAACATAATCATCTGGCTTTAGTTCTTCTCTGATCTTAAAAACGCCTTGCATCGCTGCTCCGGAAGAATAGCCTACAAACAGACCTTCTCGTTTTGCCAATTGTCTGGCTCTAAAGGCCGAACTTTTGTCTTCTGCTTTGACAAACTGATCTATTACGCTAAAATCTACGTTGTCTGGTATTATGTTTTTCCCTACCGCCTCTAATTTATAAGGGTATATTTCATTTTTGTCAAAATTTCCAGTTTCATGGAATTTTTTCAAAACTGATCCATAAGCGTCTACACCAATAATCTTGATATTAGGATTTTGCTCTTTCAAGTACTTTGCTGTACCTGAAAGTGTTCCACCTGTACCACATGGGGCTATATAGTGCGTTATTTTTCCTTCGGTTTGTTCCCAAATCTCTGGTCCCGTCATTTCATAATGGGCTTGTAAATTGGCCTCATTAAAATATTGGTTGACATAAAATGAGTTAGGAATTTGCTCGTGCAGTGATTTGGCTTGGGAGTAATAGGAACGAGGATCATCTGCGGTGACATTCGTTGGACAAACGATCACTTCAGCGCCTAAAGCTCTTAAGGAATTAAGCTTTTCGGTCGATATTTTTTGAGGTACACAAAGAATACATCTATATCCTTTTATGACAGCAATCATCGCCAAGCTAAAGCCTGTGTTGCCTGAAGTAGTCTCTATGATAGTACCTCCTGGCTTAAGTTTGCCGGATTTTTCAGCATTCTCAATCATGAAAAGGGCGATCCTATCTTTGGCCGATTGCCCAGGGTTGAACGCTTCTACCTTCGCATAAATGGTACTCTTGATCCATTTGTTAAACTTGTTCAGTCTGATCAATGGAGTATTTCCAATGACATCAATTACGCTGTCGTATCTGTTTAATTTCCTGTTCATACTGCTGAAAATTAAAAATTAACTTAGAAACCTCAAAAGATTGAGCGATTTACTGAATATAATTTTCGGCACAAAAGTAGCATTATTCAATTTTATAATTAATTTTTCCTTGAAAACTGCTATCTCTACAGTCAGCTTTTAATTATGGCCAAACAAATTAAAGAGAAAAACACAGCTACAAAGGTTGTAAAACCTGTCAATGCTAAAATTGTATTGAAAGCAAGATTGCTACTCATTAAAGAGGGTCAAATATTGTTGTTAAAACAAACCAAGCCCAATGGTGGCAATTATACTTTAGTCGGAGGTACGGTAGAACCCCATGAATTGGTAAGGGAATCTTTGGTCAGGGAATGTCAAGAAGAAGCCGGAATCACCTTAAAAAAGAGTGATTTAAGGCTTGTTCATACTTTGCATAAGAAAAAACTGTCCGAGACGCGAATTGTGCTTTATTTTGCTGCGATCAGATGGAAAGGAAAACCTAAAAGTCTAGAGCCCAAAAAGTTCAAATCTGCTAGCTGGAAGCCCTTTAAACAACTTCCTGTTCCAATGTCTCCGACTGTATTGCATGTGCTACAGATGTACGGAGAAGGGATACCATTTTCAGAAATAGATGTCCGAAAATCAAAAACCGCCACTCCAAAGTATTGAAGCAGCGGCTTTTAGTATCTTTTACTAGTTTTTACTAGTTCATTGAAGTATTTGAAACCTTTGTTGCTTTAGCAGCACTTGCTCCTTTCTTAGCACAACAAGCTTTTGATCCACTCTTTGCACAAGCTTTTCCAGTTTTAGCACCTTCTTTAGCTGTGCTTACAGCTCCTGCACCCATTCCAGCAGCTTCTGGCGAAACATTCACAAATTTTGCGGTAGCTTCATCATAGTTGACCTCTGCAAAAGAAACTTTTCCGCTTTTAGCGCAAGTATTCTTTTGAAAATAAGATACAGCACCAGACTTAGCACATTGACGTCTTTCTATATTTCCAGCCATTTCAGCTGCTTTTGCTACAACGATGTCATCAACTCCACCAATATTAGCTACAGTTTTTACATTTTCTTGAGCATCAGCTTTTACAGCCGCGGTTTTTGCACATTTCTTTGCGCAAGTTTTACTACAAGATTTTTGAGCTTGAGCCATTACAGTGAACATTCCCAAGCAAGCGAATAACATTAAGGTCTTTTTCATTTTTTATTATTTATCGTATTAAGATTATTTAAAAATAAAGGATTTTAGTGTTTGCGTCAAGCAAAGCATAATTATTAAAATATCTTTAACAAATTACGTGATTTATCTGCTAATGTTTGATCACTTTATGAATTGAAGTACTTTTTCCATCTGAAATATGGAAAAAATAAACCCCAGAAGTGAATCCTCCTATATCAACAACAGATTTTAATGCACCTTTCAGCGGAATCTCCTGTTTAACTAACGCTCCTAGACTATTGTACACTAAAATCTCCACTTCACCAGAAAGAATTGATCGATCAATCAATACTTCGGTAAATCCTTGGGTAGGATTTGGGACGACCTGAACAGCATCTTGTACTGTCGGTAACTTAGTACTTACTAGGCCTAGATCATCTATCCTTATATCGTCTAATTGTAATGCATAACGATCGGCGTCACTAAACGCATGAAATCCAATACTGATCTCTAAATCATTATTTACAGTGAATACTCGTTCATAAGTTTGATAAGTAGGATAAATGCTGTTGATTGGATTAAAAACCCAATCGTTGCTTGGCACATAGAAATCCGAAACGCCTTGATTTTCTGAGAATCCTACCTCTAATTTTTCCGGATAAAAATTGTTAACATCTTCCGCGGCTGTAACACTGAATGTCAATCTATAATCGTGTCCTTGCTCTAAAGACATACATGGTGAAAATAGATAGTCATCAGCAGGTGTTACATAATCTGGATTAAACAAATATATAGCCATTCCTACTCCATTGTTAGGTCCCCAATCTGAAGAACTTTGATCAGTAATTATCCATGTCCTATCATCATTATTGTTATTAACCGTAGACCAAGAAGCGTTTGACTGAGATGGTTCAAAACCGAAATCATAGCCATTTGCCACTGATTGACATTCTAAATTTCCATTTGTAAGATTTCCTTGAGTCAGCTGCAGTCTAATGCCATCCAGAATTCCATTCATAACTGAAGATTGTCCGTTGGTAAATAAATTCATACAGTAATCTTCGGTGTAGTCCATGTAATTCATGAACATGTCTGTTGAATTACAACTAAAACCACCTGTTGGGCAGCCAAAATAAGGACCATCCGAATTCGGAGTATCGCTGATTCCATCGTCCGAACCGCAACCTATAGGATTACCTTGGTTGTCATTTGCACCCCACATGTGTTGAAGGCCTAAATAGTGTCCGATTTCATGCGTAGCAGTTCTTCCGCGATTATTAGAATTGATGTATCCAAATTTATCGACGGTAACCACCAATCCATCTCTGTCGCTACCAACCATGGTTTGCGTTGGCAAGTAAGAATATCCAATAATTGTTGACGAAGGAATATTTACGACCCATACATTCAAATAGTTGAGTGGATCCCAATTCGTTGCTGGCTTTATGGTGTTCTCAATAAAATCTGTGTCGGGAATATTTGGATAGAGATGTCGAGTTATTCCAGTTGTTGGATTTCCAGACTCATCAATAGCTGCCAAACCAAATTCAATTCCCGTATTTGACGCTACACTTTGAAAATTTGAAGGTGTTTGATTGGCGTCGGCATTCAAACGTTGAAAGTCTGCGTTTAGAATATCAATTTGTGATTGAATTCTGGTCGCACTTACATTCGATCCTGAACCAACAGATTCTCCGCTGTGTATGACATGAACCACTACAGGAATTATTTTACCCATTCTTGAGATTCCATTTTGGGCAGCCAAAATTGGTCGTTCCGCTTCAAATCTCTGTACTTCTTCCAACATGGAAGGATCCTGCTTAATCAATAGTTCAGTCATCTCATTGTGTCCACAATGTCCTTGGCCGATGACAGCGGAAGAAAAACAAAGTGATAACATAATAAATAGATAGGGCATTCTCATAATTCAAATATTAACTTTTAGACCAACTTATAACAGTGTTTAGAAGACTTTGATGTAGATAAGCCTTGATTTTTAACAACTTTATAATCAAATGTCTCGAGCCATTCATTAGAAGGGCTAAAAAAATGCCAAATCACTCAATTATGACCATTTCAGTACTATTCTCGCCAAATTCATTTCTTACTTCCAGGAAATAGCTTCCGGACGGCATATTTCTTACATCTAAATTGATATTTAATAGCTCTCCATAATATTTCAATTTCTGCGAAAAAACGGGTTGCCCGAGCAAGTTGATGATATTCAATGTATAGTTTCCATTTTCAAAACCGATTAAATTTAAATTCAATTCCTCGTTAGCAGGATTTGGAAAAAGGGTTAATGACCCAGCTAATGTATTTTGTACGGAAACGAGGTCTCTTTCTCCATTTGCAAACCAATGACCCCAAGTTGGACCAGTTACTAGAATTGAAGGATCTCCGATTCCGGTTATTTTATCTGCAGCAAGTGATTTTCTACCAAGGACATTTTCATTGTTGGAATTATCTGCTGAAAATAGGACTTCGTCATCTTCAGGAGAAAAACTTGGAAAACCTAATTTAGAGTTTTGTCTGATTAATCCGATTTCACCTGTTTCGATATTTGCTCCTAAAATTGAATATTCATTCTCACCAAAAAAATCTGTACTAATAAAATCAAAGGCGATGATGTAAGGAGAGTTTTTTGAGAAAGAAGGATTACCAACAGATTCGTTCTCAGCTAATCCATTAAACAGCTTTAACACTTGACCTTCGTCAAAAGTATTCGCGGATTTATCCCAGACTTTTATCAATCCGATATCCCAATATGAAATATCTTGTGCAGTATTGTTTTGCAAATTGTTAAAGGCATCATACAAAATGGCTTCTCCAGAAAGATCCCATTCCATAACATCTGCATATTGAACATCTCCAGTGCTTACCCCTTGCGCAGTTGTTGGATTTACCAATTGGAAAGTTTGTTGCTGTCCCGATAATCTATCGAACACAATCAAACTATTGTCTTGCGCAGTAGTAAGCAAAGCTATTTTAGTCCCATCTTTTGACACAGAAATATTTCGCCAAACATTTTGAGGATTGTTTTCAATAAAACTCTCATTGAGTGTTTGATTTGCCCAATCTATATCAATTTGAATAAGTCTGTTTTGATTATCTACATAAGCCATGTAACTTCCATCATCCGAAATACTCGGTCGCGTAATATGATCCTGATTAGAGATGATATCTGTCACCAGATCTTGCAGATAAGTCAATCCTATTTGATTTAGATCAGACCACATCACTATTTCTGCGCCTGGGTTTTCATTAATATCTTGTTGGAAATCATTTCCTTCACCATCTAGAATTCCTACCTGATCAAAAGCACTCTCAGCTGCTGCTTTTCCATTTGCACCTATTAAGTCCTGAGCCACATCAATGACCGCTAATCTTAAGTCAATAAATTCAGAATTGGCAGTTAGGTGGTTTTCTAAAACTTCGTAATACACTTTTTCCGCATTTGATTTTCCAACAGCTGTCGCAAAAAGATAAAAGGCATGATTCGGTATTCCCGAATTTATGTGAACTCCTCCGTGATCACCATCTGCCGTATTTGGTAGAACTCGGAAGTCATCCATATGCTTTGGCTGCCAATAAAAATTTGAAGAATTTCCACCATTATTTGGGTCCTGCATATCTCTCATTGTTCCGGAAGGAAACACACTAGGATTGGCAACATCTTCTCCAATTTTCCAATCGTCTCGATCAATCATAACTCCAAAAATGTCTGCAAATGATTCATTCATTGCTCCAGACTGAAGTTGGTAAGCAAGGTTGGCGGTTGCCTGAATTACTCCATGCGACATTTCATGACCGGCAACATCTAAACCTTTAGCCAACGGCGCATTAAACGCTTGATCTCCATTTCCATAAAACATGGCCGCTCCATTCCAAAAGGCATTGTCAAAATCATTACCATTTGGATCTGAAACTCTGATTAAAGAAATAATATTTCCTCCTTGTCCATTAATAGAATTTCTTCCATGTGTATTCTTAAAATATTCGTACGCTTCGCCTCCATTGTAATGTGCAGAAACCGCATTAGGGTTATTCCAATTATTATTGTTTGAAGTAACATGTCCATAATTAAAGTTGGAATTTTGAGGATAAGAGTTATTCGCATCCAATGTCCATATTACTCCTTTTGCATCATCTGGAAACGAAGAAAAAGAAGCATTAAACATATCTCTTGATGCATCAATCAAATAGTAAGTTCCTCCGGTTTCATAAACATTAATGGTTCGAGAAACGCCGAGTAAATCGGTTGCTTGAGCAGTTTCCGGGCCGAATACGGAATTGGTCAGACTGATGTCTTGTGACTCTTTGGCATATGAATGATCACATCTTTTCTCACTTACATCATGGTTATGCATCAACTGGCAGAAAGCAGGAATAATTTGTATTAAATTTCCAACTTTAGCATCCAAGAGCACATTCCATCTTTCGTGAACATTAGGATGAATTGTAAAAGCCCAAACTAATGTTGGATTACCAATTTTGTCCACTTTTATTTTAAGCTTGGCCTTCATTTGAGAATGATTCTCTAATAGCCATAGTTGATCCGTTGGCAAATCTACATACTCGATTCCTTCAGATTTTAAATAATCTTTGGCCAAAACAAAAGCATCGTCTAAAGACAATTCAGCAGCAATATTAAAATCAGAAAATGATGGAACGATATCGCCGTTAAAAGCATAGAATTGATCATCCTTAGCATGAATAATCGCCTCTGACCCGATTATTTCAATATCACGATAGGTTTGTAATAGTCTAAAATGAGTACCGGTAATTGTGGTGTTTTTACTAGTAATTTCAAAAGCAAAATTTTCATTCGACTTCTGAATCTTAGCAATCTCAGCCAGATAGGCATTGGATTGCTCTTCCAATGAATTCCAATTTTTCTCTACTAATGAGCCAAGAATACGAATTGTCTTTCCATCCTCGGGAGCAACAATTTTCTTCCAACCATTGCTGATCCTATTTGGAACTGTCAATTTAGAAGACTTAACATTCTTGAATGAAAATTCAGTAGATCGATTTATAACTTTTAAGTTCTGGTTGGAACCAGCATCCAAAGTTATTGGTCCATCAATAGTTGGATTAAAATTTGGTGTTGGTTTGCTTTTTTGAGCATGGACCGCACTAACACAAAATAGCGCAATCAATAAGGTAATTGTGTTTCTGTTCATCATTTGTTGTTCTTGATCAAGTTCATTAAAATAGAATACATCAACTTCGCATCTTTTGGAGGAGGGGGCCCTGGTTGTCCCCAGTTGATTTTATTCTCGACGCCATCAAACTTGGTTGTCAGGTAAGTATTCATGTTCCCTGCATGATTAAATTTCATGTTGGCAATCTTCAAGGTTTTGATGTTTTCAAAAATTTGAGCGGTTTTGTTCTTATCAACTGATTTTACAGCTGTATGTTCCTTTTCATTCGAAGATTTTCTGAAAAGCTGACCATTTTCTAATAAAGTATATTCAGTTGTAATTCCAGTAAATCCTCCACCAGATCCAAAGGTAACCATGGCTTTAGGGTAATCTGTTGGTGTATAGCTGGTAGACTTACAGGAGAAAAGCCCAAGCAAGGACATGACAATTAAGTTTATATAACGCATAGGTAATTATTGTTCTTCTAAATTAAGACAGTCCAAATCGAGGTTTGTCACCATCTTCTCGTATGTAAAAATAGTTTTTTTTGAAAAGGACATGATGTATTCTCAGTTACATCAACGTAGTATTTTAATTACTTTGCGGTTTAAAGCTGAAATTTCCAATTGTGATTCATCAAATTTGCACATGTTTAAGGTACTCGTAATTCGGTTTAGTTCAATTGGTGACATTGTTCTAACAAGTCCAGTGGTTCGCGCATTAAAACAACAGAAAGCAGCTAAAGTCCATTTTGTTTGTAAAGCCGGATTTAGTAAACTAATGAGTTCAAATCCCAATGTTGATAAAGTATGGCCTTGGCAGGATGGAAACAAAAAGACATTGTTAGATGAATTAAAAGCAGAGAAATTTGACTTGATTGTTGATTTACACAAAAACATTAGATCTCTAATAATTAGAAATCGCTTGCGTGTAAAAGCAATAACTTTCAACAAACTAAATTTAGAGAAATGGCTTATTGTTAATCTCAAATGGGACAAGCTCCCTCAGATTCATTTGGTTGATCGCTACTTCAATGCCCTCAGTGAAATTGGAATTGAAAATGATGACCAAGGATTAGACTATTTCATTCCTGGGGAGACTTCTTCGATAGATCAATTGCTTCCAGAAACGATTCAAACTCAGCAATATATTTGCCTTGCTATTGGCGCTGCACATAGAACTAAACAGATTCCAATTGAAAAATTGTCCGAAATTCTTGAACAATTTCAAACTTCAATTTTATTACTTGGTGGAAAATCTGAGTTGGAACTGGCCCAAAATATTGAAAATTTAAAGTTCAAACATGTGCACAATTTGGTGGGAAAAACAAGTTTGCATGAATCAGCGAGATTGATTCAATTTTCCAAATTACTTATCACGCCGGATACTGGCATGATGCATATTGGCGCAGCACTAAAAATACCTATTGTTAGCATTTGGGGGAACACCATCCCTTCGTTTGGGATGTATCCATATTATCCAATTGGAGCTACCAAATTTAAAAACATTGAGGTCAATAATTTGAATTGTAGACCTTGTTCGAAAATTGGAAAAAACCAATGTCCAAAAGGCCATTTTGATTGCATGAAAAAGATATCATCTTTAGCTATAAAATCGGCGGCAGATCAATTGAACAAAAATTAAACAAAGGCCTATTTTCAACGATGTAAGTTATACTTTACATTGAAAATAAACCTCTGTCTGAATATCAATTAAAATAGTATTCCGATTGTTCCACCAATCCAATAATACACACCCTTGTCTCCATTAATTTCTCCTTCTTCCCAACCTGGTAACAAGTTTGATCCAATCTGATTGGTATCCTCATTTAACACTCCTGAAACATGAAGGTTAAAAGTTGGACCGAAGGTAATTTCTGTACCTAAAAATGGAAGACCTAATACTGTTCTTAGTTGAATCAATTCATTCAATCTTGTCGAAATAAATTTGTCTTCATTGATATGATTTAGAATCAATTCTGTTCGGAAAGGAATTCTAAATAAATTGGCTTTATAACCTGCGCCGATTCCAAAGGCCCATTGAGGATCTGATTTCTTATAGTTCCAAGGCCAGATACGATCGGAGCTTAAGTTAACCAAAGAATAGAATTTGTTATTCCCAGATTTAAAAGATAAATGATAACGAAAAATATCTGAAGTGTAAATCTCAAATCCTCCGGGGCCATCATTGTCGCAATCAAAATGCACGTGAAAATCATCGTGATTATCCTCAACATCTGTATTATACCTGATGCTAAACAACCTTGGTCGATGGCTTTGAATAGGATCAATATGCTCAACTGGAGTTCTTGTCGATGTTATCACTTCAGGAGTTTCGATTTTATTTTCCACTTCAGGTTCTATTGGAAAAATTTTATTTTCATTGGATTCAACTGCCCCTAATTTCGAATCGGTTTCGTCATATCGAAGAACTACCTGGCCGGCTAATATTCTATATTTAATAGGCTTATTGTCAAATATTTTCTCCAATCCAGCTTCCAATTGCAATTCACTTCCTTTGGCATTTATGTTAATTGCTAAAAGTTCGGGGTGATTGGAATGCGAAAAAGATACATCATACCGAGTATCCAAATCTTTGATAACTGAAGACAATTCCGTCGATTGGTATTCAAAACTTATTTTCTCATTTGTTTGAGAAAAAATGTTCCATTGAAGCGTTAGTACCAATGCGAGTGTAAACATTTCTTTTTTCATGATGAGGTTTTTAAAATTTAACATCCCGATCCTTTTAAGGAAAATTGATTTTGACCAATATTTTCAATTTCCAAATCTAAAGCGAAAGCGATGATTTCGATGATTTCATTTAAGCTGTTGTTATTAAATTTTCCAGAGAATCTACAATTTAAAATCGCAGCATCTTCGGTTAATATTTTTGTTCTGTAAAGTTTTTCTAAATCTTCAACAATTTGAGATACACGCTCATTGGAATAGAACAATTTTTTATGAAGCCAAAAACTGTCCGTTTGATCAAGCAAAATAATTTCATTAACAGCAATTGCCTTTTCATTCTTAATAGCAAATCCTTTAACTACTTCAACTTGCTCTAAATCATTATTTACAAACTTTACCCTTCCAGTTTTTACTGACAATAAATTTTGATTTGGAGCATCCTTCGTTTGAACAAAAAATGAAGTTCCCAAGACTTCAAAAATTCCTTTGTTTGTAGCAATTTCAAAAGGTCGATTTTTATCTCTTTCCACCTCGAAGAATGCACTTCCGGACAAGGTCATACCCCTTTTAATTGTCCACGGATATTTAACTTCAAGTTGACTATTAGGTGCCAAAACTACTCGCGAACTATCCTGAAGTAAAACATGTAAAGTATCGATCCCTGTTGATTGATAAATCACCATCGCTTCCTTAGGAGACTGATTGAAATTTTTAAAAGCACCAATGGCCAATCCTATTAAAACAATAATCATTGCAGCTCTTAACAATCTGGGCAAAAGTTTAACCTTCGGCTTAATTTCAAGTTTTACTTTTTCCCAAGCGGCTTCGCTATTTGCTTCGGGTATATCTAAAGGGCTCTTCCAAAGGACTTCCGCTTCGTTCAATAGTTGCACATGAGCAGGATCCGATGCCAGCCAATCTTCAAACGCAACCACTTCAGACTGGTTAAATTCTCCGGCTAGGTAACTAGCGATGTAAGCAAATTTTTCTTCCAATAGCATATCTAATAGGTTGATGCAAAAAATAGGCAGGTACCCTTATTGCAAATGAGATTTTTTTCAAAAAAATATCTGATCTATAAAATTGGTGGACATTAATGCCAATAAATTCTTGCGAAGTATTAGCAAGGCTTTCCCCATTTGTACCTCTACTGTTTTCTTCGAAATAGAAAGTGTATCGGCAATTTCTTGATAGGACAAATTTTCTCTACGACTTAAAAGGAATATTTCCTTACAACGTGTAGGAAGTAAGTTGATGGCTTCATTAATTTTAAAGGCCTGCTCTGCAGCTCTTATGGCAGCATCTGCAGTTTCTTCTGACTTTTTTTGGTCTAATCGATCATTCAAAGGGATTATTTCAGCCCTCTGCTTTCGGATATGGGCAAGCGCTTCATTGACCCCCATTTTCATTAGATATGCCGCAAAATTGGATTCGACATAAATTGTCTTTCGCTTATCCCATAATCTAATGAATACCTGCTGAGAAAGATCATCTGCAAGACTTTGGTCTTTAACCAAGCTATAAATTCTCCGAAAAAGTTGAGGATGATAGGCCAAAAAGAGTTCCTTTAGCGCATTTGCATCTCCTTTGGCTAAGTCGATTAATCGTTGTTTTTCATTTGGTAAATTCATCCAAAAAGGATTTGACCGGAAGTAACGGTATTTTTTTAGTAGTTCTTCTAAATTCAGACAAACTTCACAAAAGTTTAGCTTATCCTAACATTTTGTAAATATTTCAGTGTTTAACAGCGTTTCAGTTCAAATTCCCAATCCAATTCCTTAGCTTTGTATGTGGATTTTTGATCATATAATGGGGTCAAAGATCGTTCTATACACTATAAAACGCTTGTCTGCTCGGGTTCCCGGGTAAACTCCCTATGCATTTTCTTGCAGGCAGGTCAATATGAACATACTATGGCCAAGCCAAGAAAAAAACGTAAAAAGAAAGAACCGATTTTTAAATTTGATTGGAATGACGAAAGGTTACCGAAGCTTTTAGGAGTTTTCTGTCTGTTGATTGGTGTTTTTCTTTTCATCTCATTTACTTCCCACCTATTCACTTGGAAGATTGATCAAAATGTATTCAATCCATTTTCTTGGGGAAAACTTTTCAGCTCAGAAGTCATCGTTGACAACTGGCTAGGAAGACTTGGAGCGGCCACTTCCAATATGTTTTTCTTTTGGGGCTTTGGACTACCATCATACATTTTCGTTGTCTTATTCCTTTCGATGGGTTGGATGTTGTTGAAAAAACAGCCACTCACTAAATTCTGGGGAACTACCAGAGTAGCGCTACTCATCATGGTATTTTTCTCAGTTTTATTCGAATTCGTATTTAGAACATCTGCTTTTCCTTGGGGAGGAGCCTTTGGACAGGGAGTTTGCGGCTGGATGGTCAAGTTCCTAGGAAATATTGGAACTTTCACCTTGTTCCTATTTGGTGCTCTGGCGCTGATAGTTTGGACCTTCAATCCCAACATTGAACAGATGAGGCAATTGAGTTTTGTTAATCAAGTGAAATTCCTTTGGGAAGATTTGACAAGTGGAGCTTTTTTCAAAGGTGCATCAAGAGCTATTCCCGCAACTGCTGGCCTAACCAATGTTAGAAACAATTCTACAAAATCTGCAAAAGGTAATCCAGCTGCGACTACTTCAACTGCTCCTCCAAAACCAGCGCAGGAAGAAAAAACAATTGGGCTAAGACCTAAAAGAGATAAAGCAGATCAACCTTTAGATTTTGAAATATCATTGGGTGAAGGAAAACCGGCTCCTGAAGTTTCGGATGAAGCATTGAAAAAAGGAGAACAACTTTCATTTGGCTTAGACAATAAATCTTACGAAAAACCGAAGCCACTAAAGATTGGCGAAGCTCCTTTGGAAATAGCTGAACCTGCACCGGCAGAACCACCTTTGGTAGAAGGCGCCATGGAACCTGAGCCAATGAAGATTGTAACGGAAAACCCTTCCTTAGATCCGTATGACCCAAGATCTCAACTTAAAGACTATGTACACCCTACAATAGAATTGTTGGAAGAGTACAACGATTTAAAAATCGAAATTGATCGTGAGGAATTAGAGAAAAATAAGGATCAGATTATCGAGACTTTGTTGAATTACAAAATTGAGATTACAAAGATCAAAGCAACGATTGGACCAACGGTTACGCTGTATGAAATTGTTCCAGCACCTGGTGTTCGTATTTCTAAGATCAAAAACTTAGAAGATGATATTGCGCTAAGTTTGGCGGCGCTAGGAATTCGAATTATTGCTCCGATTCCTGGAAAAGGAACAATTGGTATCGAGGTTCCAAATAAGAATAAACAAATAGTGGCCTTGAGGGAGACCCTTAAATCAGAAAAGTTTACCAATGGGAAAATGGATCTTCCCATTGCATTGGGTAAAACTATTTCGAATGAAGTCTTCGTAGCTGATTTGGCCAAGATGCCCCACTTGCTTATTGCAGGTGCCACTGGTCAAGGTAAGTCAGTAGGCATCAACGTGATCTTGATGTCTTTACTTTATAAAAAGCATCCTTCACAGATTAAGTTTGTGCTTATAGATCCAAAGAAAGTGGAACTGTTCCCCTACTCTAAAATTGAAAATCACTTTTTGGCTTACCTGCCGGGATTAGACGAACCAATTGTTACAGATACCACAAAAGTTGTGCATACTTTGAATGCCCTACTGATTGAAATGGATCAGCGATACAGTTTACTTAAGAAAGCAAAAGCAAGGAACATAACGGAGTACAACAAGAAATTTGTTGCTAGACAGCTCAATCCGAACAACGGCCATGAATTTATGCCATTCATTGTATTGGTTATTGATGAGTTTGCGGATTTGATTATGACGGCAGGTAAAGAAGTAGAACAACCAATTGCTAGATTAGCTCAACTATCTCGTGCAGTTGGAATTCACTTGATTATTGCTACACAGCGGCCATCGGTTAATATTATTACTGGTATCATTAAAGCCAATTTCCCTGCTCGTATTGCGTATAGAGTAACTGCGAAAGTCGATTCAAGAACCATCTTAGATGGTGGTGGTGCAGATAGACTGATTGGACGTGGAGATATGCTATTGAAGTTTGGATCTGATGTGATTAGATTACAATGTGCTTTTGTTGATACTCCTGAGGTAGAAAAAGTATTGGATCAAATCTCAGAACAACGTGGATATGCCGAGCCATTCTATTTACCAGAATATACTGGAGATGAGTCAGATAAACCGGGGGCTGTAAATGTAGCTGAGTTGGATGATTTGTTTCAGGACGCTGCCAGATTAGTGGTTCAGAATCAACATGGATCGACTTCAATGATACAAAGAAGACTAAAGTTAGGATATAATCGAGCCGGTAGAATTATGGATCAATTAGAGGCAATGGGCATCGTTGGTTCTGCAAATGGATCTAAACCAAGAGAAGTTTTAGCTTACGATGAAATGGAATTGGAACGGTATTTGGAAGATATAAAAACTAGGAAATAGGAGGCAATCTTTGTGAGTAAAATCGCAAAGAACTAACAAACCCGGTAGGTCTAGGATCTGCTGGGTTGTTTTTATTTTGGGCCTTTTCTGAAGCAACAATATCTTCAAAAGATCAAAGCTTAAGCCCATCTTGTCGAAGGTTCAAGTCATATACACTTTTAACACGTTTTGTTTTTTATTTGAAAACAATTATATTTGTTCTGTCCAAGAGACTTACCTAAGGTTTTAACATCAAGAATGATTACGACAGAAAGATATCTTCCAATTTAAAATATTTCGATTTGACTTTTGAACCTTGCAAAAGCAGTAAAGCATTATGCCTTTTCCCAAGCGGTTTTTTGGCGGAAGCTCTGTAAATGGTGAAGTCTTTGGGCAAACTGGTTGGCTGGTTTGGTGGGTGGGCCGCATTTTTACGTAGTAAAAATAAATACCCACCCATGAGAGGCTCAAAATTTTCAAATCTGCAGGGGTTTGTGCTCAGAGGCTATTCTGCTAAATCAGTCAATGTTATGAAAAGGATTATCGACCAATTAGAACCACTTATATCATGCGGAAATAGATTCGAGGACCGTTAGTAGCTATTTAGTCTAAGGATGAAGTCTCAGAGGTTAGCTTTTTGGGAAAGCAATGCTTTTCTTCTTATAAAATGTAGCATCTTCTTTCCGTAATATTGTCTAATTCGCAAACAAGAATCGAAGATTAATTCTTAGATGGGACACCTTTATATAAAATTTATACTCGAGTGCTATATCAAGGAATTGCTAACAAATTTTAATGACCAAAATATTTAAATATTGGAAAATACATATTGATAACATTAGGTAAGGAGTGTCAAAAACAAGGAGGACTGCTGTTAAAAAGTAATAACATTGTAGGCTAATCAATCTAGGATTGATCACAATCAATGTTTTCTCCAAATCCTATAATCACAAACTTAACATCACTTTAACTCCAAAACACTTTCAAAAAGTAACTTTTACCCCTTAATTTGGTCTTAATAGTGTGTAGCTTTAATAATTGAATTCAAGTCTTATGAAGAATATCATTCTTTTTGCGTTGTTGTTTGTTGGTTCATTAGAAATTTCTGCGCAAGAAAGTTCGGATCCAGCGACTAAAGCGATTTTGGAAGCAATGAAATCCAAAGTGGAGGCTTATGAAAATATGGTGGTTGATTTTTCTTTAACGATCGCTTTTCCTGAGGAAGATCCCGAAATTCAAAAAGGTCAATTGAAATTATCAGGAGATCAGTACCATCTGAATCTAGGTCCGCAAACAATAATAAGTGATGGTGAGACACTTTGGTTTTATCTCAAATCTCGGAATGAGGTTCAAATCAATGACTATGTGGAGGATGAAGATGGAGATATCATGTCGCCCAAAGATTTATTTAAAATCTATGAAAAAGATGATTACATCTATGCTCTAGTTTTTGAAGGAATAGAAAAAGGCAAAACTGTTCAAAAAATTGAATTCAAGCCTACTGATCCAGATTCAGAGTATAGCAAGATGAGAATGACCCTAGATAAAGGGAAAAAGGAATTGATGCGTGTAAAGGCATTTGGAAAAGATGGCAGTCGCTATACCCTGAACTTAGACAGTTTTAAGGCCAATGCCGATCTTTCAGACAACACTTTTCAATTTAATGCAGCGGATTATCCGGATGTTCAAATAGAGGATTTAAGGAACTAATTAGTTTTTTCGATCTGTAGTAATAAATCGTAAACACCTGTCAGGACTTCGAGTCTCGACAGGTGTTTGTTTTAGTGATTTGATTATTTTGCAGCATAATTCATTTTATGGGATTCCGCTCAACAGTTATCAAACCATTCGCAAATAAAATTGCTCGAGATATCGACAGATGGTCAAGTCAAGCAGTTAAAGCTCAAGAAAAGGTTTTTAAGTCATTGATCAATCAAGGAAGAAAGACCAAATATGGTCTAGACCATGAATTTTCAAGTATTAAGAATTACCGAGATTTCAAATCCAGAGTTCCAGTAAAGGACTATGAAGGCATTCGCAATTATGTTGACTTAATTAAGCAAGGTGAAAAAGATGTGCTTTGGCCTGGAAAGCCAATGTACTTTGCGAAGACATCGGGAACAACATCAGGGGTTAAATATATTCCTCTGACAAAATCCAGTTTGCCGAATCACTTCGGAACAGCTAGAAACGCCTTGTTCAATTATTACGCGCGAACCGGAAAAGGAAATTGGCTAGATGGCAAAATGATTTTTTTATCCGGAAGTCCTGAGTTAGAAAAGGTTGGAGGTATCAATACTGGAAGATTAAGTGGAATTGTCAATCACCAAGTACCAGGCTGGTTACGAACGAATCAGCTACCAAGTTATGAAACCAATTGTATAGAAGATTGGGAAGAAAAACTGAACCTTATCGTTGATGAAACGCATGATCAAGATATGCGATTGATTAGCGGTATCCCTCCTTGGGTACAAATGTACTATGAAAGATTATTGACAAAAACAGGCAAAGCAAATATTAAAGCCCTATTTCCCAACTTCGATATTTTTGTGTTTGGTGGAGTGAATTTTGAACCATACCGAGAAAGCTTAGAAGAATTATTAGGAGGTCAAATTCCAATCCTCGAAACCTATCCGGCATCAGAAGGGTTCATAGCATTTCAAGATAGTCAGGATAGCAAAGGTTTATTATTGAATGTTTCGTCGGGAATATTTTTTGAGTTTATTCCAGTGGATGAATATTTCAATGAAAATCCAACTCGCCTTTCATTGGCTGAAATAGAATTGAATGTCAACTATGCTTTGATTTTAAATACAAACGCAGGGCTTTGGGGTTACAGCATAGGAGATACAGTTAAATTTATTTCTAAAAACCCTTACAGGCTTTTAGTAACAGGTCGTATCAAACATTTTATTTCCGCTTTTGGAGAACATGTTATTGGCAAAGAGGTAGAAGAAGCCATGCTCACCGCAGTAGGGAAATCCAATGCCCGAATCGTCGAATTTACTGTTGCGCCACAAGTAAATCCACCTGCGGGTGAAGCACCTTATCATGAGTGGTTAATTGAGTTTGAAAAAGAACCAAAAGATCTTTTCAAATTTGCAAATCATCTAGAACAAAGTCTATTGTCACAAAACATCTATTACGAGGATCTCATTTCGGGAGGTGTTCTTCAAAGCTTAAAAATAACTACCTTAGCCAAAGATGCCTTTCGAATGTATATGAAATCTCAAGGCAAATTAGGTGGTCAAAATAAAGTCCCAAGACTTACCAATGATAGAAAAATAGCCGATGTATTAATTCGTAAATAAACACCACAGTTTTGAAAGATGTAATCATTATTGGCGCTGGAATGTCCGGTTTATCCGCGGCTCACTATTTGCAAAAGCAAGGAAAAACTGTTCAAATAATTGAAAGTAAAAACAAAGTTGGAGGAAGAGTAAGTACAGAAGAAAAAGATGGCTACTTATTGGATCGAGGTTTTCAAGTTTTTTTAACGAACTACCCTGAGGCCAAAGCAATCCTTGATTACGACAAATTGGATTTAAAGCCTTTTCTCCCTGGTTCCAAATTACTGCTTGCTGATGGCAGTAAAACTTTTTTCGCAGATCCACTTAGAAATCCAAAAGCCATTACAAATATTTTATTCAATACACCAATTGCCTATGGAGACTTTTGGAAACTATTTAGATTGACTAGAAAATTAAAGCAAAAAACCATTCGGGAAATATTTGAACAAGAGGAGGCTTCCACCATAAGTACTTTGACTAAAGAATATCGTTTTGGAAAAAGTATGATTGATACTTTTCTCAAGCCATTTTTCACTGGAATTTTCCTTGAAGACAAATTAGAAACAAGCAGAAAAATGTTTGACTTTGTTTTCAAAATGTTCACTGAAGGACTTGCTTGTGTACCCAATAAAGGCATGCAAGCCATTCCTGATCAATTGGCAGACAAAATTGGCGACGAAAATATTTCTTTGAACGAAGAAGTGATTGAAATCAAAGGTGGCTCAGTAAATTGTAAATCTGGAAATACTTTTGAAGGCAGATCAGTTCTAATGGCAAGCCAAGCTAATGCAATTGCAAAAAATTATTTTTTCACAATTAAAAAAAGCTTCCATTCAACTTGCCATATCCACTATACAACTAGCAAGCTTCCGTTTTCAGAAAAAGCGATTGCATTGAATACCAACACTGCTAAATTCGTTAATAATCTTTGCATTATGGATCAGGTTGCACCTGGGTATTCTGATGGTAGAGATCACCTAATTTCACTAACTGTAATTGATGAAAAGGGACTTGCTGGTAACGAGTTAGACTTGAAGATTAGAAATGAAATGAAACAATGGTTTGGAGAAGATGTCTTTAATTGGAAATTGTTGGACGCCAAGAAAATCGTCTATGCGCTGCCAAATCAAAATGAAATTAAAAATTCTATCCGGTCCGAAGATATTAAGCTGAGTGATCAATTGTACATATGCGGAGACCATCTCCTTAACGGATCAATGAATGCAGCCATCAAAAGTGGAAGACTTGCGGCCAAAACAATCATAAAAAATTTAAATAAAACCAATGTCTAAAATAACAGGAATTGTGGCTTTCGTTACAGGGGGGAGTAAAGGAATTGGACTGGGTATTGCAACTAGCTTGGCTTCAGAGGGTGCATTTGTAGCGATCACCAGTCGTAACTTAGAAGCCGCGGAACTCGCAGCAGATCAAATTAATTCGAAATATCCAAACCGAGCTTTAGGGCTCATGGCCGATGTCCGGAATTTAGAATCGCAAAACAACGCTGTAGATGAGGTGGTTAAAAAATGGGGAAAACTAGATGTGATGATAGCCAATGCAGGTGTGGGACATTTTGCCTCAATTGAAGATTTGACTTCGGAACAATGGTCCGAAATGATCGATACAAACTTAACAGGCGTGTTCAACTCCGTGAAGGCAAGTATTGAACCTTTGAAAAAATCGGCTGGTTATTTAATGACCATTGCCAGTTTGGCTGGAACCAATTTCTTTGCAAAAGGATCGGGTTACAATGCCAGCAAATTTGGTCTTGTGGGGTTCACGCAAGCAGTTATGTTGGATCTAAGAAAACACGGAATTAAAACAACGACATTGATGCCTGGTTCCGTATCTACGCATTTCAATGGTCATACACCCAATGATCAAGATGATTGGAAAATTCAACCCGAAGATATGGGACAAATTGTTGTAGATTTATTGAAATTACCTCCAAGAACATTACCAAGCAAAGTCGAAATTAGGCCTACTATACCTCAATCTAAATAAGTTTTCGCGGTTAAATGACATTCTCTAATAGGATTTAATTTTACCTTTATGAGAAACATATGTCATGAGACTTACCTTCCTAATATTATTCTTGATATCGACTTTTTCCTCAGTATTTGGACAAAATACTGTTGGTTTACTCTCCTACCAGCCATGGAAATCTTACGATGGTTACAATATGATCTTTCCGCATAATCAACCCAATGTGTATCTGATCAATAATTGCGGCGAAATAGTACATACTTGGGAAGATGAAGATTCATTCAGACCTGGCAACACAGCCTACCTGTTAGATGATGGTCGTTTGGTAAAAACCAAAAGACCAGCTGCAATAGCCGGCAATCCGATTTGGGCTGGTGGTGGTGGAGCGACTGTTGAGATTAGAGATTGGGATAATAATCTAGAGTGGTCTTTTACAAAAAATGATTCCTTGGAGAGATTGCATCATGACATTGCTGTAATGCCGAATGGAAATATTCTAATGATAAGTTGGGAATTAATTACCGAAGCCGAAGCACTTCAAGCAGGAAGAGATCCTAGTACAATGGCCGAAGGAGAACTTTGGCCAGATTACGTACTTGAGGTAGATCCAACAACTGATGAAGTCGTCTGGGAATGGCACGCATTTGATCATTTGATTCAAGATTTCGATGCGACTAAAGATAACTTTGGCGTAGTAGCAGATCATCCAGAGAAAATTAATTTGAATTGGGATACCAATAGTGGCAAAGCAGACTGGTTACATGCCAATGCTATTGATTATATCTTTGATGCAGAATTAGGATTGGATCATGTAGTTTTAAGCATTCCATATTTCAATGAAGTGTGGGTAATTGATCATAGTACAACCACAGAAGAGGCCGCCACGGGGTCAGGAGGAGATGCTGGAAAAGGTGGGGACCTCATATATCGTTGGGGTAATCAACAAGCCTATAATCAAGGAGATTCGACCAATCAGAAATTATTTTTTCAACATGATGTTCATTGGGTAGATGAGTACATTGATAATTCTCATCCTCTTTTTGGTAAAATGGCTGCCTTTAATAATGGTGCAGGAGATGACTTCTCTTCAGTGGTTTTCTGGACACCTCCGTGGGACATGTACACTTTTAGCTACTTGCAAGATGACGATGTATTCAATCCTGTTAATTTTGATTTAAACATTACTCATCCAACTCCTACATCACTTTATTCCACTGGCCTATCTAGCGTTCAAGCATTACCAAACGGAAATTTCCTCATCTGTTCTGGTAGGTTTGGTTACAGTTTTGAATTAACTCCAACCAATGAAGTTGTTTGGGAATATAAAACTCCCTTATTGGCCGGCAATCCTGTAAATCAAGGTGATTCCTTGTCCATCAATAACAATTTGACTTTCAGAATGGTTAGAATTCCACTAGATAATCCAGCCTTCGAAGGAAGAGATTTAACGCCGGGAGACTACTTAGAATTAAATCCGAATACAACGTTCTGTGAGACAATACTTCCTGTTACGGACATTGACAATGAATATGAATTAAAAATATTCCCTAATCCTACCAACAGCGAAATTACGATTGAATGGTCTTTTCCTGGAATGGTTGACATAGAAATATTTGATTATTTAGGTCAACAAGTTGATGCTTTTAAAGGTATGGGAGGAAGAAAGTACTGTCGATTAGAAAATTATGGCAGCGGAGTATATTATTTGCGTATTAATAAAGAAGAGACTAGAAAATTTGTAGTAATCGACTAATCTTAATTTGATACCATCACGATAAATAAAAAAGGCCAGTAAGAATCTTACTGGCCTAGGCCTAATCAAGAATTGATCAGTGTTCCAGGCTTTTTCTTTACCCACTTTAGAAAAGTGGGCTTTGTTTTTTTAAGGCGCGCAAGCCAAGCTTTTTGGGGTTACATTCACCTATTAATGAAATCACTTTAAAAAGGTAACCCACCTAGATCAAATTTATTTTTAATTTAATTTTGGGTTACTTTTGTTAAGTACATTTCATAAAAAGATGCGAATAACGTGATAGAAGAGGAATGCTTAAAAAGAATTCGATCTGGGGATGAAACCGCTTTGAAAGAGATATACCTTCAATACCAAAGTGAATTTCTAATATGGATTGGCAAATTTAGCGGGCTGAATTCGAAGGATTCAATAGAAGTATATCATCTTACCATGCTCGCATTTTTTGAAAATGTAAAAAATGGAAAACTCATTGAGTTACGGAGTCAATTAAAAACATACATTTTTGGAATAGGAAAAAACAAGGCTAAAGAATTTAAAAGACTCTATCAAGGTAAAAATCTTTCTTTAGAAAATTTTTCCATTGAATTTGCAGCGGAAGAAAAAACTACTGATGAAGATAAAAATCACATGATTCAGATGTTAAAGAAGGGACTAAAAGAACTAGGAAACCCATGTAGATCTTTACTAGAAGCCTTTTATTTGGATGAAATGTCAATGGAAGAAATTTCTAAATCATTTGATTACAAGTCGGCTTCAGTAGCAAAAACGCAAAAATATAAATGCATCCAACGTCTTAAAAAAATAGTTCTAAAAAACAGCCATTAAAAATGGAATTAAAGCATATCAAGAACCTTTCTTTAATCGATAATTACCTATTAGGTAATTTATCAGAAGAGCAAAATCAAGAATTTTTGTTAAGACTGAATTCTGATGAAGAACTAAGAAAAGAATATGCTTTCGTAAAGAATTTACCGACAGCACTGTTAGAAAATCGATCTAGAAGACTTAGAAACAAATTTTCAACTTGGGATATAGAAAATAGTGTTAATGGTTCTAACGATTCAAGACAGCTGCTTTTTCCTTGGAAAAAATATATGGCCATTGCAGCCTGTATTTCTTTATTGATTTTTGTTGCCACTATGGTTGAATTTAACTCAGAAATCGATACTGCTTCAATATTTGCGGACAATTTTTCTCCTTACCCATCCGAGACCGTTAGAGGAGAAGAAAGTGATAAAGGTTACATCTTCTATTCCAATCGAGACTATAATAAGGCTATCTCAGCATTTCAAAAAAGTAAAGACGAATCGGCTAAATTCTTTATTGGCAACAGTTTTCTTGCATTAAATGAACCTAACAGGGCAATTTCTGCGTTAAATAGTTACAAAGGAAAAAAATATAAGCTTGCAGCCCAATGGTATTTGGCTTTAGCTCATCTACAAAACAATGATTCTTCTGCAGCCAAAGCCATCTTAGAAAATTTAACACTTCAAAAAGGAGCCTACGGTAAAAAAGCATTTTCCTTACTACAAACCATCTAAATACATTTCCGACCATTGATTGAATTCCAGGCGCTTAAGGTTATTCCTTAAGCTCAATATTAATTTATTTTTTTAAACCCTTAAATTGATTAAACGATGGCGACTCTAAAAAAAGTCAAAGGAACTGTATTAGTAAAAAACATTCAAGGCAACGAATTTGGTGTCCTTAAAACAAAAATTGACAAAAAGAATGTCACTCTTAGGTTTTTAACTAGTGGTCTTCCTAAAAACACGCAGAACGGTTCAACAATTACTGGAACACTCGTAAAGCAACATTGCGACGGACTCAACCTTGACATGGTTGTTAATGTAAGTAAAGTGTCCGGAGTAAAAGTGAAAAATGTCAAAATGGCCAAAGGGTCAGGCAAGAAAAAAGGGCATATTACTTCGGTAAATCCTTCTACTCAATCGAGAACAATCCTTTCAGATGATGGATATGATTTCATAGATTATGGGACTACTTGGTTTCCAGTTGGAAAGGAAGTAACATTCAAAAATTCTGGAATAGTGGATTCTGCTACTGGTCTATTGATTGCTACAGATGTAACTGCTGTTTAAAAATAGTAAATCAGGAGAAATAGAAGTGTTTCTCCTGATCACTTAAAAGGAGAAGGCCCACCACCAATCGCCACCGTTGGCGCCCAATAATATGGATGAGCTAATCGATCATCCGCACTCATTAAAAATTTATTTTTAGCAAATTGCAATGCTGTTGCTGGTACAGCTCCAGTTTTTAATTTAGAATAAAAGTCTACTACTAACTTTGATGATACATCATCGTTTAAGTTCCAAAGTCCCATTACAACTGCGGGTACACCCGCGCCGGCGAAATTTCTCCCTAGACTATATACTCCTTCTCCAGATTCAATTTTTCCCTTTCCTGACTCACAGGCGCTTATAAATACTAAACTATTGTTCATTTTCATACCTCGCAGTTCATAACCATAAACTAGTTTGTCGACCTTAATCATGTTACTGTCTCCTTTAAAAATTAATTTATTCCCCCATCTATTTCTAGGATCAGATTGACCATGCAATGCTAAATGGATTATATCCCCAGTTTTACTGGCCTCAATGAAATTATTTTTTGTACAATTCTTTCCTTTCCATTTATCCACTTTATAAGAAGATAATACTCGTTGAATATCATCTACTGCTCTTCCACTAGATGGCAATTCACCCCAACCATCTTCCAAAGCTGAGTTACTGATTTCAGCTTGATCTGAATAGGCAAAAAGTTTTATTTCTGGATTTCGCTTGCTTCTATCCAATTCTCTCTGTTGAAAAAAAAGAGAGGAGGAGAACCCATAGCTTATGCTATTCCTTCTGATTAAATATTCAATATCAAAAAATGTAAAATCTTGTTTAGGAATTTTTGAAGTCAAAATTTCGAAAGGTAGTTTACCTAATGCTCCATCAGGAATAATTATTAAATGATCAACCATCTTATCATTATACAATCCTGAGATCAATACACTATCTAACCATTTTGAATTCATCAAAAATTCTTTCGCCTCTGATTCGATGTCCTCTGAAGGCGCCATTTGAACTTGCGTAAGGACTTTTGTAAGACGATTAGTTAATTCACTCACATCTTTAACTTGTCTAAACTGAACATCATCTTGCGCTATGGCTATGATATAAATTTCCTTGTCGGTCCAATGATATTGAATTAAGACTTCATTCGAATTGATATTTTTTTGGACATCTTCCAATAAAATATTTTTACTCAACTTTGTTCTTTCAATAAAAGATGGATACAATATTTCTATTCGATCAAGCAACTCATTTTTTCCATTCAATAAATTCAAGTAACTCAACTTAATAGAATCTGATTCAAATTCTACATCTACATCTGTTTCAATATCCGCAATCTCCTCTTCAAAATACAAAAGCTCTTCAAACATCTCATCTGGTATTCCGATTTGATCTGCTAATGCTCTAACATCAACAGAGGACTGAAGTAATAAGGCTTTACTTTTTTCCATTAAAGAAAAAATTTCATTGCCTTGAGCTAGAAATCCATCAGCAGAAACCATCTTGCAACCAATGACCTTTCCAAAAACATCATGAAAATCGGATAAATCACGCAACATCGCTCGACCTTCTTTCTTAGAAATTTTTTCATCGAAGAAATCAATTAAATATTGATAGTACTGTTCCGCTAACTCAATATTATCTATTCTTGAACCTGTTGGATAATCTGAATTTTGCAATGCAACTGCAAAATTTATTACATTAAAAAATTCCGCGTTTAACCGATCAAGCGTTTCTTTTCCAGGAAATATTCCAATATTAAAGTTAGATCCACTTTCAATTTGCATTCCCTTGTGATTCACAATGAGCGATGAATCAACCTGCCCATTTTCAAAGTATATTGATCCTAAGTTTGAATAATATTTTCCGACGTGAGATAACTCTCGTTCGCTATATTGCTCATAAATATCAATGGCATACTTGTAATAACTAATAGCTTCTTCAAATTTTTTATGCTCCAGTGCTATCCAAGACTTATGTTCATACAATTCTGAAATTTGAAAAGTATCCTTTGGGTCCGTTTCATTTTCAAGAATTGGAATTAGAAGCTCTGTTTGGGCTATGGATTTGGAGTAGTTTAATGCACCAATATAATTCCTCAAAAACATAAATCGGCTTGGTTGACTGATATTGTGATGATCTGAAAAATTACGGAGATCATTAAACATTATTTCCGCTTGTTCCACTTTACCTAAAATTGCTAAGTTGTTCAACTTTTGAGACATTGAAAATGCCAAAAAATTGTAATCTTCTGTTTTCTTTAGTGATTGAATACTTTGGTTGGCGTAATCAACAGCCAATTCAAAATCACTCAATTGTCTAAATACTTCCCCTAAATAATAGTAAAGCCTCCCCTGCTCCATAGATGAGGCCACAAATCCCTTCCTTATTAAATCATCTTGGCTTCCATAAAAATCTCTAGCTCGATAAGGATCAAAATTTTGAAAAAGACTAAAATTTCCATTCTGCTCAAAAAGAGAATATAAGACCACTTTGGTAGTTTGGCTCATTTCAACATCCTCTATTCCTGACAATAATATTTTGGTTGGAAATTCAAAATTAAATCCATCTACTCCGTAGTTGGATAAACTCTGACTCAGAAAAGCCATTTGTAATTGTAAGCAAAGTGGTTTTCTTTTAAGTTCATCTAATTCTTTAGTTCGAAGTTTGAATAAGGAGTCTGCAGAATAGTTGGACATCTCCCGAAGATCATTCCTTACATTTTGACAGTTGATATAAAATTCCAAGTATGGATCTCCGATTTCAATTTGAGCCAAAGAATCGAGAATTGAAAAACCTTCACTTTGAATGGCAGTTCGTAATAGGCTATCTGCGACTATCACATCTGGATGAACAACTTCAAAAGACAACGAGTCGAGAAATGTTTGAGCCATTTCGCTGTCTAGAAAATTTTCTGCAACATCGGCTTTTTTCGATTCTTGGCAACCAAGAATAAATAACAAGGATATAATTCCTGCCAGAATCCGTTTATTCATACCTATTTGTAATAACATCTAACACGATCAGTGCTGTCAAGTTAAATAAAAAGGGCAGATACTCTATGGAATATCTGCCCTTTTAAATGAATTCAATATCGAATCAATTATTTAGCCCCATCGATATTTTTCTTGTCTGCTTCTTTAATTCCCTCCTTGATTTCAGACTCTATTGTTGCTTTGGCATTATTGAACTCTTTGATTCCTTTGCCCAATCCACGCATTAATTCAGGAATTTTTTTCCCTCCAAACAATAGAAGAATCACGAATAAAACGATAATTACTTCATATCCTCCAAAACTAAAACCAAGTATTGTATTCATTTTTGCTACTTTGAATTGTAAAAATAAGCTTCAAACTTCACATTAGAGACGATTTGAGACAAAGAATGGTTTAATGACGACTAATATTTTATTTCTTCAGTCCAATTTCTCTTAGACGCTCATCTAAATATTCACCCGCTGTAATAGGCTCATAGGCCAACGGAGTCTCGGTAGTAACACACTTTTCAAGGCAAGTCAAGTCCATACTACTTCTTGGATGCAGAAAAAACGGAATGGATAATCTAGGCAAATGCCACATTTCACGCGGCGGATTTACTACCCTATGCGTCGTTGACTTCAAATAGTTATTAGTCAATCTTTGTAGCATATCTCCTACATTAATGACGATTTCGTCATCTTCAGGTTGAATATCTAGCCACTCATTTTCCATATTCAACAACTGCAATCCTCCTGCTGAAGCCCCAACCAGCAATGTAATCAAGTTGATATCCTCATGTTGTTCTGCACGAATAGCAGAATCTGGCTCCTTAGAAATAGGTGGATAATGAATCGCTCTTAGAATAGAATTACCATTATGGATTTTGCTGTCAAAATAATCTTCCCCTAAGTCAAGGTATATAGCAATGGCTTTCAATAAGGCACCTCCAGCTTTTTCAAAAGCAGCATACAGCTCGTTTCCACTTTCCCCAAATCTAGGTTCTTCTTTAACCATTACATTATCAGGATACTGACTTTTGATTTGATCACCATCCAATACGGTCTGACCTATTTGAAAAAACTCTTTCAAATCCGCAACCTCAGATTGCTTAGCATGCTCCTTTCCAAACGAAGTATATCCTCTTTGGCCTGCTAATCCCGGTACCTCGTAGTTTCTTTTAACATCTACAGGAAGTCCAAAAAATGACTTTGAGGTATTATAAAATTCTTCGATCAAAGACTTAGGTATCCCATGATTGATAACACCAACGAATCCTATCTCGTGGAATGCTTTTCCTAATTTTTCTACAAATGCCGCTCTTTCAGTTTCGTTCCCTTGAACAAATTTTGAAAGGTCTACCAATGGAATTACTCTTGTTGACATACTAAGATAGTTGTGTTTACAATCTGTGATTAAAAGTTAGTAAATATAAAGAAAACAGTATAGTTTTGAAAGCTATAGTCCGGATTACCTATCGTTTGGGTTTGTATTTTGACTTGGTTAATATAGCCTGTGCATCCTTTAGATTAAGCAATTCTTCAAAGCTGGTTGTAGGAAATCTATTCATATAAGCCTCTATAATTTTCCATCCTATATAGTTTGCGGTTCTTCCCGGAGCCATTTCAGGCATTCCAGGTGAATTCGGACTGTGATCGATGTATTTCTTAAATTCCTTTTGCTTAGTACTGTAAAGCAGCTCTTCGTCCAATAAAAAAGCCCAAATAGACTTTTCATTATTATTGCACCATGCTACTTGTTCTTGAGTATATTCTAGTTTTATACTATCCTGTTCTCTTGGCAACAAATGATCTAGAATGTAGAGCACTTTTCCATTTGTGACCATAAAGTCAATTAACTTACTTCCTGCTGGTGGACCAACCAAGTCATTCGCAAGGGTTTTTATCGTTTTTGATACGATATATTCCCTTTCCATTGTTCGTTGAATGTAATTAGGGAAAAAATCTAGATTGTAACCAGAATGGCCCTGTCCCAAAAAGAAGTCTAGACCCACACCTACCAAAGAATCTTCATAAGTAAAGTTACCTAAGGTATATTCTGAGGTAAACGTAACAATTTTCGGAATCCGGCGATTGGGCATATAATGCTTGTAAAAGGCAAAAGCTTTTTTAAATCCTTCCCTTTCTTTGGAAAAATTGGATGTAATCATGCTGCAAGAGTCAAGAAGACTTCTAACAGAAGGCGCTTTTACAAACTGACTAAATACTTTGGGATCTTGAAGAACAGGCAGAATTCTAGGCAGATAAATTCCATTGAAAAACAAGGGATAATCAGCAGCCAATTTGGCTATTCCTTGTTCAATATTCGTAGTATCCATAGCCAATAGTCCTTGCTCAAAGTGCCTGATATCCAAAGAAATACCTTCCGTTGATACTTTTGGAATATTCTTAACTTCGTCTTTTGTACAGGAAAAGAGTAAAATTGCGAGAATTACCGGAAATAAGGTTCTAAAGATTAGCTTTGTCATTTTTTTCGTTAAAGAATCATAAATATGTGCTAAAAAGGCACAAAACTATATTTATTTCGTTCATATCTATCGAACAACTAATAAACAAATCATTGTATACAATAAACCGTATCAGCATGAAAAAAATTATTATCCCATTAGTTTTCCTTTGTTTGTCTTTCTTACAGACCTCCGCTCAAAGTGATTTTCGATTTGGATTTCAAACTAGTCCTACTTTCAGTTGGATGAACACCAATGACAATACCATCAATGGTAACGGTACTAATCTAGGCCTCAAACTAGGATTGATGGGTGAAAAGTACTTTCAAGAGAACTATGGCTTCACCTTTGGAATCAATTTTGGCTTCAATCAAGGTGGAACTTTAAAGTATCAGGGAAGTGGAAATATTTGGCCAGATGTAGAGTTAAGTCAAGTTTTTTACGATTTACCACAAAATACTGACTTGAAGTATAGCTTGCAATACTTGGAGATTCCATTTGCATTCAGAATGAGAACTCAAGAGTTTGGATATTTCAGATACCATTTAGACATACCATCTTTCACACTTGGAGTATTGACCCAAGCAAAAGGTGATATTTCCACATCTGAAGGAGATACTTCAGAAGGAAATGATATTCGCAAAGCAGTAAATCTGCTCAGTTTTGGTTTAGGGCTTTCAGGTGGAGTAGAATATAGCATTGGAGAAAACATCTCACTTATTGGGGGACTTGGTTTTCAAACCTCTTTGTTAGATGTAACTAAAGATAGAGGGACCAACTATATCAAGCCTGATGGAAACAATGCTCCAGAGGTAGGAGAAGAGGATTCTAGTGGAAAAGTGAATATGATTACTGTGCGACTAGGAATTTTATTCTAGAATTTCAACTAAAAATCTACGATTATAGTTTAAATAAGGCCACTTTCAATTCTTTTTGAAAGTGGCCTTATTTCTATTTATCAAGTGGCATTGCTTTTTAGCATAGAATGTTTTGTCGAAAAAAATCAGTCCCTCATTAGAAGACCGTTATATTTGGTAATAAATTTGCATACGTTACTAAAATGAACATTATGCAGGATTCAATACAAACAGATTTTACAAACTCAGAACAGATGATTGTTGAACCGCTTGATCCCCAAAAACTTCAGAAATTCATTATTGACGGCTTAGAAGAAGACATTAGAACAGGCGATCATACTTCCCTGGCTTGTATTCCAACCGAATCAAGAACAAAATCTAAGTTATTAGTTAAAGATTCTGGAGTTATTGCTGGAATTGATGTTGCAAAAGCCATTTTTGCCTATGTCGATCCTAGTCATACTTTTACTTCCAAAGTAGAAGATGGCGCCCCGGTAGATTTTGGTGATATCGCTTTTGAGGTGGAATGCAATGCGCAGGCCATGCTCAGAGCAGAAAGACTTGTATTGAATACCATGCAACGTTTATCTGGTATTGCCACTTTGTCCAATAGATTTTCATTCGAAGTAGAGGACTTACCGGTTACAATACTAGATACGCGAAAGACTACTCCTTTATTAAGATTTTTAGAGAAGTGGGCCGTTAGACTTGGAGGATGTGCCAATTATCGAGATGGTTTATATGATCGTTTTATGATAAAAGATAATCACATTGATGCCTGTGGGGGAATCACTCAAGCTATAGAACGCGTACAAGAATACAATAAGGAAAATAACCTAGGGCTGAAATTGACTGTAGAAGTTCGAAACCTAGTTGAGCTTAGAGAAGTAATGGAAGTTGGAAAAGTAGATAGAATTATGCTCGACAACTTTGAACTTCCTTTATTAAAAGAAGCTGTTATTTCAGTTAACAACAAATTTGAAACCGAAGCAAGTGGAGGTGTCAATATCAATACTGTTAGGAATATTGCAAAAACTGGAGTGAATTATGTTTCTGTTGGAGCCCTTACGCATTCCGCGCAAAGCATGGATATGAGCCTTAAAGTTATCAAGGACTAAAAAGTAAAAACCAATTCGTTATAAAATTAATAATCCCTTCAAGATGAATCTTGAAAGGGATTATTTTTTATGGTTATGTTGTGGCCATTTGTTGGATTCAGACAGGATAATACGATTGCGAGGCAAAAGCATAGATCATGATATAAGCTATCACAATGACCCAGAATCTGAGATCTCGTAGCATGGCCGGTGGCTTATTAGCTATCACGGCTTAATTTTTTATTACAAACTTATTAAGGGGGGATGGTTGTATTCTATTAAAGTCAAAAAGGATGCCATCAGCATTTATTTAAATATGTTATTGACTCCAATAAAATATTAATTTACTGAATGGATAATCGCCTTGTTAATATTTTTTATGAGAGCAGGGCCTTGGAATACCATTCCTGAATATACTTGAATCAAAGATGCACCAGCTTCAATTTTCTCTAAAGCATCTGCACTAGAATTGATTCCTCCAACGCCTATGATAAATAATTTCCCATTAGATTTATTTGACAAATATTGAATTACTTCAGTCGCTCTTTTTCCTAAAGGAGCACCACTTAGTCCTCCTGCACCGATCTTCTCAATTTCAGTGTTTGATGTAATCAAAGGAGATCGGGCAATTGTTGTATTTGTGGCGATCACTCCTTCGATCTTTGTAGTATCAACAATCTCCAAAATATCATCCAACTGGCTATCGGTCAAGTCTGGAGCTATCTTTAGCAAGATCGGTTTTGGCTTTGACTTAGCTTTGTTTTTCTCTTGCAATAGATTCAACAACTTTGTTAAAGGTTCCTTGTCTTGCAAGTCTCTTAAGTTTGGCGTATTTGGCGAAGATACATTTACTACAAAATAATCGACATAAGGAAAAAGCGCTTCGAAACAAATCAAATAATCTTCGGCGGCTTTTTCATTAGGTGTTACTTTATTCTTTCCAATATTTCCACCAATTATTACATCTGAGTTTTTGCGTTCTTTAATTCTGCTGACAAAAGCATCAATTCCTTCATTGTTAAATCCCATTCGGTTTATTAGTCCTTGATCTTTTGGCAAACGAAATAATCTTGGTTGAGGATTTCCAGCTTGAGGCTTTGGAGTCACTGTTCCAATTTCAACAAAGCCAAAACCCAGAGCGGAAATTGGCTCAAAGAATTTCCCATCCTTATCAAAACCTGCGGCCAAACCAACTGGATTTTTAAATTGTAATCCCAAGAAATTTCTTTCAAGTGAAGGGTGCTTAACTGAATACATTTTCCTAAACAGCCAAGAAATCCCAGGAATTGCCAATGTAAACTTCAGCATTCCAACAGTAAAATAATGCGCCTTCTCCGGTGAAAGTAAAAATAGAAATGGCTTGAGCAGTAGTTTGTACATAATAACACAAAGCTAATCAAGCAGGATCAAAATCAATAGTTAAAACAAAAGCATTTTTGAAATCGCCGTAAAATTAAACGATCCCTTTTTCTTTTTCCAAAAGTTCAACATCACGAACCAACAAACGTTTGCGATCAAAAGTCAATAAGTTTTTGCTTTTAAGATCATTCAATACTGTGGTAACAGTTTGCCTAGAGGTGGCAGTTATATTTGCGATTTCCTGGTGAGTCAAAAATTTTCTCACCACCATTTCATATCCAACTCTTTGTCCTTTCTTACTGACTAAGTCTAAAACAAACTCTATAATTCTTGTTCGGCTATCTCGAAACACTAGCGACTCCAAACGCTTTTCCATATCAACAACTCTATTCCCTAAAATCTTCATTATAAACATGGAAATAGAACTTTGAGACTTCATGACCGATTGCATCTCCTCTAGTGACATTATACAAATGGTCGTCTGCTCCAAGGCGGTGGCAAAATCTCTTCGTTTTTCCTCTCCGACTAAAGCTAGCTCACCAAATATTTCTCCTTGATTGATAATTATTTTTGTAACCTCTTTTCCTTCTTCACCAGTACTACTAATTTTCACCCTTCCTTCCATCACAAAAAAGATCTTATCTGCCGTATCATCAGGCATATAAATCTTTTCAGATTTTTTGAATTTTCTATGAATAATTTTGTCTTGGATTTCCATAGACTTCTTCGGATCCATCATTTTCTGGATGTCCTGATCTTCTAAATACCAAAAGCATTGATTTCCCATAGTCAGATAACTTAGTATATAAAGCTAATTTGAACAAAGCAAGTTTTAAGTATGAATGATTATATTGAAAAATGTCCTAGTAACGGCATTTTATTTATCTACTTTTAGCCCAAATTTTTTCCGCAAGTCTTCTACTGCCGGATTTATTTCTTTCATTTGTTCATAGGTCTCTTTAATTGTCAAAACCTTTTTAGGTTGAACCTGCTGTTGGGCAGTAAGTTGCTCGGGATCGACATTGACCTGCATAATGAGATTTGGATAGCTGACTCCATGTTTTAATGCACGGGAAAACTCGGTTCCATTGATAACCATCTCCTTAGCTACTGTAGAACCTACGTGCACAACCAGCACATTTTCGTTTAGTTCAATCTTAGCGTGTTTCAAAATATTCTTAAAGGTCGGAGAGTTTTGTAAGGCAATTTGTTCTGCCCATACCCGCTCGATGGTTTCTAATGTCGGAATTTCACTATCGCCTTCCTCAGCATCTTCATCTAAAAATTCGTTTTCCAATTTAGACAATAGCAAAGAAGCACTGTCAGCCGCAATAGCAGCCGATTTTTGAGCCGGTACATTTTGAACTTTAGGTGTATTCGCAACAGGTTGCTTAACGACATCATTTGCTTCAACCTTTACTGGTGTTATATGATTGGCAACAGGACTCGACTTGGCAACTTTATTAGTTTCTTGAATAGGTTTGTTTACAGCTGCAGAATCAAGCGTTTGTGCAGCGGACGCTTTCTCTGAATTATTAGGAATCTTACCAGCTGGTTTAGCTATAATTCGATCAAACTTTTTTTTTTCAGAACCTCCAAAAACGGGAGCCTGACTCAGTCGATTAATGTAAGCCATTTTTACAATTGCCATCTCAACATGCAATCTCTTATTTCTGGCCATTCGATAATTCACATCACAATCGTTCCCTAGATTAATGGCTGAAAGAATCAAAGCTGTGGAGCAGGTCTTAGACTGCTCCAAATACTTTTGCTTTAAACTATCACTAACCTCAAGAAGTTGAACTGTTGACTCGTTTTTACAAACCAAAAGATTTCTCAAATGCTCCAATAAGCCACTCATGAAAATGTCGGGCTCAAATCCATTTTGAAGAATCTCATTGAATATATTCAAGAGATTTGGTAGATCCTCTACCATTAGATAGTCTATGACTTTGAAATAATAGTCATAATCCAAAATATTTAGATTGGAGATAACATCATCATAGTTAATTTTATCTCCTCCGAAACTTACTATTCTGTCAAAGATTGATAGGGCATCTCTTAATGCCCCGTCAGCTTTTTGCGCAATAATATGCAATGCATCTTGCGCAGCATCAATTTTTTCCTTTTTACAAATACCTTCCAAATGACTGACAATATCTGCGACTTGAATTCGCTTGAAATCAAAGATTTGACAACGAGATAGAATTGTTGGAAGTATTTTATGCTTTTCAGTAGTTGCTAAAATGAACTTAGCATAAGAAGGTGGTTCTTCCAAAGTTTTTAGAAAAGCATTGAATGCTGAGGCGGAAAGCATGTGCACCTCATCTATAATGAACACTCGATACTCTCCTTGCTGAGGAGCGAACCGCACTTGCTCAATTAAGGCTCTCATTTGCTCTACAGAGTTGTTAGACGCTGCATCTAGCTCAGTGATATTAAAAGAAGCATTGTCATTGAATCCTTTACAAGAGCTACACTCATTACAAGCTTCTTGATCACTAGTCGGATTCATGCAGTTCAACACTTTCGCCAGAATTCTGGCACAAGTCGTTTTGCCTACCCCTCTAGGTCCACAAAAAAGAAAAGCATGCGCTAAATGATCATTAGCCAAAGCATTTTTCAACGTTTGCGCTACATGACCTTGCCCAACAACTTCATCAAATCGTTGAGGACGATACTTTCTAGCTGATACCACAAAATTCCGCATGGTGTAAAGATAGAAAAATCCAAATTACACCCGACTGTTTGGGCCAGAATTACCTAGCTCTTTAAATTTCTTTTTCGTCAGTCATATTCGCAAATTACTAGTAAGATTCAGCGCTTTTTCTACCTTTATTTCTCAATTTAGAGATTATGAAAATTGCGATCGCACAGTTGAACTTTCACATTGGTAATTTTGAATCCAATACAGCAAAAATGCTGGAAGCAGTTAAAACTGCGAAAAATCAAGAAGCCGACTTGATTTGTTTCAGTGAATTATCGACTTGTGGTTATCCTCCAAGGGATTTTCTGGAATTTGAAGACTTTATAAGTTTAGCCAATGACAGTATTGATCAATTGAGACAAGCTGCAGATGGAATAGCGATCGTAGTAGGGTCTCCATCAAAGAATCCTGTTCTCGAAGGAAAAGATTTGTTCAATAGCGCTTTTTTCTTGGCTGATCAAAAAATTCAGGCCATTCAACATAAAACGTTGTTACCAACGTATGATGTCTTTGATGAATACCGTTATTTTGAACCTACAACAGAACACAAAGTTGTAGCGTATAAGGGGAAAAAAATAGCCCTCACTGTATGCGAGGACATCTGGAACATTGGAAATGAAAATCCATTGTACAAGATTTGTCCTTTGGATGAATTGATTCCCCAAAAGCCAGACTTCATACTAAATCTTTCTGCATCTCCATTTAGTTATAAGCAGGCTGATACTCGCACAGAAATTGTTGGTTCTAATGTTGCTCGTTACAACATCCCAATGTTTTATGTAAATCATGTTGGTGCTCAGACTGAATTGATATTTGATGGTGGTTCATTGGTTATGTCTCCAAATGGAAAAGTATTTGAAGAACTTCCTTTCTTCGAAGAAGCCATCAAGGTATATGATCTTGACGAAGTAATAAAAGGTCAAGAGCATCGCCCCCAACCCAAACATAAATATGCCATGATCCAAGATGCTTTGGTGATGGGGATTAAGGATTATTTCAAAAAATTAGGATTTACAAAAGCTCTTGTTGGGTTATCTGGGGGAATTGATTCAGCGATTACTGCGGCTTTGGCGGCCCAAGCGCTAGGAGGAGAAAATGTGCGCTGCGTTCTGATGCCCTCTCAATTTAGTTCAGATCATTCGATCAACGATGCAGTTCAATTGGCTAAAAACTACGGAATGCCTTATGACATTGTTCCGATCGAATCCGTCTATGATAGTTACATGAAATTATTGGAGCCACAGTTTAAAGGTCTTCCATTCAATGTTACGGAAGAAAATCTTCAGGCCAGAATTCGTGGAATGATTCTCATGGCTTTTTCCAATAAATTTGGAAACATTGTGCTTAACACTTCAAATAAATCAGAAGCCGCTGTAGGATATGGAACCTTGTATGGGGATATGTGCGGAGGACTTTCTGTGATCGGCGATATCTACAAGACTGAAGTTTTCGCTTTGGCGAAATTCATAAACGAAGAAAAAGAATGGATCCCAACAAATACGATCACAAAACCGCCAAGTGCAGAATTGCGACCTAATCAAAAAGATTCTGACAGTCTGCCGGAGTATGATATTCTGGATGAAATTTTATTTCAATATATAGAGAATAGAAAAGATCCGCAGGATATCATTTCCATGGGCTTCGATCCCGCGATTGTAAAACGTGCATTGAGATTGGTGAATATTAATGAATTTAAAAGATATCAAACTGCACCAGTATTAAGGGTCTCTCCAAAGGCTTTTGGAATGGGAAGAAGAATGCCGATCGTTGGAAAGTATTTGTCTTAGCTCATATATTCAAAAAAATCAATGGCTGGACTTGTCGCAATTAGAATTAGTTTATTAAAAATTCAAAGATTTTTCAATTCTTATACTCCGTACGAACGTCTAAAAATGACCTAATTCCGCGTAGAATTTCTTTTCTAAAGTAAAGAAACTCCTTATTCTACTGACTTTTAGCGTATTGATTATTGTATATACTTTCTAAAACAAACGTCACAAGTTTAATTTTCAAATCATTGGAATAACGCTTTTGAACCTGCATATTTGGTTTATCATTAGTTTTTTCGGAGCATAAAAAGGGTACTTTTATTGGAGAGGCGGTCAACACTGACAGCCTCCTTTTTTTTGCCCAATAGTCAAACAATTACTTGCATCAGAAGTTAAATAGCTTTTTCATAAACTCGCCTCAAAATCAATACTCCTTCTCTTGAACAAATAATAAATTTAACAATCCATAAATCTTTCTTCTACTTCTATTTCTAAAATAAAAGCGATTAAGGAATTATAGTATGCTAATTCATTTGATTATATTTGGATGGAACCAAAACAATATTGATCATCCAATACCCCCTATTATGATACGATTTTCACACAAAATTTCATTTTTATTCCTCTTTCTAATTTCAGCGTTTACCATCCAATCTCAAATTTATGTTGACGGATCAGCATCCGGAACCAATGATGGCTCTTCATGGACGAACGCTTTCATCAATTTGCAAGATGGATTAAATGCTACCAGCTCAGGAAGCGAAGTTTGGGTAGCTCAAGGCACCTATACTGTATACTGAGATTATTTCAGGTTCTAACTCTCCGATTGAAGTTGGAAATGCCCTGCCGCTACAGAATATTCCTCTTGGTGAGACTGTCCATAACATTGAGTTAAGAGTTGGCAGAGGCGGACAGATTGTTCGTGCTGCTGGGAC
>CALFWO010000016.1 GCA_937928045.1 uncultured Saprospiraceae bacterium | reverse complement strand
ACCAGCTTATGATGTATGCCATGCCTATCGACCAAATAGTTATTGGGTCAGTCAGCATGCACTAAGCATCAATGGGAAAAGAAAAGATTTCAAAAAAGAAGATCTGATGACCATTGCTAAATCAATGAATATCAAAAAGGCAAAATCCATAATTACTGACATCAATAAAAAAGTATCCAATTGGAAAAAATATGCCGATCAAGTCAGCGTCTCTCCAAAGAAAAGAGATGCCATCGAAGCGAGTTTAATAAGATTGGCTTAGATTTACCGATATCAAATGAAACAACTTTCGCAACCAATAACACAAGTTTTTCTCCTCATCATCATCTTTCTGTTGATCGGCTGTGCACATGACTCAACAGGAAAAAATAAGACAGAAAAAGAAAATGTAACGACAGAAAAAACCACTAAAAAAGCAATAGAAATTCACTCTAATGCAACAACATTAAATTTAAGAATTGCTCCTCCAAAAAATTTTCAAAGAACCACTGTTTCTGAAAATTCATTTGCAAAATATTTAAGAACGATTAAACTAAAGCCAGCAGAATCTAAAGTCAACTTCTACGATGGACGAATTAAAAATCCCGAGGGAATATACTTAGCAGTTATAGATTTAGAAATTGGTAAAAAAGATTTGCACCAATGCGCTGATGCTATCATGCGACTTAGAGCTGAATATTTATGGAAAAATAAGAAGTACGATAAAATTCATTTTAATTTCACCAACGGATTTCGAGTCGATTACTCTAAATGGATGGAAGGAAAAAGAATTGAAGTCAAAGGCAATTCAACCAAATGGAATAACCGTAAATCATTTTCTAATAGCTACGAGGATTTTTGGAAATACTTAGAAACAATATTTATGTATGCTGGAACTGCCTCATTGGAAAAAGAATTGAAGCCCGTCGCTATCAAAGACATGAAAATTGGCGATGTGTTTATTCAAGGTGGTCATCCTGGACATGCAGTAATCGTTATGGATATGGCCGTTAATGAAACAACAAATAAAAAAGTATTCTTACTCGCTCAGAGTTACATGCCTGCACAGGAAACACAACTGCTCATTAACCCAACTGATAATCAAAAAAGCCCTTGGTATTCATTAAATGATAATAACAAAATCATCACTCCAGAATGGACTTTCAGTAAAAATGATCTAAAGCGTTTTGAAGAATGATTAGCAAAATAGAAAATTTCAATACGCATCCACAACACCGGATTGACTACGAACAAGTCATGCAAGAAATATGGCCTAAAATCATATTACAATCAACTGTTGTCAAAGAATACTATGATCAACTTTTTAAACTATTTCCGGACTACCAAAAAGTATGTTTAAATAGCAACAACGAGCTAATTGGATTCATAAATACCATACCTTTTTATTGGGAAAAAGATCTCAAAGAATTACCAGAGCAAGGATGGGATTGGTTGATTCAAAAAGGTATTGCTGACATCAAAAATGGTATTTCGCCAAATTGCCTTGGAGGCCTTCAAATTGGAATTAAAAAAGCATATCAAGGTCAAGGACTTAGCAGAAAAATCGTGGCGATCGGCAAATCAATTCAACAAGAAAATCGTTTTAAAAAATTTATTCTTCCGATACGACCAACCTTAAAACATATTTATCCGTCTATGCCAATGGAGGAATATATGCTGCTAAAAAAAGATGGGATAATCTTTGACCCTTGGATACGCATACACGAATCATCTGGAGCTAAAATCATTAAAGTCTGCCACGAATCGATGGTCATCGATGGCACCATTAATGATTGGGAAACCTTGAGTGGAAAAAAGATAAATGTCTCGGGAAATTGCATCATAGATGGCGCATTAAATGAAGTCCAAATGAATTTAGAAACAAACCAAGGACTTTACAAGGAAGACAATATTTGGCTATATTACGCCAAGTAAAAGGTCCAAATTTAATTCATCTCTATGAAGATCCTAAATTTCCAAATTCTGCTATTTTCAATAATAGCTCTCATATCCTGTAAAAGTCAAAAAATTACTTCAACAACCAGTAATAGTCAAACAGAGCTTGAAGAATTAGTTAACTTAATGAGTGGAGAATTTTCTAGTAGTGAACAAGCAAAGCAAGATAGTCTATTTTACAACATCAACTTAGTCATGTATCCAATTTGGGAAAAAGACAAGTCAGCCAAATGGCTTTATGTAGAACAAGCTGTTACTAGTATGCTGGAAAAGCCTTACCGCCAACGCGTTTACAAAATTTCGCAAGACAATAAAGGAATATTTGAAAGTAAAGTTTTTGAATTGCCAGAACCAAAGCGATTCATCCATGGATGGAATAACGAACAAATCTTTAATCAAATCAATTCCGACTCTCTAATTCTTCGACCAGGATGCGCAGTGTATTTAAAAAAAATAAATAATAATTGTTATTCGGGATCTACCAATCACAAAGATTGTAAAAGTACTTTGCGAGGAGCGAGCTATGCCACCTCAACAGTGGAAATTTGCAAAGATGTAGTAACCTCTTGGGACCAAGGTTGGAATAGCGCTGACGAACAAGTTTGGGGAGCAGAAACCAAGGGCTATATATTCAAAAGAAAAAAATAATACCCATTCCAAATATCCATAGACTTGACAATATGAAAAAGATCATTATATCTTGATAAAAATTAATTACATTACTCTTTGTTTATCAATACATAATGCGTTGATGCACAATTAACCAAAATATTTACGGTATTAACAACCGAACCCAATACCAAAATCATTTTTCATGCAAATAATTAAACGAACCCATCTAACCTTTTTAATTTTCCTAATGTTCCTAAATTTCAACAACGCAACTACCATTGCGCCCTTTGAGAACTTGGGAGAAATGGCCAAATTAAGTGAGGCCGTGGTATTAGTAGAAGTGAAGCGAAATTATACTTATGAACTAGGATCAACGACAAGATTCCGAAGTAGTCTAGAGATCAAGCAAAACATCAAAGGAAATCTTGATGTCGGAGAAATCTTCGAATTGCAAAACCTTCATAAGCAAGTAGGCGACATGGAAAGTATGATTTGGGGAGATCTTGAGCTCAAAGAGGGAAAAACCTATTTACTGTTTATTACTCGAATCGGAGACAACCTCTGGACATCTCAAATGTTATCCTATGCTGCATTTGAAGAGTTTGAAAAAAATGGTGAAAAACTTTTGGTCCCATTTGAATTGGGAACCGAAGTCCATATCCATACCACTGAAGGACGCAAGACTCCTGAACCTCTTGGGGTATTTTCAACCAGCAAATTGACAAAAATGTTGAAAGACGTTGTTGATCAAAAATCCAGTTGGAATAAAGCAACGGCGATAACCACTTATGCACCGACCCAGTTTTCAGCAGGCATGCGCGGTACGCCTCCCGGCCACTGCTCATTCTTAAGCGGAACACCATATGCAAGATGGCCAGACTTTGATACCCAATCACTGCCGGTAAGATATGCTGTTGGTGGTGATTCCGGCTGTGCAACTGCAGGAACGAAAGTGGCTAATGCCATCGGTAGTATTAACGGCAGTTATGCAGGAGTAGATTTATCAGCCTCAGGTACGCATTCATTTATCCCCTCTTGTACTGGAGGCGAAGGAGCTACAGATGGCGAATTTACGAGCTGGGTATCCACCAATTTGGGAGGAACAAGACATCTTCTCGTCCAATTTGACGATCCTTGCAACGAGATAACCGACCTATCAGGTTGTAGTGGAACATTGGCGATTGGGGGCTTGTATTGGTTTAACTCTACCCACATGGCTGAAGGAATGACCTGGCGTAATGCCGCCTACGGTTATGTCGTGGTTAATAATGGGACCGGAGCTTGCCAATGCAGTACTACAGATTATGATATCATGATGACGCACGAACTGTCTCACTCCTTAAACATTGGCCACATTCCAGCAGCTTCGGGTGATGCAAATATGAATCCCAGTTGTTGTGAATCCATCGGTGCTTTGGACATTCAATGTCTAGATTTTATTTACACACCAATGGCAGTGCCAGTGGAAGTCATCAACTTTGAAGGAGAAGTAATCGAAAATGAAGTTGCTTTGAATTGGACCAGCTTAACAGAGTTAGACAACGACTATTATACCATCGAAAAGGTCAATACTTCTGGTGCTTATAAAATTCTTGGAGAAATAGCTGGACAAGGGAATTCTTCAAGACAAAATGACTATAGATTTGTTGATATCAATCCTCATGCTGGAATCAACTATTATCGATTGGCACAAACAGATTTTAACAGGACAAAAAATATTGTTGAAACCATCGCAATAGAATATAGTAAGCCACTTACCATTAACCTTAGCCCAAATCCGTTGAATGGAGAAGTATTAACGGTAGAATTAGGAACAGCTAAAAATGGAAAAATTAACATTGAGTTATATGATCTACAAGGTCAACAGATTGAATATTTGGTAAAGGATGTTCAAAAAGGTCAAAATATTATCAGTCTTGAATTGTCCAATCTGGCTGCCGGAATTTATTTCTTAAAGACTAGTCAAAATGGAAACAATGAAACGATAAGATTTATTAAAAACTAATTTTCATAGTCAGATTTATAAAACATATTTATTAAAAATCGAGTCCAATGTTCTTTCTGGGTCAAAACATATTCCAGGATGAACATTGGAACTTTGAATGATTGTACTTCTATTCGCAGTTAACCAACGAAAGCGAACATGAGTTTCTAAGGCTCCTATTTTTCCGCCCACTACTCCGCCCTTACAAACAGACTTCCAAGCATTCAAATATTCATTGATTAACTCGAAGTCAATGTCTTCCGCAAAGGCTTCCAATCGTTTCTTATCAACTGTAAATTTCATTTCCAAATATTGCTGTCGCTTGCACAAAACGATAGCGCCAATATTTAGAAATTCTTCGCGCTCCACTTTGGGTACTAACCGAATGATTGCAAACTCGTATATCTCTTTATCTTGCATCCGTTGCTTCTTTTACAAGTAAATCAATATTACTCAGCTTGTCTTTTATAAAAGTCGCATAAGCCGTTCTCATTTCTTTTGGCGACAAGATGCTACGCTCTTCTTGCAACCAATCTTCAGGAACCGTATTTACAATCTCTTCAATACGTTCAGCCGTAAGCAAAGTTTTTATCTCTTGAGCAGCTGTGGATAACTCGGTAGCCTTGCTTAATAAAACATGATCCTTGATTTGAGGAAAGGTACGTCCAATATGTGATTCCCAATTGCTCCAATTATGATGGAAATAAAAACTAGCCCCATGATCGATGAGCCAAAGTTCTCTGTTCCAATTTAGCAAATTGGTATTCTTTGCGGTCCGATCAATATTGGTAATGATGCCGTCCAAGAGTACTACTTTGGAGGCAGACAAAGCATCAGCATTGGAGACCAATGGGTCATAAGTTATGGCCCCGGAAAGAAAGTGCAACCCGAGGTTTAACCCCACACTGAATTTTAGTAAATCTTGAATTTCTTCATCCCCTTCAGTCTTACTAAAAGAGTCATCCAAGTTCATAAATACCAACTCAGGTACTTTCAATCCTATTGTTCTAGCTATTTCTCCGCCAACCAATTCCGCAACCAAAGCTTTCTTTCCTTGTCCGGCACCTCTGAATTTCAAAACGTATTGAAAATCATCATCGCCATTTACAATTGCCGGTAAAGAACCTCCTTCCCTTAATGGCTGTATGTATTGGACCACCTCTACTGTTCTTATTTCGATTTCCTTCATTGACGCAAGATAGTTGAATTATAAAATTATTGGTGATCAGATAATATCCGATAAGTCTCTATGCAAATTCTAAAAGTCTTACTTAGAACTTAACCAAACATCCAAAACCAAATCAAAAGCCCAATTGAATAACTGCTCCAAGTCATCCAAGGGATATAACTGGATAACTTAACGCCACGCAATTGCAAGGCAATAATCATTATCAATTTTTCGATAAAAAAGGCTACAATCGTTGCATACGCGATCCCGATAATTCCAAATACATAAACCCACCAACTGCTCAAAGCAATATTAAAAATAAGCCCTACGAAGGTTGCCCAGAATTGAATATTTGTTAACTTTTTTCCTACCAAAATAGAATTAGGAAAAACCAATCGGCTGATAACCAGCAAAAGATAAACATTGAAAATATGAACACTCTCGGCGAACTCTGGAGAGAACAGCCAAGGGAACCAGCGAGGGCTGGTCATCATCAATAAGAATGAAATTGGAAAAAGAAAATGCATCAGATAAGCAGATTTCTGCTTAATCTGTTGTAAAGCAAAAGCCTCTGACTTTGCAACTTGGGGAATCAATGCCGAACCAAATGCCATGCTCAAGGCCGTGACCAATGGCAGTTCCCTTGCGCCAAATCTAAAAATTGCAAAAGTCGCCTCATCTCTAAAAACATAACCGACCAACCAGTTATCGAAAAACAAAGTAAAACCTCCCATCACAGCGACACCAATCAGCGGAATAACAATCTTCCAATAAGGACGGAGCAGCGAAGCATCGAACTTTGGCATGCCTTTTCGAAAAACCAACCATAGCGCCCAAAGGTGTTTTAAAGCGCCCAAGGCTATCAGGCAGATGAACGCTTCTCTAAAAGTATACCCAAGAAAAATGGGAACTACGATTGCCGCAAACTGCAAGCCAAATGAGAAAATACCATAGCCTAAAATATGTTTTGGACGATCATCCAATAAATAAATATACTCGACAAGATAAGCCGGCAAATTGATTGTAAAGAACAAATAATACAGCCAGAAATAAGGAACATCGGTTTGTCCAGTGAGCAATGGTAACAGCCAATTTTTTCCCACAAAAAAAACCAACAACATCAAAATGCTGGTGCCAAAAATAGTCAAGTAAGTATTAAATATAAGATCTCGTTGCTGGGTAAAAATCAGCTTAGGATACATAGAAAGTAATCCCTGCAACATGCTGTTCACCCAGAAAATACTGAGTGTTGTTCCAATAAAAAATAGGATTTCATATTGACCAATTGCATTAAGGCCAATGGTAGATTTTGCAAGGAGAATTCCGGTGAGAATAATACTCCCTTGACGCATCAATTGAAACGCTTGAAGTGCCTTTACATTTGTGAGCGCGAGGGAAATATTCAATATTTATGAATTACTAAGCTTCCAAAATTTCTTCTTTTTCTTCAAAGACAACCCCATAGTCTTCCAATTCCTCTAAAACAGGATCGTAGACTTCTTTCATCACAGGAATATTTACACCTTTGGACTTAATCTTTCCCTGCATCACATTCTTCACAAATATTCCTAAAGGCAATCCAACTAACCGCGACATTGCAGTATCCACTTGGTCATGTCCTTTTAATACCAACGTCGAAGTCAACTTTCTATTTTCGCCATCCAAGGTATATTCAAATTCATGTTGCATGATGATCATATCCTTGTCATCTTCTTTCAACTTCCACTTTTCTAATAAAAGATTTTCTAGAATCAAAGCTGGTGTAGCTTGATCAAGATTAATACGCTTTTTAGAAAACAAGCCTAACCAATCCAATTTGTTCATCACTACTCCATCTACATCCTCTCCTAGGAATTCTGCACAACGTTCTTTGACTGACTTTCCTTTCCGCTCAAAATGTCCAAGATAAGCTTCGATCAATGCATGATAAGTTAAGTCTTGAGATTCTAACAATGGAAATGAACCATCCGTTAACCCTAATTTCACCAAAGCATTCCAAGCATCACAAAATCCAACGTGACGAATAGTTCCCCTTAAAATGCTTTCAGTGTTCTGAAGCCCATAAATCTCGCGATACAAAAGCGAATCACGATTTGCATAAACATCGTAATCGCCCATGCCCTGAATATCCACTGTCCAATATTGGGAAAAAAGTCTATTGTACGGTACATACTTGAACTTCCCTTCTTCCAAATACTGCGCAGTTCCTTGGCCCGCCAAAACTACATTTCTTGGGTTCCAAGTAAATTTATAATTCCAAGGATTGTCATCACTTTCCGGGGCAATCAATCCACCTGTATAAGATTTAAAGCTGGTTAGCATTCCGCCTTTCTCCTTGATCTCGTCAATCTTTTGCATAGCAGACATGTGATCGATTCCGGGATCCAATCCCATCTCACCCATAAAGATCAATTCCCGATCTCTGGCCTCATCCCCGAGTCGGTACAACTCCTTGGACACATATGAAGCTGTAATCAAGTGCTTTTTCAATCGAATACAATCATGAGCCACTTCAAGGTGCAAATGTGCAGGCAATAAAGAAACCACCACATCAGCGCGACTAATCAAGTCTTTGCGATCATTCGCTTTCATCACATCTAGCCAAGTCGCCTTTCCATTGGGATGATCACCCACCTTTTCTTGTGCTAATTCCAAATTAGCGTCGGCGATCGTGACGTACCAGCCAAATTCCTTTGCTTGCTTCAAAACATAGCCGATCAAGGCCGTTGAAGACCTTCCCGCACCAATTATCAAAATATTATTCATGCTGTGTTTTAACTTATTATCACATGTCCTAAAAAGCGGCAATTTAGGCTCCTTTTTTAAATTCTGCCAGAAAATGAAACAAAATAGCTTAACTTCCTTTTCATAAGCAAGACCCAGACATGGAAAAACGCACAATTTCTTGTAATATTCACATTGCAAAATCATTAGAAACCCTTGACTCTAGTGACGCTCAGCTGGTAAAAGCCGCCCGGGAGGCATTAAGTCTTTCTTATTCTCCTTATTCAAATTTTAAAGTTGGAGCTGCAGCATTACTGGAAGATGGCACCATTGTAAAAGGAGCCAATCAAGAAAATGCCGCCTATCCCATGTGCATCTGTGCAGAACGTTCCGTTTTGTCGATTACCAGCAATTCATATATGGGGAAAAAAGTGGTGGTAATGGCTATCGTGGTTCATAATCCAAATCAACGAATTACTGTGCCCGCATCCCCTTGTGGCGCTTGTCGACAGGTTTTATCAGAAACAGAAGATCGACAGAAAACTCCTATTCGTTTGTTATTGACCTCTGATTCCGACGAAACCTGGATGATTGGTTCGGCCAAAGATTTACTTCCCTTGTCCTTCAACGGCGATTTGTTGTCTTAGGCGCTTAATTCAATCCTCGACTTTTTTCCAAAACAAAAGGCGATTTACTTCGGCCAGACCTTAGCATCATAATATTTTTTGAGTACAAAAAATGCCTTTTTCTTTTCTCCATTTTCAGAGATCAATCCTTTGCGATTGTAGTTATCTTGAATCTCAGGCAATACCCTTCGCGGTGATCTAAAATCGACCAATATCCAAGGTGAGACTCCTCTTAATTGATCAATTTGATCTATCATTTTTAATGTTTCTTGATAAAGATATTCTTGGTATTCCTCGGTCCATCGTTCATCCTTATCCCCATGCAAACCAAATTTTGCTCCAGCTCCAAATTCAGAAACAATGACCGGTTTGTTTTCTTGGATGTTCCATTGAATCGTTTGGCATTTCTCAATATTTCCATCATACCAACCGATGTATTGATTAAAACTTAAGACGTCGGCAATTTTAGCGAATGGATCATCGATGGTTCTAACATTTTTGTTGCCTTGAAAATTATGCTGTTCTAAGGCTGCACTTATCAAACGTGTTGGATCTTTATCTTTAGTAAATTTAGCCAACTTGCCCAAGAAATGATTTCTAGCTTCACTAGTTGGTGTTTCGTTTGCCATTGACCAAATAATTACGCTGGCTCTATTTTGATCTCTCGTGATGACTTCTGAGATTTGATTCTCCGCATTGATGTAAGTCTCTTCGTTCTCCCAGGCTATTGTCCAATAAACCGGAATCTCTTCCCAGACCAATATCCCCATTTCATCTGCAAGTCGAATCATATGTTCGTTGTGCGGATAATGAGCAAGTCGAACATAGTTGCAACCAAGTGACTTTACCCATTTCAAAAGTTGTTTAGCATCATCTTTAGAATTACATCTTCCTTTTGTAATCGGGCTCTCTTCATGAATTGAAATTCCTTTTAGGAAAATACTTTTGCCATTTAATAATATATCTGGGCCGTTAGTATCAATTGTTCTAAATCCAATTTGATCTTCAATTTCATCTTGGGAAGTGCTTAATTTGACTTGGTAAAGCTTCGGTGAATCTGGTGACCAATAAGCGATGTTCTCTGAGCTTATGCTAAGCATTCCTTTTCCGCTCGCATTAGTCACTATGCTTTTTGAAATATTTAAAGCTGGAATATCAATAGTAACTGCTTGTTTGGCGAGCTCAGGGCCGTCCAATTGAACCTTAATATTTATTAATTTGTTCGAATCCAATTGAACCACATAATCAGAAATAAAAGTCTCGCTGGTTTCGATGAGTTTTACATCCCTGGTGATTCCTCCATAATTCCACCAATCAGTATTTAGCGTTGGCACTTCATGCTTAATACGTTTGTTATCAACTTTTACAACTACAAAATTACTTCCGACTTTCAAATGATCAGTGACTTCATACTGAAAGGGAGTAAATCCACCTACATGCGCTCCTAATTTTTTCCCGTTGAAATAAACATCAGACCTATAATTAGCGGCTCCGAAATAAAGAAACACTCTTTTCCCTTTAGCCGTTCTCTTATATTCAAAAGACTTTTTAAGCCAAACAGTTCCTTCATAATAGAATAACTTTTCCTCTTGTGAATTCCAATCCCCTGGAATTTTCAAATCCTCCATTTTGTCAAAATCATATTCGACAAGATCCGCTTTATCTGCTCTTTTGGCATTTGTAAAAAAAGCTCCTTTACCAGGATTGTCTTGATTTTCAAACGGCTGGTAACGGTAATTATAAAATCCATTTTCATACGGATCGACAATGTATTTCCAATCTCCATTTAGCGATATCGATGCGCGATTATAAGCATTGACCATCAAGGAATTTTGACCAATCAAATGAAAGGCACTCAAAAACAATAAAACTGCTGTGGCAATAAATTTTGACATCATATTTTGACTATGTGGTTTTTATTTTAAACTTAATTTAGTAAAAAATGGAGTAAAAGATTCTTAATAATTTTCATTAAAATCCATTTATAATTTCAATATCAATTGTAAATTACTTTTATTACACAAAGACAAATAAATCAACAATATTTTAAAAGCATTGTACAAATCTAATTTCTCAATCGGTTTTAAAACGTTGTTTTTGAACTTAACAAAGACTATGATAATTTAATCACTTTACTTTTCTAACAACGACAGTATAAGCAATAGATTCATGCCAACCTATTTCTCCAATGAAAGAAAAAACTTCAAAGGGAATGAATCTACATATTGATCTAATAAATATAGCTTTGAATCTTCCTCCTTGGTAAGAGGCCAATACATTATTTTGCAGCTTACCAATAGTCTGCAAAAACAAAATCGCAAGAAAGAAATAATTTATAAATGAATTTAGCAAAATAAATCAGGTTAGGTTAACAATGAATATTTCAAATGATTCATGATTCGTAAAAAAAGATCCCCATGATAATGCTCCAAAACTCCCATGGGCTAACGTAAAAATAATTAGCAAGTCTATTATGCGATTGTAAAATCTATTCTTCTTGGCTACTGGTTCTTCTATATTTTAAAATCAAAAACTACTGATTTTTCTGCCCAATCAAAATTGCTAACAGCTAGAAAGTATGCCATTATGAAAAAGAACATTAACAAATTTAATACCCGAGTCAATGTCATAAACCAATGACTCCTTTCAACTGGAAATAACAAATTTCAAATGCAATTCCAGCAATTGTATGGAATAGCAATAGTGGCAGTAAAAGATCCATTAGAATTTTGGAAGCCTTCATGGAGTCTATTTTTACCATTGGTTTTGCAATAAAAAAGGAGCTACTTCAACATCCGCTCCGCGGCTTTCAGATCTTCGGGTGTATCTATTCCAATAGATTTCTTAGTCACCTCTATTACTCCAAAAGTATAACCTGCCTCCATCCATCGGAGTTGCTCTAATTTTTCCATTTGCTCCCAATTCCCCAAAGGCATTTTAGAAATACCCAAAAGGCTCTTACGCTTAAATGCATATACCCCGATATGCTGATAGTAATCATGATCGGTCACTTTCAATGTTTTCCCTTTATCCCGCAAAAAAGGAATTGGTGCTCGACTGAAAAAATGGGCGCGGTTACCAGCCCTAACTAATTTTACAACATTCGGATTGTTGATTGCTTCCTCCGATTGAAGCTTTATGCAGAGTGTTGCGACTTCAAAAGAATTGGAACCTTGAATCAATTGAGCCAATCCATTAATCTCTTGCGGATCCAAAAATGGCTCATCACCTTGCACATTGATCACCGTTTCAAATTCCGGAAATTTTTTAGCGACTTCGATACATCGGTCGGTGCCCGTCTGATGCTCAATCCTTGTCATCATTACGTCTGCTCCCCAAGCTGTCGCGGCATCAAATATCTTTTGATGATCGGTAGCTATGATCACTTTATCAACTGATTCAGTCGCGCTAGCGCGCTCCCAAACCCATTTTAAAACCGGTTTATCTCCTAAAAGAGCTAATAATTTGCCTGGAAATCGAGTTGATTCGTATCTGGCAGGGATAATCGCGAGAGTTTTCATAAATTTATCTCCGAATTAGAAACACTATGAGACACACACTTACCCTACTGGGACTGCTTTTGGCGTCCGTATGTATAGGCCAGTCTGCCATACAAAATCAACAAGATAGTATTTTTATCAGCTTTGACGAGCAAGGCAATAAGACTTTTGAGCATGTCATGAAGGCAGATGAGACTTTGTATAGCTTATCTAAATTCTATGGCCTGACCTTGGAAGAGCTTTTTGTATTCAATCCAAGTATGATAGAGGCGATCTGGGATATTGGGGAAAGATTGACGATTCCGCTTCCAAATCGTGCTGTAATTCGCTATACAGAATCTGCTGATGAAGTGAAAAACTTGATTCCACTCTACTACAAAGCAAAACCTGGAGATACCATGTACGGCATTGCAAAGAAGAATTTCAAAATGCCAGTAGAAGATCTCCTGATTCGCAATAAACTGAAAGACAATACTTTGAGTCTGAACCAAGTCTTACTAGTTGGCTGGATGAAAAAGGATGGAATCTTACCAGAATGGCACAATTCCGCCAAAATAAACCCGCCTTCAAATGAAATTGGGGAATTTTTTGAAAAAGGTGCTCCGAAAAAGGGATCAATCTATGAACATGGGATGGCTTATTGGGATAAGCGCTCAAAGAAAAGCACTGATCTATTTACCCTGCACAGACATGCTGCTATTGGTTCTAAGATCGCTGTACACAATCCAATGAATCGGAAGACAGTTTATGCGAAAGTCATTGGTCGATTGCCTGAAAATGTCTACCCCGACAAAGTAATGGTGGTGATTTCTCCGAAAGTTGCAAAGTTATTGGGTGCTTTAGATGGACAATTCTTCGTGAAAGTCCGATATTTGCGGTAAATTTTAAATCCACACATGTATTATAACAACATTTTAGAAACCATCGGCAATACGCCAATGGTCAAGATCAACCATGTGGTTGGTGATATTCCAGCTTTGGTTCTTTGCAAAGTGGAAACCTTCAACCCGGGACACTCGATCAAAGATCGTATGGCTTTGAAGATGTTTGATGATGCCATTGCATCAGGCAAAATTAAGCCTGGCGGTACGATTATCGAATGTACTTCTGGGAACACTGGAATGGGACTGGCGATTGCAGCTTGTGTAAAGGGCTACCGAAGTATCTTTACAACAAGTGATAAGCAATCCAAGGAGAAGTTTGATTTGTTGAAAGCTATGGGTTCTGAAGTTATTGTTTGCCCAACGAATGTAACACCTGACGATCCGAGGTCTTATTATTCTGTTGCTGAACGCTTGAGTAAAGAGATTCCAAATTCCTTTTGGGTCAATCAATATGACAACCTTTCTAATCGCCAAGCTCATTATGAATCGACCGGACCTGAAATTTGGGAACAAACTGAAGGCAAGATCACTCACATGATTACTGGTGTAGGCACTGGTGGTACAATATCCGGAACGGCTAAATACTTAAAAGAACAGAATCCTAATATCAAGGTTTGGGGCATTGATACCTATGGATCCGTATTTAAGAAATACCACGAGACTGGTGAGTTTGATGAAAAGGAGATTTATCCTTACATCACAGAAGGAATTGGTGAAGATATCTTACCGAAGAATGTCGACTTTTCATTAATCGATCATTTTGAAAAAGTATCTGATAAAGATGGTGCAGTGATGGCTCGAAGAATCGCTCGAGAAGAAGGAATTCTTTTGGGATATTCTGCAGGTTCCGCTTTTGCTGGATTACAGCAAATGAAAGATCAATTGACAGCGGATGATGTCGTCGTTGTTGTGATTCATGATCATGGCTCTCGTTATGTTGGTAAAATATACAATGATGATTGGATGCGCGAAAGAGGATTTTTAGACGATGAATTAAAAGTCAAAGATGTCATTGCCAAGAAATCTAACAAAGAATTTATTTCCGTAGCACCTACTCATACTGTAAAAGAAGTATTCAATTTATTGAAAGAAAAAGATCTTTCACAGGTTCCTGTTTATAAGGATGAAAAAATGGTTGGATCAATTACGGAGAGTAAAATCTTAAGCTTCTTATTGGAGAATCCAATGCGCAATGGTGATTTGGCCATCAGTGAAATCATGGGAGAACCATTTCACGTTGTAGATGAGACTTTGACTTGTAAAGAGTTGGTCAAGTATATTGATAAAAAACTTCCGGCAGTAGTAGCGAGAGATAAGGCTGGAGGATTGCATATACTTACGGAATACGATATCATCCAGACGGTATAACCCCTTCTTATATTAATAAAAAGGCTTGATGTATTTTGCATCAAGCCTTTTTTATTTGTATTCAAGCCATTTTATGATTGAGCTATTCAATCCAATTCCGAAGCTATCTCGGGAAAATAGTTTTTTGTATTTGCGTTTATTATTCTTTGCAAGGCATTCAAATTATTTACTTCTTGCGTAACCATAGTTCCTTTAATGAATGGCATTAAAGATTTCGCAAAAAGGCCATTGCCCATTGTTGTGGTCTTTGTTTTTATTTTGGTTTTCCCATTTGCTTCTTCGAACATCATTTCATAATCCATTTCCATAAAATCTATAGAGAAATGCATCGCCATCAATTTATACAATTCAATACCAGTCATGGTTTCTTTCATGACCATTTCTTTTCCATTATCTTCCACATAAATATTTGATACAGCGCCAATAGTATTGGCAGTTCCGCTGACCAACTCAGATCTAATGTACCCTTCGAGCCATTCTGGTAAATATTCTTCATCTGACATGACCGACCAAGATTCTGCAGCAGATTTATTAACTTCAATTTCAGCTTCATAAGATATTGATGGAGTTAATAGTCCTCTGACAAAAAATATCAATAATAGGATTCCAATAAAGCCAAGGATATACTTTAAAATTTTCATAATTGTAGTTTGTTTCTTTAAATATATTGAGAAATTTTGAAAATCAAAAAGATCAAAATATTAATATCTTGGAGATTTACTTCAGTAAATCCTTTACAGTTTCGCTATTTGATCAATACGATGAAGGCATTATAAATTATAAAATCACTGAATCCTCTTCAAAACTTCTTCAAGCTCTAAATCTCTTTTTTGAATAAGATCCTGAACGGTATATTCAGTTATGATATCTGGACTTACTCCTCGGTTAGGTTGTGGCAGACTAGTAAATCCCCCCATTACAGGAAAGTCAATTTCTATTTTTGAATGCGGTAATCGTAGGAATAAAATTTGACCACCATTGATGTCATTGAGATTCCCGCCTGTCTCTTGGCCTATAGATGTTCCTAACGCTTGTAACTTAAATCGATAAGCGGTATAAAAAGCTAAAGATGTATTTGCAGCACTAGTTAATAAAAATAATTTCCCTTTGAATATTTTACTGTTGCTTGGTGCTGATTTCGATTTGAAATTTTTTTTGAAAATATAATAACCATTAACCGCTTTTTTTTGCTTTGGCTGCAAGTTGTAATACCAAGGATCATCACCCCAGGTTTGAATGTACGGTTTAAGTTTTTCTGGAAAAGATAAATATCTCGTTCTACCCTCTCGATCGAAATTAAATGATTCAGTGGTGAGATAACCAAATAACTCATTGGCCATTTCATCTGCCCCTCCAGTATTTTCCCGAATATCGATAACCAGACATTTTATTTCTTGATCATTAATTTGATGAAAGGCATTAGCCAAAAAAGCTTTATAATCGATGGTCATTGCTTTCCAACCATTTAAACCAAAAGAGTTAATCTTTAATATTGCAACTCCATCCGACCTGAATTCCAAATCCCACATATCATCTCTAGAGTTTGGAAAAGCTTTATATTTATTAATGAGCATTTCAGATCGCTGATCCCTCGTCATCATAGCAACAAAAACTGTGTCTTTTCTAGTTTCTCCAGGTTGCTGAATTAAAAGTCTAATTCTTTCATTTTTAACGGGAAAAAGCAATGGATAGAAAACATCAAAAGCGTTGTAACGAAAGTTATATCCGTTCACTTGCGTTTTATAAATTCGGTTGTGATCTGTCGCTCCATCTGCTCCAATGTAGTTCGTTATTTGGCTTCGTATTTCTTCAACGGGTACATCGTTAATATATAGAATTTTAGTTCCCCTTTGTAATAAACTGGATGTGGAGACATTATTCACAACAATCATTTCATCAGCGACCCATCTGAATGTGAATGGTACTTTATCCGGTTGGTAATGAATGATAGAGTTGATCAATTTATTTTGATTGTTAAAGCCGACCTTGGTATGATCACATTGTATGGTGGCCATTAGTTTAGACATTGCTAGATAGGCTTCTTGATATGTCAAAGACTGACTGAATTTATCTTGTAGTTCATCAAGTGCCGCCGAAATTTCTGCTTTAGTTTTGTATCGATAGGTTCCAGGATGAACATCCAAAACCATAGTTTTAATCAATTCAAAATCTTTCAAAAGATCCTCGCTTGAAATCTTTTCCAACGAGTTGATATCAACAAGTTGTTCTTTTTCCCAAATGTTTTTAGAAATCTGTGCTTCTATTTTATTTGAAACAGTAAAGGTTCTATTCGGTGTAACTTCCCAAACCGGTTTTTGGTCATCTACAAATTTTACAAACTTGAATTCAAGATCTTCTTTAAGAAACTCAAATGTCAGCTCCAAGGAATACTTGCCGTCTTTTACTTTTAAAGGAATTGATTTGGACCAATCAAGCGGAGATGCACTTCCTCTTATTCCAACCTGCTGATTTTCCTCTAAAAAAATCCCCTCTAACAAAAAGGTAACTGTGGTTTGACTAGAACACCACGAAAGAATCGAAACAAGAAAAAGGACTGTGAGCTTTGTTTTCATTTTCTGTTTTCTTGATTTGATTTTATTGGAATCCAAAGATGAAGTCTGAAGTAATTACTTGTTTGTTGCCACCCGCTTAATCCAACACAACTCATGAGTATATTTCCCTAGGTCATCATTATAGATCCCTTTTTCATCTAATCGATCGATCCTAACCTTGCCATGAGCATGAATGATCCGCTGATCTTCTACAACAATACCAACATGGATTACTTTCCCTTTGGCATTTTTGAAAAACGCCAAATCCTTCGCTTGAATTGACGCAAAATCAACTGTTTCTCCAATTTCGGCTTGTTGATAGGCATCTCTTGGAAGTTCAATGCCACAAAGCTTATGACAAACTTGGGTAAAACCCGAGCAATCAATTCCATAGTTAGACCTCCCGCCCCATAGATAAGGGGTATTGATATACTTCTCAGCTATTTCTAGAAGGTTCGGTTTTGATGCTTTCCATTGTTCCAATCCAGTGAGATCAAATTGAATATTTCCAAGGCCAAAAGAATCCTCTTGACTTTTGAATAAAACCGAGCCAATCGGGAGTTGATACATTCCAATGTTAGACGGAACATTCCAAAGTGCTGATGACAAGCAATATTTTTTCCCTAAATCCTCCTCTTGGTCTACAAAAGCCAGTTGCTTCAGATCGATCCAACCTTTGTAACCGTCCCATTTGCAGGCAATTTGCCACCATTTCTCTCGCTTTTCCAATACTTCAGCTGCTTCTCCAAAGAGCATTTCAGTGACCATTTCGGCACTGTCCGTTGGGTCTTTGCGAATTGGAGCTTTAGATACAACACAATGGGCGGTTTTCATATAGAAAAAAATTACATTTGTGGAATGGCTTTTGCATTCGATAATGCATTGCTTTTCCGTCTTAAAACTGCGGTTTTCTTATGGATTTGAGGTAAAATATTTGGTTAAAAATTTCAAAATTGTCCGGTTTTCTGAAATACTGGAAAAGCATGAAATAACTTAACACATTTACCAGTTCAATATCCGGAAAAGATTAGTCAGATCAATTGACAGGAAGTAAGGTAAAACCGGGGACGCTTAGTATATTTGCCCGGTCTAAGAGACGATTTTATGCAGATACGATCACTTCTATTCATTTTATTTTGTTTGGCAGCCATCAGCAGTCAAGCTCAAGACCGTCATTTTTCTCAGTTTTTTGCTTCGCCAATTAACTTGAATCCGGCCTTGACAGGTGCAATCAATGGAACCTATCGGGTGGCGGCGAATTATCGAGATCAATGGAGAGGTGTATTTGATAACCCTATCGTCACTTATTCTACGGCACTGGATTCAAGATTCAATGTTGATTTAGGGACTCAGACCAAAGATGCCTTTGGTGTTGGATTGTTATTTTTTAGCGACAAGGTAAACGGAATTGATTTTTCTACCAATCAAATAATGTTGTCCGCGGCATTTCATAAGAACCTCGGAATTAAGTCCAATCAATACCTCTCTATTGGTGTTCAAGGTGGAATCGCCCAACGAAATGTGAATTACGAAAGACTGAATTTTGAGGACCAGTTTGATGGACTAGATCAATATGTTGGAAATTCATTAGAAGATTTACCGCCAAATAATTTCTCTTTCGGAGACTTAAATGTTGGTATAAATTATACGACGAAATTATCAAAGACAGCATCTATTTTTGTCGGTGCTTCCTTGCATCATGTTTTCAATCCTCGAATTTCATTCTACTACGATAAAGAGAATAATCCAGATGCTGATGAACGGTTGTATCGAAAATATTCAGCACAACTATCTGCTCAGTTGAAATTGTCTGAAAAATTAGATTTAATTCCAAGAGTTTTATTTGCGAATCAAGGTCCTCATTTAAGGATTAATGCAGGTTCTAATTTGAGAATTAAATTGAACAATTACTCCTCTACTGCTTTACAAATTGGTGCTTGGGCTAGGCCGGTTAGAACCGAAACAAATCCTATCGAGTTAGACGCAATTGTTACAATGGTAGGAATTGAACTTAGTGGTGTTTTAATTGGTTTTAGTTACGATGCCAGTATCGGAGATCTTGGCACTTACAAGCAAGGACAAAATTCATTTGAACTGTCAGTCTCGTACATTGGGAGTTTTGAATCGGATGATATTATGTGTCCTAGTTTCTAGCCGATGGCTTCGTTTTCAAACATCACCATTACATGCACTGACCGTACAGAATTATCTGCAGTTCAATACACTCCAGAATCAGTAAAAGCTGCAGTACTAATCGGTCCAGCTACCGGTATTAAAAAAACATTTTACCATTCTTTTGCTTTACATCTTGCAGAACATGGATACGCTGTTATCTGTTTTGACAACCGAGGAATTGCTTCTTCTCTAAAAGGTTTCATAAATGATTCAAAGGCCAATTTGTTTGATTGGGGCCAACTAGATATGTCTGCTGTTTTGGATAGATTAATGCAAGACTTTCCAAATACAACTTACCATTTAATAGGCCATAGTGCTGGCGGCCAATTAGCCGGTTTGATGAAAAATGCTGATTCATTAAGATCAATATTCAACTTTGCATGCTCTTCTGGCAGCCTAAGAAAAATGAATTATCCATTTAAATTCCAGGCTACCTTTTTCCTAAATTACTTCATTCCAATCTCCAACTTAATCTTTGGACATACCAAGTCGCAATTGGTGGGGATGGGAGAACCATTGCCTAAAACAGTAGCGGCTCAATGGAGTAAATTTTGCAATACCACCGGCTATATCAAAGATGAATTAGATGTTACTATAAAAGATCATTATTACGATGATTTGGCAATCAAAGCAAAATGGTTATACGCTACTGATGATGGCATTGCGAATAAAGAAACTGTAAAAGACATGGTTCGAGTCTATCCAAAAGTGTCTTCTAAAATCCTTGCATTAAATCCAAAAGAATTGGGATTTAAAGATATCGGACACATGAAATATTTTAGTCGTAAGCGAAAAAAACTATGGACGATCGCGACGGATTGGTTAGATGAAAATCGCTAATCAATTTACCTATGCTGATCAATCATGATTAGATTTCCATCAGGATCTTTGAGTACAATATTCGCCGGACCAGAAGTTCCAGGCTCTACTTTTGCATCTAAAGCTATACCATGAGCAAGCAAAGATTCTTGGATGATCCGAACGTCGTCAAATGTTTCCGTGTCCTTTCCTGATTCATTCCATCCAGGATTAAAGGTCAATATATTGCCCTCAAACATTCCATGGAATATACCGATCAAAGCATTTTCATTTTTCATGATAAAATAGTTTTGCTCAAAACTTCCAGCTAAAACTTTAAATCCAAGATGCTCATAAAAGGTTTTAGATTTCTGTAAATCTTTTACGCTAAGGCTCTGCGAAAATGCTCCTAGCCTAAGGTCACCGTGATTCATTTCTTGTTCCATATTTTCAGTTTTATTGGTTTCATTTTTTTCAATCAAAGTAAAGCCCATTACGAGACTTACTAAAATTAAAATTGCTGTAAAAATTCTCATGTCAATATTTTTTTAATGATTTAATTGGTATGCAAAGTTCAAGTTCAAAATGACTCCAGTCCATCATATTTTCTTTGTCTAAAAATAACTCAAGGCCATATTGATGATCAGGTTCATAAGGACTATTCATTAACCATTCATTAAACAAATAACTGGTGGCAGTTGCCACAATATTTATATTTCCAGAAACCTTTGTTGTGGCATATTTACATTTTGGTAACTGCATGAATTGGACTTCATCTTCTGCATTTACTTTCATATTTGCTGGCACAGCAAGACAAACTTCGTAACGATATTTCTCTTTTGGCGTTACCATTGGATCATCTAAAGACATTCCAAAAAAGTTGGCCTCGTTATATAAATTTTCTTTTTTCGCCCAGGCTACCAGCTTCTCAAAAGCCTCAATTACCACGCCTTCACGGTATGAATCCAATACCCTGATGTAAGCGACATTTCTTACTTCCATCCCTTTGATCACAACTGGAAACTTGGCTATCTTTTCTTCCTTGGACATAGGCACAAGGTATTGTTCCATTGGAAACAATTCTTTGCAATTCTTGCTATTTTCAACATTTCCGACTTTTCGGTACTTACTAGGCGAGATTTCAAAGTAGTTCTTAAATGACCTGGAGAAAGTAGCAGCAGATGAAAATCCGCAACTAAAAGCAATTTGAGTAATGGGATCAGAGGAGAATTTTAAAAGTCGAGCAGCTTTTTCCAGGCGAAGTCGATTTGTGTAAAAGTTAACTGACTCGCCCATTAAAGCCACAAAAATCCGGTGAAAATGATAGGAAGAAAAATGTGCGACTGCCGCCAATTCCTCTAGTGAAAAAGATTTGTCTAGGTGCTTACTAATGTAGTCAATTACCGCATTGTTACGCTTTTGATAAATCTGAATATTATTAGACATTAAACTTGCAATTGAAAACAAGAAATTTCTACATGCCGAATTAGTAGCTTCTAAATATAGAATTTTAAAGCGAAGAATTCACTTGTTTCCTCTCGATTAAGGACAATTGTTCTAAGATTGAAAATGTAGATTGAATAATAAAATTTTAGATACTAAACCTTAACAGCTATTACCTCTACCATTTGTGGGCAAAGCAAAGTAGCCGCATCGTCTAAACTTAAATCTCGAAATTCTTCCAATGCTTGTTTCAATTCATGTTGCGTTAGCGCATCTGAGCCAGCAACCTTTGGCATATAAATATTTAGGAAAGTAGCAGGCCATTGCCATTCAAACTGATCCGGCGTTACTAACTTTGTCATTGGACGAATACTAAAAACTTCCAAGCCAAGGTCATAACAAAATCCTGGTAATTCTTTACCAACATTAATATTTCCGGGGCTGTCATAAAAGCTTTGAAGAATGGCTTTTATTCCTTTCTCTAACATTGGATAACTTGGTTCGATTTGGAAGGTCGACCAATCATAATACTCTTGAAAAATCAATGTTCCGCCTGGGACCAAAGCTTTTTCTAATTTTTCCAAGACTTCTTCCGGATTAGGAACCCAAGCAAGTGCCCATCGGCAATAGACCACGTCTAGCGAATTAGGCTTCAATTCCATTTCGTCAAAATTGCAATGCATCGTTTCAATGTTCAAACCGTGCAAATCATTTTGCTTATTGATAAAGTCGATATAGTTTTTTGATTTATCTACTGCTATCACTTTGCCCAGAGGTCCGGCGATGTAAGCCAATTCAAAAGTACAATAACCAGGGCCGGCACCAAGGTCAAGAATTGTTTGACCAGGTCCAACTTCAGCAATCTCCCATCCTTTTCGAGCCTCTGCATCCCAAACTTGATGCTGCAAACCAAGTCTTTTTAATTCCTCCCTTTCTGTTCCTAAGATGTATTCGTTCGCTTCGTTTTGAGACATCGCTTTTTCTCTTTATTTTTTTTTTGTAGAAAACTGGTTTCACTTTAGAGCAAGCCACGCACTACCAATCGCCTTTATAAATCCTCGTAACCTACGACTTCAAGACCATAGCCAATAAGGCCAATTCTCTTCCGTTCCGAATTGGTCATTAACCTCATTTTAGTAACTCCTAAATCTCTAAGGATTTGCGCACCGATTCCAAAATCTCTTTGTTCGATTGAAGCTGCTCCGTTTTCGGACTCTCCCGCTGGACGACCTTTTTGACGGTCATCGTATGCCTTTAACCAATTGACCAAATCATTGCCTTTTTCACGATGTCTCATGAAAATCAAAACACCATTCTTGGCCTTGGATAACTTTTCCATTACTTGTTGAATATCCATTGCGAAGTTCTCAAAGACCGCACTAAATATGTCATCAGATTCGGTTCCAGAGTGTACTCTGACCAATACTTCTTCTTCTTCCGTCCAATTTCCTTTTTTGAAAGCCAAATGGGTATCCCCTGTTGTCAATTGCTCAAAAGCAATGACTTCAAAATCACCATATTTGGTACTCATCGGAACGGTGATTTCTCTTCGAATGATTCTTTCTGTTCTCATTCTATAAGCAATCAGATCTTTGATGGATACAATCTTTAGATCATGTTGTTTTGCCTTTTCAATCAACTGTGGTAAACGCGCCATGGTACCATCCTCGTTCAGGATTTCAACCAACACTCCTGCAGGAGAAAATCCGGCCAATCTTGCCAAATCAATTGTCGCCTCTGTATGTCCTGTTCGACGCAAGACACCGCCTGATTTTGCGCGTAACGGAAATATATGACCAGGCCTAGCCAAATCAGTGGCTTTTGTTTCAGGATTTACGAGAGCTTTGATGGCCTTAGCTCGATCTTGAGCAGAAATACCAGTCGTACAACCTTGTCCAATTAAATCAATTGAAACTGTAAAAGCAGTTTCATGCAAAGCTGTGTTATCCGAGACCATCATCTTGAGATTCAGCTCATCAGCCTTTTGCTCTTCAAGTGGTGCACAAATCAATCCACGACCGTGAGTGGCCATAAAGTTGATGATTTCAGGAGTAATACAATCAGCTGCACAAACAAAGTCACCTTCATTTTCGCGATCCTCATCATCAACGACAATGATTACTTTCCCTTTTCTTATTTCCTCTATTGCAGATTCGATACTATCTAATTGTATCTCTTTATCCTCTTTTAGGTGGTTCCCAGACATTGTTGTTGATTCCATTGATATAATTAAAAAATCCAGCTAATAACGCCCAGTTCATCGAGTTAAAATAAGCGATGTTTTTAACGGGTCTTATGGTCAAGTTGAAATAATCCAAAATGCGGTCGAGCAAAGGGATTATGAACAACCATCCTAATAATCCTAGTAACAACAGCCGATACATCAATGTTGTCGCATTTAGGTTTATTATAGTTAAACTAATCAGGGCAAAAATAATAAAAAACGGCCCTAACCAACGTAGTATTTTATGTGAGAAAAAGGCAAATCCCAGATTGTTTAATGGAGGAAACCATAGTTTCCAAAATGTAAACATGTTTTGAAAATTTCCTGCTGATATCCGAGCCTTCCTTTTGTATTCTTCCTGTGCTGAAAAACCTACATGTTCGTAGCAAATGGCATTTAATTCATTTATAGCTTTTCCTCCTTTTTCATACCCTTTCATCGTGATGTAAAAGTCATCCACAAGGAAATTTTTAGGAACTGGCGAATAGAAATTTGAGCGAATCGTGTAACAGCCACCAAATGGACCAATCATTTTTCCCCATAATCTGGACTCCATATCTTTAATGCGAACTTCCGATTGGATATATGTTCCCTCAGATTTTGAAATTCCTCCTTTTTCCAATCCTAATGATTGCATATTGGCATCTACCAAAAAAATCTCAGGATTCTTATAATGTCGGACCAGTTGTTTCAAACACTTTTTCTCCAACATCACGCTGGCATCCGTAAGTAAATAGATCACCTTTTGATCACGCTGAGCCTTTGCCGTCTGAACCAGCTTATTGATGAGATTGGGTTTACCTTGCCTTTCATTAAAAACGGTAAGTTGAATATTGCTATGTTTATTGGCTAAGGATGATAACACTTCATTGGTTCCATCATTAGAACAATCTGAGCCGATAAAAAATGTTATCTGATCTGCGGGATAATCTAAGGAAAGCAGACTTTCCATTTTGGCTTCAATTACTTTGATTTCATTATGCACTGCCATGAATACTTGAACCTCAGGCCAATTGTCTTGAAAATGAATTTTGTTAGGGATTTTTTTAGAGGAGCAAAACCAAAGAATTATTGGATAGAAGATGTAGGTATGCAAAAGTGCAAATATGGTCAACCAAAAAACAATCTTGATTACTATCAAAAGGGAGACATTGAATTCCTAAATCTTATCGAGCGAAAGATAGGGAGAATTAAACTGGATTAGAGAGAAAGGTTGCTTCTAAATTGGCTAAATAAGATTTGGAAATGGTATCTCGATTATATTTGGTATCAATCAATTCCAATGCATTTCTTCCGATTTTTTCAAGACTACCATTTGATGCGTAGCAATAGGCAATGGAATCCTTGAATTCCTGCATATTATTGGCAACTAAAACTTCCTTTTTGTTTTCGGCATTAATGCCTTCCAAACCTATACTAGTGGTCAAGACGACCTTCCCTAAAGCCATGCCTTCCAATATCTTAGCACGCATACCTGAACCTGAAAGCAAAGGCACCAGCATTACAGAATACTGATTAATGAAAGACTTTGCACAGTCTACTTCACCATGGAAATGTATTCCCTCTTCTTCAATATTTCTAATCCAATCCGGCGCATTTCTTCCTGCAATATGCAATTCAATAGTTTTGAATTCGCTTCTTAATTCAGACCACATGTTTTCTAAAAACCAACTCAAACCTTCCTGATTTGGCATCCAGTCTAAAGAGCCAATAAAGCCAATAGCTATTGGTCTTTTATAGCTATTAAAAGCAGGCTTGTATTCATTGATATCGAGTCCAATCGGTACAACTTTCCCAGAGCCCTTAAAGCCTAAAGCTCTAAATTGCCTCATGTCCTTTTGACTAATGGCAGCCATGTAATCCACTTGATTTATTTGCTCTTGTTCAAATGTTTTCAATTTTTTCGCCAAATACTTTAAATAAGCACCTTTCAAAGGATTGGAATTTTCAGCGACCCTTTCCCAAATCTCATGCTCTAAATTGTGTGTTCTCAATACAATTTTGGCATTTGAGTACTTCCGGATACAAGGAATATAACTTGCTAAGTAGCAAGTCTCTAATTGAACGACTTCAAAGGTTTCTTTTTGCAAAATTTGCTTCAGCTTTTCCTCGAATTCCGCTGACTCAAATCGCTCAATATGATAAGACTTAGAAGAAAATAGATTGAGAAAGGCTTTGAAAGGTCTTATAGAGTTGTCGACCTTAACTTTGTGAACACTTTTGTAGAAATCTAAGGCTCCTCCAGGGTTTTTTGCTGGGTGTCTAATTGTATCCATTGCCAGTAATGAGACTTCAGCACCATTTTCAGCCATTGACTTCGCCAATTCAGTAATGGCTAAGCATTCTCCATCTTTAATGGGAAAAGGGAATTTTTTAGACAGCTGCAGTATCCTCATTAGTTGTTAAGTATCCTTGGTTTTTCTAAAGTGTAAAGTAACCTTATAAGCAGCTTTTTTCCAAAACTACAATACTTTAAGCGAAATTCTGAGAGGCTGTGCTCATAATTTCACTAACGGGTACAATTACTGAACGAACGGTAAGGAAAATAGCGTCCTCCACTCTAAATTTATTGTGTACAATTCGCGTCAGTTTAAGGTTTCCATTCGTAAGCAAATTGATTCAAGTAACCATCAGTACTTTAAGATAATTTACTGTGAATCAGTTTATCGGCCTTTAAAAGTATTTTATCTATTTTTACCGCTTACCTAATTATAGTTATGATTTCAGCACGACAGATAGAAAAATCTTATGGACAGCTTAAAGTCCTTAAGGGAGTAGATCTTGATATCAAAAAAGGTGAAATTATATCAATAGTGGGAAAGTCAGGGGCTGGAAAAAGCACCTTGCTACATATCCTCGGAACACTCGATAAGGCAGATAGCGGTGTTATTGAAATAGCTGGTACTGATACCCAAAAACTCAATGCAAAGGACCTAGCAGCATTCCGAAATGAAAGGTTAGGATTTGTATTTCAATTCCATCATCTCCTTCCTGAATTTACAGCTTTAGAGAATGTATGTATGCCTGGTTTTATCAGCGATCGGCCAGAAGCAGATGTTAGATCAAAAGCAACAGAGTTGTTAGAATATCTTGGGTTAAAAGATCGCATGACGCATAAGCCGGATCAATTATCTGGTGGCGAACAGCAGCGAGTTGCCATGGCTCGTGCATTGGTCAACAGCCCAGATATTGTATTTGCAGATGAACCTACAGGAAACTTAGACTCTGCCACCTCCCAAGAAATGCATAAACTACTTTTTCAATTGAGAGATGATTTCAATCAAACCTTTGTAATCGTTACCCATAATCCAGATTTGGCGAAGATGAGTGATAGAACATTGAGTATGGAAGATGGTCTAATTATTAATCAAGGTTAATTTATGGACACGATTTCTCCTCCTACCCCAAATAATAATGATCCAAAAGAAGATGTAAAATTTGGACTGGCCCGGGTGTGGTCTGGGATAAAAAAATTCTGGTTTGAACTTACTGATCTTCAGAAAGGCTTAGATAGAGAGGGAACTATTGTCAACATTAGGAACAACATGCGGATGCAAGGAGCCAATGCATGGACATTGATGTGTTCTATCATGATCGCTTCGCTCGGTTTGGATTTAAATTCTCCTGCTGTAATTATCGGTGCGATGTTAATTTCACCTTTGATGTCACCGATCTTGGGTGTTGGATTATCAATAGGAATCAATGATTACAACTCCTTAAAAATATCATTCAGGCACATTGGAGTATCTATCGGAATTGCATTGTTTACCTCTACATTATACTTTTTGATTACACCATTTGGGGACTTTACTTCTGAAATCAGTAATAGAACAGCTCCTACATTTTTAGATGCGGCAGTCGCCTTATTCGGTGGTATTGCTGGAATCATATCCGGCTCGCAAAAAGATAAATCCAATGCAATACCGGGAGTAGCCATTGCTACAGCATTGATGCCTCCATTGTGTGTTTCGGGATTTGGAATCGCCAACATGATAAAATCTGGGCTGGTGAACGAAAGTTTCACGGCCATGCGTTTGAACAATCTGGAAATCACATTAAATTCCTTTTACTTGTTTTTTCTGAATGCCACCTTGGTTGCTTTGGCTACTTTCTTTATTGTTCGGCTGCTGCGTTTTCCAATTAAAGCTCTAAAAGATCAATCAGAACTTAAGCGAAAGAATCTACTCCTTGTTCTATTCAGTTTTGTAATCATCATCCCAAGTATTTTCATATTCATCTCTGTTTTGAACGAAGTGGAGGAACAAGTCAAAATCAAAGATGCCATTGCCGAAACGTTTTCTGAAAATCAAACTTTGATAGATGATTGGAAAGTGATTCCTCGCGATAGTTCCAATAGTATTTTAGCCGTAAAAGTGTATTCTAGTTCGTTAGGAGAACAACGACTAAAAGACTATTCAACAACACTCGCCGAAAAATTACCAGATCTAAAGATTGCCATCTTGCCGACTGCAGATGTTAACACCAGTGATCTTGAAGCCTTAAACGAAAGAATAGCGGATGTAGAAAAATTGGACAGTTTAGTTTCTCAACTTTCGATACAAAAAGAAACCAAAAAATCTGCTGAAATATTGGCATTAGAATATCAGCTGGATGTGATGACACAGGATACTTTACTAATGCAAGCCGTATCTCAAGAGCTTCAATCGCTTTTTTCAAAAGTAATTGATACCAGCTATTATTTTCACCCAAGCATGGCTAGCGATAATCCTCCAACAATAATTGTAGATTGGAAATCTCGAAGAGATCCCATAGTCAGAAAACAAATCATTGACTTTGTAAAAACAAGAGCTAAAGTTGACGAAGTGCTTTTTGCAAATCAATAAGACTTGGCCCAACGATTGGTATTCACCATTGATTTCGGATAGTGAACTCCCAGCTGAATATGAAAATCTCTTTGCTCATCTTCGCTTAAAGTGTCTGGGCGATGTATTCTATTTGTTGGCACGTCATCCAATTCTGGTAGCCATAATTTGACATAGTTTCCTTGGGGATCATACCGTTTGGCTTGAGATAAAATATTAAAGTATCGATCTTCTCTTGGGTCATTTCCTACTCCAGCGATATAATTCCAATTACAATAATTAGAACAAGGATCATAATCCAGTAATTGACTTTCAAAGTAGTCTGCTCCCATTTGCCAATTGACTTTGAGATCTTTTACCAAAAAACTAGCTACGTTTTGTCTTCCTCTATTAGACATAAAACCAGTCGCATTCAATTCTTTCATATTAGCGTCAATGAATGGCATTCCGGTTCTGCCTTGCGTCCACAATGAAAGTACTCGAGTATCTTCGGTAAGTTCTTCTATAGGTTTTCCCAGCAATCCACCTCGCTTAAAAATTGCATTCCCATATTTTTTGCCCATCAATCTGAAAAAGTCTCGCCACAACAACTCAAAGAATAACCAATAAGTAGATTTATTGGCACCGCGCTCGGCCTCGTATTTTTTGAGTTCGTAATGAATCATTTTGGGACTTAAACATCCTAATGACAACCAAGCGGAAAGCTTACTACTATAATCTCCACCTATCAATCCATTTCGTGTCTCTTTGTAATTTTTCACTAAGTCCGATTCCCACAGATAATACTTTAGTCTTTCTAGAGCGGCAGTTTCTCCTCCTTTGAATTCCAAAACGGCTCTTGAATCATTTTTGTAATCTGTGAAACCAAAAGAATCCATATTTGGAATTTCTCCAAGTTCAATATCCGGAGAAAAAGGAGGGATAGCTGTTGGACTTGCCAAAGGTTTTCTGATTGGAGTAAATTTCTCTACCTCTTTTCGAAACGATGTGAAAACGTCAGGAGTATGCGTAACCGGGAATGGGAGATCCTGTGTGTAATACAACATTTTGCCCCGAGAATAAATAATCTCTTGTCCTATAGACCATAACTTTTGCTCTAACGCATCCTGAATTTCAACTTCTTCCTGCGTTCGTTCTCTATTGCAAAATACCCAGCTGGTCTTGTTGGACTCGCACAAATTATAAATTTCTTCCTCCGTGTTACCAGAGCGAACTACTAGATTAGAGCCCAATGACTTCAATCGATCTCTAAGATCCTGCACAGCCTCTATGGTGAACTTTAATCTATGTGCTCCAGTCTTTGGGAACCCAAACTTAGTTTTCTCTTTGAAGATCCGATCATCAAAAACAAAAACCGGAATAACTTCCTTTCCGGCAGCTATTGCATGAGTCAAAGCTTCGTTGTCATGAATCCTCAGATCCTGTCTAAACCAAACTATGACTTTTTTTGACTCCATGAACTAGATTGTTTCGTATTGCCGGTTAACATTATAACACTTGAAAGTGCTATTCTGTTGAATGCTAAAGGCGTATAATTTGTGGGAGGCTTTCGGGTTAAAGATAAGTAATAATGTGTTAATGGAACTAATCTCCGCCACTTTGAGTTTACTTTCCAGCATGCACAAATTAGAACAACGAAATATCGAATCAGAAATCACCACCAAGGCTACTAGAAGCTCAGGACCAGGTGGTCAACATGTCAATAAAGTCAGTACCAGAATTGAGGCTTATTTGAATATTGCCGATTCTAAAATATTGTCAGCAACTGAAAAAGATTTACTCATTCGAAAGCTGGGCGGAAGGCTAGATAAAGAAAAAGGACTACGAGTGATTGACCAAGGAAGCAGATCACAAATAAAAAATAAGCGCAATGCCATTCAAAAATTGATCAGCTTGTTAGAACAAGCTTTGGTAAAAAATAAAAAACGCATTCCTACCAAGATCAGTGCGGCCAAGAAAAAGGAGATTCTTGAGACCAAGCGCAAACGTAGTTTGGTCAAAAAGATGCGTGGACCTATAAAATCCAGTGATTTTTCGTAATCTTGGTTCATGCTCGGCATTGAAAATTATCCAATATTTATTCTAACCAGTTTCTTATTGGCGATTACTCCTGGGCCTGATATTTTATACGTCCTCAGTCGAGGTTTAGATGCCGGTAAAAAATCTGCACTAGCAGCAGCGGCAGGATTTAGTCTAGGTAATATCTTTCATTTGTTTCTGATGCTTTTAGGAATTTCCGCTTTGATCAAAGCTCATCCAATACTATTCACCGGGATCAAATATGCCGGAGCCCTATACTTGGCCTATCTTGGGATAATGATTTGGAGATCTGCCAAAGGTAAAATTAGCGCGGAGACCGGAACCAATGACAATAAAAGTAATTGGGTTGTATTTAGGCAATCGATTCTAGCGAATATGCTTAATCCCAAAGTCATTACCTTTTTCTTGGCACTATTTCCCCAGTTTGTGCTGCCCGGAACCGAATCTACGACCGGACCAATAATCATCTTAGGGCTAACATTTATTTTGATCACCTGGCTTGTATTTTCTTCGGTTGGATTTTTCGCTGGAAAGTTGGGAGATATTTTGAAAAATCGACCGGAGTACGCTGTTTACATTTCCAAATCTGCGGGGGTCATTCTTCTCTTGCTAGCGATTAGTCTGATATTTACATAAAGCGGACTTTCTTCATCCAATTATTCAATACCTTGCAGTAAATTAAAGCAGATGTATCGAATTCTTTTTCTATTCAGTATACTATTTATTGTGGCTTGTGGAGGAGTCCCTAAGGCAGAATTAGAAGCGCTAGAATCGGAAGTTATGCGTGTGCATGACGAATCCATGCTGGGAATGTCCGACATCAAATCAGTCCAACGAGAATTGATAAAAATCGACAAAGATATTTATCCTCAAGAACAACAACTTGCGCTTAAAAATGCCAAAGAATATTTAATCATTGCTGATTCTCTGATGTGGGATTGGATGCATAACTACAAAAAGCCGGATTTCAGCGAAGGTGAAAAAGCGAAGGCTTATCTGGAAGCCGAACTTGTTAAAATAACACGAGTAGATTCCTTGATGACCACCGCCGTCGAAATTGGATCGAATACTTTGGACGATTTAAAAAAGCTCAATATAAACCCTGAACCGAATGAAAGATAACTGGCTATTTATCATAATTATTTTCTTTGGAATAGGTTGTACAGCTCCTGACCAACAAGATCCGAATGACCAAACGACCATCATGGTGGATGGTAAAAAACAATTGCCGATCCTAGGAGAACGTAAAATTGTTGATGGAAAAACGGTTTTTCATCAAATTCCAGATTTTTCATTCATCAATCAAGATAGCATGGTTGTAAATAATGCTACTTTCAAGGATAAAATTTATGTCGTTGATTTTTTCTTTACGTCTTGCCCTACGATTTGTCCCAAAGTTAAAAAACAGGTTTTAAGATTGTATGATGAATTTGAGAAAGAACCTCGCTTACAATTCTTATCGCATAGTATTGATGTAAAATATGATACACAGGAAAAATTGAACAGCTATGGTAAGCAGTTAGGAATTTCATCTGATCGCTGGCATTTGGTAACCGGAGTCGAAGACGAAATTTTCGAAATGGCTGATGATTATTTCATTGCAGCACACCATGATTCTGATGCACCAGGGGGATTTGATCATTCTGGGCGATTGATTCTAGTAGATCAAAATCGACATGTAAGAGGTTTTGCTGAAGGTACAGAACCGGAAAGTGTTACTAAGTTTATGGGAACCATTCGCATGCTATTGGATGAAAAATAGACTAATTTTTTACGCTCTAATTACCTTCTCGTTTTTCGCTTGCGACTACACCTCTTATCCGCAAGGCAAAGCATTGTATGAAGGTCAGTGTTCTGGTTGTCATGGATTAAAAGCGGAGGGTTTCAGAGAACTATATCCACCTTTGACCAATTCAGAAAACTTCAGGAAAGATCCTTACAATACTGCTTGTCTTATTGTAAACGGACTCGAAGGTCCATTAGAAGTTAATGGCATTACTTACGATCAGCGTATGTTGGCTATTGAAGGTTTGACTGATGTTCAGATCACGAACATCCTTAATTTTGTTGCGGATGAATTCAATCCTAAAGTCCCTACTCCACTAAATATAGATTTGGTTAATGAACGATTGGAAAAATGTAAAAATGACCCAAAAGTTTATTAGTAGAATTGAATTAAAGAACTAATAAACAAGCTTTTTACACCGCTAACATTTGTATTAAAAAAGCCTTTCACTAGGTTAAGTGAAAGGCTTTTTATAATGTTCGTCTTTAAGTTGACAACTATTATACAATTGATTTTAGAAGAAGAAAGAAGCGCCTAAACTAGGAAGAATTGGCAATTGATCAACTCTTTCATATTCTACTCTATCAAAGAAGAAGATATTGTTTCTATTGTAAGCATTGGTTACTGCGGCGATTAATTCTATCCTTGAATACTTACTAATTTTAAACGTTTTTTTGGCAGATAAATCTAGTCTATGGAAAGTTGGAAGTCTTCCGCCATTTCTTTCGCTAGAATAAATAATTCCTACATCTTGAGGATTATCAGTTAACACATCTGTCGACAATCCTTCCTGAAAATCATAGAATGTATAAAATCCTTGTGTTTGAGTAAAGGGAAATCCAGTTCCCAAGTTCCATCTCAAACTAACTTCCACTGGTTGATCTCCTCCAGTATTATAACTTGCCACAAAGTTCAAATTTTGTCTTCGGTCAAAAACAGTTGGATATACTTGGAATCCATCGTCTCGATTTACAAATCCATAAGAATACGCTCCCCAAAGTGCGATCTTTGGAGTATTGTATTTCACCAATAGATCTATTCCGTAAGCATCACCAGTCTCTGAAATATAGTCAGGATCAGAAGCTTGTAGCTTGTTTCTATTTACATTGATCAATTGAGTAAACTTCTTGTAATATGGCTCCAAGTTAAAAGTCAAACGATCAGTAGCATCATATTCAAATCCAACAATACCGTGAACTGCAGTCTGCAATTTATTATTTGTTGGCTCTGTAGAATTCGGCTTAAAAACGGTTTCTTCTGGACCAGCCAGGAACCCAACGAAAAGATTTACTACGTCTCTTTCACTTACCGAACTAAGTATATTCTGGCTATAGAATCCACCGGCAGCCTTTATTCTAAATTTATCATTAACATTATACTTTAAACCCAACCTAGGTTCGATGAAAGGAGTGCTGGACGAAGCATAATATTGAATTCGAAGACCTGGTTCAATTATAAAATTGGTCCATTTCTTTCGATACTTTGCAAACACTCCGATTTCGGTATTGAAATCTTTTTGTTCGATTGTGTTGCCGAAAAGATTTTGGAAAACGAAATCTGTAGAAATGGTATTAAATGCAATCCCATAATTTAAGGCAGACCCTTTACCGAAGTAAGTAAAATCTATTTGGCCTTTGAAATTATTTATTCCAGAAGTTCTTGGAGCACCATCAGATTCATCTAACTCAACTGCATAATCAGAAAGCCCGATCAAACCGCCAATAATAAAAGGAGAAGTCGATGGAACAATTTTAAAACTTGCTCCAGCCCCTGTGGTTCTCCATCCAATATCTGCAACATTCGTAAATGAAGCGTTGTCGGCAAAGTTAAATCCAAAGACATCTAGTTTTGATCCATTGCCGGATAACAAACTCAGTTTTCCATACAAATCTGTAAAATCATAAGGCAATCCGATGCTATCTGCTACATATGTGTATAGTGCAGGTGAGGTTTGCTCAATGATTGATTTTTTGGCCGTCAACATAAAAGAAGTTGAACCTCCGCCTTCTGAAGACAATTTCTTAAGTGGGCCTTCCAAAAGCACCTTACCCATGAAAGGACTTATACCGGCCAATCCACTAAATCTTTTTTTATTTCCTTCTCTAGTATTTATATCCACAATTGCAGAAATTCTTCCACCGTATTCCGCATTAAATCCACCGGTGAGCACATCTACATTTCTAATGGTTTCTGTTTCAAAAACTGAGAATAACCCAATAGAGTGAAATGCATTGTAAATGGTCAATCCATCTAAAAGAATTTTGTTTTGAATCGGAGATCCCCCTCGAATATAGAGCTGCCCTCCTTGATCACCTGTAGATACAACGCCGGGAAGAATGGTTAAGTACTGAGCGATATCTGCTTCTCCCCCAGTGGTTGGTAGTGCCTTCAATTGCTTTGGGGTAACTGTTACGGATGATGCTTTTACCTCTGTTCTAGATTTTTCCTTTGCGGCAGAGACTTGTACAACTCCGAGATCAAAGCCACCTTCGACCATATCCAGTCGTTTGTAAACATTCGCTCCTTTTTTCACCGAGACATCTACGGCTACTGAATCATATCCTATATAGGTCACTACCAAATTGTAATCTCCTGGAGGTACATTTCCAAAACTGAAAAATCCATCAAAATCAGTAGATGTACCAAAGTCTGTATTTTGCAGGAAAACAGTCCCGTAAATAATTGGCTCACCTGTTGATGCATCGAAAACATTACCTCTAATCGTTCCTGTGGTTTGACCAAAGACAGTTGCTGCAAACAGCATAATAAAAAGGCCAAAGCCCCAAGATTTAATACTCATCGATTGATAATTCAAATTTATATTGAAACAGCACACAATATAGGGGCATTTCGGGTGATTCCCCAGTATATTAACATTCAATATGTCCGCTACCCTTCAATGAATTCCTGATCTCCTTCCCTAAGTATTTCTAAATCTCCGGTTTCAAAGCTCACAATAGTGGATGGCGTTAATGACCCCATACCGCCATCAATTACTACGTCAACATTTTTGCCGTATTCTTCATGAATTTCAAACGGATCAGATGGATATTCCAATTGATCATTGTCGTCTTTAAAAGATATTGAAATTAAGGGATGGTCATGGGCTTCTAACAATGCTGATACGATTGGAAGATCCATTATTCTAAAACCTAAAGTTTGTTTACGATTTCGAAGCTGTTTTGGAAGAACTTTGGCCGATTTTAGAATGACCGTAAATGGACCCGGAAGGTTTCTTTTCAATGACTTGAAAGTGGACTTATCCAATTGAAATGCAAGACTACTCAGCTGCTTTAAGTCCTTACAAACTATTGTTAGGTGGGCCTTTTTAGGGTCTAATCCTCTGATCCTACATATTTTACTTATGGCATTTGGCTGATTTAAAGAGCATCCTAATCCATAAACTGTATCGGTCGGATAAATCATTGTTCCTCCCTTATTCAGTAAATCATTGACTTGCTGAATATATTTTAGTTGAGGATTTTCAGGATGTATGGTTAATAACATCTTCCAATAAATTAAAAGTTAATTGCTGCTAAATCCGTCATCTTCATCATCAAACATATTAGCCAATAAATCTTTGAAAGAAAAGCTTGCTCCTAAAAAGTCTTTTGAAATGATATTGAATTCAGAAAGTCCATGCAAAGCCAATTCCATGTATAGCAATTTATCATTTTTATCTAAGCCTAGATTGTCTATAATTTTTTCAAGACCAGGTATTTTGGTCAAGACTTTTTTATAGTCTTTGTCAGAAGCATTGTTTTCTAATTCTACTATATTGCCCGCAGAAAAGTAAGTTCTTATTGTTCCGTATGGATCTTTCTGTACTCCACGTTCTAATTTTTCTGGATCAGGAAAGTAATCCAAGAATAAGTCCTTTATTGCCGCTCCCATCAAAGCCAAAGCAACATTGTATGGCCCTTCTTGTTCTCCTTCATAGACCAACTCCACTTTTCCCGTTATGGCGGGAATAACTCCCCAGAAGTCCGTGATTCTAGCATTTGTCTTTTTCTCTCCGTTAATCAACATTCTTCTTTCTGCTGTACTCACCAAATTCTCATAACCGGATATTGATAATCTGGCCGACACCCCGGACTTTTCATCAACAAACTCACTTTCTCTTGCCTTGAAACTTACTCTTTCCATCATCTCTTTGAGCAAATCTGCGACTTCAACAGATTTTACTTGATCATCAGCCAACCTTGCTTCTTGTTGCGTTATCGTCTTAGCAATGTCAATAGTTGTAGGATAATGAGTTAAGATTTGACTTTCAATACGATCCTTTAAAGGTGTAATTATGCTTCCTCGATTCGTATAGTCTTCTGGATTCGCTGTAAAAAGGAATTGGATTTCTAGCGGTAGTCTTAATTTAAATCCTCTGATTTGCATATCCCCTTCTTGGAGAATATTAAATAAAGACACTTGAATTCTTGCTTGCAAATCGGGTAATTCATTGATTACAAAAATACATCGATGAGAACGTGGAATCAATCCAAAGTGAATTACACGCTCATCCGAATAAGGTAGCTTGAGTGTTGCTGCTTTTATTGGATCTACATCGCCAACCAGATCTGCAATGCTTACATCCGGAGTAGCCAATTTTTCTACATACCTTTCTTCTCTGTGCATCCAACTGATTGGTGTTTTATCCCCAAGTTCTTTTATCTTCTCGATGGCAAATTTCGAAATCGGTGCCATGGGATCATCATTTAATTCGGATCCTTCGACTACTGGGACATATTCATCAAGAAGATTCACAAGCATTCTAGCCAATCTGGTTTTTGCTTGCCCTCTCAATCCAAGTAACAGGATATTATGGCGAGACAAAATAGCTCTTTCTAAATCAGGAATAACAGTGTTCTCAAATCCGAGAATGCCAGAGAAAACTGTTTCCTTCTGTTTTAACCTTTGAATAAGATTGGCTCTTAATTCTTGCTTAATAGACTTCGAAGTATATCCTGTTTTCTTAAGTGCTCCCAGCGTTTTTGCTTGTGCCATATAATCTTAAATTATTTTATTGAAAATGAAAACAGCTTGAGGTCCATTTTGTTGTTACTTTATACAAATGAAATCTTCATTCTTGTCTACAAGATTGACAAATAAAAGGCGTTTATTTGGAGGATAAAAGAAAAACAGATTAAATGAACAAATTATCACTTTTTACCATCGTATTTTTAGCTTGTACCTTTACTGGCTGTATAAACATCATTGAAGAAATATTTTTGAAAAAAGATGGTTCCGGGCAATATAGTATAACTATGGATGCTAGTGCTGTAATGGAGGGAGGGGGCCTTCGAGGAATGATGCAAAGTCTTGGTGATCAAGGAGAGAATGATCAGATGCCTGATTTGGAAGGGCCTATAGAAATGGATACCACAATGTATTTTAAGGATGCACCTGCTGATTTTGTCAAAGACTTTAGTCATCCTGAACTATTGGACAAGATTTCGATTCATCAAGTGATTTCTGAGGAAAAAGAGATAATGAAAACCGTTTTCACTTTAGATTTCGAAAAGGTCAGTCAAATTGACCAATTTCTAAAGGACTTCAGCAAACTGAGTATGGAGAATCAAGAGATGGCTGCATTGGGAGGCATGATGAATGGAATAGTTGGTGGAAAAACATTAAATAACGAACCGATGTATAATCATGCTAAAAAGATGATTACCAGAGCAAAGTTGGCAACACCTGAACAAAATGGGGTCAATGACGAAACCATGCAAATGATGAAAATGATGTTGGCCGATGCAAGTTATAAACTGATTTATCATTTGCCTGGAAAGGTAAAAAGAACAAGCATTCCCAATGCAAGGGTTGAAGGAAAGGATGTCTTCTTAGAATCTAGCCTATTAGAAACTATGGAAGGAAAAGCTGATTTGTCTGGTTGGATTAAATTTAAAGGGCGCTAATTCCTCCAAATGTGACTTAATTTTGCAGTTGTTGGACCGAAATTTACTCGGTAAAATGGTCACTTTTCGGGCTTGTTTAGATTTTTATTTGCGTTAAAACCTAGTAATCAGCGCATTAAGCTTTATAATTAATCTAAATATCAAATACCCCATTGTCACAGATTAAAGTGTTCTTTTTCATAAAATAGCCCCTTTTTTTTGGCATTAGCATGCTATTTGTAATTCTTCTAATATCTCTTAGAGAAAAACATTGCTATCCTCCAATCAATCATTTAAAACAATACCCATGGTAGCAAAATTAAAGGTCCCTACATTACATCATCGCAGTTATCCGAGCGGATTAATGGATCAGGTTTTAGGTATTTTGGATTCCAAAATTCAGTATCAAGAATTTAGGATAAACCAAGCCGTAAAAAGTTATGTGGATATTGAGCCCTTAGGTAATCCTAAAGTAGCCGATGTAGATAAAGCTTTTTCTCCTATACTTGAAAACAATGCACGCGTACTTGAAAATATTGATAACGCTAGTCATATTATTAAGCTGTTGTACATTATTCGTAAAGCGTTAAAACATGAAAATGCTAAACTTGTACTAAATTTATTTTCGGAAAAAAGATTTGAAAAATTTACAGCAGAAGGCTTGAAAGATTATTTTGAACGCCCTTGGATGACGCAAAAGATTTCTCCAAATATAAACCCATTTACACGGTAACAAGAAATCTTTACTCACTTCTTAAAATGGATGTAAATTAATTTTTACATCCATTTTTCTTTGAACGCCAACTATTCCATATTTCTTCGGCCAATTATAATTTCAAGTGATAAAACCAATACTCCCAAATAGTATTTTTTCATCTTTCTCATTTTATTTTACAGATTTGATTAACTCATTTGAGCTTGACTAATTTGTAATATGGTCAGGAAAATTTTATGCCTCGAATGATTGAAAAAATTCAATATCAATCCCGATTTCATTATATGATACTTTAGTTTAATTATAATTTATTTCCGCAATGAGTATGCATGAAAAGTTATTTTAGTTTAGTATCTCAAATATGATTTTGCGAAGAGATAATGATAAATTTTGACTTCTAATAAATCAATTATTTCATATCGTTAGTAAATTTCGCCCCTCCACCTTACCGAATTTTTCTTATAGTTTCCGGTATAAATACCTATAGCAATTAAAGATAATTAGTAATTCTAAAAAGTGGCATTAAAGAAGGAATGACAGGAATAAAACGACGTAAATTATCCCTTAAAAATGACATAAACAATCATCATTCCTAAGAAAGCAGCGGCATAAAGTATTTCAACTGAAATGTTGACAAAATAAAAAGTAACGAAGAATAAAAACAATTATCAACTCGTGATCATAACTCTCATTTTTCTTATTCCAATATTGTCAGAATATTCCCGGCAATAGATTTCAGAAAAGTATATTTAGAAAATTGTCCAAACAAAAAACCGATTGTATTTTTCAATACAATCGGTTTTAAATCACTTAGTATATTTGTTATTAGCGATAAAGCTCAAAGTATCCGTTAAATGTACGATTCTCTCGATCATTTAATTTTAGAATATAGAAATAGGTACCGTCTGGCACTTCCCTATCATCTTGCCATCTTCCGTTCCAATCGTTTTCATAACCTTCAGTTTGGTAAACTTTATTACCCCATCTATTGAAAATCATCAATTCGTTATCTGGATATTCTTCTATACCTCCAATATGGAAGTTGTCATTTACTCCATCACCATTTGGCGAAACAGCGGTAAATATTATTATATCAGAACATTTAATCCAAATACAGACAGTCGAAGTATCGCAACCATTTGGAGTACACACCATGTAGGTAAATTCGTCATATCGCTCACAGATTTCTTCATCAGCAGTGTACGTCGCTGTGCAATCCGGATTAAGTTGATTATCACCATTCATTCCGATAGTTCCATAAAGCGGTGGCTCAATAATGTAAGCAGTATCAATTCCTCCGAAAAGAATATCATCTGCTTTGAAATCAATTACTAAAGGCTTTCCAGAGTATGTCGTATCACAAGGGCCGTCATTTGCTACTGGTGGATCAAAGTATGGAACAGTTTCCAGACATAAATAGATTGTATCACAAATACCAAATTGATCACAGTACTGGATACAAGCTGTGTCTTGTCCTAATTCTACTCCAGTGTATTGAACACATCCTGTTGAAATATCATAAGTTATATCCACCACCGGATTAATATTATCATCACAAATATTTGTAATTGATGTAATGGGTCCACTTAATTCTGAAGCATCTAAACAAAATTCTTTTGTCTGAAGAATGTAAACTGAATCACAATAAAATGCTCCACAATCCTGGGCAGTTATGAAAAAGGAAATCGTATCTCTAACACCACTGTCAGTAATAAATTCAATACAAGCAGAATCAATTCCTACTGTCGCTGCCGAATAAGTAACCATCAATGTCGTAGCATCGTAACTGAATACTACGGGATCTGTTAAGAGGTTTGGACCGCAAATATTTGAAGAAGAAATTACTGTTCCTGAAAGATCTAATCTTGAAGTATCAATTGTAAACGAACCTGATTCGGTTACACATAACGTATCAAACTGTAATTCATAAGGTGGACAACTAATGTTGGTAAACAGGGTGTCGCTACATCCTCCAATGGTATCCGTAACAATTATTGTGTGCAAACCAGTACCTATCTCTAAGGCCAATGAATTAGGTGTAATCGTTTCGATAGGCTCTAATGGTGGCACGCTAAATCCATTTTGACTTTCAATGGACAATTGTCCATAATTCGTACTCATTGCTCCTCCTAAAATAGAATTGGCTGTTGGTTCAAGTATCCAATTTCCAGCCGGATCCCAAACATTCATACTATCTGTTAAGGCTTGAAAATCTGCAAAGTCTCCACTAAAACTATTTCCGTTTATATCCCAATTCACCACTGTATAAGGAGGTGGCAGATTCAAAATAACCGCAGTGTAAACATATGACAACGTGGTGTCATTATTACATCCTAAATAATTCCCATCGTAGACTACTCCATTATCTGAAACAACATAGTGATCTATTTCATCCGAGAAAATATCAAGGCAAATACTAAATACATCTTGACAATCTCCCGCAGCCTCAGTAATAGTTTCTAGTCCAAAGAAATAATCACAGGCGGTAGGACAGTTTTCTAATAAGATTTCATCTTCATTTACAAAACATCCATTAACATCTGTCACCAAGACTTGGTAAGATCCAACATCTAAACCAGTTCTGTCTTCAATATCATCATTTCCAGATATATCAGCCCAATCAATATTGAAAGGCTTTGTACCTCCCAAAATAGTTAACTCAATAGCTCCATCTTCCGGGCAAGGAGGCGAAACGGTAAAGACTAATTGGATATGCTCTGGTTCAATAATGTCAAAGCAATTCGATGCTCCTATGCATCCAGTATTATCCAATATTAACATACAATACGACCCTCCCGGTAACATTCCATTTTGGAAAGTATCGACTCCATTTGTAATAATGGTATCTGCCGGAATAAAAATATTTGGATCGGAACTTACGTTGAAATCTATAGCGCCGTTGCCTTGATCGGCACATAAAATATCTGATGTTCCATTTACTGAAATCAAAGCTAAATCGGTCCCGCCTTCTATAGCGAAAATTACTTCTGTTTGACATCCCGTTGGATCAGTATCGGTAACTGTTACCACATATACACCAGGACTAAGATTGGCATCGGTGTTTGAACCCGAAAGCCAACTATAAGTATAATTGCCAGACCCTCCTGTTACTGAAATAGTAGCTGAGCCGTCCGAAGCAGTACAACCTGATGCATGGTTATTTATTGCTACAGACGCTTGCAAATTGGACACCTCGTCTATAATCACTTCTATTACATTTTTACAATCCGGATCTGCCGGATCATAGACTGTTACAAAGTAAACTCCAGATGCCAAATCATTTCTTGTACTTCCCGTTCCAAGATCACTCCATTCATAGGTTAAGCCTGCAGGACTTAAGGTTGCTGTTCCGTCGGAAAGATTACAAGTAGCTGCAGTAGTTACAGTATCAACTTGAGGCCCATCATAAGAAGAAATAATAAAGTCAATTGTTGATTCACAACCCGTAATTCCCAACGACTCAATAAACACAGAATAACTTCCTACAGGAAGGTTACTTCTTTCATTTCCAATGGTATTGGCCGTTCCAATATCTGGTGTCCAAGTGTATTCATATCCACTCTCATTTTGAGCAAGATTAATAGTTGCTTTTCCATTATCAAATCGACAATCCGATTGAGTTAAGACTAATGAATTAACTACTGGGTCTATACAATCCTCAATTACCACAACTACATCCGCTATGGCAGAACATCCTGTAGCAGAAGTCACTTCAACTTGGAAAGTGGTAGTTTCGAATATTGTTGCCATTGGATTGGCAATAGTTGGATCATTTAATCCCATTGCCGGAGTCCAATTGTATGTATAAGGCATTGTTCCAAAAGATGCATTCGCTCCAATGGAAATTGGAACTCCTGAACTGGTACTTACCGGACTTACTACATTTAAAACAACTCCTAATCCCCTAATAATTGAAACAGTATCAGAAGTACTCAAATTAGAACCACAAGCCGGTCTATCGGTTGTAAGGATAAATTGTAACGTATCTTCCACCAAGGCATCATGAGGTAATGTTAATGTTGGATTCGCCACATCCGTCGCACTAAGATTTACTGTTGAAGCCGGAGCGATTGCAGTCCATGTATAAGTATATCCTGCTAAACCGTTACAAGCTGCATCCCCAAGTTCTGTATTAATAGTTGTTGGCTGAGTTGCACAAAATAGATCATCTGCTCCAGCATTAATTAGCTGAGGGCTTCCAATTTCAATTTCAGCTATATCACAGACTCCAAGACCCGTCGTATCTACTTGAGCAATTATTCCACATAATTGGCTAAGTAAAATATCTGAAGTAAAGCCAAATGAAGTACTTGCTCCCATTAATACTGGTCCAGCAGCCGATGTCGATCCAATTAAAGGTTCAGTACCTTCCAATGCACCAGAGCCATCATTATCAAAATAAAAGTTAATATTAATAATTGCGGCATTTACTGGATCACCACCATTCAATAAACTTCCAATAACTTCAATTGATTCAGAAACTCCATCCAAACAAGTTGAAGTATAAGAAACATTATTGAAAGCTAGTGTAGGTTGATTTATATTTAAGTTTGTCGTTGCACCGTTATTAGATGAAGTCAAAGTCTCAATCACGCAATTCATCGCAGATGTACTACAAGTCACTGTTGATTGGACCAAGGTATTCAAATTGATATCCAGTGATCCCAAACTACATTGAATATCAGCTGTAGTAACATTAAAATTCAATACAGCAACTTCTCCTTGATTTAATCCGAGTGGCATTGGCCAAGTGTAAATAGTATTCGCGCCGTTCAATTCTTGTACCGGCTCACCTGGAATCCATCCAATTGGTTGAACCCCTACTGATGTTCCAAATTCATATACCAAGTAATTGGGCAATTCGATACTAATAAAATCATCAGCATCTGTTGGATTTACATTTGTGTTTTCAACTTCTATTCCGATGGTATTTGAGGTATTTGGCATCAAAGATGTTCCCGTAACAAAATCGATGTCAAAACTATTATCTGCTGCATTTGGAAGACCATTAACCGTTAAAGGAATTGTTTCTCCAGATTCTGTATTGGAATCTTCACCACAACTTTTCGAACCAGTTAAAGAATAATATACTCTATCATTGACTATAAAATCACAATCTGTTGCAATTTCAAATCTTAATAAAAATTCATTAGAATCAGTGGGCATCAATGCATCTTCTCCGCTCAAACCAAAGTCATTTAAGTAACTCTCCATCTGAGAGAAATCGTTGTAGGTGAAAATATTTCCTAACGAATTTGATCCATTTGCAACCGGATCAGTTGCAATATTTACAAAAGCAGCAGTATGAGGATAAGCGATTTGAAAACTTCCAGGTACGAAGTTGATTCCTGTTGGCAATATAATAGAAGAACGAAGGTCATATAAGGTACCTTGTTGAGTATTCTTAACCCTTATTATTACCTCGTTAGCATCGCAAAGATCTAAAGTTAAAGAAGGCTCTTGTTCGATATCAGCATCAATAAACGGTTCTCTAACAATAATTGAAAGAGGCAGTTCTAAATCAACGCAAGGATCATATTCTGCAGGAGTCCAACCTGCATCTGGTTGCAAACAATCCCATCCTGACTTTGCTAGGAAATCCAATGTTCCACATCGGGTAACAATGGTCTTTAGTAAAATAGTATTACAAACAATTTCTAACCCATTTGCGCCATCAGCTCTACTCAATCCTTCTGTGAACATAACATAATTGTTACCGACACTTCCATAATTCATAAATGGCACATCCACTGGAGAACCAGGCAAACTTATATCAGTCGCAGAGACTAGTTCAACATTTCCTAATGTATCTTCAATCGCCAACCAAGAAGCACCTATGTCAGCATCATTAGTAGTATTACAATATTGAACTGTAAATTCGGCAGTATCTCGTAACAAGGTATATGTTGGTGTGGTTACAGGAATAAAATTCATTTCTGGTGGATCTATATATCTAATTTCTTGACCAGAAGTGGATTCTTCAATATAATTAGAACAAGAACCATCTCCATAACTTAAGGCATAGGCATAGTCATAAAAATGAAGTCCAGGATTAAAGCTGTAATTATTAGATCCTATTTGATTTCCAAAACTCGTTTGGCAATTCGGGATGGCTCTGATCGTGAAAATAAATGGAGCTGCGGCAGCACCATCAACCATTGAAGGTCCCCAAGCCAATGTATCCAAATTTATAATATATCTACCCGGTGTTCCGTTGTCAACCGGTGGCATAGGCATTGGATTGTCTCCAAAAATTGGGTGACCAAGCATTACCAATGATGGTTCCAATTGACCAAAACTTTCTAAGATCGTTGGGTCGTAATCAATTACCAATGAATCGACCATTATTACAGGTCTGTGTTCAAATCCAAAAACATCTGTATACTCATTTAATTGAGAAGAAATTTGCACGTTTAACGCAACTTCTTGACATCCTCGAATTTGAGTTTGTACGTTTGGATAAGCAGTTTGTATTCTAAAAATTCCAACCGTGAAATCATCCCCATAGTTGTCACAAGCGTATTCAACACCAGCCTCCAAAGCATAACCATATCCTCGTAAATTCTTTACAGATTCAAAATTTGAAATTGTTGATGGTGCATCTGGGTTTATGGTAAATTTACCTACGAAATTAATTTCGTCGCCAGGCATCAATGTAATTCCATTATCAACCAAGCAGCTGTTCAAATCAAAATTTAATGTTTTAATGGAATCTACAGAAGTAACTGTTAACTGACTTGCTTGTACCGAACAGTTGAAAGTACCAGCACCTTGAATTATCTCCAAATTACCATTTGCAAAAAGGAATGTTTCAATAGGTGAAATAGATGCATCTGGATTATTGTAAGTAATTACCATTCCGATGCTATCAGTCAAATTTGTATTTCCAACAAGGTTAGAAATGGTCATCTCTACAGAATCGCAAGAAATACCAGCATTTGTAACTGGTGTAGAAAAAGGTGTTGTATAGTTCCTATCGGTAAATCCAAAAGTCGTACGTTCAACTTCAAAAGAAGTTGTTTGAACCCCGAATGGACAAACTAAGGGTGGACAACTTGGCCCTGTGTGAATATATGGTCCTATAAATTCTTCACAATGCCATACATGCTCACAATCACAACTTGGACAATAATGAGACCATTGGAAAGGGAATGAGGTAGGCCCAACAATTGCACTACAATCGGCTTGAAACGCAAGGCTTATTCTATGTAATAGTGGTATTCCTGTAACTCCAGTCGGGCTGGCATCAAAGGTCAAATATAAGGTGTCATTAGAAACTACATTAGAAGTCATTGCTAAAGGAGTAAGTCCATCCCCGAGCAAAAAAGTTGTCGCTCCCGGTAATAAATTAAATCCTTGAGGTAAAACAACGGAGATTCTGTATTCTTCTCCATCTCCACAGGTCCTTGAAAAACTACTGACTTTTCTCTTTTCTTCAAGATTGAGAAAAACGGTATCACTTAACATCGAGGCATCTGTACTGGTAGTAAATACATCCTCAGTCCACTTATTTTCAGTAGAGCTATAGTTGATATTAAATCTTTCCAATCGATCTCCACACAAGTTTGTAAAGTTGACCAAACCCGAAAAATTAGTACCGACATCATTTCTACAATAGTCATCTGTTCCCGCAGCTGATGTACAATCAAATTCATAATAAACAGTTACTTCGAATGATTCATTCAATTCTAAATCATCAAAATATCCATCACCGTCAAAATCAGAAAGTCCGCCCGGTCCATCAGGATCTACATTTAAGAAAAGGGGATTATTGTCTAAATCAATTAAGTAAGCTGGAACAGGAATTTGAACGGTTCCAATATACATCTCGGTAATGTCAAATCCTCCGTGAGACATTTGTCCTGAAGTACCAACATAATTAAGACTAATACCTGCAGATACATCCAACATAGTTGCAAAACCTGCATCGATTTCAATTCCTTCATTTGAAAAAACTAATGTTTTATTTCCTGTTTGACAATATCCAGCATCAACATCCGCAATAACTCCATTTTCATAAACTTGAACATCTGCCGCACCTTGTCCGACAGCTATAAAGTCAACCGCGGTAACAGTTTCACAAAAAACACCACCACAACCCCAAGAAATATCATGATCACTAGCTCTATCTCCAAGACAATCTAATAAACAAACATCTTCTGTAATAACCACGATTTCATCTGGATCTAAGAATTGATCTCCATCTCCACCAGCAATAGACATAAATTCAGAAGCCCCAAGTCCGAACGAAATTAATGTGTCAGTTCCGGTAAGAACTTTGTCGAAAGTAATGGCAACACCATTCACATATATTGCTTGGACATAGACTCCAGCTCCTTGGGTATTTTCATAAAAGACAGAATCTACAAAACCAGCAAGTCCTGAATTTTGCAGTGTAATTTCTCGAGAGAAGCAATCATTCAATTTTGCTGGTCCAAATGTATTATTGACATCTAGATTGAAAATTGGGAAAGCCAAAGCATCTCTATATAGTTCAGTAAGAGCAGACTCATTTAATCCTGATTGGGAAGTTAAATCGTAATCAAATTCCCATTCATCGACGACATCAAAAATTCCAGAACCTGATTGCAAGGTATCAATGTACCCGCAATCTGATCGAACTTCGAGCGAAAGGTTCACTTCATTTAATCCCAAAGGATCCATATCTGGAAGAGAAAATATGGGATTTTTAGGATCTGAAGCATCAATCAGATTTACTCCAGCCGTCGATCCTGAAGCATCAAAATTAACTAGCTCAATTCCTTCGAAGAAATGGGTTGTAACGGAGATATTCGATCTTATTTCTGTAGAATTCGTAGTCAACGAAACAGTAACCACTTCTTGGTCAGCATCACCACAAACGTTAATGAAATCAGGGGTTGTTTGAAAATTTACATCGAAATTGTCTTGCGCAACCAAGAGGTTGGCAAATAGCATAAAGCTATAGAAAAAGATTACATGTCTTTTCATACTGTGATTTGTTTTTTGACCACCAAAAAGACTTAGTTCACCCAAATATTTCTTGGGTGATTGAGTTCTAAGGATATCTTTCTTTCTAAGTCCTCCCCCTTTCATCATAATCACCTGATTAACAGATGCTTACAAATAATCAGTAAAGTCTATTTAAAATAGACCTAGGCCATAGAAAAAATAGAGGCCAAAATCATACCAAATCAAATATGAAATACTTTGTTAGTTTTCGCGAGCTGCTTTGATTCTATTGACAAACAGCTGAGCCGAATTCGGATTCAATGGTTGAATTTCATAGAATTCACCGTCCTTCATCTTTTTAATGAGTTCCTTAGACTTCATGCCTAGAAGAATGTCATTGTATCGTGTATTCGATGATACAGTGCTAAGGATGCCACCTTTGTAAGAGAAAAAGTACCAATCTTCACTTGGAGAAACCAGGTACATATAAACTCGATCATCTTCGTTACTTGGCATTTTAAATTCTATATAGCACTTTAAGATTCTATTGATAGGAACTCCAGATACAGAGCCTAATCCTACTTTGTCCTTTTCATTGATAAAAGATTGATATTCCGAATTCCATTTAAGATCCAATTGACTAAATAGAAATGCAAATGGATTATATTTTGAAGGTAAATCTAATCCTAGAGACTTCATTTCGGAAATTTCAGTTTCTAAAATCTTCTTGTCTTCTATGAATGTAGCAAGTGCTTTAGAAAAGAACTTTTCATCTTTTACATAATCTACTGGTCGAGCATCAAAACTTGAAGATTGGAGATCTGTAATAATTACTTTTAAAAGTTTTTCAGGAATATCAATATTTAGACCCAGCATAGCTTTTACTTCCATGTCATGTTCCATCATTTCGACATCACTGTTTCCAGTATTTTCATTCACAATGCCCTTGATTTCACCAGCAGATAGTGCACTTACATACTTTAAACCTGAACCAATATTTAGTTTTCCTGAGGCATTAAACCTACCAGACTTGTTTCCAAGACTCAATAGATTTCCATTGATTTCTGGATTTAAAACTACAGTCGAATCCCCAAATCTCAGCTGATCAGCTTTCTTATCGTGTTTAAACAAACCTTGTCCATCTGTCTTAGCCTCAAAAATAGCTCTATCCTTTGTAAAATATTTAGGCATCAAGAAGCAAGGATATAATTTGGCTGTTTCTTTTGACAAGAATATTCCAGCCTCGATTTTTTGTCCGTCGTAATTTTTTGGATTCTTAAACGGAATTGATAAATTCTTTTTATCGGCCTCTGCGTTAATTGAGAACCAACTAGCATTTGGTAAAATTGGAGATTCAATTTTTGCAAAACCATCGAAGTCAAGATTTTTCTTTTCTGCACTTAAACTAATCTTACCATTGTATTGAATATTATCATCAATATAAAAAGTTGTGCCTTTGGCAACATCACCAGTTGCTCTAGTAACAGTTTTCTTTTCACTTCTTTTTCCCTTACCTACTCGACCTCCAATGATGTCTTTGAATTCAATTTCTTGCTCTCTAACTCCTACATTATATTCATAAAAACCAGAAGCAGTATAATCTTTTCTTCCTTTAACTTTTACTGTTGCTCGGTTAATTCTATGATACTTATTTAATGTATCCGCAACAATTTTACAATCATTAAATTCAGTAATATCTCCTCCAGGTCTTACATCAACTTTTCCATCCGGAAGATAAATGAATGCATCGCATGACTTTATAAAAGGTACACCTCCAATTTTCAATTCGCTTGTTTTTAAATCGTAAAAGGCGGTGTTGCCCTGAAACAACAGAGAATCTTGATCAGGATGAATAGATCTAAAATCTCCCAATAGCATTGCTTCATTTTGGAAAGTTACTGTAGCCCCTTTCATGTCCCAAATAAATTCATCAAGACTTGTCTGGTATTGATTGTAAGGCATGGTCGTCCACTCTCCTTCAATATTAGCTTTTACTTTACCAAGTTGTTTTTCAAAATCCAAATTTGCATTTACATTTTTAGTGTCAAATGCAAGATCTTTTTTATCGAATGTTTTAATTTGTAAATTACTCGTATCTGCCATGGCAGAGAATACGCCAAACGACATCAACTTTGAATTCAATGTTCCCAGCTCCCAATTAAACTCTCCACGCCCTTTCAGTCCATTTGGTGTTAATATTAATGTTCCAGCCAAGTTATGATTGTCATCCTTAAATAAATCGAATGCCTCTTTATCAGTTCGAACATACATACTATCTTTATATGGCCGCCAATCTATTGAAACATCCAAACCACTAGCTTGTGGAAACGGGACTGATCCAGTGCTATTTTCTGTTAAATCAAATCTTTTAGCAGATCCCGTGAGTCGTTTGGGTCGAAAAATAAAATCCTCTGAATCCAAGGAAGCCCCTAAATATTTAAGATTTCCACTTCCTCTAAAACCTTGATGAGATAAATTAATTTCACCATTATATAATCCTTTTTTCCTATACATAGGATAACCTTTCGCGGGCGTTGTTGTAGAAAATCCTAATGAATACTCTTCTTCTATTAGCACCAAATTTTCTTCAAAATCAGGAAAGATATCTGCAGAAACCATTTTACCCTTAAAGTTTAGATCTTCCTTTTGATAATTGTCTAAACCGTTGAAACTAAAAGGATCTACGCTAAAATAAAATGAGTCCCTTTCATAAACACCTGATAGAATAGTGGTATCATCATAGTAAACAAATGAACTTTCTTTTGATTGAAAAGAAGGGAAAATCGGAATATCTTCTCTTCCGGATTTGTTTGAAGGTGCGTCGATTAATAGAACACCATTCGCATTTTCTAAACGCGATGCAATACTAACCGCAACTGGATTTCCATCTTCATCAACAGCTTCGGTTGGCACGAACAAATCAAAATAACGGATAGAATCCATTACAATGTGATTTTGATCATATTCAAAGTGAAAATCACTTCCCTCATACAATGTATAGCCAGCAAATAATTTGCCATCGAAATCCATATTTCGATTTTCTTTCACTACCATTTGCTTTGCGAATGGCTTCACGGCAACCTTTTGACTTTGAGAAAATTCTACAGCACCAACACCATCCGTGATAATATTTTTACTTTTCAAATCCATTACCGCATTTGTTTTTTCCGTAGACGACAATATTTTCAAAATATCGTAATCCACTTTTTCCATACTTGCGTTGGTGTAATGAAAAACTTTTTCTTTTACTTCAACTTCTTGCCGTTCAGAATCATAATTAACAAAGCCTTTTGAAACCAAATCAAACAACAAAGATTGGATACTTGAAGCATCAAACCTCGAATTGAATCTTGTTGCCAAAGAGTGTGCATTCAAAAATTTTGAACCTTCTTGATCTGACATTCCCCTAATAACTGTTAAAGGATTGGTAGATGCAATATTTTGCAATCGTTCATAGTCCGATTCTTGGAAAAAATTAAATGACTCGAAAGTTACATCCCTATTTGATGATGTAAAACTAACAGACTTTCCACCGATGTAAATCGAATCTTTTGGAACTGCCCATCGAATACTATTTACATCAATATTTATTTTGTGGTAAGAATCATAAAACGGGTTTCTATCATTACCTCTTTTCCCTCTGGTTAAAGCCATTGACTCTTCCGTTATATCAAATTTAACATTAACAGAAGGATGATAAATTGAATCTTGGTCGAAATAAATCGAACAGTCCACTCCTTCGGCGCTTAGTCTTTCACCTTTTTTTATTACAAATAAATCTGCATCTCCTCTAAAGATTTTTGTTTCTCCTCGATTTACTATTTCGATATGTGCTTTTTCGTCTCCTGTTCCAAAGCCATACACAGTTGAACCTTGCAAACGGAATCCTCCTCTGTAAGAAATACCGGCGCCAATTTCTTTAATTTCTAAAACAGAATCTCGACTTTCAAATCTTGGATAAGAAATTTCCTTTCCACCTGCTTTTACTGTTACTTTATCCTCCAAAGTTCCAATAATTTTTTTGCCAGGGAATAATTCTGGATAAGTTAATTCTGCATTCTCTGCTTTGAAAAATGGTTTAACCGCATCGATTTCATATTCCATTAATTCGCAGTAAACTGGGGCTGGCTCTGAAGATGGCCTATTCCATTTAACAGTTCCGCCTTCCCCTTTCCATGTTTTTTGAATCGGATTATAAATCCCTTTTGTTTTTTGTATGACGATCGAATCACTTTTTCTAAAAGCAATCAAATCTAGGTTTTCAAAAGAAACCACTGGCTCATTTTCAACCATTGTCAATTTAAAACGCTCTGAATCAGCCGCCCAATTCAATCCTGATTTAGCAAATTTCAAATACTTGCCATCGAAAAAAGTCATTGAAAATTTCAAATAGGCGGTAAAAGGTTTAAATTTTCTATTTTCAATATTGTCAATTATTGAATTCAATATTTTATCGTAGCTTTCAAAAGTACCATCAGGCTGAGGATTTTTCCTAATTGCTGTTAAAGTGGTAAGATATGGCTTGAAATAACTCGAAGCATTCATCTTAAGTTTTAGCATTTTGTTGGAAGTAACTAAAACTTTTTTGAAGTCATCATCCGTAAAGGTCGAAGATTCAAACTGTTCTTCGAATGCTTCAAAAACATCAATTTGTTTTTGATTTTTGGAGGAAGACATAAATAATTTTAGCTCTTCTTGAAAAGTTGCTCGGTCTTCCGAAAAGGATGTTGGAGTTTGGGCAGATATTGCACTTTGAAAAAGTACAATAGTAATAATTGAAAGTATCAGTCTGAACATATGCAAAAACCAGATTTAGTAAACGAAGAACAAATCGATTTTCGATTTACCCCTTCTTAAATTCAATACAAATCCAACCATTTTTTGATTGCACTTGAATTTTAGAAAATCCTTCCTTTTCATAAGCAGCTGTAATGATTTCTTCATCTCTTTCCAGCAACCCTGAAACAAGCAGAATTCCATTGGTCGATAACTGTTGAAATAACGGCGCACTGCTATTTAAAAGTACATTTCGATTAATGTTAGCCAAGATTACATCATAATTCTTGTCCTTCAGTTTTTCGATCGTCCCCAAATGGCAATTTACGTTAGCTATTTCATTGGTTATCAGATTATCAGCAGTATTTTCAGTGGAAAATGGATCGTTATCGATCGCATCAATAGTCTTAGCACCCAATTTTGAAGCCAAAATTGCTAAAATCCCAGTGCCACAACCATAATCTAGCACGTTTTTGCCTTCAAACGTTATCGAAAACATTCGATCCATGACCAAATATGTCGTTGCATGGTGACCTGTTCCAAATGCCATTTGTGGCTGAATTAGAATCTCGTAGGGGAATTCCGGTTGAGTAGGATGAAAAAGTGCTCTAACCAAGCATTTATTTGGAATTGAAATTGGAGTAAAACTTTTCTCCCATTTTGCATTCCAATTTTGATGTGGAATCAGTTCCAATTCATACTTTAGACCTAAACCACTTAAAATTTCTGCTGCCTTTTGATCAAATTCTTTCGACCATTCTTCTTTGGGAACAAAAGCGGATATCTCATTTGTAGATTCCACAAAACTATCGAAAGCCGTCAATTCACCGAGCAATGCCAACACAATCTCTTGTGTATAAGCATCTGCAATAACTGCGTATTTATAATAATCCATTAGTTTTTAGCGTATACTTCTCCTCGACAAGATTTCAAAGTATTCATCATCAAGGAACAGACAGTCATTGGTCCAACGCCTCCCGGAACTGGTGTGATGTAACTACATTTCTTTGATACTTCTTCAAAATGCACATCTCCATCAAGTCGATAACCTCGCTTTTTGCTAGGATCGTCGACCCTATTTATTCCAACATCTATCACTACAGCACCTTCTTTTACCATATCTGCAGTCACAAAATTAGCTCTTCCGATAGCTGCTATCAAAATATCCGCCTTTCGGCAGTGACCTGGAATATCAGTGGTTCGAGAATGACATAGTTGGACAGTTGCATTGCCAATCTTGGCTTTTCTAGAAAGAAGGATGCTCATTGGGGTACCGACGATGTTCGATCTTCCTAAGATTACGACTTCCTTACCTTGCGTTTCGATCTCGTACCGCTCTAACATTTGCATAATGCCATATGGTGTGGCAGGCAAATAGCTTGGTAATCCTTGGGACATTCGCCCGATATTCATCGGATGAAATCCATCTACATCTTTTCTTGGATCTATTGCCAAAGTAATCTCATCTTCGTTCAAATGACCAGGCAACGGCAATTGAACAATAAAGCCATCTACATCTGGATCATTATTTAGCCGATCAACAATTTCCATCACTTCTTCTTGTGTGATATCAGATCCTCTTTGAATCAAGGTTGATTTGAACCCAACTTGCTCGCATGATTTGACTTTGTTCCCTACATAAACTTGGCTTGCGGGGTTGTCTCCAATTAAAACAGCCGCTAAGTGCGGTGTTTTGCCACCTTGTGCAATTAATGCTTTTACTTCTTCTGCAATTTCGCCTTTTATCGTTTTGGCCAACTCTTTACCATCGATTATCTTCATTGACATTATTTATGAGTCCAAAAGTAACGAGTAGGAATCAAAAATTAGAGTTTAAAAAGGCCTTTGTATAATTCAATCAGTTTGATGGATTCTTTTTCCCAATGCAAGTCCTTAGCAGCCATAATAGCAGCTTTGTGAATTGACAATAATTTATCGTCATTTTCTTCAATTTCAGCAAGGACCTCACTAATGGCATTCTTTGAAAGTTCAGGAATTAAAAGAAAACAATTGTATGATTCTTGTAAGCTTTGATATTCTGGAAAATTCATTTGAATTGACGGAATGCCCGCTTGTAGGTAATCAAAAGTTTTATTTGCAAGTGAGTAGTAATAACTAAGACCTTTATTCTCAAGCAGGTTAATTCCTATTGATGCTTGAGCTGTTAGTTCTGGTAATTTTTCTGGTTGAATAAAACCAAGAAACTTAATACGATCAGAATAATTTAATTTTTGAGCATAAGCTTTCAATGATTCAAATAGATCTCCTATACCTGCAATCCAAAACTGATAGCTGGGAAAATTTTCAATTGCATCAATCATCTCTTTTACTCCACGGCCTTCATTGATCATTCCCTGATAAAGAATGATTTTCTTTTTTGGATTATATTCAATTTTTTCATTTCTCCTAAAAGGTACATTCCGAATTGTCTTAAAAGGAATATTATAATTTTCTGAAAAATAAATTGCTAGTCTCTCTCCGACGGTGTAAGCCAAGTCTACTTTTGGAATAAACTGAGCTCCCCATTTTTTCCAAAATTTTTGAATTCTAGGTCTTGAAACAACTTCTGGAACTTCATGAAAAAGTTCATGAGCATCGTAAATGAGTTTGCTTTTTTTCCATTTTCCTACAACCACAATTGGAGCAATTGTATCCAAATCTATAGCACACAAACCGTCCATTTTCCTTGAAAATAGTAAGTAAAAAAACAAACGGATATTGTATTCTAGGTAGAACAATTTTCCACTTTCAAAAAAACAATTTAGTCTGATTTGTTGAAAATTTTGTTGAACAATTTCTTGGGAAGATTTCAACTTTCTACCTATTAATTTGACATTAAATCCACTAGACTGAAGTGTACTACAAATTCTTATCATTCTTCGATCAAAGGAAAGATCATTTGTTACCGTAAACACAATATTGAATTTGTTTTTACTTAGCATTTGATTTATTTATAGTAAACCGATCGGACTTATATTTTATTAAATTTTCATCTCTAAGGTAGGCCAAAACCCATATCATCCTCTTCATTTCTGAATGAGAAAAATGTCCGACTATTTCATCAAAAGTAAGCCCATTTTGTTTTTTCAATATACGTTCTATTTTTTGACGAATTTTGTAAAAATCTAAGTTATCAAAATCCACTTTTTTTCGATCTAGGCATACATCGCATTGACCACAAGAATTCCCTTTATTTTCTCCAAAATACTGTAACAATTGAATTGATCTACAAACCGGATCTTCTGCATACTGAAACATCTTTTTTAATTTAAATTCTGCTCGTTGTTTCAAAAACTTATAGCGATTTGAGTCAATAGTCAAATTTCCTGCTGCAATTCGCTCCATTAAAAAAGTTATCTGCGGTTTGTCTTTTTTGGGTCGATAATCAATTACCCCTTGCTGTTGCATAAAAAGAAATGCTTTTTTCAATTGCTCGCCTGTAAGGTTCAAAAATTTAGAAAGTTGGAATTCATTAATATTAACCAATTGCTGAAATGCTCCTTGATAAGTTCTTAGAATTGTTTTTAGAATTGGTTCAAGTGTTTTATTCTTAAGTTGAAAATCATACAATCTTTCTTTAGAAACTTTCACCCACAATTTACTAGGTTGAAAAACAGCATCACTGATATTTATCCAACCTTCTTTTTGCAAAATACCCAGCGCATAATGGGTAATTCCAGGCGAAAACTTATAAGTCTTACAAAACTTTATAAGATCAAAATCATAAGGTTCAAATCGGTTGGAACCTATTGCCAGCTGATAAGCATTGGATAATCCTTGGTATACTTGGCGAATGACTTTTAAACTTGGGTATTTTTGATCCAGTAAAAGCGTCAATGTTTCTTTGTCATGATAATCATACAGCAAGATTCCAAAACTTTTTTTCCCATCCCTTCCTGCTCTTCCTGCTTCCTGATAATAGGCCTCTAAACTTGAAGGCATGGTAGTATGAATGACCAAACGAACATCTGATTTATCAATGCCCATACCAAAAGCGTTGGTGGCCGCAATTACCCTAATATCTCCTCTCATCCATTTCGCTTGAATGTCCATTCTATCTTGAGGACTCATACCGGCGTGATATGCAGCACAACTTATTGATCGACGATTTAGAAATGTTGCAATATCATTGGTTGCTCCTCTTCGCGGGCAATATACTATAGTAGAACCTGAAACTTTAGAGATGATATCAGCTAGTTTTTCAAGTTTTCCCTCTTGTTTTATAACGATATAAGCCAAGTTTTCTCTTTCAAAAGACTTTTGAAATATTCTTTTCGTCTTCAATTCTAAATTCAACTGAATATCCTCAATAACCTCTGAAGTGGCGGTTGCCGTCAAAGCGATCATTGGAACATCCGGTTTCTGCTGCCTCAAAGATGCTATTTCCAAGTATGCTGGCCTAAAATCAAATCCCCACTGAGACACACAATGCGCTTCATCCACCGCAATCAAATTAACATTCATCTTGGGCAAACGATGTACGAAAATTTCACTTTTTAGACGCTCCGGTGATAAATAAAGCATTTTATAAGCCCCATGAACCGCATTATCCAAAATACGATCAATTTGCTGATAAGCCATCCCGCTGTAAATTGCCTCTGCCGAAATATTCCTTTTTTTCAAATTGTCAACCTGATCTTTCATCAATGCAATCAATGGAGAAATAACCAAGGTTAAGCCTTCCAAACATAAAGCTGGTACTTGATAGCACAAGGACTTTCCTCCCCCAGTTGGCATTAAGACAAGGCTATCCTCTCCAGACAAGACGGATTCCACAATTTCATCCTGCAACGGACGAAAATTATCATATCCCCAGAATTCCTTGAGTTTATCTAATGCTATACCCATTCAATTTGGACATTGTAAATTACTCAGCTTATTTAAACTAAAAACGAAAGTTAAGGCAAAAAAATAACCCGAAGCCTATGACTTCGGGTTATTTTCAAAGCATTATATTTCATTTAAAAGGCTGCTGGACATCCTTTCTTTCCTCCTCGATTTCGTCCTCTTGATCCAACTAATCCATTATCCGTAAAGTTATAGGAAATAGTGAGGCCAGCCATAAAATACCAATCATCGTATTTATCTGAACCTCTGGCAGCTCCACCAGCTTGAACGTTTCCAGTTCTATTAGCTAAAGCCGCTGCTACCTCTCCTCTATTGATCAGCAGAACTTCATCTGCCACATATGCTCTGGAAATGTCATCGATGTAGTCCGTAAACGTTTTTCTTCCACCCAATTCAATGCCTAAATTCCATTGATCATTAATTGCGTATTTCACACCTATTCCAGCTGGGATAGAAAATTGAGTCAACTTATACGGAGCTTCGTTACCTTCAAGGCCTTGACCTTCAGTTCCTAGCGGTTGAAGATCGTAAAGTACTCCATCCAACTCGGCTTGAGGATTGAATACAAATCCAGCTACTCCGGCAAAAATATAGGGAGACCAAGGCCTTACGAGATTATAGGGTTGATATCCGAGTATATTGAATTCTCCAATCAGGCTTAATTCATATAGTTTTGTTCTAAAAGAAAGATTTCTTTTTAATCGAGAACCATCTGTTGATTTGGCATCTGATCCCGAAAGATTTCCATAGTTGAATCCGACTCTTGCTGCTATAAGTGGGTGAAAAGTGTATCTCGCAAAACCTCCAAAAGCAGCATTATAATCTCCTGTGGAGAAAAAAGTGTTTTGCTTTGAAATATCACCGGTGTAGGTGGCCACTCCACCCATTAAACCCAATTCAAATTGTGCTGTAGTTTCTTTTGCGGAAAAAAACATAAGCAAACAGCAAAAAATATAACCAAGGTATTTCATGTGATTAGCAATTAATTAATTACAAAGGTCTAAAAAATGTAATGAGAACACTAGTATAGACGGTATAATATTAGCTTTTGACACCAAAAAGGGGCAATATTTAGGTTTTTAATAAAACTTTAACCCGCTTTTACGATCAATTATCCAACCTGCCTACAAAATCATTGCTCTATAAATGTATCTTTGGGTGTTTAGGAGGCGACCTTAACCAAAAATCAGATTATGATTTGATCGAATCGCTTCTTCTTAAGAGTTTAACGTAATAAAATCAAAAGTATGTTGCAAAAGTTTTTCACTTTGATATGCCTAATAGGTGGAGTGAGTATGATGAGCGCCCAAACAAGCGCACCTGAGAATTGGTACAATCTTGATCCCGGTACCGACAATATAGATGGGGTAAGTACCGAAAAAACGTATTCTACCCTATTGAAAGGTAAAACTGGCCAAACCGTTGTGGTGGCCGTGATTGATTCTGGTGTTGATTCGGAGCATGAAGATTTGAAAGAGGTAATGTGGACCAACGATGGAGAGATTCCAGGAAATGGCATTGACGATGACAAAAATGGTTACATCGATGACATTCATGGCTGGAATTTTATTGGCGGCGCCAAGGGTAACATCAATCATGAATCTCTAGAAATTACGCGATTAGTTCGTTCAATGAAGAAAAAATACGAGGGTAAAAATGTAAATGACCTTTCGAAAAAAGAACGCATTGAATTTGCTAAGTACGAGGAGATGAAAAAAATCATCGAAGACAAAAATGGTGAACTAGCAGGTCAATCTGAGAATGTTAGACAATTTCACGATGGTCTAATGGCTTTGGAAAAAGGCATTGGAAAAGATCAAATTTCTGTTGAAGATTTGCAATCATTCGAAAGTGAAGATCCTGGAATAAGTGAGGTTGCCAATAGAGTATCTGGAATCCTTCAAGGTCAAGGAGTCACTTTTGACGAATTAAAAGAAAACATAACTGGAGCGTTGGAATACTACGACAATCAGATGAAATACTACTATAATGTAGACTTCGATCCACGTGATATTGTTGGAGACAACTACAATGATAGTTACGAAACTGGTTATGGAAACAATGACGTAAAAGGCCCTGATGCTGCACACGGGACGCATGTTGCGGGAATTATTGGAGCGGTAAGAGGAAATGATACTGGGATCAAAGGTGTGGCCGACAATGTTGAAATCATGAGTATCAGAGCTGTGCCGGATGGAGATGAAAGAGACAAAGATGTTGCTGCTGCCATTAGATATGCAGTTGATAATGGTGCAAGTATCATTAACATGAGTTTTGGTAAAAGCTATGGTTGGGATAAAGGTGTAGTAGATGCGGCTGTAAAATATGCTGTCAAGCATGATGTACTTCTTGTACATGCCGCGGGTAATGACGGTAAAAACACAGACGTAAATTCAAATTTTCCTAATGACAACTTTGCAAAAAGAGGTTTGTTTGGACCAAAACAAGCTAAGACTTGGTTGGAGATTGGTGCTTTAACCTGGAAAGGTGGAGAAGATGCTCCTGCATCTTTTTCTAACTACGGAAAAATGAATGTTGATCTTTTCGCTCCTGGTTATCAAATTTTATCAACAACACCAGATGGTGGATATCAAAAGTTTAGCGGAACTAGTATGGCCGCACCAGTTACAGCTGGTGTCGCGGCAGTATTGAGAAGTTATTATCCAGAGTTATCTGCCCAGCAAATAAAAGAAATCTTAATGGCTACGGTTGTTCCTAATTCGGAAATGGTAAATCGTCCAGGTGGTGATGGAAAAGTTAAATTTTCTGAATTGTCAATAACTGGAGGAGTTGTAAACGTTTACAAAGCAGTAGAACTTGCAGCCAAAACAAAAGGAAAAAGAAAATTCAATAAGACTAAGATTAAACAAGTAGTCAAGTCTGATCGAGCTTAAAAGTCGATCTCAACTTTAAACGAAAATTGAGGCTAATATTAATTTATTGGCCTCTTTTTTTATGCGATATGAATTTCTTGTAAATAAGATTCCTTAAGTTCTCGATTGATCATTTCCAATATCTTTTCCTTACTCATTGACAACTCTTGCTTAAGCGGAGCAGACTCAATATGTATATACAAACGGCGTTTTCGAAGGTTTAAGGCTTTGGTGTAGCCTGTTATACTTGGGCCCATTTGAGTTTCCCAAATTTTAGAAATCTTTTGATGATAATACTGTGGGCCAAGTTTTCCAGATTTAAAAACTTGATTGAATATTTCTCCTATTTTTTTTTCTCCTTCTTTCTTCATTATTACTTTGGTGCTATCGTTCCCTCTACTACTACAAAATGTGCGGCAGACAAGTTCTCTTTTTCTAAAATACTAGGTAATCTTTCAACATCTGTGTCCGATATAAATACTTGTCCAAATTCTTCTCCCGATAAAAGTTGCAATAAATCTCCTACTCTAAAGTGATCCAACTTGTCAAAGATATCATCCAGCAAAAGTAAAGGTTTTTCCTCAACGCCATTGTGTAGCCAATTGTATTGCGCTAATTTCAAGGCCATAATAAAAGACTTCAGCTGACCTTGAGAGCCAAATCTTTTTAGCGGCATTTCTTTTAGAAAAAACACTAGGTCATCCTTATGAATACCCATAGTTGTTCTTTGAAGCAATATATCTTTATCTCTATGAAGTTTGAATAATTCACTCAAATCTTCATCATGTAATTGAGACTTATATTTAATCTCGGGTAACTCAGCACCTTGTGAAATCCGCTCGTAGTAATTAGCAAAGGACCTGTACATAGGAGTTAACCATTCCTTTCTAGTATTAAAAATAAACTGTGCCAAGGGAATCATTTGAGCGTCATAAGTGTCTAGTAAATAATGATCCCAAGATCGCTGCTTTGCCATTTGCTTCAAAGCTGCATTTCTTTGCTTTAATAATTTATTGTAAGCAATTAGTTGGACCAAATATTTTCTATCAGTTTGACAAAGTGTTTCATCTATAACTTTGCGACGTTCTTCCGAGCCTCCGGTGCCAATGATCGTATCATCAGGAGCAATCATTATCAAAGGCAATTGCCCAAGGTAATCAGACAACCGATCATAAGTTTTCCCGTCCTTTTCAAAACTCTTTTTCTTTTTGCTCGGCTGAACCTTAGCCACCAACTTATGTGCTCCAGACGCTCTTTTAACCAAAGCCTCTAAGCGAAAGAAATCTTCTTCTTTTTTCACTAATTGTGCATCTGGTATGCTAAAATGACTTTTACACAAACCCAAGTAATGAACGGCATCCAGTATATTGGTTTTCCCCATTCCATTTTTTCCTAAAAGACAATTGAACATTGGCGAGCAATCAACGCTGGCTGAGCTGTAATTCTTAAAATTGGAAAGCTTGAGTTTTTCGATGTACACACTTGTTCATTTACTGATCGCTAAGATAAGGGCAGATTAATCTTGACCTAGTCTTTCTTTGAAAATCTGTTTGACTAATTAAACTTCTAAATTTTATTAACGTTCCTTTATATACACTTGGTAAGGGGCAATTTTACACTTATCTTTATGGTTCAATCGAAAAGTAAAAGAAGAATAAATGGCTGAGGTAGTATCAAAATCAAAAAAGAAGGCCAATATGGCGAAGAAATATTCTAAAGAAACATACTTAAAGTGGTATGAAACAATGCTGAGAATCAGACGATTCGAGGAACGTACATTAATGATGTATGGTCAGCAGAAAATTAGAGGTTTTTGCCATGTGTATATTGGTCAAGAGGCCATTGCGGCAGGAATGGTAACCGCAATTCGACCGGAAGATTGCGTCGTTACGGCTTATCGACAGCATGGTATTGCCCTGTGCCGTGGTTTATCGTCTAATGAATGCATGGCCGAATTGTATGGAAAAGAAACTGGAGCTGTGAAAGGAAAAGGTGGTTCTATGCACTTTTTCTCCAAAGAACATAATTACTTCGGTGGAAACGGTATTGTTGGTGCACAAATTCCAATAGGAACGGGAATTGCCTTTGCAGAAAAATATAGAGGGACAGACAACCTATGTGTCACTATGTTCGGAGATGGTGCTGCAAGACAAGGAGCTCTTTATGAGGCCTTTAACATGGGTATGAACTGGAAGCTACCGGTTTTATATATCTGTGAAAACAATGGCTATGCTATGGGTACTTCTGTAGAGCGAACCAGTAATGTTACTGAAATGCATAAGTTGGGTGCTTCTTTCGATATGCCTAGTGAGTCTGTTAACGGCATGGAACCAGAAGAAGTACATGAAGCAATGGAAAGAGCAGCTGCTCATATTCGTTCGGGAAAAGGGCCCTATTACCTTGAAATCAAAACCTATAGATACAAAGGGCATTCAGTTTCTGATCCTGCTAAATACAGATCAAAAGATGAATTGAATGACTATAAGGGTCAAGATCCGATTAAAACAACAGAAGCCAAAATACTCAATAATAAGATTGCTACTGAAGCAGAAATAAAGGCAATCAAGGATAAAATAAAGGTAGAAATTGATGAAGCTACAGCTTTTGCGGAAGCTTCGGACTTTCCGCCAGTTTCAGAGTTGTATACTGACAACTATGTACAAGAGGACTATCCTTTTTTGGAGTAAATTAAGGGAATTGAGACCGCAAAAAGATGTCATCTAAAAAAATGACATCTTTTTTTATGTAAGAAATCAATGAAAGTTGATGAATTCAGGCACTTTTAGAGAAAAAAAGCTAACAAATTTTCATTTTGGAGCGTAAAAGGTTCCAATAGAGACGCGAAGTATATGCAAGGAATTGAAAGAATGCTTACTTTTGCGTCGATTTTTACAATACAAAGCTCAACATGGCAATAAGACGTAATAAAAAGAAGACCGACGAAACACTAGTGGATCTTGTAGAAGCAAGAGACTCAGCTTCAGACTTTTTGGATAAAAACCAGAACAATCTTTTAATGGGATTGGTAGTCGTAGTGCTATTAATAGGTGGTTATCTAGCATACAAGCATTTAATTCAAGCACCAAAAGAAATTGAAGCTGCTGGTGCCATGGTCAAGGCTCAGGAACAATTTGCTAGAGATTCTTTCGCAATGGCGTTAGAGAACTCTAATGGAGATTACATGGGATTTCTTGACATCATAGACAATTATGGTGGAACTAAAGCAGGAAATACAGCTAACTATTATGCTGGAATCTCCTACCTACACCTTGGAGAGTATGACGCTGCATTATCTTTTTTAAAAGATTACAAGGGAAAAGGGAATGTACTTCCTATCATGAAAAATGGTGCCATGGGAGATGCTTATAGTGAATTAGGACAAATGGACAATGCCATTAGTAGCTACAAGAAAGCTGTAAGTGCCGGAGAAAATGACATGCTTGAAAGCTACTATTTGAAAAAATTAGGTCTGTTACACGAAAAGCAAGGAGATCTTGCAGCTTCTGCAGCAGCATTCAAAAGAATTAAGAAAGACTATCCTACATCAACTGACGGAAGAGATATTGACAAGTACATCTCTAGAGTAGAATCTGGAAACTAGTCTTTGAACAAAATTATAATTTAGGCTGTCTTCTATTAGAAGATGGCCTTTTTTTATTTCCTTTGTCAGGCAAAATTCGCAGCTAGGCCATGCAACAGTTTTAATTTTAAACATAGTATTTATGTCATCAGCTCTAAAAAATCTATCCACTTACAAACAAGAGGAAATACCTAATTGCAATGGAAAGCAAATTGGTATCGTTGTCTCTGATTGGAATGAATCCATTACACATGAACTGTACAACGGTTGTTTTGAAACTTTAGAAAAACACGGAGTTAAACCTGAAGACATTCATACTGTTCAGGTGCCTGGTGCATTTGAGTTGCCTGCTGGAGCGAAAATGTTAGCTTCTTCTAAGAAACTAGATGCTGTGGTTTGTATCGGTTGCGTAATCAAAGGCGAAACATCCCACAATGAATATATCAATCAATCGGTAGCCCAAGGACTTACTACCCTCTCTGTAATGACCGGCAAGCCATTTATCTTTGGTCTGCTTACACCAAATGACGAACAACAAGCAAAGGACAGAGCAGGTGGTAAATATGGAAATAAAGGGGTTGAAGCCGCTGTTACAGCCTTAAGAATGGCCATCCTAAAGGACGAGTTGTCCAAGCCCGCGAAAGGAATTGGATTTGGTAATTATTAATCAATAAAGAAATATCTTGAGCAATATTCAAATAAAAAGTATTCCAACAGGCTTGTTCAAATTAGATGGCGGAGCGATGTTCGGAGTAGTTCCAAAACAACTTTGGCAAAGGTTGGTACCAGCTGATGAAAAAAATATGTGTACTTGGTCAATGCGTTGTTTATTGATCGAGACGCCTACACGAAAGATCTTAGTTGACACAGGAATTGGAGATAAGCAAGATGAAAAATTTCGGTCCCATTTTTCGCCACATGGAGAAGATTCCCTTCTTGGTAGTCTGGCTAAAAATAATTTGTCACCTAAGGATATTACAGATGTATTTTTAACGCATTTGCATTTTGACCATGTTGGTGGTGCCGTAAAAAAAGAAGGTAATCGGCTAGTTCCTACTTTTCCTAATGCTACTTATTATTCCAATAAGACACAATGGGATTGGGCACTGGCCCCGAATGCAAAGGAAAAGGCTTCTTTTCTAGTTGAAAACTTTGTTCCGCTTTTGGAAGCCGGTCAATTAGAGTTTATTGATTCTGGTGATGGTTCTGAGTGGAAACATTGGGTTGATGGAATCGAAGTCAGATCTTGCTTTGGACACACCATGGGAATGATGATTTTAAAGATCCCTTTCGGAAAAAGGAAAGTAATTTTTGGAGCAGATTTAATGCCTTCTTCTGCGCACATTCCGATGCCTTATGTAATGAGTTATGATATCCAGCCAATGGAAACTTTAAAAGAAAAAAAGTGGCTCTTGAGGGAATGTTTGGCTGAAAACCATTTGCTATTTTTTGAGCATGATGCCCAGATCGAATGTGCCTCGGTTAAAGAAAATAATAAGGGAAGAATTGTTCTTGGGGAACCAGAAATTTTGAATAAATAGTTTTAGCTCGATGCGTCAAAATAATTACAAGAACCTTTCTACGGACCTAGCGAATCAAAATGTTTGCTTAGTTGCGGTTTCAAAAACGAAGCCGAACGAAGCAATTCTTGACCTATACAATCAAGGCCAACGCATTTTCGGAGAAAACAGGGTACAAGAATTAGTGAGTAAATGGGAATCACTCCCAAAGGATATTGAGTGGCATGCTATAGGTCATCTCCAGCGAAACAAAGTTAAATATATTGCTCCCTTTGTAAATTTGATTCATGCAGTTGATAGTAAAAGTCTCTTGGAAGAAATTAACAAACAAGCCAAAAAAAATGAACGCTCTATCTCGGTCCTATTACAATTTCATATCGCAACTGAGGACTCAAAATTTGGATTGGTGTTGAATGAAGCCATTGAAATATTAACCGATAAAATTCAATTCACCAATATTGAATTTTCAGGAGTTATGGGAATGGCGACATTTACAAACGATAAAAATCAAGTTCGTACTGAATTTAATACGCTAAAAAATTATTTTGATGAGCTCAAAGAAAAATTCTTCTCAAACGACGAAAAATTCAGTGAGATCTCCATGGGGATGTCCGGAGATTATAAGATAGCCATTGATGCAGGTAGCACCATGGTTAGAATTGGAAGCTTATTATTTGGTGCCAGATAAGTTTTAAAAGACTACTATTTTTTCTATACCTGCTCCACCATCCTGGTCTCTCCACTTTAAAAAATATATTCCAGCGGTATAATTAGTGAGTTCTATTGAGTTCGAATTCTCGCTAATTTTTTCTTCTAACAATAACTGTCCATTTGCATTAAATAATTGAACATCTAACTGAACATTAACTCCTAAGATATCTATATTAATCAAATCACTGGTTGGATTAGGATATATTCTAACAGCTGATTCTTTGGTTATTTCTACTACATCAGTTGATGTTCCATCGATTCTAAAGTCAGTTTTTATAAACTGTAATCCTCCTCTGCGATTACCAACTAACATATCTAAAATTCCATCATCGTTTATATCTGCTACAGCAGGTCTTGTGGTCCAACCTGATTGTAATTCTCCATAGTCATTGTACAACTTTTCAAAAGTTCCATAGATATTATCTTCAATTCCACGGTAAACTTTTAGCTGACCACTGCTTGCTCCCGAAAACATTAAAAAATCATCTCCTGTATCTACAATTGCTGGAGCAGATTCTCCACTATTGAATCCAACATCAATTGTATTGGCAAAACCAAAATAAGCGAAATTAGGTGCATTTAAAGAATTAGGATCAAACATCGGCTCTGACGCAGTCCCAGTATTTATGAATAAATTAAAGGAACTGACCGTATCGGTATAATCAATAAAATTTACCGTTTTTTCTCCTACAACAATATCCATTAGCCCATCTCGATTAATATCAACTAGATCGGGAGTAGACAATTGCCCTACTTTTATAGTCATCCAATTGTACTGAGGAGATGAAAAGCTCATGGTTTGATTTGGACCAGCGGTGTTTTCAACAAATGTTAATCTACCTGAATTGTCTCCAATAACTAAGTCCAGATCGCCATCACTATCAATGTCTCCAAATGTAGGTGCAAAGTTGAAAATATTAGCAGATGTCATAAATAAATCAGAGAATCCTAAAAAGTCATCATCAGTTAATTCAAATTTCGGAGCAGTGCTTGTTCCAATATTTAGAAATAATTGAAGTCGGGAATCCTTCAAACCTCCGGTCAACCAATAACTATTATTACCCACTACAATATCCAGTAGACCATCAGCATTGTAATCTACAAATGTTGGATTGGCTCCGTTTCCAACATCAATCATTTCATCTAATAAGAACTGTTTTGTTTGGAATTCAAAAATTGGAGCATCATCAGTTCCTTCGTTTTTGTAGTACCAAACTGGATTACGATCTTCACCATTGTTTGAAGTATTAGGGCTGACAACCATATCTCTTTTTCCATCATTATTTACATCTACAATATAGGCTGCTGGGAATGCAACAATATCAGCCGGAATATCTCCACTCGGATATTCACAATCTTGATCTACAATCCATGCCATTCCATTTGAAGGTTCATTCTCTGCATAAATTAAATTAAAAAACGAAATATCCCCTAGGATAATATCCTTATCGCCATCGGCATCACCATCAAATATTGCAATGGTACTTCCAGCATGAACCCCTGATCTATTGTCATCCGGTTCATCATTGACTAGGCGAATAGCACAATCATTCGCATTGTCCGAAAGTTCAAGGCAACCAACGATTCCTGACTCATAAAATCTACCCCAACAGTCATCTACTTTTTCAAATTCAAAAGTGCCAGGTGAATTTCCATTTTCTACATCAAGGTTTTTATAAAGAAATATTACTCCACCGACTGAACTAAACGTTAAAATGTCAATATCACCATCATCGTCCATATCATAAATTCCTGGAATATCTTGGTTGCTGACAAAAATTTGAGTGAATAGTCCATTGCCAGTTGAAATTGGAATGGCATCGATCGTTAACTGAGGAAAAAGAACTCGATCAAACGCGAGTTTATTACCCTCCCATTTTCCCTTCCAAACCGCAATACCTTGATTGGCAGAATCAGTGATTTGTCCGAAAATATCCATGGCTCCATCATTGTCAAAATCTCGCATCATCGCCCAATCTCTCAATCTTGGAAACTTACTCGCCAAATTGTGATCGTATTCGAATTTAGGTTCACCTCCAGTTCCTTTATTTACAAAAGTTAGAATAACATTTCCAGTTTTGTCGAAAATAAAAAGATCATCAACACCATCGTTGTTCAAATCGGCATTTGAAAACTGAGGTGATTTCAAACCACCTACCCAAGCATTTGATAATTCTGCTCCGTTTACCTCTAAAGGAATATCATATCTCGTTAGATTTTGAGCATCCATAAGAACCATTGAGCTAATGCTAAAAATTATTAGAAACAGGACCTTTTTCATATCAAATTTTTTAATAGGAGCGTTTTCACTTGTATCAATATTCAAGCTACAATTTACTTAAAATCGAAACGATAGTTTGGCAATTATCTTACTATTGAGTCAATATATGGTAACTAATCAATAAGTGAATGTTAAAATAGTTCAATACTGCTGTAAAATAGTCTTTCCTATCAATAGAAAATTTTACTTTGAATAACGTACTTTTAATGCTCGAATGATTTCAGATAAATCCGTACAAGAAGTAATTGAGACCGCCAAAGTGGAAGAGGTCATTGAAGATTATATCAACCTAACTAGACGCGGGGTTAATATGATTGGGAATTGCCCATTTCATAACGAAAAAACGCCTTCATTTACAGTAAGTCCAGCTAAAAATATCTACAAATGTTTTGGATGTGGTAAGGCTGGCAATGCTGTCAGATTTCTAATGGATCATGAATCACTAAGCTTCCCTGATGCTATTCGACATCTTGCGCAGAAATACAATATTGAGTTAGAAGAAACGGTCAGTAGTGATGAACAGATTCAAGAACGCCAAATCCGCGAAAGTCTTTACCTCATTAACGATTACGCTTTAGACTTTTATCAAAAACAACTATTCGAAACAGAAACAGGCAAATCTGTAGGACTTCAATATTTTAAGAAACGTGGTTTTAGAGAAGAAACAATCAAAGATTTTGGTCTTGGTTATGCGCCTTCCATTGGGGACATATTCACCAAAGCAGCAACTGCTAAAGGATACAAGCAAGACTTGTTGAATCAACTGGGTTTGACTTCCAAATACGGTAAAGACTTTTTCCGGGATCGGGTCATGTTCACTTTGCACAATCTTACAGGAAAAGTCGTTGGATTTGCGGGAAGAATAATGGGTACCAATCCCAAAGCTCCAAAGTACATCAATAGCCCTGAAACTGATATTTACCACAAGAGTAAATTTCTTTATGGAGCTTATCAAGCAAAAAGGGCCATTCGACAATTAGATGAATGTCTTTTGGTTGAAGGTTATACCGATGTAATTTCTTTACACCAAGCTGGGATAGAAAATGTAGTAGCCTCTTCGGGAACATCTTTAACTGTTGATCAAATAGGATTAATCAAAAGATTCACACCCAATATTAAAATACTTTATGATGGAGATGCCGCTGGAATAAAGGCAGCTTTACGAGGATTGGATTTGGTTTTGGAGCAAGATTTAAATGTTAAAGTCGTTTTGCTTCCGGATGGAGAAGATCCAGATTCATTCATGCAATCACAGGGTCTTACTGCTTTTGAAAAGTACATTAAAGAGGAGGCCAAGGACTTCATATTTTTCAAAACTGATTTGTTGCTTGCCGAATCTGCAAATGATCCGGTAAAAAAGACCGCCGTCATAAAGGACATTGTTAGCAGTATTGCTCGAATTCCTGATCCGATTAAAAGGTCCTTGTATGTGAGGGAATGCAGTCAGCTCATGGAAGTCAGCGAAACCATTCTTGTAGCGGAGGTAAATCAGGCTCAAATGTCTTTGCTTAAAAAGCAACGTCGGGATAGAAAACAATACAGAAATCACTCCCAAGAGCCAAGTGGAGCAAATATTCCATTGACTTCTACAACCGCTTCAATTGATTCGAGCGGCGAGCAATTAAAGCCTCGAGCATCTATAGGCAAAACTATCGAATTTCAAGAGAAAGATTTGATTCGAGTTCTGATCACAGAAGGAGAGAAAATCCTAAAGGAGTCAAATCAATCTGTTTTAGCCTACATCCTAAACAGTCTTGAAACGGAAGTTATGGATGACTTTTCAAATGAAGGTTTTAAAAGTATTTTCAAAATTGCGCAAGATCAATTGGCTAAAGGGAATGTGCCTAAATCTTCCTTTTGGCTTAACCATCCTGATCCGACCATTTCAAAGCTCTCCATTGATTTGACTACTTCGCCTTTTGAATACAGTCCAAATTGGGAAGAAAAGCATCAAATTTTATTAAGAAGCCAGGTCCCGCCGGAGTTTAATTTTCAAAATGATGCATTTCAAGCTTTAAAACGTTTTCGGCTTAAGAAGCTTCAAAAACTGACAATAGAAAATCAAGAAAGAATCAAGGTGGCTCATGAATCTGGACAAAATGAACAGGTTATGCGTTTGATGAAACTCCAAAGAAAAATTCAAGAAATGCGTGACTCACTCGCCAAAGAACTCGGAACTGTAGTACTAGGCAGATAAAATGACTGAAATTACTTAAAATTACCACTTGATTGCCATTCGTGGCATATTTCATGCTATTACAAGGTTGTAGTAGCAATTGAATGAAGTCAAATAACTTAATAGCATATTTTCTGCATCCAAAATTAAAGGAATCTCCTGATTCATTTTGGAAAGCAAACATACTGATCAGCGGATTATTAATCCTCATGCTGGTTGGAATTATTTGCGTTATATATGCTGTATTCAATAGAATAGAAGAATTATATGTTATTTCGATTCCTACTCTATTAGTTCCTGTTTTACTCTGCGCATTTAAAAAAACTGGAGCCTTGATTCACTTTGGAAACTTGGCCACAGCAATTTATGCATTTTCTATAACACCGCTGCCGTGGAAAACAGGTGGAATATATTCCGATGATATTGTTTGGATGATTTTGGCTCCGGTAATAGCCTTTACGCTTACAAATTTGCGTTCAGGATTCTTTTGGGCAATCTACGTGGCGGCAGTTCAGGGAATTTATTTCTATTTGACAAATACTCAAATTATAGTGGTCGACGCTCCGTTCGATCACTGGTCTCCAGTCTTTTATTATTTCAGTATTACGGGACTTTTTGTTTGTATTTTATTATTGCTTTCTGCTTCAAGACATGGAATGAATAAATTGATTGAGCAGCTTATGATTAAGCAGCGACAATTGAATAATAAAACAGATGAGTTAGAAGAAAAAACGTCAATGCTAAGGGATGTTGAAAAAACATTAAGACATTCAAATCACGAACTTGAGCAATTTGCTTATGTTGTTTCTCATGATCTAAAAGCACCCTTAAGAGGAATAAATAGTTTTTCGACTTTGCTAGATAGGCATTTGAGAAAGAATGATGATTTAGATGATATTTCGAGAGAATATCTTGATTTCATCAAGGCAGGGACTGTTAACATGAATCAATTGATAGAGGATATCATGAATTATTCTCGAGCTGGATCTGTAAAAGATGGCCAAGAAAGTGAGGTAAAAATGGAAGTGATTCAATCACTTATTGAGCATAACTTAAGGCAACAGTTACAAGAGACTAATGGAAAAATTCATTGGCAAAACATACCAGAGAGCGTTGACTTGACCAAAGTCCATATGTTGCAATTGATGCAAAACTTAATCAGCAATGCAATTAAGTATCGAAAGCCAGAAATTCCGCCCGTAATAATTGTCAATTGTGATGAGCAAGAAACTTGCTGGAAATTCAGCATTCAAGACAACGGAACAGGAATTAGTGAAGCAAATATTCAGAAGGTTTTTGATTTATTTATAAAGCTTCAAGGTACCAATCAGGAAGGATCTGGAGTCGGATTAGCAACATGCAAAAAAATTGTAGTAAATAACTGCGGTGAAATATGGCTCGAATCTAAAGTTGGTGTCGGTTCAACTTTTCATTTTACAATTCTAAAAAATGAATACAAATTAATTGGTGTAACTAAAAAAGCTTCTGAAAAGTCAGAGACTAATCCAGAAGCTTCTTCTTTAATAACAGCGACAAGCTAATATTTACTTATTCAGCTGAGTTTTTTCCAATACAATTCAAATCTTCAAAAGCAGTTTTTAGTCTTTCAATAAAAGATTGTTCTCCTACTCTCAACCATTTTCTTGGATCGTAATATTTCTTATTCGGCACCTCTTCTCCATCCGGATTACCTATCTGCGCTGCCAAATAATCTTTTTTATCTTCATGATATCCACGGATTCCATTCCAAAATGCCCATTGCATATCAGTATCGATATTCATTTTAATCGCACCATATTCAATCGCTTCTCTTATTTCTTCTCTGGAAGAACCAGAACCGCCATGGAAAACAAAATTAATTGGATTAGGTGCGGTGTTGAATTTTTCTACCACATGATCTTGAGAGTTCTTCAAAATAATAGGTTTCAATTCAACGTTCCCGGGTTTATAAACACCATGCACGTTTCCAAAAGCCGCAGCTATTGTAAACTTATCAGAAACTGCATTTAAGGCTTCATAAGCGGCAGCTACTTCTTCAGGCTGGGTATAAAGCCTTGAGCTGTCAATATCTGTGTTATCGACACCATCTTCTTCTCCCCCAGTAACGCCAAGCTCAATTTCGATCATCATTCCGATTTTCGACATTCGCTCGTGGTATCTTTTACAGATTTCAATATTTTCTTCTAACGGCTCTTCACTAAGGTCTAACATGTGAGAAGAGAACAAAGGAAAACCTCTGGACTCAAAAAAGTCTTCGCCTGCTTCCAACAATCCATCAATCCATGGCAAAAGCTTCTTGGCACAATGATCGGTGTGTAGAACGACAGAGACACCATATGCCTTTGCCATTGTGTGCACATGCATGGCGCCAGAAATAGCTCCAAGAATCGCAGCTTTTTGATCTTCGTTACTATAGCCTTTCCCGGCAACGAAGGAAGCTCCTCCATTGGAAAATTGGATGATTACTGGCGAATTCACTTCTCTTGCCGTTTCCAATACTGCATTTATGGAATTGGTTCCAATAACGTTTACTGCAGGAATTGCAAAATTTTGCTCGTTGGCATAGTTGAATAATTCTGTCACTTCATCACCCCAAAGAACTCCCGGGCGAAACTTAGTAGCTACTGTACTCATTGATTATTGATTTTTAAGTCGTCAAAGGTAGGAAAGCAAGTTTCAAAACGGAAGCTATCCGTCATAATTTTTAACAGTTTCCTTTGAGTCTAAAGGTCATAAGAAAAATGGCCCCAGTTGAACTGAGGCCTTAAAGTTTTTTTATACAATTTCTTTCTCCGTGAGGTATCTTTCTGCATCCAAAGCGGCCATGCAGCCAGTTCCAGCAGCAGTTACTGCCTGACGATAGATATTGTCCTGTGCATCACCTGATGCAAAAACGCCTTCAATATTTGTCAGTGATCTCCCAGGAACTGTTTTCAGGTATCCTGTTTCATCCATATCCAACCAGTCTTTAAAAATACTTGTATTAGGTTTATGCCCAATGGCAACAAAAAACCCTTTAACAGGAACGTCTTTTACTTCTCCAGTTTGAGAATTTTTAATTCGCATCCCTTCTACCTCTTCTTCTCCAAGAATCTCTTCAGTGGTTGTATTCCAATGCACTTCTATATTTTCAGTATTCAAAACACGCTGTTGCATAATCTTACTTGCTCTCATTTCATCACGTCTGACCAACAAGTGAACTTTAGGACAAAGTTTTGCTAGATATTGTGCTTCCTCAGCAGCCGTATCTCCTCCACCAACAACTGCCACTTCCATTCCTCTAAAGAAGAATCCGTCACAGACAGCACAGGCAGATACTCCTTTGTTTGTTAATCTTTTCTCAGATTCCAATCCTAACCACTTTGCTGAAGCTCCAGTTGAAATGATTATCGTATGTGCGTGAACCTCTTGTCCAGCTTCAGTCCAAATCTTGTGAACCGGACCTGAAAAATCTACTTTACTAATCATTTCCATGTGAATCACAGTACCAAATCGTTCAGCCTGCTTCTTAAAGTCTTCCATCATTTGAGGCCCCATAACTCCCTCAGGATAACCTGGGTAGTTTTCAACATCAGTAGTGATCATTAATTGTCCTCCTGGCTCAGGGCCCGTAAACAATACAGGACTCAAGTTAGCCCTAGAAGCATATACTGCAGCCGTATATCCAGCCGGTCCTGAACCGATAATTACGCAATTGTGTATTTGATTCGAATCTGCCATTATTTCTATTTTTTTTTAATAAAACGGTGCAAAATTAGTGATTCTAACCACTAAATTCAATGATTTGTTTTATTTGACGAAAAAGGAAGCTCATTTATCGTATTTATGACGTTATGTTTTGACTTAAGCCTATCTTTCACAAAGTCAAAATTAAGATCTTATGGTATTGAGTATCTATTCCATTGCATATTTGTTAAGTCTCACCGGATTAGTTCTTTGGTTCTTTTTTCAAAAGGATAGGAAGTTATCGAAGCTAATGAGCACCTTATTTTTAGGTTCATTCGTTGTCTATGCTTTTTCATTGGCATTTTCGCCGGGAGAATTTGGAGGAAAATTGTGGATTCTATTTCGTGATTTAATGGTTCTCGGTGCGGCATCACAAATTTTCATTTGGGTTGGAAGATCAAAATGGACATTTTTTGCACTGTTATTCATGACCTATGGAAGCTACTTCGCCTTCTATCAAGATTATCAAAAAAGCAGTTTAGAATCGATAGCCATTCCAAGTGAGACACTTGATAATGCAGTAGGCTTTGATAATAAAGCAGAATTTTTAGTAGAACTGAGAGACAAAAATGATATCGACCGGCTCCGAGATTATTTGGAAAATCAAAAATGGAATGCTCGAATAAAGCAAGCCTTCGAGCTTGAAGATCAGAACAATTCAAATCTGGATGAATATGTCAGTATTGATTTTTCTGGTAATGCTCTAGATCAATTGTCTAAAATACAAACTGAGATAAACAACTTAGATTTCGTAATTCACTCGGAAATTAATGAACTCATAAAATTTTCACCTGATGAATCTGAAATAGAACCAAAAAGAAAAATGGATTTTTCAAATGATCCAGAGCTTCAAGGTCAATGGGCCTATGATCCAATGGACATTGAAAAAGTTCATCAACTTTTAGCAAAAATAACTCCTCCAAAAGGACCGGCTAATATTGCTATAATTGACACCGGAGTGGATGCATCTCATGAAGATTTAAAGGATGTTTATTATTCAATAGATTCAAATTCGGATAAAGATGCAATGGGACATGGGACTCATTGTGCAGGAATTGCAGCAGCTGTTTCGAACAATGGTTTAGGTGTAAGTAGTATGTCACCTACCAATAAATTTATTAGAGTTACAAGTATTAAAGTATTTGGAAATTTTGGAGGCGCAACCCAAGAGGCAGTTATAAATGGAATGCTGAAAGCTGCAGATGCTGGAGTTGCTGTAATCTCTATGTCTCTCGGAGGAATTTCCTCCGATGCTCGTCAAAAAGCTTATAATGATGCTGTAAAGTACTGCAATAAGAAAAACGCAATAGTCGTAGTGGCCGCCGGAAATAGTAATACTGATGCCAAAAATTATTCCCCAGCGAATTCAAAAGGCGTAATTGCCGTAGGCGCAATTGCTCCAGGACTTGTGAAGGCCAATTATAGCAATACGGTTGATAACTTACAGATGGGAATTTCAGCTCCAGGTTCAAATATCCTTTCGACTTATCCTAAAAGCACATACAAATCCCTGAATGGAACATCAATGGCTTGTCCTCAAGTGGCCGGATTACTTGGCATAATGAAATCTTTACAACCTGATTTAAACACTAAGGAAGCTTATAAACTGTTAAAGACCACAGGAAAAAAAGGTACTGAGTTTGAAAAAGTTGGGTCGATGATACAACCCTTCAATGTAATCAAAAGCATCGTGGATTGATCGATTGAATTTATTATTTTCGCGATTGGGATGGAGGACTTAAAATTAGATATTATTCGTCGAAAAAGGTTAGATCGATCTGCCTTTGTCTATGGCTTCATAGCGGCTATATTACTTATTGGTGGCACTTATCAATATTTAACTTTGGGAAAAGTTCCTTTCATTGAAGAACTTACAAGACAGTTAGGCCTTTTGGAATGGCTTCGTCCAATATCTGTTACCTTCTATATTATTGCCAGCATTATTTTTATTCGAGGATTAACGACTTTATTTAGGAAAAAAAAAGAGCTGGGTGGGACACTTACCCTTAGTCAAGAACATTTAAAAATAAATAAAGGAAAACAATCTTTTCACTTGACTGGACAAGAATTACAAGAAATTCAATTTGATCTTAGACCTCCTTTAGAATTAAAAGAACCTTTATCAGGCGGGAATTGGGTAAGAATCCCCAGCCCGAAAGGAACTTATCGTTGCGAATTTGATATGTGTGATGATCTTACCTTCAAAGCGTTGAAAAATTATATTCATCATTTTGAAAAAGTACATCAAGTACATGTTAATCTTAATGAGTCTGAAAAGACTTAGTCGATCTAGCCGCAGTTCGAGTATATGAATTTACTGTCTTTTTAGCTAAGCCTCCTGTAATTTGAAGATACTTGGTTTTTGCCCCTTTATGCATGAGCTTTCGCACCTCTGGATCGAAATACATCATTCTTAGGACTTTGGAATATTCATCTACGTTGAACCCAAAACCTCTATCTCTTACGAACAATCCACAGGTTTGATCAATATATTCCGAAACGCTTTCGTTAAGAAATGAAACAACCGGAATACTTTTCGACAATGATTCTCTTACCAACCTCCCTACTCTTTCCTTTGTTGGTAGAAAAAGAACCGTGGCATTTAATGGTAGTTGGTCTTTTTGTCGCTCCAAATTATAAGGAATTAATTGAAGCGGTTCTTCAATTTTATGGCGTTCTGCATAATCTAGTATTGGAGAAACTCGACTAGGTCTGCATATCAAATTCAATTGCATTCTTCTTTGGTGTTTAGAAGTAACTGAATTGTATAATTCACTAAATGCCGCTACTACTGTTTCTACATGTTCATCTTTTAATGGGTCGGTGATACACACCACTTGGAAATCCTTCATCATTTTGAAATTTTGGGTTTACCCTTTTATAGGCGTTTATATATTGATGTGGAGCCAATTATTGTGGTACTTCTATCGTCAAGATGTCATTGAAAAGATAGATTTCAAAAACATTAAAGTCACATGATGTGACCTTTTCATTTTCCTCAATCGTTAAGGAAATTAGTTGTGAAGCTGCGATCTGATACTTGTTTTACGTAAAAAAAAAGAGTTTTGTGACATTTACAAAGCTACTTTTTGAATTACTTTAACAATAAATATCTTCAAGTCGATGGTATATCGTCAGAATTTTCCCATATTGGGACAAAGTGTATACAATGGATACTCATTTTAATCCAACATTGATATTTATAGTAGAGGATGATCCTATTTACTCTAAAATGATAAGCTATGTCGCCGGATTGAATCCCGAACATGATGTCCGAATTTTTGCGAATGGCCAAGAATGTCTAGCACATTTGCACCTAAAGCCAACATTAGTCTCTCTGGATTATAGTCTTCCGGACTTCACAGGTGAAGATCTTCTGCAAAAAATAAAAGCAACAGATCCATCAATTGCAGTTGTAATTCTATCTGGTCAAAATGATATTTCTGTTGCAGTGCAACTACTAAAAATGGGCGCTTATGATTACATCGTCAAGGACGATCAGACAAAAGATAGATTTTTTATTACAATCGAAAATATCAAAAAGAAAGTAAGTCTTGAAATTGAAGTTCAAGAGTTAAGAGCAGAACTTTCTAATCAATATGCCTTCGACAAAGGGAAATTAATTGGGAAAAGTTCAGCCATGCAGGCGACCATTAAGCTTATCAAAAAGGCAGTTCATAGCAATATTACCGTAAGTATTACAGGAGAGACTGGCACTGGAAAAGAAGTAGTTGCACGAACAATTCATTTTAACTCCAAAAGAAATAAAGGAAAATTTGTTGCCGTCAACGTTTCTGCCATTCCATCTGAGCTGATGGAAAGTGAACTTTTTGGATATGAAAAAGGGGCCTTTACCGGAGCTAATACGAGAAAGATTGGATTGTTTGAATTAGCTGATCAAGGAACGCTTTTTTTAGATGAAATTGGGGAAATGAATATAAATATCCAAGCCAAATTGTTACGAGCACTACAGGAAAGACAAATTAAAAGAGTTGGGGGAACTGATCTTATTTCATTCGAAACGCGCTTAATTGTTGCTACGCACAGAGAATTAGCCAAAGAAGTTAAACTGGGAAATTTTAGAGAAGATTTGTACTATAGACTGCTTGGTTTACCGATTACTTTACCACCACTAAGAGAACGCGGTAAGGATCTATATATATTAACTCATCACTTTTTGGAAGAATATGTTCAAGAAAACAAATTGAAGAAGTTGTCCTTAAGTGATGGAGCTAAAGAAAAACTATTTCAATATTCCTTTCCAGGAAATATTAGAGAGCTCAAAGCAATTATAGAATTGGCTGCAGTAATTTGTGAGCAACAAGTAATCATGCCAGAGGATATCGTGTTTAACAATCCTTTAGGTGCTAAAAGTATTCTACATGAAGAGAAGACATTGAAGGAACACACAATGGAAATAATAAATCATTATTTGTTCAAGTACAACAACGATGTTCGAAAAGTTGCGAAAAAATTAGGTATTGGAAAATCAACTATTTACAGATTGTTGAAAGAAGATAAAGAAATCAATAAGGAAAAAATTAAGGGATAAAAATAGCATGGTAAAAAACAATATAAGTTGTTTGAATGAATCGTACAGAAAGCAGCTTTATCGTGATCCATTTCTAAAAGTTTTTCTGGAAAACTCGAATGATGCAATTGCCATTTTCGAAAAGAAAAACGCTGAATTAATTTTGGTCAATGAAAAAATTGCCAAGTTATTTAAGTGTACAAGAGAAGAATTTATCCATTCTGAGCCATATACTTTTGTTCCGGAATTTCAACCGGATGGTACATCTTCCAAAGAGTTGGCACTAAGTAAATTTGCTATTTTAGATCATCAAGATAAAATCTCTTTTAACTGGCAACAAAGGGCAAAAGACGGCTCTTTATTTTTTACCTCGATTACAAGTATAAGAGTTGATATAGAACAGTTGGAGCTAGTAATAATCATACATAATGATTTGACCTCCAAAATTGAATCTGAAAAAAAGATTGGTGCTGAAAGAGAGCAATTCAAATTCTTATTTGACAATGCTTTTGATGCACTATTACTTTATGATACAGTTAAACAAAAGCATACCGATTGCAATGAGCGTCTCCTTACTTATTTTGAGGTAAAAGATAAAAATGAAATTTTAAAAGACTATTTTAAATTTAGTAGTCCAACACAATTTAATGGTAAAACTTTGAATCAAGCAAAGCGTGAAGCCATTGCAAAAGTAAAAAAGGTTGGCAAGCATCGATACATCTGGCACCATGTAACATCCAAAGGAAAAAGGATAATTTCCAATGTTGCCACAATGACTATGACTGCTCCAAATGAACATATTAGACTTTCAATAATTAAGGATATAACTGCGGAGCAAAACAACATATCTGCTCTTGAACAAAGTCATAGAGAATTACTAAATTCTCAATCAATAGCAAAAATGGCTAGTTTTCGTTACGATGTAAAAAATGATCAGATGCTTTGGTCTGATTACGCTTACAATATTTTGGGAATGGATCCCAATAACGCGCCAAAAAGATTGATAGATTTTGTAGATACCGTACACGACAGTGATCGTAAAAAGTTTGTAGAATTAATTGTTCAAGGAAGTAAAAGTAAAAAAGATGTTGAAACTGAAGTTAGAATTCTTGACAGTAATCAAAATATAATTCACTGCAATTTCAAGGCCGTTTCCAAAATAATTGATGGTGAGCACATTTACATTGGTTCGGTTCAAGATATTTCAGTGCAAAATAATGCAATAATTGAATTGCGCGAAACGAACAAAAAGTACATTGATCTTTTTGACAATATGTATGATGCTTTATTGATAGTCGACGAAGAAGGAAATTTTAATGATGGAAATATCGCCGCTGAAAGATTACTAGGTTATTCTAAAGAAGAATTAAAGTCTGTTAAAATTGCAGATATTGTTCATGCTGATGACAAAGAACGATCATTAGTTTATCTTGAAAAATTATTAAAAGATGGTTTCTATTCTGATTATTCAGGAAGGATTATCAGAAAAGATGGAGAGATCAGACATATTCAAGTAAATTCTACGGCAATTTATAAAGACGGTAAGTTTGCAGGTTCCCGAGATATTGCAAGAGATTTTACAAAATTAAAAGAGGCCGAAGCAAAAAGAGAACAACTATTGGAAGAATTGGAACGGGTAAATTTAGAGTTGAAAAATTTTGCCTATTTGGTTTCCCACGATTTAAAAGCTCCACTAAGAGCAATCTCCTCCTTGTCAACTTGGCTAATTGAAGACTATCAACAACAGTTGGATCAATCTGGGATTGAAAAACTTCGGCTTATTCATAGTAGGGTTAATAGAATGCATAATTTTATTGACGCAATTCTTGAATATTCTAAAATCGGACGAACCGAATCCAAAGTAGAAAAAGTAGATTTAAACATAGTGATTGATGACATAATTGAATTGATTCAACCTCCGGTAAATTTCAAGATTTTAATTCCAAAAAAATTGCCATATTTTAATGGTGATCGGACTAGACTTACTCAACTATTTCAAAACCTAATCAGTAATGCTATTAAGTACAATGACAAAGAAAATGGTCAAGTGAAAATTGATTGGGAGAAGGACTTAGACCACTTCAGTTTTTTTGTTGAGGATAACGGCAGGGGCATTGCGAAAAAAGACCAAGAAAGGATATTCCAAATATTCCAAACTTTGCAATCAAGAGATGAAATAGAGAGTACTGGAATTGGACTAACGATTGTCAAACGAATTGTAAATCTTTTTAATGGGGAAATAAAAGTTGAATCTGAAATTGGTAATGGTGCTTGCTTCAAATTTGACCTGTATGAACAATCTCCCAAATTAGTCGTCCAATGAAAAATGTATTAATTTTGGAAGACGACATTGTTGACCAAATGGCATTGACAAGAATGATGGCAAAAAACTTCCCCCTTTGTCAAGTCGAAATCTGCCATAACCTTGCTGAAACACTGCATTCTCTGAAAAATAAATCCTACAAATGGATCATTTCAGATTTCAATTTACCGGACGGAACGCTAGTTGAAATTCTGCCTTTTATTGGTTCCGCTAATTTGATCTGCGTTTCTGGTGAATTAGAAACTGAGGAAATAAATAGCCTAAAGAAAAATGGATTGTATAACTTTTTCATTAAAGATCAACAATTGGAATACCTGGATAAAATAAAAAATGAAATGAGTAATTATGATGAAAAGATTAAAATAAAATCACCTGAACCAATTGGTAAATCCACTAATAAAGTCTATCAATCGTTGACTAGACATTTTGATAATGACAATTCTATTAAGAAAGAAATTATAGAAATTTTTCTAAACGATATTTACCCTATTCAAATCCAAAATTTATTAAAAGCGGTAAACTCAAAAGACAAAAAATCAACCCATTTTTTGAGTCACAAAACTCAATCCTCTTTTCGTGTTCTTGGTGCCAAGGATATATTGGCAACATTAAACAAGTGGGAAATAGAAAGTTCAAAAGATGAAATAGATTGGTCTGCTATCCTAAATGAATCAACCTCATTTTTCGAAAAAGTAAATTTATTCCAAAACATCGTTAAGGATTGTCGAAGCATCCTTAGCAATCAATAAAGCACTTAATTGAAAACAAATTTACTTCACTATCAAGATCAATTAAAGATCAAATACGCTGAGACGGGAAATACGATTTGGGATCCCTTGCGTAAAAAATATCTGGTTATTACACCAGAAGAATTAGTTCGACAGCTTTGCTTGTTGTTTCTTATCGACCAAGGCAATTATCCCAAGGAGAAGATCAATGCCGAAAAAGGATTACAAATTTCTGGCAGGAAATATCGATACGATCTATTGGTTTATCAATCAAATCTAAAACCATTTCTTTTGGTTGAATGTAAAGCACCATCTGTTAAACTATCAAATCTTACCTTTGAGCAAATTTCCAATTACAATAGAGAATTTAAGGTACCGTACTTGCTGATCACAAACGGCCCTGAACTGCGATTGGTCTATATAGATTGGGAAAACAAATCCTTCAATTTCTTAACAGAACTTCCTGCCTACCAATAGCTACTGATTTATTCCATTTTTGACCGATTTCGTCCTCTCATTTACCCAATTTGTTGTTACCTTGCCTTTAGATTAAACTAACCAAATAGAAGAAAGATCAGATGAATAAACCTGTAGTGCTTATTACCGGCGCAGGAGGCCAGATAGGCTCTGTTCTTACCGAACGACTTCGTTTGAAGTGGGGCAAAGAAAATGTCATTGCTTCTGACATTAGATGGAGCCCTTTAGCCAAAGAAGGTTCTTTCGAAATCCTTGACGCTCTAGATATCAAGCGATTAGATGATATCGTTATAACACATAAGGTCACAAGAATATATCACTTGGTCGCGATCCTATCCGCAAACGGCGAAAAAGACCCATTAAGAACCTGGGATATCAATATGAATTCTTGGTTAAATGTTCTTGAAACTGCCAAAAAGCATCAACTTGAACGTGTATTTTATCCCAGTTCAATAGCAGTGTTTGGTCCTCACAACGAAAGAGTGCAAACACCGCAAAACTCTAATCTTAATCCAACAACTGTATATGGGTTGAGTAAAGTTGCCGGAGAAAATTGGGCAACATACTACAATAGCAAGTTTGGAATGGATATTAGATCGCTCAGATTCCCTGGACTAATTTCTTATCAGTCTCCTGCTGGTGGAGGAACAACAGATTACGCCGTTGACATTTTTCACAAAGCTGTTTTGAGTGAACCTTTTGCTTGTTTCCTTAAAAACGATACGCGATTGCCAATGCTGTACATGGATGATGCCTTGCGAGCTACAATTGAATTAATGCAAGTTCATCCAACTAAATTAAACCCTGCAATTAGTTCTTACAACTTAGGTGGATTAAACTTCACTCCTAAAGAACTAACCTCGGCTATTCAAAAAGTCATACCAACATTTAAAGCTACCTATGAACCGGATAGTCGACAAGTCATTGCCGATAGCTGGCCAGATAGTATCAATGATTCCGATGCCCAAAATGATTGGAATTGGAAGCCACAATTCGATCTCGACAAAATGTGTGTCACTATGATCGAGGAACTTAAAAAAAAATATTCGGCTCAAATGAGCGATTCAATAGCTAAAGCTTAACCTATATTATGTTTGACAATATCCAACAACCGATTGCTGAAGAAATTGCTGCAATTAAAGATGCAGGCCTTTTTAAAGAAGAGAGAATTATCATTACTCCTCAGTCTGCGGCCATTAAAACAACTAGCGGAACGGAAGTTTTGAATTTTTGTGCGAACAATTATTTAGGATTAAGTTCTCATCCTGATGTTATTGATGCGGCAAAAAAAGCAATTGACTCTCATGGATTTGGAATGTCTTCAGTTCGATTTATTTGTGGCACTCAAGATATCCACAAAGAACTTGAAGCAAAAACTGCTGAATTTCTGGGAATGGAAGACTGCATTTTATATGCTGCCGCCTTCGATGCGAATGGCGGATTATTCGAACCATTACTTATCGCAGAAGATGCAATTATTTCTGATTCTTTAAATCATGCTTCTATTATTGATGGCATAAGATTGTGTAAGGCAAAAAGATTTCGTTATGCCACAAATAACATGGCGGACCTAGAGGCAAAATTGATTGAAGCGAATGAAGCTGGTGCTCGCAGAAAAATGATTGCAACCGACGGAGTGTTCTCAATGGATGGTACCATCGCTCAGATTGATAAGATTTGTGATTTGGCGGAAAAGTATGACGCGATGGTAATGGTGGATGAGTGTCATAGTACAGGATTTACAGGTAAAACAGGGAGAGGAACTCATGAATACTGTAATGCGATGGGGCGTGTTGACATCATTACTGGGACTTATGGTAAAGCCTTAGGTGGTGCTAGCGGAGGATTCACTGCGGCGAGAAAAGAAATTGTCGATATCCTTAGACAACGATCACGACCATATCTTTTTTCCAATACACTGGCACCAGCCATAGTGGGCGCTTCAATAAAAGTACTAGACCTCTTAACTTCAACTACTTACCTAAGAGATAAGCTAGAAGAGAATACCAAATTCTTTAGAGCTGAGATGACCAAGGCTGGATTCGATATCATCCCTGGAGTACATCCTATAGTTCCAATAATGCTATACGAGGCAAAACTATCGCAAGATTTTGCTAATGCGCTATTAAAAGAAGGCATCTATGTAATAGGGTTTTTCTATCCAGTGGTACCAAAAGACAAAGCTAGAATCAGGGTGCAAATAAGTGCAGGACACGAAAAAGAACACCTTGAAAAAGCTGTTGCTGCTTTTACAAAAGTTGGAAAAGAGCTAGGTGTGATTTCTTAAAAGATCAGTTTTCTTGGCCTATAATTTTTGCAGTTCTCAATCCTTGCTCCAATCGTTTCAAATGATTTGGAAGGTTGCTAAGTGCTTCCATGGAATGGTTGTGATACTTTTTGAAGCTACCATCCAACTGAGTAGCTTTCTTTGTGGCATGATCCAATTTTGACAATAATCCGACTAGTTTGTTAAAATCTTGGGTATTCATTTTTAGGAGATTTAATGAGTGCTGAAAAGCAAATAAAATCTAAAGGCTGCGATAATAGGTACGGTACTGAGAATTGATTAATCCAAGCAAGGGCAGGCCTTATTTACAATGATCTGTATCCGTATTAATCCAATATCAGAAATATTTACTATAAAATCTACCCTAAAATTAAGATTTAGCCATTTTTTCTGACCATGAGTGGTACATTTTTTACGACCATTTGAATGGTATTCCTTAATCTTACTTCCAATAATACTACTTTATTGGCCTGTAACGATTTCAAAATCTCTTTTGAATAATGTCTAATGGTAATCAGTTCCAATCCTCTTTCTACTTGGACTAAGAAATCCTTTTCTATAGCCTTTATTAACTGCGCCACACGGTCATCAATGTCGCTCACCGATACAGCAAAGGAGATGGCTGTATTTTGCATCATATGAACTTGCAATCTGTGCTCCGCAATTAATTTAAATAATTGAGAAAGGTGATGCTCAGCAACAAAAGAAAAATCTCTGGTTGAAATATTTAATAATGCTTGATCTTCCTCAATGGCAACCATCGGAGGATATTTATCTTCAACATCTCCTGAAATTCTTGTACCCGAACCTTTGGAATCTATAAAGGACTTTACTAACAAAGGAATAGATTTGTTCTGCAAAGGCTTGATCGTTTTTGGATGAATCACCTTTGCTCCATAGTAAGTCATTTCAATGGCTTCTCGATAGCTTAGGCGATCGAGTTTTGTTACTTGATCAAATTTTCTAGGATCTGCAGTCAGGACACCTGGAACATCTTTCCATATGACCATTTCTTTAGCATCTAAACAATAGGAAAAAATAGCGGCAGTATAATCTGATCCCTCTCGACCCAAAGTGGTTGTGAAATTTTCAGAAGAAGAACCTATAAAACCTTGCGTTACTGGAATCAATTGTTTTTCAAGCAACGGTAATACCTTCTCTTTAGCAGCCGCATCTGTGGCTTCCCATTCGACCCAAGCTTCTCTATACAAATTATCAGTCTTAACAATATCTCTTGCATCCAACCAACTTGTGCCCACTTCATTTTTTTGTAAAAAAGCATTTAGAATTCTAGAACTGGCAAGCTCTCCAACAGAAACGATTTGATCATACATGTAATCGTAGGACTCATGCGGAGGCTCATCTAGCACCCAATCTGCCTCCACAAAAATATCGTTTAATTGATCATAAATCTGATGCGATTCTCCAAATAGCTCTAGACAAATTTGATAATGTTCAGACTGAACTTTTTGCAAAAGTGATCTTCCATCTTCTCCCCTAGCATGTGTTTTAACAACCTCCTCTAAAGCATTAGTATATTTACCAATGGCCGAGACCACAATAACCAAATTACCCAGTTGGTTGTTTTTAATAATGCTAACTACGTTTCGAATAGCTTCAGCATTTTTCACAGAAGCTCCTCCAAACTTAAATACACTTAAATCAGTTCTTGACATAAAAAACGAACACTTTAACTTGACTAAAAATCAATAAGATTAACTTCAAAAAATAAGGGTGTATTTGGTGGAATTGAATTTTGACCTTGTTGCCCGTAAGCCAATCTCGAAGGAATTATGAAGTAATAAGTTGATTCCTTTTTCATTAACTGTAGACCTTCTGTCCATCCCGCAATTACATTTTGCAGATTAAATTCTATTTCCGAAGAGCTTTCGTCGAAAACCTCCCCAGATAAAAATTCACCTCGGTAAGTGGTTTTAACATTGGCATCTTCAGCTGGCATATCTGTACCTGTTCCTGGCTCCACTACAACATAATGTAAGCCCGATGCAGTAACTTCATAATCATAGCCGCGGTCATTTGCGAAGTCAGCAATGGTTAACAATTGATTTTGAAAGATAATTTCTTCATTAATGATATCGAATAATTCTACTTCAAAAAACAAAGGAGTATCTGGAGCAATGCTTCCATTTCCTGTTTCGCCATAAGCCAACTTCGATGGAATTAAAAACTGGTATTTGGCTCCGACTGTCATTAGCTGAAGTCCTTCTCTCCACCCTTCAATAACTCCAGCTACCGCAAAAATAGTTGGGTCATCTTGTTTTTCAAAAATCTCACCATCCAATAATTCCCCCCTGTAAGTCACTTTAACCTGTGATACTAAATCTGGTTTTATTGTTCCTGTACCTTCATTAATGACAACATAGTGCAATCCGGAAGCAGTGGATTGTGCATCAAGATTGTTTTCAGCAATGTAATTTTTGATGGCCTCAAGATCATCTTCAAACTGTTTTTCCTCATTATTACAGGACATAGAAATTGTCACGATCAATAAGAAAAGTAGGAGGTGTAAATTTTTCATAGTTGTCTTTTTTCAAAGCAATTAACTGGCTTTAGTTAATCCCAATTCTTGCCCTTTTTTTAACATTAAAGAAAATGCTTCTTGATATTCATTTGAAATATCACCATCTAAAATTGCTTCTCGAATGGCAGTTTTGATTTCACCAACGACACGGGAAGGTTTAAGATCAAAAGTTTCCATTATTAACTCACCGGTAATCGGTGGCTGCCAATTTCGAATTCTATCTTTTTCTTCTATCTCGTCAAGCTTTTCTCTTACTAAACGATAATTGGCCAAGTAACGCTGTACTTTCTTTGGATTTTTACTAGTGATATCCGCTTCACAAAGCATCATCAAATCATCAATATCTTCTCCTGCATCAAACAATAGCCGACGTATAGCCGAGTCTGTTATATTTTCCTTTGTTAAACTAATTGGTCTAAGGTGCAATCTCACCAGCTTTTGAACAAACTTCATGTTACCATCCAATGGTAATTTTAGTTTTTTAAATATTCTTGGAACCATAGCAGCACCCAGCGCTTCATGTCCATGGAAAGTCCAACCAATCTTAGTATCGAACCTTTTGGTAGGCGGCTTGGCAATATCATGAAGAATTGCAGACCATCTCATCCAAAGATCTCTTGTATTTTTCCCTAAGTTCTCTAGGACTTCAAGTGTATGGTAAAAATTGTCTTTATGGGCTTTCCCGTTTTTCACTTCTACTCCTTCCAATGCTGCCATTTCCGGAAAAATCAATTGTAGCAATTCAGACTTTAGCAAAAGTTTAAAGCCAATAGAGGGTTCCTTTGCTACAATAATTTTATTCAACTCAGTTGTTATTCGCTCTTGAGAAACAATTCTAATTCTTTCCTTATATTGATTAATTGCGTCGAAGGTCTCTTGCTCTATTTCAAAACCAAGCTGGGTGGCAAAACGAATCCCTCGCATCATACGCAGTGGGTCATCACTGAAAGTCCTACCTGGTTCTAATGGTGTTTTAATTAATTTTTCTTCAAGATGACGAAGTCCACCAAATGGATCAATGATCTCTCCAAAGTTAGATTCATTCAAACTTACAGCTAATGCATTGATTGTAAAATCCCTTCGGTTCTGATCATCTTCAAGCGTTCCGGTCATCACTGAAGGCTTTCTCGAATCTCTAGTGTAAGACTCTTTTCTTGCTCCAACAAACTCAACTTCCAAATCCTGGTACTTCAACATCGCAGTTCCAAAACGTCCGTAAACGGTAACTTTTGGCCTAGGCGACATTTTATTGGCCAATTCCTTAGCCAATTTGATACCGTCTCCAACGCAAACAATATCCATGTCTTTAGATGGTCTTCGTAGTAACCTATCACGGACATATCCCCCTACTACATAAGCCGGAAATCCCAGCTCAGCAGCTACATTTTTTACCATTTCGAAAATGGCCTTCTCATGTGGTTGGATGTCAAAAATCAACTTAACTGTGTATTAGCTTGCAAATTCAAAGTTACTGTACCGCTCAAGAATCTTGTCCATTACTGCAAAAAGTTCTTCTGGGTTATCATTCGTAACCAGCTCTTGACGATAAGGTTTTATGTGTGGAAAGCCTCTGAAATAATTTGAATAATGTCTGCGCATTTCTAATATTCCAAGCACCTTGCCTTTCCATTCGATCGAATGCGTCAAATGTTGCTTGGCGGCAGCAACACGTTCTTCTGTCGTTGGAGGACTTAGAATTTCTCCCGTTTTTACGAAGTGCTTAATCTCTCTAAAAATCCATGGATTTCCGATACTCGCTCTTCCGATCATAATCCCATCAACACCATATCGATTTTTATATTCAACAGCTTTTTGAGGAGAATCAATATCTCCGTTACCAATTACTGGAATGTGTAATCTTGGATTATTCTTGGTCTCAGCAATTAAAGTCCAATCTGCCTCCCCTTTATACATTTGTTTTCTAGTCCTTCCATGAATTGAAATAGCATGTATACCCACATCTTGCAATCGCTCAGCAACCTCTACGATGTGCTTACTACTCTCATCCCAACCCAATCTAGTTTTGACTGTAACTGGCAAATTTGTGGCATCAACAATCTCCTTGGTTAATTTGACCATTCGATCAATATCTTGGAGTATACCAGCACCTGCCATTTTACAAGTCACCTTTTTCACCGGACAACCATAGTTAATGTCTAGCAATTCTGGTTGAGCCTCTTCGACTATCTCTGCCGCTCTGCGCATACTATCTATCTCCGCTCCGAAGATTTGAATCCCTATGGGCCTTTCTTCCGGATAAATATCTAGCTTCTGTACGGATTTGGTAGCATCTCGAATGAGGCCTTCGACAGAAATAAATTCTGTGTACATCATATCACATCCATTGGCTTTGCACAAAGCTCTGAATGGCGGATCACTAACGTCCTCCATTGGAGCCAGTAGCAACGGAAAATCTCCTAAATCTATGTTTGCAATTTTAGCCACGAATATGATTTAATGAAGCCCCAAAATTACCTCGATTTTACCAAAAAAACTGCATTATTTAGGTGAAGTATTGGAATCAGATGATATTAATACAAATAATGACAGAATTTAGTTTCTCAAGTCAAATTTTTCCAATTAGGCATAAAAATGGATGAACATGGGAGTATTGTAATTTTGATCCTAATTATTGCTGCTGGACAGATAAATATTTTACCTTTGGTCCTTTGCAAAAAATAAAGAACTGCTTTCATGATTCTCCCTATTATTCTATGCTTTGTAATTGGTTATGCGGCCATCGTTTTTGAACATCCGTTAAAATTAGACAAAACAGTTCCGGCTATCATCATGGGGGCCGTTTGTTGGGCCTTGGTTTCGCTTGGCCATTTAGATGTCGTTGGTGCTGACCACCAAATTCACAGTTTAGAGGATGTTTTGCTTCACCATATAGGTAAGATCGCTGAAATCCTTTTCTTTTTGATAGGAGCCATGACGATTGTTGAGTTGGTCGATCTTCATCGTGGTTTTGCAGTAATTACCAGTCGGATTAAAACAACCAAAAAAAGCACGATGCTTTGGTTGATCTGCGTATTGGCTTTCTTTTTATCCGCAACACTTGATAATCTAGCAGCAACCATCGTATTGGTGTCATTACTAAGAAGGTTAATCCACGACAGAACTGAGCGTTTATGGTTTATTTCGATGGCAGTAATCGCAGCGAATGCAGGTGGAGCTTGGTCTCCAATTGGCGATGTTACCACGACAATGCTTTGGATTGGTGAAAAGGTAACAACTGTGGGCTTGATTGGACAATTGGTTTTACCATCAATCGTATGTATCGTCGTACCAGTAATCATCGCTTCATTCATGCCGGCATTTAAAGGAAATATTAGTGCTGCTCCGGGAATTGAAGATGACTTATCCAATAGTGAAGAAAGATTGCTTTCCAGTAAAACGATGTTGTTAGTTGGTGTTGGCGCTCTGGTATTTGTGCCAATTTTCAAATCGGTTACACACCTTCCTCCTTATGTTGGAATGATGCTTTCCCTAGGTATCGTTTGGTTGGTCTCAGAATATATTCACCCAGAAGAAGAATTTACTGAAGAACGCAAACATCTTTATTCTGCGCACAAGGCACTATCAAGAATTGAACTTTCAAGTATCCTATTTTTCTTAGGAATTCTTGTAGCAGTCGCAGCTTTAGAATCAGTTGCAGTTATGGGGGCCAATGGCCATCAAGTTGGATTGTTGATGAGTATGGCGGAACAATTAGACGCTGCTGTACCTAATCAAAATTTGGTGATCATTATCTTAGGGTTTTTATCTGCAATCATTGATAACGTGCCGTTAGTTGCAGCATCGATGGGAATGTATCCTATGGAAACTTACCCAACTGATTCCGTCCTTTGGCACTTCATTGCTTACTCCGCTGGAACTGGAGGATCGATGTTGATCATTGGATCAGCTGCCGGTGTGGCTGCAATGGGTATGGAAAAAATTGATTTCATTTGGTACCTGAAGAATATCTCTTGGTTAGCTTTGATTGGATTCTTAGCTGGAGCTGGAGTCTTTATTTTATCACAATCTCTATTTTAAGCTTCTAGTATTTTGGTAAAAAATCTGATTGTAATTACGCTTATGCTTTTATGCATAGGCTGTTCCAACATAAGTTTTTCTGAAAAAGATCTTTATGGGTCATGGCAAGCGGTATTGCTTACAGAAGGCCAAGATACTTTTCAGTATGATTTGAAAAATGTCGGTTTGACTTTTGAAGAAGATAAGCGATATCGTTATTCAGGGAATTTAAAAAATCAAGAAGCTGGAACCTATCACATCCTAGGAAAAATTCTTTATACAAAAGATACGCTTAATAAGGGTATAGAAAAAGCTGTAGAAGTGGTACAACTTCAAAATGACAGTTTAAAAATCAAGATGAACGACGAAGGGAAAATTCGAATTTTAGATTTGGTTCGTGTTAAAAAAAGAACTTATTAACCCAACAAGTTTCCATTTTCATCCCAGACTGCTTCATTGTTTCTGGTTTCAAAATTCACGTATTGGTCAATGTATTTATTTGGCAATTCAAACCCATGTCGCTTAAGTTCATCCGCAGGAACACCATCCCAATTGTTGGCAACATTGCCTTGATATTCTAAATCATTAAGCCCTTCTCGTGAAGTATAGAATCCCGTCAATGTTAGAAATCGCATCAGACTAAAGAATTTCTTACCAGCGGTAAAATTCTTTTTATTCTTTTCTGGATAGGCTATATCATCAATGATAATTATTCTTTCTTCAGCAGATATTTCTTGAAAATTCTTTCCGAATCGACTTTGTGCTTCGTATTCCAACCAAGCCAAACCGCCTCTCAATTTCACTTGCAATTCTGGAACGTCTTTGGCCATAAACTCAATAAATTCTGGAACTCCAACTTCAGAAGCTGATTTCGATTTTTCATCGGCCGGAAGAATAACATCCGACAAAGTCCCAAGCATTTCAAGTTCTGTCGGATTGAAAAAAACTTCTTCCATTAATGCTAAATCTCGCGCTCTTTCAAACTCCGTTCTCCCAATCGTTAGGCTGTCAGCATGGACGGCAACTTCCTCTGCATTTGATTCTATCTTACATCCCGTAGATAATAATCCTCCGCCTACTAATGATCCAATGGTCAGTGTTTTTATGCTATCTCTTCTATTCATTAGATATCTCTTTTTTTGAATTGTTCAACGATGTAATCAGCAGTTCTCCAAGCCAAGGCCAAGATGGTCCAAGTCGGATTTTTGTCCGCCTGAGAAACAAACGGTCCTCCGTCAGTGATAAAAACATTATCACAATCATGCAATTGGCACATTGAATTGGTAACTGAAGTTTTTGGATCATTTCCCATTCGAGTAGTTCCCACTTCATGGATAATTTCCCCTGGTTTTGTAAGTCCATAGTCTTTCTCTTTACCTGGGGCTTCATCAAAAGGAATTCCTCCCATTCCTTCCATGATAGATTGGAAAGTCTCCTGCATATGCTTAGCCTGCAAGATTTCATTTTCAGTCCAGTTGTAATCAAACTTCAGAACTGGGATTCCAAATTGATCAACGACTTCATCATCTAGCGTACATCGATTATTGTATTGAGGTATTGATTCTCCTCGGCCAGATATGCCCATGGTCGATCCATAGAATTGTCGCGCTTGCTTTTTCAATTTTGTTCCATAACCGCCGACCTGTTCACCAACAAATTTTTGGATTTTCTCATGAGCGCCTCCAAATCCATAAGCCGGCAT
>CALFWO010000015.1 GCA_937928045.1 uncultured Saprospiraceae bacterium | reverse complement strand
AAAACGACTCCAGATCCAGCCATCAAAGGCAATTGGGCATAGAGCGTCTTCAAAAGACTAGATTTTCCAGCGCCTGTTTTGCCAATAAGAAATGCCAAATCTCCTTCGTTCAATACAAAATTGACATCAGTCAGAACCGATTTGTTGGCTTGAAATATAGCGGCATTGCTGAGTTGAATGGTCATATTAGACATGCGTCAAAAATAGAAAAGTTATTAAGCTTTGTTAAATATTGAAGCCGTACCTTTATAATTAGTCAAAAGCAGCATATTTTACTTAATCATGATAAGGGAAAAGTGCAGTAAATGGTAATACTGAGTACCTTTGAGACAATCAATCTTCCCACCAATGAAAAAATTGCACATTATTGGAATCATTGTGATCGCAGCATCTATCGGTCTGCTCCTTTCTTTATCTGGAGAAGTAGCTACTTACGCGAATTTTGAAGACGCCAAAATGGATACAGGCGTCGTTAAAATCGCTGGAAAATTGTTGAAAGATCGCGAGATGGTATATGATCCCGCGACAGATCCCAATTATTTCAGTTTTTTCATTGAGGACACAAAAGGCATTGCAAAAAAGTGTGTTCTTTTGATGAGTAAGCCTCAGGATTTTGAAATGTCTGAAACTGTGGTTTTGACCGGAAGTATGAAGGGAGAAGAATTTGTAGCGACAGATGTTCTATTGAAATGTCCTTCGAAGTATAAAGACGAAGAAATCGCACTCAGAAACGCAGCCTCTTAGCACGAAAGTACCAAGTTGAATGAACGAAATTCAGTATGTAGGAGAACATCTTTGGCCAGGACTTATAGGTCAAGGATTGAATGTCTTAAGTTTTGTAGCCGCTCTTCTCGGAGCTTGGGCTTTTTACCAAGGATTCAAACATAGAAATGATAACGAAGGCGCCAGTTGGGAATCCATAGGTGTTAAAAGTTTTATCGTTCACGGACTAAGTACCTTGGTCATGATTGGAATTATATTCTACATCATGATTAATCAATATTACGAATACCAGTATGTTCAGGCACACGTTTCAGACGACCTCCCAATGCGCTATATTTTTTCCGCATTTTGGGAAGGGCAAGAAGGTAGTTTCTTGTTGTGGATGTTCTGGCACATTGTATTGGGATTTATATTATTGAAAAAAGCAGGGAAATGGCGGGCGCCGGTAATGTTGACGCTTTGCTTGATTCAACTTTTTATCGGATCAATGATTCTTGGTGTTTATCTTCCATTCGGCGATGACATTAGAATTGGTGTTAGTCCGATGATGCTGTTGCGAGATATGATGGCCGCTCCGATCTTTGCGCAAGCTAATTATGTGGAGTTGATAAAAGGTACTGGATTAAATCCATTGCTGCAAAATTATTGGATGACGATTCATCCACCGACTTTATTTTTAGGCTTTGCCTCGACTGCTGTTCCTTTTTGCTTTGCCATGGCGGGCTTGATGACTGGCGATCACAAAGGTTGGTTGAAGCCGGTATTCCCTTGGGCACTTTTCTCAGGAGCTATTCTAGGAACGGGAATTTTAATGGGTGGTGCTTGGGCTTATGAAGCCTTAAGTTTTGGTGGATATTGGGCATGGGATCCTGTGGAAAATATGTCACTGGTTCCTTGGTTGATTTTGTTAGCTGCTTTACACTGTAATGCCATTGCTACCGCCACGGGCTACTCTACTCGCAGTACCTATTTATTCTACATCTTAACTTTTGTATTGATCGTCTACTCTACTTTTTTGACGCGGTCTGGAGTACTTGGAGAAACCTCTGTTCATGCGTTTACAGAAATGGGATTGGAAAATCAATTGGTTGCATTTATATTATTTTTCCTCTTTTGGGGCGTCTATAAATTAGCTACTTCTTGGAAAGCTATTCCTGCTCCGAAAAAAGAAGAAAGTTTGTCTTCGAAGGAATTTTGGATGTTCATTGGCGCATTGGTTTTATTGTTTTCTTCTGTATTGATTACTACTTCGACTTCGCTTCCGGTATACAATAAGATTCGACAAATCTTTCAGCCTTTCTACGAAGGCGTCGTCATTGCTGAACCAATTCCACACTATAATAAATATCAACTTTGGATTGGAATATTCATCGCCTTGCTGTCCGGAATGTCTCAATATTTAAGATTTAGAGAAATCAATTTCCCGAAGGTTAGAAATAAGTTTTTAATACAACTTGGGATTATCTTAGTCCTGTCTCTTGCCGGGACCATTCTCATGGCGCAATGGATCAACGCTTATGCTTGGCAGTACCAATTGCTTTTGTTTGCCGGTGTTTTTGCTGTGATTTCAAACTTTGACTATTTGGTGCGCGTTATGCGACTTCGTTTTTCTGCACTCGGTCCTGCTTTCTCTCATTTGGGATTTGGCTTTTTGATCTTAGGGGTTCTGGCTTCAGGCTTGAACAAAAGATTTATTTCTTCAAATCCATTGGTTCAAAGAAATTCTATTGATAGTTTTTCTGACGAAGATTACGGAAAAAATATTTTGCTATTCAAAGGCATGCCCATGTTTATGAATGGCTATGAAGTTACTTATGAGAAAGATACGATCAGCGGATTTACTAGAAGCTTTCAGATTAACTATAAAAAACTAAATCCCCAAACAGGAGCAGTAGAAGAAACTTTCACCCTTTCTCCAAATGTCTTATACACAAAAACTTTTGATAAAATTGCGGCATCAAATCCTGCTACGCATCATTATTTAAAGGAAGATATTTTTACGCATATTTCTAACTTACCGAGAGCTGACACTGATCGAGAATATGCTCAAGAACAAGAAGACAGCTTAAAATATATTCTTTATGAATTTGGTGAAAACGAAGCATTCGAAACCCCTCAATACAAAGTTACTGTAGGTACCGTAAATCGTTCGCCTGAACATCATGATTATCAATCTGAACCAGGTGATTTGGCTATAGGTTTGCCTTTGATGTTGGAATCCAAAAAGACAGGAGAAGTAAAGTCGATGGAACCGATGTTGGTTTTAAGAAAAGATTTCTTGCTAACATTCCCGGACATCATTAATGATTTCAATATCAAGGTAAAGTTACCTCAACAGATTGTAGAACGTTATTTTGAAAAAGAAAACAAGTTAGACTATAGCAAATTTGATGTACTCAAAGACAAGTCCATTAACTTCAATGGTTATGAAATAACTTTTGAAACCGTTGAATCAAATCCTACCGATTTAAATTACAAATCGGAAGAAGGAGACTTGGCGATTGCCGCAATATTAAAATTAAAAGATAAGGAAGGGAATGAAGAAACGGCGAAACCAATTTTCTTCATTCGTGGAAATAATTCTTTTAGCATCAAAGATTACAATGCTCCTTTTGGATTACATACTCGATTTGAAAGTGTTGATCCAAAGACCAATTCCATAAAGATCAGTGTTGCACAATCTAAGACCGAAGGCATCAAGTTACCAATTGAAATTGCTGAGGATGTCAAGCGAACGGATTACATCGTACTTCAAGCGATTCTATTCCCTGGTATTAATCTATTTTGGTTAGGATCAATAATGATGATGCTAGGTCTTCTGATTTCAATGTTCAAGCGATTGAAATAGTCATGGCGATAAATAAAATCAGCATTGTTGGTTCTGGAAATGTGGCAGAAGCCTTGGGAGGGTTTTTGAAAAAAGCTGGTTTGAACATCGTCGAAGTCCACAGTCGCAATCAGGAAACAGGCACTAAATTGGCCATGCAATTGGACGCAAATTTTCGGACAAATATTAAGGAATTAAAATTCCATTCGGGTCTTTTCCTTTTAGCAGTTCCGGATGATGTAATAAAAAACATTGCAGGTAATCTTCCGTCAGGAATTCAGGCAAAGGCCAAAATCGTGCATTGTTCTGGAAGTACTCCTAGCACGGTTTTAAAAAAAGCATGCGCTAATTACGGTGTTTTTTATCCACTACAGACTTTTTCTAAAGGTCGAAAAATTAGCGGAAAGAAAATTCCATTTTGTATTACAGCCTCCAACACTCGGCTTGGGAATTCCCTTTTCAAGCTGGCGAAACAAATAAGTTCTGCTGTTCAATTTATTACTGATCAAGAAAGAAAGCAACTGCATTTGGGTGCGGTCATGGTAAATAATTTCACTAATCATTTGCTCAGTCTTTCCGCTAATTTTGTAGAACAAAAAGGATTGTCTTTTGAATTACTTGTTCCTTTAATTCAAGAAACTGTGAAGAAAGCCTTGGCCAATGACCCAAGAAATTCGCAAACTGGGCCGGCAAAAAGAGATGATCAGAAAACTATTGAAAGACATCTTAAGCTTTTGAAAACTGATCCTAAACTAGCAGCACTGTACAAACAATTTTCTGAAAATATATCTGACTACTACAAAGCTTAAAAGTTGCAACTATGCGAATTATCAAAGAAACTCAAACTGACGGGATTAAGATTACTTGCTTTCAATTAGAACATAAGTTCTTGGTTAAATATGAGCAAGGTCCACAAGAGTTGACTTACAAATTCAAGATGGGTGAACAGTTGGACAATGTTAATGATTTATCGAAATTGATTGAGGAACATTTAACCGAAGTTGCAATTCCAGTATTACAACAGATGCACCACTCTAGGCTGACCGTCATTGATCAGTACTTCAAAAGTGATGAATCCTTTGAGGAAATTATTTAATCAATATTAAGTTGGAAAATCTGTAAGCTCTGTTTCAAACGAGCTTTTGAGATTGATTAAAGCTGTGTTCAAATAGTCTGGATTTTCAAATCGCTGCCGATCATTTTCATTTTACCGCCAATAAAAAATGGCGGCCTTCCTGAGGATGACCGCCATAATTGATACATTATCAAATTGAACAAATATTATCTTACGATAACCATCTTATGATAATAAGCTTGGTTATTATTTTCAATTCTCAAATAGAACATTCCCTCATTCAAATCATCTACACTAAGTGTTGTAGTCTGACTTGCAACTTTTTCAGTCTTTACCAATCTTCCGTTAGCATCAAACCATTGTAAATTTACCGGTCCATTTAATGCTTCTGGAAATTCAATATTAAAGAAATCACTTGCCGGATTTGGTGCTATAATAATTCCTGCTTCGGAAGCACTGATTGTTTGAATCCCTACAAGTTCGCCAAACATAATGTCATCCCAGTAATAGGTTTTTTCACCAGCAGTTGCTCCATCTGTTCCAAAGTTGAAAAAGATCGAAACCTTGTCATAAGTCTTTGTCAAATCTAAGGCAGCTGTCCCGGCCGCTTCCATGCTGAAATCGAATTCAAGCGTTTCCCAAACACCTGCCATTGTTGTGCTCACTAAAGTTTCAACGCTTATCGTTGGATCTGTCGCATCCTCCACTTTCAATAGAATTGGAGTACCAGCATCTGGAGACCATACTCTAACGGTCATTTTTGTATCACTTGAATTAAATGGAATCGCATTCGCTAAGCCACTTCCACCATTTGTAGTTCCAGCCCAAACCTGAGCATCTCCAAGCTTAATTGCTTGGCCAACAGTGTTGGTTGGATCTGTTGGGTCTACAACGATATCGGATACATTTCCTCCGAAATCAACTAGGGCGTAATCAACATTCATTGTGTCTTCGAAAGTGATTGGTAAATCAACTTGATCTAAGACTGGACCACCACCTCCGGCAATCATCATTACATCATCCCAATAATAAGTCTTTTCTCCTGCAGTAGCTCCATCTGTTCCAAAGTTAAAGAAGATAGAAACTTTGTCATAAGTGTTTGCTAAATTCAGCGCCGGAGTACCAGCAACATTCATACTAAAATCAAATTCTAATGTTTCCCATGCTCCTGCCATGGTCGTCATTACTTCTGTTTCCACACTGATCGCTCCATCGGTATTATCTTCTACCTTTAGTCTTATCGGAGTATTTGCATCTGGTGACCAAACACGTACAGACATTTTCGTTGAATCACTAGTAAATGGAACAGCCATCAATAAGCCATTGCCTCCATTTGTAGTTCCAGCCCAAAGCTGAGCATCTGCTAATTTAATAGCTTTTCCTACGAGGTTATTTGGATCAGTTGGATCTACAACAACTTCAGAAACATTTCCTCCAAAGTCTACTAATGCATAATCAACAGTAGCAGTATCTTCGAAAGTAATTGGTAAACTAACTTGATCCAACATTGGACCACCACCACCGGCAGTCATCATGACATCATCCCAATAGTAGGTTTTCTCTCCGGCCGTTGCTCCATCTGTTCCAAAGTTGAAAAAGATTGATACCTTATCATATGTATTTGCCAAGTTCAATGCAGCTGTGCCGGCAGCTTGCATGCTGAAATCAAATTCAAGGGTTTCCCAAGCGCCTGCCATAGTCGTCATTGCTTCGGTCTCTACGCTTATTGTAGGATCCGTTGCGTCCTCAACTTTTAGTCTAATCGGGATATTCGCATCAGGTGACCAGACACGTACAGACATTCTTGTTGAATCTCCAGTGAAAGGTATGGCCGTTTGTAACCCGTTATCTCCGTTAGTTGTACCGGCCCAAAGCTGTGCATCTCCTAGTTTTGTTGCTTTTCCAACAAGGTTATTTGGATCTGTTGGATCTACAACGATTTCGGAAACATTACCTCCAAAATCTACTAAATTATAATCGACGGTTGCTGTATCTTCAAATGTAATTGGCAAGCTGACTTGTTCCAACATTGGACCGCCACCGCCAGTTACGAACATTACATCATCCCAGTAGTAAGTTTTCTCTCCAGCTGTTGCCCCATCTGTTCCAAAGTTGAAAAAGATCGATGCTTTGTTATAAGTATTTGCCAGGTTTAGTGCTGCAGTACCAGCAACCTCCATTGTAAAATCAAACTCTAGTGTTTCCCAAGCACCGGCCATGGTAGTCATGGCTTCGGTCTCCACACTGATTGTTGGATCGTTTGCATCTTCTACTTTTAATCTAATCGGAATGTTCGCATCTGGAGACCAAATACGAATAGACATTTTTGTATCGTCTGCAGTAAATGGAATCGGATTAGCCAATCCATTATCCCCACTAGTTGTACCTGCCCATACTTGAGCATCTCCAAGCTTTACTGCTTTTCCTACGAGGTTATTTGGATCCGTTGGATCAACAACGATCTCAGAAACATTTCCTCCAAAATCAACCAAAGCATAATCGACGGTTGCTGTATCTTCATAAGTCAATGGTAAATCAGCTTGTGCAAGCATTGGACCACCACCGCCAGCAATCATCATCACATCGTCCCAGTAGTAAGTTTTTTCACCAGCTGTTGCACCATCTGTTCCAAAATTGAAAAAGATAGAAAGCTTGTCATAAGTATTTGCTAAGTTAAGCGCAGCAGTTCCGGCAGCTTCCATGCTAAAATCAAACTCCAATGTTTCCCAAGCGCCTGCCATTGTAGTCATAGCTTCTGTTTCAACACTGATTGCACCGTTTGTTGCATCCTCTACTTTTACTCTGATTGGTGTATTTGCATCCGGTGACCAAATTCTAACAGACATTTTAGTGGAGTCTCCTGTAAAAGGGACGGCCATCATTAAACCATTTCCTCCATTCGTTGTACCCGCCCAAAGTTGAGCATCACCCAATTTAACTACTTTTCCTACCAGGTTGTTTGGATCCGTTGGATCTACAACAATCTCAGAAACATTTCCTCCAAAGTCTACCAAAGCATAATCAACTGTAGTTGTATCTTCAAAAGTAATTGGCAAGCTTACTTGAGTCAAAGTTGGGCCACCTCCACCAGTTACGAACATTACATCATCCCAGTAGTAAGTCTTTTCTCCCGCTGTTGCACCATCCGTTCCAAAATTGAAAAAGATTGAAGCTTTGTTATAAGTATTCGCCAAGTTTATCGCTGCAGTTCCAGCAACAGGCATTGCAAAATCAAACTCAAGTGTTTCCCAAGCGCCTGCCATGGTTGTCATTACTTCTGTTTCAACACTGATCGCTGGGTTAGCAGCATCTTCTACCTTCAATCGAATTGGAGTGTTAGCATCTGGAGACCAAATACGCATAGACATCTTAGTATCATTGGCTGTAAAAGGAATGGCTGTAGCTAATCCATTACCACCTGTTGTGGTACCTGCCCATAGCTGGGCGCTAACTTGCTTAACTGCTTTTCCAACTAAGTTATTAGGATTCGTTGGATCTACAACGATTTCAGACACATTCCCACCAAAATCTACTAAAGCATAATCAACCGTGGCAGTATCTTCATAAGTTAGTGGTAAGTCAGCTTGAGCCAACATCGGTCCACTTGCTCCTGCTATCATCATTACATCATCCCAGTAATAAGTTTTTTCGCCGGCCATTGCACCATCGGTTCCAAAATTGAAAAAGATTGAAGCTTTAGTGTAAGCATTTGCCAAGTTAATTGCAGCTGTTCCTGGAGCTTGCATATTGAAATCAAATTCGAGCGTCTCCCAAGCTCCAGCCATAGTGGTCAAGGCTTCTGTTTCAACACTGATCGTAGGATCAGTTGCATCTTCCACTTTTAATCTAATTGGAACATTAGCATCTGGCGACCAAACCCTAACTGACATTTTTGTAGAGTCTACTGTGAATGGAATTGGAGCAGCTAATCCATTTTCTGCCATGGTTGTTCCTGCCCAAAGTTGAGCACCAGCCGTTTTGATTGCTTTTCCAACCATGTTATTCGGATCAGTTGGATCAACTTCAATGGAAGACATGTTTCCCCCAAAGTCAGTAAGCTCATAATCAAGGGTAGCAGATTCAAAGTCTATAGGGAGACTGACCTGCGCATATCCTAAACTGGATAAGAGTAATAAAAGTACGAATGTCGAATACTTCATATTTAGTTATTTAAGTTTTAAATGATTATCTGATTTAGTCTTATTCGAATAAAAGTATATTTCAAATCAAACATTAATTCTATTTAATTACCAATTTTAATCTTTAAGCATTTTAATTTACTGCCCTTTTCCTTTGATTTATTTTGGCGCGAACTTCATTCGCAGATTCTTCTGTGATATTATAATCCTTCATTACGAAAATCGCAATGATTGTTCCGGCCATTGGAAAGAAACAAAAGAAAGCATGTAAACCATCCACCGCTCCTTGCTGATCGACTGTTGCTAAATCTGGATTGAAACCAACAATAGCTATGATTAATCCACTCAATGCTCCAGCAATTGCAAAGCCCACTTTCACCATCCACCAGTAAATAGCTCCGAAAATTCCTTCTCTTCTCAAACCGGTGTTTAATTCATCAATATCAATTATATCCGCCGTCATAGACATCATAATTGTAAACAAACTGCCAATTCCAAAAGAAAAGAATGGCAAAGCAATAATATACATCCATGGCTTACCAGGAATGAATAAAAAGTAGAGCATGATGTATCCTACAATTGAGATACTTTGAGCTACCATAAAGGCATTCTTTTTCCCCCACCACTTTGACATTTTGGTAATAGAAGGAATTACAATAAAAGTTGTCCCAAGCGCTCCTAAACATCCAAAGAGCACTACCCAAACACCAGTAGCACCGGCATCACCATTGAACAGTTTGTATACAATTACAAAAAAAGTTAACGCTGCAACTGTATTGAAGGCATTGAAGATTAAAAAAGTAGCACCACAAATTTTTCTGAAAGGTTTTAGTTTGAAAGCCTCAATAAATCCATTTACAATATTTTCTAAGCTGGAACCAATATTTGAAAAACTAAGTGGCAAATAATCTTTATCCTCAGTTGATTCACTTTTTATGAATAGTGCAGGTACAATAGCACAAAGCGCGCAAAAAATTCCAACCCAAATTGCTAATTCTCGAGTTGCTACTTCCGCTGACGGAAACCATTCGGGATCGTACATAATAATCCAGAACCAAGGTGCAATAACCCAAGCCCATTGTCCAATCCACTGAGCGGTGGCCATTATGTTTGTTCTTTCGTGAAAATCATCAGTCATTTCATACCCCATAGCGACATAAGGCACACTAAACAGGGTTAAACCCAGATAAAATACTAAGGACCATAGGAAGAAATACCAAAAATTATATTCCAGTGAATTTTCTTTATAAAGTTGCCACATTATAATAAATGAAATTCCCATCATTATTCCACCGATAAAAACATATTGCCTTCTTCTTCCCCATTTTGATTTTGTGTTATCAGAGATAAATCCCATTATCGGATCGGTAACAGAATCAAATATCCTTGGTGCAAAAAAGATCAATCCCCACATCCAACCAGGAAACCCTAAATCTTGAACCAATACGACCATGAAAATTCCTAGAATTGCAGGAAACATTTGATTTGCAAACATTCCAATCCCAAAGGCGATTTTTTGCCCAACTGGAATCTTTTTAGTGGAAGTGGTCGTATTATTCATTTAGTCGTTTCTTTTATTTATTAATATAAAAAATTGGGATAGAATTATTGAGACACTGAATCTTTTTTCAAAGGTGGTTCATCGATCATTTCCAGAAGTTTATTTATTTGTCCGTCGAAAGTTTTAGTAATTTGATTACCCCCGCGTTTCAAATTTTTAAATAGTCCTTGGTCTACTAAATCCCAAATCGCATTTTTCGCTTTGCCTTCTACAGTAAATAATCCAAAGTGTTTTTCAGAATCTTTTGCATCCGCTCCTCCTTTCCAAGGTTCATCAAAAGCTTCAAAGTAAAAACATGCTATTTTCTCCTTCTTTGTCCAATCTCGCATTAACTTGTAGTAAACAGCAGATTTATATTCATCCGTCGCTTTTGATCCTTTCGGACCATAAAGTCCTCCTGAAACGGTCGCCCAGCCAGTTTCACCAATATGAACAGGTTTTTCAATTCCTAGACTTTGGATGTATGCTACCGTGTTATTGTATTGTGATTTGGCATAAGCCATTGAGCGCGTCATAGCTGCAGAAATTTTTTCCTCTTTGGATAGGCCTTTTTCACTTTCCAATATACCCCAGAACATTGGATTATAATGTGTATCGTGCATCGGATAAGTATGCAAGGAAACATAATCCACTGCGTTGATCAACTCAGTTAAATCTTCTACATGGTATTCCGAATCCCCGCCACCCCATGAAGCAAAATTATCAGAGCTGGTAATCCAGAGATCTTTTGAAAGTTTACCCGCTATTTTCAAATCTTGCAAATGGTTGACCCACCTTAAAATTACATTTGGTTGTACATAATAAGCAGCTGCCCATTTCACCATTGCTTCATTTCCAACAGCCAATATTTTAACAATGTCTGGGTATTGATTCGCCAATTCTACTGCAGTTGCAATTTCTACTTCATTACGTTCACTCTCCTGATAGTGATCCGGTTCTTGGTCTGTCCAAGCATGCTTACAGTCAATCCATGCGCCAAGCATGACATACATCTCAAATTGAGGATCTTCTAGCTTAAGTTGCCTAATCGCTTTTAATAAATTGGCCGCATGTGGGAAATGTACCTTATAAGTTCGCATGATCCTAATTCCCATTGCGGAGAGAAGCTTTAAATCTTCTTTCAGTTCATCGATAGTAGGTTCGATATCATGATCAGCGTTTCTATATCCTCCATAAGAAATTGCTAGGTAGTCCGAACTGCCCAAAATTTCTTTTGCAGTCATTTCTTTTTTCGGTTCTGGAGAATTGCTTTCCTTATCTACCGATTGCATAGAACAAGACAACAATGTTGTCATTGCTATAAACCCAATCGTGATAAGAATTGCTTTCATTTTATTTTAGTTGTGATGTTGTCAATCCAACAATTATTTTTGTAACCTGACCAGTTCTATTAAATATTTTACTACTAGTATTTACATCAATAGTTAAATGATCAATCTTGGATTTTGAATTATTATTATCTTCAATTTCTATAAATTTTTCCGGTGCTAGCTTATAGATTATTGGAACTTGGCAGTAAGTAAAACAAAGTTCCCCTTCTTTTATTTCTAACTGCTTTTCTTTCATATTTACATCTATGAATTCGAATATCTCAGGTTTTTGTAAAAATTCATTTTTTCTCAAAAGAGATGGATTAAAAAGTAATTGTCCATTTTTCACAAATATGCCTAATTCACCAAAACGACATAAAACATCTTCTTTTACTTGACCTGTCATCCCTGGTTGCTGCGCACCTTTTCCTGCAGGTGTATGCGAATAAGGATCTGTAGAAAATGCACCATAAAGCGCTGGAGATTTATGAACTCCAATACCTTCATTTATTTCATAGTAGTGCTCGAGCAATCTTCCGATAACCTCTGCCGATTCTTTTTCCTCCTCCGCTTTCAAGCAACATTCTTGAGCTGCTAAAGAAAGTTTAGAAACCATGTGCCAATAGATTGAACCTAAGCCTTCGTAACCAAAGAAAGTTCCTGAGCGACCAGTAAAAGCTTTGTGGTTAAAAACGTCTTCATAACTTTGTAGGATCTGCGATTCATTTTCCTCTACGAATTGTTCAGAATAACCAGATTCACTGAGTTGACTTAAAGCTACTTTTAGATCATCCGCATTTCGTAAATTCCCATTGAAGTGAAACACTCCGTTAATATCCTTTTCAATTACTTCAACATTCCCGTCCTCAACCAATTGTCTTAGCAAATCAGATTTATTAACAGCGTCTGCTGGAATATTATTCTTTTGCCTGAAGCGTGGTAATTCTTTATTTGGATATAAGATATAACTATATTGATCTGCTCTAAATAGTTTGCTGGCTTTCAAAGCATCTAAAACTTGAAGTGATTCTTTAGAAGACAAATAACCAGAACTTAACACCGCCACTTGCCCCTCCAGCATTTCACTTAAATAGGAAATTGAAATCGAATCATCGCTTTCGACTGTCATCAAATTATAGGCATGATATAAATTATCTTTACGTTTGTTAGCTTCAATAGAATGATCAATAAATTGAAGACTTAAATCAATAAAATGAATTAATCCATTGTTTGATACAGTTCGTTTTTCTCCCCAAAAATTTTGATTGTAAATATGGTTGCGGTATTGGCTAGCTGCTTCACCAAGACCGTCCATAACTTGCTTCCGATCTTTATCAATAATTTTTCCTTCCAAAAGATAAGCATGATCTTCAAAGGTTTTGACGACTTTTTTATAAAAAACGATAAGCTCATTAGATATTTCTATTCGCTCTATTTCAGATTTCGCTACTATCGTTCTAAAAAAACTTAGAAATCTTCTTAGGTAATATAGTGTCACCATAGACACCCCATTTCCAACAAGGGCATTATTGGCATCATTCCACTCAGGTCTCTGTGTATTCATCCATATTCCTCCTTCAGGAATAAAGTTGGATAATTTGGCCAAAACAGTTGCTAATATTTTTTCAATAAAATTTACTCGATAAATAGAATTTTTTTCGTTGTGAAGCAAAGCTCCATCGGCACCTTCTAGCGCTCTTTTGGCTCGAATAGCAGCATCAGATTCAACATCAAAGTCAATAGTTTCCTTTGGATTTTTTAGAATTTCTTCATAGCTCTTGATCTTGTATGGCACGTTTGCGTAAACGAATATTTCTTGATCAAACAATTGATTCAATTTACCTGGAGAGTTGTTTTCTATAAACTCCAAAAATTTAAGTAAATAGATTATTTGATGATCTCCCCAATATCCAATATAAGACCAAGGATCATCTGGCTCAATTGCCTCCCAATCAAATCCATCCTTAGTAACCCGGTAGGGATTATAGCCATCAAAAGTTGAAGCGTTTAAGAATTTATGGATCATGCTTTCCACGAACGCTGGATAAGAATGGGCAAGCGCTTCCCAATTCTGAAATATGTCCCGCCAGTTCCCTTGATAATCCAATACCTTTGAACCATCCTCCTCGTTTTTAGTATTGATTGAAAATTTGTTCCAAGGTCGACTAGGATCGCCATGCCTACGACTGAATTTTAGTGGCATGTATTCTAGACACAATCTTCTGAAATCTAAATCATCACTGTCATAAGCCAAAGATTTCAAAGTAGGTAGAGAAAATGTATCTGGTAATCTATCAATATGCGAACTGCAATTTTCAAATACCTCCTTGTTTGCTTTTGATAAATATATACTAAAGTCCCAGCGCTCTATTTCATAGTTTTGATCGAATATACCACCGCGCATTATATTGAACAATGCATTTGAAAAATGTCTGGTATCCCTAAAGTGATCTGAAGTCAATTGAAGACCATCCGCTCCAGCATTTAGAGCAATCAAACGTTTTGTCCCGTCTTCTACATCTTGCTTTACGCTATCTATCAGCACCGGATCATCTTTTATTGCTTTAGTTAATTTAGCAACATCTGAATGGTTTTGATTCACTTCAGCGATCATCATCCATTCCTTTTTTGTGCTAGGCATCAAAGCAATATCCGCGTTTATAAAATAAGCGCCTTTTTCTGCCTTTACATCTTCTTCCTGGCGAACGGGAAGTCCCTTTCTAAAATTTTTCACTTGTAAGGAAGATACTAAGTATCGAGCATCTGCAAATCCTTTTGACCATATTGTGTTGGCTTTTAAGGCTTCACTTGGTTCAGCACGGTCAACAATAATTGCACTCAATGTATAAAGACCCAGACCTGTGGTTATATCAACTTCACTTCGTTTATAGGCATCACCTAAATTGCTAAGATTAGTTTGTAAATAACTCTCCACACCATAAGGGACAATATTTTGAAGACCATCTAAAATAGAAACCTCAACAGGCTCTTTGGAGGTATTAATTAAGCAAGATGTCCTTAAAAATCCATATTGATCACTTGAACTCCACTGATATCTAAATGTTAGATCCAAATCATGATTTAGTTCTTCAAAAAGAACTTTATTGCCAAAAACATTTTTGTATAAGTTTCTTGTCGTTTTATATTTTCCTTCAAATCGTTCTGAAAAAGGTTCCCAGATGTGAATTTGATTTTTCTTTTTTACCTGAAATATGGACTTGCTCCCTGTAACATCCGTAGACTCTGTAATTTTATCATCAGTGTAATACGGGAATAATGAACTTTCTTTATTTTTCCTTCCAGCCGTTAACCCCCCATTACTAGAAATAAACATCCAATGATCTGAGTCACTGACAATACTCATAAAGAAAGGACGCAAAACATCACTTTCTGCTATTTTGTAGAAAAATTCATTGTCTAATTGAACTTTTTCTAATTGCGTGGCTGTCGTTTCTACTGTGGCCTCCATTCTTTATTATTAATTTTTATTACTAAAACGATATTATACGCAAGGGGTTAAAGATTAATATTAGGGTTAATTTTTGCTACTCAGCACCTTCATAAATTCTGACCCAATCAATTAACATAGTTTGCGGGAATACTGTATTTTCATTTGGTGCTCCAACATAGTTTCCACCGACAGCCAAGTTTATTATAATGTAAAAAGGTTGGTCATTGAAAACCCAACTATTCCACAACCCATCATATTCTGCTCCAGGATAAGCTGTCGATACCCAATCAGGTTTTGGAGTTCCCGGTATGTCATCTGGCGTTATTCTATTGTAAAGGATATCATCAACATAAAAATTAAAGTAATTTGGTCCCCACTCTATACCAAAAACATGAAAATCAGTATCCAATCGGTCATTTTCGAAGTTATATGATTTGGTCAATGGTTCACCAGCTGAATATCCAGGGCCGTGAAGACTTCCTCCAAAAAGCGTTGGTTCTTGGCCACGGTTTTCCATGATATCAATTTCACCACAAAATGGCCAAGCCAAAGTAGAAGGATCATTATCTGCAGCCTCTTCTTCAATATTCGCTGCCAACATCCAGAAAGCCGGCCACATGCCTTGCCCCCAAGGCAATTTCATTCTTGCTTCGAAACGTCCATACTTTTGTTCGATTTTACCTTTTGTATTTATTCGAGCAGAGGTGTAAGACGTACCTTCAAAAGATTCTTTCCGAGCTGTAATATGCAACATTCCATTTTCAACATTAACGTTTTCTGGTCGATCTGAATAATATTGCAATTCATTATTTCCCCATCCGCAACCGGCTATAAACTCACAGCCGTTTCCGATGGAAAAGTTCCACGCTGACTCATCTATAGATCCGTCAGTATCAAAATTATCTTCGAAAATTATATTATTCAAAGTCGTCACAGTTTGTGTTTCATCTGTATTACATCCTAATAAAGAGATTAGCAAACAACTAAAGAAAACAATGTTCATATTCATGAAATCTATTTTTTTAAACATTTCAACCTTATTTAAATATTATCAAAAGGAAATAAATCCTAAGACCTTAAATTATTAATTATGGAAATAAACATTGTCCACATAAAGTGTACCTCCTCCGGCTGGTAATCCAGAAAAAATAAACTGAGCCATATTCGTGGAACTACTTAAACCTGTAAAATCCGAAAGTGGAATATCATAGGAAATCCACTGCGAAAGTCCAGGATTTTCAAAAACCAACTCATGTTCCGAATCATCACCTCCATCAAAACCACCATCTGCACCAAAATCAACCAATTTGATTCTAATGGTTGTCATATTAGGAGTCCAAACATCAACATGGAAATGAGTCATTGTAGAGGCATCAATTAAATTTCCTCCAACTGTTTCAACACCAACAAAATCTAAATTGGTATATAACTTGGTGTCATCTCCTTGAATTTGAATATCTTCCAAAGTGGCCATCGACCAATCAGTTCTCCAAGTGTCGACCGGCACATTAGTGTAAGCATTACTAAATAATGAAATGACATTCGAAGCATTTACCGTAGGCGTAGTAGCCGAAGATGAAGGCTCAGTTCCTCCACTTGATGTTTTGTAGAAATAAATATTATCCATATAAATATCTCCGTTACCATCGAATTTAAGCTGAATAATATCTGCTAATTCAACAGGAGAAAAGTCTGCCAAAGGAATATCTACACTTGCCCAGCCGGCCGTTGGTACCGGCATTGAATAAGCTGTTTCTATCGGTCCAGAACTAATCAAATAAGAATTAAATATTGAAGAATTCGCAGTCCAATAATCTATATGTAAAAATTCCATGTTCGATACATCTTGTGCTGCCAGCAATTGCAATCCTTGATAATCCAAACCAGAATATTTCAGCGTATTGTTTCCATCAATAAGTTCTTCAGTGACTACTGTCGCTTGTCCCCAATCAGGGTTTAGATCTGATCCGTCAAGATTGGTATAAGTATCACTGAAAATTGAGAGAACGTCTGCGGGGTTCTGTATAGGATTGGGAGCAGCATTATCTGGTGTAACTGGGTTTACTACCCCACCATCATTGTAAAAATAAATATTATCAACATAGATACTAGAAATGGATGCATCAGAAACAAAGACAACTTGTGCTAAGTTTGATCTTCCACCTAAACCGGCGAGATCAGAAAAAGGAATATCTAAACTGTACCATTCGCCATTTACTAAGTTTGAACTATTCAACGTGATTTCGCCGGATGAATCATCCCCTGTACCAAATTGATTGTCAGGTCCCACATCAGCAATTGAAATATTTAAAAAATCGGCAGGACTAACGTCTTCTCTCGGTTGGATATCAATATGCAGATGCGTCATTGAAGAAGCATTAATTGTCGGAGCATCGACTAAAAATTGGATTCCAACAAAGTTTAAATCGGTGTAAGAAATAATATTATCTCCTGCAATATTAACATCATCTTGCCCCTGCGTAGTTTGGTATGGCGCCCAATATCCATTATAGTAATCTACTGGCACATTGGTGTAAGCATCAGAAAAAATAGATATTACATCGGCTGGGTTTTGAGTCGGTGTTGGAGCCAGGTCAAAACTTCCTGAGACTTCAAGGATTAATGAACCAGCAGCGGGTTCTCCATTTAGAGTAGCGGTTATTACTGCTGTTCCAATATTAAGAGCTGAAACATTTCCAGATTCATCTACAGTAGCAACATTAGTATCTGAAGATGTAAATTCAAAATAACTAGGTGCAGCGACAATAGTCTGATCACGGCCATTTCCTAAATTAACCGTTTGAGTCAATTCAGCAACTTGGTTTACTACTCCGATAAAACTTTGGATGGTTACTTCTTGACCTCCCATAATAGAAGGTCTAGGCTGCGCTATTGTTCCTAATCTTTCAAATTGCAATTCATCAATCCAGAAAGAATATCCTTCTCCATTTTCTGGCCCTTCTGCATACCAAAACAATCCATTCATTTCAACTAATTTCGATGGATCTGGTATAGCAATGGTGTATTGCTTCCAGTTAGTAGTGAGCTCAAGATTACTGAAGGTTACTTGGTATTTATTTTCTCGAAAATCTTGACCAAATCCTATTTCATTAATCGTTCCTTTCTTAGTCGCTTTTGCCCAAAAAGTTAAGGCATCAAATCCAGAGAGATTACGACCTCCATAGTCCGGAAAAATTGCACCCGCATAAGCTCCATCTGGATCACCTACATTGGGAACGTCAAATCTCATAGCAGAAGTTCCTTCATATTTTGTTTCTTCGTCTACTTTGAAAGCTTCAAAAAAAGAACCTGCAAAAGGTAAGTATTCCAATCCAGCACTAAATCCATCCAGATATACTATTCCATTTTTCGGAAAAGTAGCAGCAATAGCATCATCAGATCGCTCTCTTGTACAATTACTGAATATTAAAGCTATGCCAAGAAGGCATATAATTTTCGATCTAAAAAATATATTATTTTTCATCTTAATCTTATTTACCAATGTTGATATGAATATAAGTCCTGAACTCCCATTCAGATCCGTTGTCGAAACCTTCTGGACTAATAATAGGACCAGTTGCAAATTCGGAAGCTGTTGCATTTGGTAAATATCTTGGTGAATATTTATCTAATGAACGCCAAGTCCAACGAATGCCCATCTGAGTACTTGGCAAAACAAACCATCCTGGTTTACTAAGCGTCGTAGACAGATCAAACATGAGTTGAGTCGGATAAGTCAAATTAAAATCACGGTGATAATCAAAAGGGCCCCAATCATTAATTTTGACATGAGATGTTAACTTCAATTTTTTATAAATGGCCCTTAAATCCAATGCATAACGCTCAATTAATCTATCATCGCTTCCATTGGACTGAGCAGTACCAAATAATACATTTGAAATTAATCCAAAGTCACGATTAATCTTGGAGACGATTCTAATATTTGATTCCCATAAATCTTGAGCTGGAGCGGATTGAGGAAAGGCAAAGGAATTTCTATTGCTTAAGAATCCGATTGCTGCATCCTGCGTGGTAGGAAGATGGCGATAGACTAACCCTGCACTAACGGCGAATTTAGCATCTTCAGCACGGTCATTATCCCATTCGTACATCCAAGTTCCTGGAGTAGGATCAAAAGTGATTAATAATTCTCCAGCAATCGTTTCTCTATTGGATCTTACTGCGAAAGGATCATCTTGAATATTTCTTAATCGGCCAGGCCCTTGAATATCTGCTGGAACTGGTCCAACAAGTGGTTTTTGCCACAAGAAATTAGGTGCAATTTGGAAGTCTCCCAGTGAAAAGGTAAACCCTGATAGAAAGTTGTTTTGATTTCCACTTCCACTATCTTTCAATCTCCATCCGGTAAAAGTTCTTGTGCCATCCGCGCCACCATTGGCAACAAGACCCATCACTGCACCTTGAGCATACCAATTAAATGCTCCTTTCGAAAATTTTATTTTGGCCTTACCACCCCAGTTATCTGAAGGTTTAATTTCATCTTCATAAACTTCGTAATCTCCTTCGGACCCTTCTACAATTTGAAAAGATCTTCCATTTAACGGAGACCCACCCCAGATACCACCAAGTTCAATTTCTAACGGCCCCATTTTCTTTGCCAAATGTATTGTGGCTCTGCGCGTTTTAGGAAGTGGAACAGCAATGGAAGTTACTGCTTCTCCAACATCATCAATATCTTCATGAAATACTCCGGTTATTTTTAGATGTTTAATTTCCCTGCTATATTTCAAAAGAAAAGCTGGGTTCGCCCCCCACCAGAGTTGAGGACCAAAGGCGGCCTTTAGTCCTTTAAAGGCTTTTTTTCCGTCTAATTCAATTCCTAGTATTTCTCCATTATATAAATCTAGATTGGGTCCATAATTTGCTTCTGGATACAAACCAAAGAAATCCCCTTCATAACCCCAGTGATAATGCCCAGTTCTATAGAAACCTCTTAAGTCAAAGTCCTTAGCTGTCCAATCAAAATCTGCATTATAAAGCTTTAAATTCCCGCCACTTCTAGTCACTGAGTTACTTCTAACCCTGTTTTCATAAAATATCTCATCAATAGGATTATCAGCAACATTTCCCACTGCATTAAAGCTTGCACTTGCTCTTAAATTGGATGACGGATTTGCTTCTACTCCAAAAAAGAAAGATTGCATGTTATCAAAACCAAGTTCATCAGGAAAAGAACCCTGTCCAGGGTCGGTAACTGGAATAGCGTTGATTGGAGTTGTTAGCAAAGATCCGCCGGTGTTAAAGGTTTCAAACTCTGCTCTGAAAGTACTTAACCGAATTTTTTTGTTACTCTCCAGTGCCGCCTTATCTCCTCGCGCTCTTAACACAGCATCCATCAAACTAATATTATCGAAATAGTTATTAACTGTAGCCACCGTAACCCCATCAGCATAGGGATCTAATTGATGGGCATTTTTTAGAGCATAGTAGGCTGCCCGAGGATAAAGTGTAAACAAACCTCTTTCGTTGGTCGGGCCTTTTGCACAAATCCCAAACCACTCTTCATTCATGTTGTTTTCTCCTGGAATCCAATCTTTTGCATAACCACCATTGGACCATGAAGCGTTGTTGTCATGAACTTCAGCATTTTTCCGATCATCAAAACCAAATTTCCACCAACCATCACTGAATTGAAAAGTAAATCCTCCTATTGAGTTTCCAGCTTTGCCTACACCAGCTGCATTTTCATAAATTTCCTTCCAGTTGCCTACCATGTAGTAAGCTTGGGCTTCCTGATCCTCAGCTCCATTAATAGTGTTAAAGGCATCTGCTCCAAATTCAGTAAACATGATTGGTTTATCCAGTTTGGTTTTCACAACTTCAAACATGTCCCCGAAAGATACACCTCGGTAGGTGTTCGTACCATAAATATCGACATCCTTACATTCTTCAGCTATGATATCAATGAAAAGAATGTCGCCATTACAAAGCGCAACTGGTCGAGCAGTATCAATGGCCTTCATTGCTTTGGCAGCTTCATTCATCAATCTGTACATTGGTCTTCCTCTCTTTTCTCCTATAAACTGCTTCTGTTTTTCATCGTCCGGAAAGTCTTCTGTCTCAGCACCTTGCCAGAATAATCCATAATTGTTCTCATTACCTAAAAGATACATCAACAAGCCAGGTGTATTTTTGTAATCATTAGCAACTTGAGTTATTTCATCCATCAAGAGTTTTTGAACAACGGGATCATCGTATAGCGTAATTGGGGTCCAAACTCCATTTATGGTAAGACCATATCTTCCAAACGAATGGTTTAACATTGTGTATATACCATAATTTTCATATATGTATTTTATCCATTTGGCAGGAACACCAGTGTACTGTCTAATTACATTGACATTCATGTTTTTGAGAAGTCCCATTTCTGCGTCCAATCCAGCTCTAATGATGTCATCAGATTTTTTCCAGAAATCGGCGTTAACGGTATTTGTGCCTATTGGAATATAATCCCAATTCATTCCATTAATCATAAAGTCTTCACCGTTTACTAATAATTTATGACCAGCATTGCTTTTAACAACTACAACTTGGTCAACTTGTGCTAAGAGGACGGTGGATGTAAAGAGGAAGATATAGAGCAGGATATTTTTCATTTGGTCTTACTTTTTAGATATCGCGATTTCGATTACATCAACAACGCATCAAGTAAATAGATAATTCGACGAATCGTTGAATCTTTCTCGCTAAATATAAGGACAAAGTAGTTTTTAGTTTGATTTACCTTTTGAAATAAAACCAATCAATTATTTCATCAAAAACAATTTAGACTACTACAAAATTAACATAGATATATCATAACTCGTTGTATATTAGTGATATTTATACCAACCAAACCTGCACAACCGTATTTTTTAAACCAACATGAAGTATCTAATCCAAATATGTCTCCTACTGGCGATTTCCTATAATTCATACAGTTATGAAGGAAAATATCCTATTCAAAATTTTACTTCGGCTGACTACAAAGCCGGAATACAAAATATTGATTTTGCCCAAAATAGAAATATGACACTTTTTGCAGCCAATAATCTAGGAGTATTGGCTTACAATGGAAATGGTTGGAAAGTCCATGCATTTGAAAGTGGAAAGAAAAAAAGGTCTTTAGCATTCGACGAAGGAACAAATCGGCTTTACGTTGGATCACAAGGCACTTTTGGTTATTTGACTGATAATTGGAATTATATCTCATTAATGGATTTGGTTCCTACTAATTCCCGGGATTTTGACGAGGTTTGGGATATTTTCCTGCTAAATTCAAAAGTCTACTTTTGCACCTTTCAAGGAATTTACGTTTATGATGGTCAATCGATTAATGTCCTTACTCAAAAAGGTGGATTGGATCGCTCTTTTCTCGCAAATGGAAAATTATACATTCAAAATAGAAATGGGAAATTATATGAAATAATAGAAGGACGGTTGGTAAGTAATTATGCTCAAAAAAATGAGGGCCAGATCATTGCAGGCATTATTCCACAAAACGAAGGGTTACTACTTTTTTACAATTCTGGTTTAATCGAATTTTCTAGTTCATTTGGAGTCACAAGTCAGTATCCTGAATTAGTCAAAACACTTAGCGGGAAATATGTAAACCATATTCTTCAACTTTCAGATTCTAGGTTAGTGATTTCTACCCAAACGGCAGGTTTACTTCTTTACGACTTACAAAAAAAGACTATCGAAAATATTACCAGTGCAGATGGACTACAGACAAATGCTTGCCTTAGAACCTTTCAGGACTATTCAGGTAATTTATGGGTAGGTATGCAAAATGGAATTGCCTTGGTCGACATCAATTCCCCCATGAGATTTATCAACCAGGAAATCAACCTACAAGGTAGCGGATACGAAGCCTATGAGTTAGATGACGGAACTTATTTTACCACCTCTAACGGAATATATTATTTAGCTAAAGATTCGAATAAAAGTGTGTTTCTAAAAGGAACTGAAGGGCCTGCCTATGGCATGCAAAAAATAGTAGGAAAACTTTACGCAGGTCATCACACGGGATTATTTATACTAGAAAAAGGAAAGGCAACACAACTCGTAAATACCAAAGGTCTATGGCAAATCAAACAATTAAAGTCCAATCCCAAATTCGCCATCGGAGGAACTTATTCCGGCCTTTATTTATTCAAAGTTGATGAAAATTTAATTTTGCAAAAAGTTCAAAAAATCGAAGGTTTTGATGAATCCAGTCGTTTTTTCGAAGAAGACCAAAATGGAATAATATGGGTTGGACAATTTTACAAAGGGATATTCCAACTAAATTTAAATGAGACATTGACCAGAGCAGATGTAGAAAAAATACCAAATGATTCAAAACTACCTATTGAAGAACAAATTATACTAAATAAAATTGACAACGAACTTTACTTGGCTACACCGGCTGGGGTTTTTCAATTAGACCAGTCAAGTAATCGTATTGCAAAAGCTGATTTTTTCTCTCAAGAGATTCCCGAAGAGCCTGTTTATTTAATGACACAAGACAACAAAAAAAACATTCATATCATCTCCGAGAATTTTGTAGGTTATTACAAACAAATCAGCAGTAACAATTATGCTTTTGTTCCTTCCTCTCTATTTCAACTTCGATATTCTCTTAATAACGATTTACTGAATGTCTCAGTAAATACGGAAAATGGTGTTTTATTCAACGCGAATGAAGGCTTTATTAACTACAAACCTGAATTAGAGAATCGAGATCGCCCGGACAACCCTTTAATAATTAGACAAGTGACAAGTGTTCTTAGAGACAGTATTTTGTATATGCAGAAGCCTTTCGAGCAACACCTAAAAGACATTACACCATTAAATATTTCGCACAAAGAAAAGGTATTACAATTCAAGGTTGAATCATTTAACCTTAATGCAATGAACAATCAAGAATTTAGATTTTTTTTAAAAGGTTTTGATGAAGATTACGGTGAATGGACAAATATGCCTGTTAAAGAATATACCAATTTAACAAATGGTAAATATGAATTCTATGCGCAAACGAGAAATTATTTTGGAGAGATAATAACCAGTCAGAAATTTCTTTTTATCATCAAACCACCTTTCCATAGAAGTACCCTTGGAAAAATTTGTTTTGCAATTTTAGGATGTATTTTTTTGCTTTGGGCATCAAGAATTCAAAAACAACGATACTTAAAAAAGGCACAAATAATTGAAGAAACTAAACGCAATGAGTTAATTGAAAAACAAAAAGAATTTGAAAGGGTTGAAAAACAAAAAGAACAAGACATTTTGAAGCTTGAAGAAGATAAATTAAAAAGTGAAATGCAACATCTTTCTACACTTCTTGCGGCCTCTACAATGAATTTAGTTGTTAAAAATGAATACATAGAAACTATAAAAGAGAAATTAAAAGAGGTAAATAAAAAAGGAAAAAATAAAGAAACAAAAACTCAATTAGAACACATAGTAAAAGACATCGATACAACTCTTAAACTACAAGAAGATTGGAAACAGTTTGAATATCATTTCGATCAAGTTCATGGAGATTTCTTGACTCGACTGAGAAGCGAATTTGTTAAACTTTCCCCAAATGAACAAAAACTTTGCGCCTTCTTAAGGCTAAATTTAAATTCAAAAGACATTGCTAATCTTATGGGAATTTCTCTTCGCGGTATTGAAGTAGCTCGCTACCGCTTGCGGAAAAAATTAGATCTCGACAAAGGGCAAAATTTGTCAAAATTTATTTTAGAGTATTAAAAGATAATAGGCTTCAAGTAAATTTATATTACAACCTAAACTTTATTTTATTGTTGTCCTCAATTAAATTGGGTCAATATTTACAATTGAGGATCTAATCAAATTACGTAATTAAAAAAATACAAAAAATGGCGGCCTTCCTTAACGAAAGACCGCCGAGCATCTATTTAATATAGAACCCTAGAATTCATTCACCTTGATGAATTTTTCTGTTTGCACTACTCTATTTTCTTTCAATAAAACAGTGTGATACATTCCTTCCGGTAAATGATCGATGGTTATTTGATCATACGTTGATGACTTAATTGATTTATCAAATACTACTTCTCCAATATTTGAATAAATCTTAATAGTCAGTTCCTCTTGAACATCTTTTACGATTATGTTCAACTGATCAACGGCAGGATTCGGGTAAATTTCAAAATTGGCAAAACCTTGAGGTACTCGATCTGAATAACCCAGGTTATCAACTTCTATTTCACATGGGTAACTTGGGCAATCAGTAAAGTATTCTAATACTCTTCTAATTTCATTAGATAGCCGGTAAGTATTTCCTGTATAGCCTCCCGATATTGCTTTTTCTGCCAATTCATAAAGGGCAGCAATTGTCGTATTTGAACCTAACTCATCTAAAAGTTTTGGATCTATTTCAATACACAGTTGTGTTACATCAATTCCAGCAGCCTGAGGATTAACTTGGAAATTTAAGTTTAACGCAATAAGCTGTGACAATAAACTATTTTCAAATATTGACTTCCTAACTGGTTCAGAAAATTCGCCTGTGCAATTATTTTCTTCATACAAATCAACAACGTTCATATCGTATGAGAAAATTCTTGGCTTACCTGGAATAGGTAACAAATTAGCGATACAAGCATAATCATGAATCAACAACATTCTCTCTCCATGTCCAATTACCAAAGGATTATCTGGTGTCACTTTTACTTTGCTAAATATAGGATGCTCCATTACATATTCTTGATCTGCCCATCCTGCATCAGACAACATACATAACTTATCTGATCCTTGTTGAGGACTAGCATCGCATCTAACAAATATGGTTTGATCGAACATGAAGATATTTCCACACTCATCAGTTCCAGAATAAGTCCTGATAACCTTGTAATCATCAGAAGATCCTGGACGTTCTTTTATCTTTTCTGACATCGTCAAATCGTAATCTATGCCACATGCTGTTAAACTTGTTGGAGCTACTGGCAATAAATCACATTCTACATAGACATCATCAAATTCTGGTCCTGCTGCTGCTCCCGGATTTATAGTTACCGTCTGAGCTTCACAAGTCATTCGACCACATTCATCCCAGAAAGAATATAAAAAGGTAACTACTGAACCTGTACACAATGGTTGGTCTTCATCATAAATTGGTCCGATAATCTCTCTTCTTTCTATTGCCAATCCACAAGATGTTTCTACCTCGGCATCAAAAATATTTGGATTAACATCATCTAAACAAGCAACTACTATTGGATTCGGTGGAATCACTCGTGGAGCTTCATTTTCAATTGTCCATACTTGTGTACAACTTGCACTTCGACCACATACATCAAAGACTTGATACGTAATTCCGTATTGTGCTCCTGGACAATTCCCTAGTCCATTAATTGCAAAAATGTTTGATGGGAAAATTTGATAAGTTCCACATGCTAATTCAACTTCCAATAATTCTGGTTCTGATACGATGTCTGCATTACATTCAACGATACGATCAGGAGCACACATGACAATGCTTGGTCCTGAGTTGGATAATGTCCATCTAATTGTACAAGTCGCAGAACGTCCGCAAGGATCTGTAACGGTATAAGTAACATCATATTGAGCGCCATTACAAGTAGGTACCCCCCCAACTAAATTCGGGCCATCTACTTCAATATCTGCTTCCAAATCGCAACTAGTTGTGAATGTTATCATTTGTTCCGGATCAGTAATGATTTCATCTTCACAAGTCACTATTTGATCAGGCGAACAAGTAATTGTCGGTGCATCATTTTCAATGAAAAATTCTCGCGAACATACTGCAACTCTGCCGCACTCATCAGTGACTAAATAGCGATATACATATCTAGAACCCGGACAATTTGGAAGTCCATCATACACGTTTGGTCCAAAAACTTCTGTAGTAAATGTTGATCCACAAGAAGTAACTACTGTAACATCCGAAGGATCAACAACAATATCTTCTCCACATTCAACCGTTACTGGTGCTGGACAAGTAATGATTGGTCCATTATTTCTTAATGTCCAAGTTTGTGTACATACTGCTGGTGTGTTTCCGCACACATCTGTTGCTGTATAAGTAACTTCATACACAGCACCATCACAATCTGCTTGACCAGCTATCAAAATTGGTCCTACAAAAGTTACTTCAGGAATATCACAGTTATCAGTGGCAACAACAAGAGATACATTCGCTTCAATATCTTCTTCACACTCCACTGTCATATCAGCAGAACAAGTAATCATTGGTCCTTCAACATCTTCTACTTCAATAATTTGGACGCAAGTTGAAGACTGTCCACAATCATCTACTGCCTCCCAAGTCCTTGTTATTGTATAGGTAAATTGACCACATCCTGATGATTCTTGAGTACTGAAATCAGAAAAGGTTAAAACCGGAGGTCCCGAACATCCATCTGTTGCAGTGGCCATACCAACATTTGAAGGATCAATTGAATCTTCACAATTTATGGTCAAATCAGCTGGACAAACTATGGTCGGTGGAGTTGTATCTACAATTACAATATTTTGAGTACAAGAGCTGGTTTTTCCACAGGCGTCAGTAGCAATCCAAGTTCGAACTATTGTTCCAGTCATTCCGCAAGAAGGTGTAAATTCATCATTAAATGTTATCATCACATCACCGCATTCAGATGATCCTGTAGCCATTCCCGTAACACTTGGATCTGTTGGGGATAAGCATTCTACAACTGCTTCAGCTGGACATACTATCGTAGGCGGATCTCCATCGAATCTAATTTGTCCTCGGAAAACTATTCTGCCTAATGCAATATTTTCACAGGCATCACGAACATTAAATTCGTTTAATATATCTACCGAACAACCTGGCACACGATTTTCTTCATAAGAAGAATGCAATGTGACTTCCAATTCGGCAAGATCTTGACAGTTATCCATAATACAACCAGATAAATCTAAAAAGGCTGTACTTGATCCTCCTACTGCGGTAGTAAACCCGCCATCAGCTCCGATAGCAAACCAAACTCCATTTGGGGTATTGGGGCCAAGTGGATCTGGGCATCGATTAAAAGTTGCTACAAATTCATCGCAAGTTACTTCTGGCGCTTCATCATCCATTATCGTAATACGAGTGATCACTCTATCATTAGAAATGTTTCCACATTCATCTCGTAAAGAGAATTCATTTACTAAAGTTACTTGGCAATCTGTTCTACCTTCTTCATAAGAACTATGTAAGGTATATTCAATTTCAGGAAGGCTAGTACAATTGTCACTTACACATGGAGTAAGGTCAACTGGTATGGTAAAACTTCCACCTGAAGCAGCGGTAAAACCTCCATCAGCTCCAATAGGAAACCAAACTCCATTGGGAGTATTAGGTCCAAGTCCCGAAGGACATCCGGTAAAAGTAGCCGTAAAATCTGCACATGATACTTCAGGTGCTTCATCATCTTGCACTGTTATTTTCGTAATGAATTTATCTGGAGATACAAGTCCACATGCATCTCTTACAGAAAATTCATTCACTAAAGTAACTTGACAATCTGTTCTATTTTCTTCATAAGAACTATGTAGTGTAACTTCAATATCTTCAAGGTCAGTACAATTGTCACTTACACATGAAGTAAGGTCAACAGGAACAGTATAAATTCCTCCCGAAGCAGCGGTAAAGCCACCATCAGCTCCAACAGCAAACCAAACTCCATTAGGAGTATTAGGTCCAAGTCCCGAAGGGCAACCAGTATAAGTTTCTGTGAAATCTGCACAAGTAACCACAGGCGCTTCAACATCTTGAACGGTAATTTTGGTAATGACTCTGTCTGGAGAAATAAGTCCACATTCATCCCGAATAGAAAGTTCATTTACTAAAGTAACTGAACAAGACGTTCTATTTTCTTCATAAGAGCTATGTAGTGACCATTCCATATCCTCTAAGTTTGTGCAGTTGTCACTCACACATCCGTTTAAATCAACAGTAACAGAATAGATTCCACCAGATGCTGCCAGGAAAGTTCCAGAAGCTGGAATAGAAATCCAATTTCCGGTAGGAGTATTGGGACCAAGAGGCGCTGGGCAACCATCATAAGTAGCGGTAAAGGGAGCACAAGTTACTACAGGTGCTTCTACGTCCTGAACAGTTATTTTTGTGATGACTCTGTCTGCAGCAACGTTTCCGCATTCATCTCTAACAGAAAATTCATTCACTAAAGTTACTGCACATGATGTTCTGTTTTCTACGTAAGAACTATGTAGTGAAACTTCAAGATTCTCAAGTGGTCCACAATTGTCAACTACACATGAAGTAAGGTCAACAGTAACAGAATAGATTCCACCAGATGCAGCAGTGAAACCACCATCAGGTCCAACGGCAATCCAAGCTCCATTAGGAGTATTAGGTCCAAGTGGCCCTGGACAACCATCATAAGTAGCGGTAAATTCAGCACAGGTAACAACTGGTCCTTCCGTATCTTGAACTGTAATAGTTTGCATACAAGAACTAGTAATGCCACAAGCATTGATGGCAGTCCATGTTCTCTCTATAACTCTATTTTGATCGCAGCTTCCAGGAGTAAATGTATCGCTGTAAGCCAACATTGGGGCAGGATCGCAAGCATCCATTGCTGATGGATTTGGTAAAGTTCCTCCATCAATTAGTGGAACCGTTGACTCATCACATTCTAAGGTGACATTGGGAGGGCAAACTATCATTGGAGGAGTCCCAGACATATCCTCAATAGTAAAACGAGTTATGATTCTATCAGGAGAAATGTTCCCTGCCTGATCCCGTACGGAGAATTCATTTACTAAAGTTATCGCACATGCTGTACTACTTTCTATGTAAGAACTAAATAGGGTTACTTCAATATCCTCAAGGTCTGTGCAATTGTCACTTATGCAAGTTGATAGATCAAGAAACATAGAATAAGACCCACCAGATGCAGCAGTGAACCCACCTGCAGGTCCTATGGGAAACCAAACTCCATTAGGAGTATTTGGCCCCAATCCTGCTGGGCAATCATCGAAAGATGCAGTAAAATCTGCGCAAGTCACTATTGGCGAATTAGTATCACTACCTATGTTGACTTGAGCTGCACATATATCTATACACCCATTCATATCAGTAGCAGTTACAGTATACAGTCCAGCAGGTAATCCTGAAACAACTGGAGTCGTTGCACTACCAGCATTAGCTGACCATAAGAAAGTAATTGGAGCTGTTCCTCCGGAGGTAATAACACTCACTTGCCCATCAGCAGCCCCGACACAGGATTCATCCATATCCCTACGGCAGCCAGCATCAAGTGTACATTGCGCGCTAACGTCAAAAGCAAAAAGACTCAATAATAGAATCAATGTTGGTAATTGTGGAAACAGTTTTTTAAAATTTGATCGTTTACAAATCGTAGATTTTTTCATAATTTTTTTTTAAAAAAAGGGTTATATTAATAAATACAATACTAGTTTCACCCAAAGCATAGGCCTTGAATAAATTCATTTGTTTTCTTTTTAAAACAACATCAACGAGCTACAACTGTATAGGTTTTACACCATTTTATACAGTAGAATAGACAATCATATATTTAGAAATAGATAAGACTGGATAAAAATATCCCGATAAGAAAGTTAGATTTTTTGATTTAGGGGTTTATTAAACACAAGTGAACCTAGGAGATTCAAAAAATTAGATAAGACAATAACTCAGACAAAACAAAGATAAAAAATAATTTAAATATTTATGGTACCATTTAAAGAAAAAATGATGTACTCTTTCGAAACCGCTAGAGCAACTTAAAAATAATTATACCATCGAATTCAATCACTTTATTAATTTTTCTGTGTGCATTATTCCATTTAAAGCTCCTTTACCAATAGTTCATTGGATCATCCGCGCCCAAGAAGAGAAGGCTAAATTAATTGTATTAAAAAAGAAAATTACTTCTATGAAAACACTAAAGATTTAAACAGAAAATAGTCGTCCTATTTTATACCTACCTGTAAATAATTAGAAATAAAACCAGACAAAACAGAAAGCCCGTTTTGGTATCCCTTATTGTTATTGACAATTATATCTGCTTTTGATTTAAAGGGAAGAATGTATTTTTCAAAAGAAGGTAAAACATGATTTTCGTATCGATACAAAACATCATCTAAAGGATAATTTCGTTCAATTCGATCTCGCTTAATTCTTCTGACCACCTTAAGGTTTTCCTTTGCGTCAAGAAAAACTTTAAGATCCAATAACTTTCGAATTTTCTTATAATGAAAAATAAAAAGCCCTTCCACCACCACGATAGGATTTGGATGAAAGGTTAACATCTTCGTTTTCTTAGAAGAATTATTGAATGTATACTCTTGACGCTGTACGATTTCACCAGCCATAAGCGATTCAATATCTTTTTGAAAAGCAACTTTATCGATTGATGTAGGCAAATCAAAATTTACGATACCCATTTTATCCACTTTCTGTTCCTCCCGAGGCCGGTAATAATCATCCTGAGAGATTATTGTAATTTGATTATCATCAAAGGACTTTATCAAGTCCATGATAAAACATGTTTTTCCAGATCCAGATCCCCCACAGACGCCAACGATAAAAGGTTTGTTCATAGCGGAAAATTATCAAAATTCCGCTATTCTCTTGAAGGTTTTCAAAGGTTTTTATCAGGATTATCAAAAATCGTCTGCAATCGCTACATTTGGAACAAATACAATAACAAATGGATGCAATCTTAGGATATTTTAGAGGCTTTTTGGGTCTAGCTGTATTAATTGGCATTTGTTATGTCCTAAGCGCCGATCGTAAAAACATCAACTGGCGCACTGTCCTCGTTGGTTTAGCAATGCAGTTTGTATTGGCTTTAGCCATTTTGAAAATTCCGTTTGTTAGTGTAGCGTTCGATTATATAGCTAGTTTTTTCACAAAGGTCTTGGATTTCACCAGAGCAGGCTCAGAATTCATGTTTGGCTCTTTGGTTACTAACATGGACGGCTTTGGTTACATTTTCACCTTTCAAGTTTTGCCAACTATTATTTTCTTCTCTGCGCTCTCTTCCATTCTATATTATATCGGTTTCTTACAAATTATAGTTAAAGGGATGGCTTATGTCATGAGTAAAACTATGGGATTAAGTGGTCCTGAATCTTTAGCGGCCGCAGCAAATGTATTTATTGGTCAAACAGAAGCTCCTTTGGTCGTAAAACCCTATTTAGAATCTATGACCAAATCTGAAATACTCTGTTTGATGACCGGTGGAATGGCTACTATCGCCGGTGGGGTTTTCGCGGCCTATGTAGGATACTTAGGCGCAGGTGATCCAGAGATGCAATTGTACTTTGCAAAGCACCTACTGACGGCCTCTATTATTTCAGCTCCGGCCGCAATTATTGCTGCCAAAATATTATATCCCGAAGACAGCTCCTCCAAACTAAAATCGAAAGGTCTTGAAATGGCCAACTCTGATTCAAATAACTTACTTGATGCTATTAGCAGTGGTACCACAGATGGAATCAAATTGGCAGTAAATGTTGGAGCAATGCTTCTTGTTTTCACCGCTTTGATTTACATGATGAATGAAATTCTATGTGGAACTATTGGCGAGTGGACTGGATTAAATTCAATCATTTTTGAAGCTACCGATGGCCGGTTTGAAGGATTGACATTTACTTATGTTCTTGGGTTGCTCTTTTCACCGATCGCCTGGATTTTGGGAACACCTACGCAAGACATTCTTTTAGTTGGAGAGTTACTAGGTCAAAAAACGGTAATCAATGAATTTGTTGCTTATTCAGGTCTTGAAAAATACCGAGAAGCCGGAATTGTTCTTCAACCAAAATCTCTGATTATCGCCACCTATGCACTTTGTGGATTCTCGAACTTTGCTTCAATTGGAATACAAATCGGCGGAATTGGGGCTATTGCTCCAGGTCAGAGAAAAGTACTTACTGAGTTTGGAATAAAAGCACTTATAGGGGGAACAGTTGCTTGCTTCCTAACTGCAGCAATTGCTGGAATGTTGGTGTAATGGTTTAGCTAAAACATTGAAGGTGATCAATCCACAGATCTACTTCTGTCTCATCATTTTATTCTACAAGGTTATATTGATGAATTAATCTCGGTCAAAAGTTAGCCGCTCTCCTTTTTTGTTATGATCGAATTTTCCATTGTGATAGGCTAGGTGACCACTCACAATAGTTGATTCAACTTTCCCCTTAAAATTGTGATTTTCAAACGGAGACCATCCACATTTATAGTGAACATTAGATTTTTTTACCGTCCACTCTTTCTCCAAATCTACAATGGCCAAATCTGCCCAATAGCCTTCTTCAATGAAACCTCTTTTTTCTATCTCAAAACAGATTGCCGGTGCATGACACATCTTTTCTACAATTCGCTCCAAAGAGATTTTTCCCGCATGATACAATTCCAACATGACGTTCAAACTATGTTGAACCAATGGAACTCCCGATGGTGCTTTAAAGTAGGTATTGCTTTTTTCGTCCCATGTATGTGGAGCATGATCGGTCGCAATAATATCCAATCTGTTGTCTAATAAGGCAGGTAATAATGCACCTTGGTGCATTTGAGATTTTATTGCCGGATTACATTTTATCTGAGTACCCAATCGTTCATAATCATTAGCGTTGAAATACAAATGATGTACGCAAAGCTCGCTGGTTATTCGCTTTTGTTCTAATGGAATATCATTTCTAAATAGCTGACATTCATCAGCTGTGGAAATATGTAAAATATGCAATCGGGCATCGTGCTGTTCAGCTAAAGAAATCGCCAATTTCGATGATTTCAAACAAGCAATTGAAGATCTAATTTCAGGGTGTAATCGAATCGGTACATCTTCTCCATATCGATTTCGATAGATTTCCATATTGTTGCGAACAGTTTTCTCATCTTCACAATGAGTCGCGATTAGGATCGGGATATTTCGAAAAAGTTTATCCAAGACCGCCGCATCATCCACTAGCATGTTCCCAGTGCTAGATCCCATAAATATTTTTAGGCCACAGATATTCTTACCATCTGTTTTCAAAGCTTCTTCCAAGTTATCATTGGAGGCACCCATAAAAAATGAGAAATTGGCGATTGATTTCTCAGCAGCCATTTCATATTTATCTTGCAGTAATTCTTGCGTCAATGCATTAGGAATGGTATTTGGCATCTCCATGAAAGAGGTTACTCCACCAGCTACAGCGGCTACTGGCTCTGTAAATAGATCAGCCTTGTGTGTCAATCCAGGATCTCTAAAATGGACCTGATCATCAATAATTCCGGGGATGACATACTTCCCTTCTATTTTCATTTCCTTGTCCGCCTTTATATCCAGATTCGAACCAATCTGTTCGATTTTTCCATTCTTAATAAAGATATCGGCGGTGGTGGTTTTGCCCTTATTCACGATAAAACCTCCTTTTAACAATATACTTTTCATTCCCTTCATAATGAAAGCGAAGGTAATAAAAGGACTGATTGGATTTGATAAAATTCGCTCAAAAAACGCTAAATGTGAAGAACTTTTTCCGTGTTTTAGCCACAAAAAAAAGACCACGATTCGAAAATCGTGGTCTCGTCTATGCTATTCACCTAAACCTATTTGACGCATCTGTTTGAGTTAGCCTAAATTTGTGTTTCGAATACTACTCTTCACTGCTGGCATGATTTGACAACTTGCATCCAAAAGCATCTTTCCGTCAGATGGAAATGGAAGCGGTCTGTTGTTCAAGTGTTTCAAAGATGTTGGAGACAATGCTCTTCGATCACCTCTGAATTCAATAAAGCAGTTTTCAAAAGATGTTCTGCCCGAGAAATTTCTATTGGCTACAATGCTATTGGTTCGCAAATCTCTTACGATCATTCTTGCGTGAAGACAAGCATCTCTTCGTTGTGTTGTTCTTAGAACATCTGCCATGATCCACTTTGTATTCGGTACTCTTATCTCCTTACCGAGTGAATCCAATTTAGCATTGCCATTTTTATCTTTCACCACAGTATACCCATTGGTAATCTGCTTTTTTTCTTGGTATTCTTTTTCGTTAATCAATTCCGGTCCCATTTCGATGTTGTAAACATTCAATTCCATTTCGTAGTCCGGAGCGATTCCAATATTTCCAACATGGTACCTTTCCCAAAATGTATTCATAGCTGCAACATTCACATCTAACATTTGTCTTCTGACTCTATTTGGAATAAAGGCGTGTGCCCTATTGGTAACGGTGTAAACTATATTTACTATTCCCAATTCATGTGCCTCGTGACTCAACTGAATCATGTCCTTATAGTTGGTATCAAATTGCTTGATACGATCCAATTTATTGTAAGCTATTTGCGCGGATCTCTTATCCCCTTTCCTGGCCAAAACCATGTAGTTTTTAGCCTCATTATAAATCAGTTCGGAAGCTTTTTTCCCACTTCGAGCCAAGATGATATCAGTCTTTACAAACCTGAAATTTGCCTGATAACCTTCTTCATCAATTACTGGCAAAAGCGGACTGATTAGATGTTGACGGTGTTCAATATCTAACGCTAAGTGAAATACTTTTTCCCAAGCGTTAGCATTGTTTCGCTTTTCTAATCGTTCAATACGCGCCATATCTTCAGCATTAGCTTTGTCAAAAGCTTCTTCTAAAGCAGCGACATACTTCGCTTTTTTCTTGGTTTTCTTTCGCAGTTTTTTGGCTGCAGTTGCTACTGCTAAATCATAATTACCACGATCAATTGCAGTTTGCAAATTGGTACAAGCACTCAACAAAAATATTGCTGCTAAGGCTAGTAAGCTGTTGTTTTTTAAGATAGTTGGTCTCATGGTAAATTCATTTGAGGGTGAATTAATATTTGATTGTTTATTAAAGGACTAATGAGACCTACCACAAAGTATTACTGAAGCCTTAAGATGCTGTTAAGGAGATGTTATAACATGTTTTAAGTCCAAAAATTTGTACCCATCTATGGAAAATGAACGTCAAAAGCGAAGATCTTCATTAGGATTTATACCCTAAAGTTTTAGATATCAGCAGTTTACCGTTCTTTTTGTGGCATTTAACTTCAAAATGGCTTAGATTGCTGCATAGATACTTCGGGTATCTGGATTAAAAGAAAAAACATACCATGAACAAGAAGAACCCGGCTAGGATGATCATCCTAGGCCTACTAATTACCTTTTCCCCAAATCTATTTGCTCAATGTCCTTCTGGAGATGTAATCTTATCATCTCAAGCCGAAGTGAATACTTTTGTTGCTGACTATGGTTCCTGCGCAGTGTTACCAGGATCCTTAACTATTGGTGATGATACTTCTCCAATTGTCCCTTCAAACATCAATGATATTAGTGGACTCTCGAGTCTTACTCAAATTACAGGAAACCTAATCATTTCCGCAAATCCAATGCTTTCATCACTTTCTGGTCTCGACAATATTTCTTCGGTAGATCTCAGCCTTCAGATCCTAGATAATGATAACTTATCTGACATAAGCGGCTTGGATGCTGTTTCTACTGTTGGTCAACAGTTCGAAATCATCGGCAATGATGCACTTACTTCAATATCAGGTTTGAACAATTTGAATGTAATGCTTTCGGTTGCAATTAGAGATAACGACAATTTGCTTTCCATTTCGGGTTTGAATAACCTGGATTCAGGGCGAGGATTAGTAATAGATCAGAATATAAATCTCACCACGATTACAGGGATTAACAATCATAACCCAGGGATTGCAACGGCTTTTATGGATAATCCCAACCTATCTGATATTTCTGGATTTTCGGTAGTTGGTTCAACTTCCGCCCTCATTGTTAAAGGAAACAGTTCTTTAGACATTTGCACCGCCGAAGGACTTTGTACGCTTGTGGCATTGCCTATTTCTCGTCAGATTGAAAACAATGGAGCTAATTGTTCTTCTATTTCAGACGTTATAGATCAATGTCTTGCCGCATTACCAGTTACACTAATTTCATTTAATGCTGCGAAAAATGAAAATGTAGTTAATCTAAATTGGGCTACTGCTCAAGAGCGAAACAATGCAGGATTTTTTGTTCAATATAGCAGAGATGCACAACATTGGATAGACCTTTCTTTTATCAATGGACAAGGAAATAGCGATAGAATTAACGACTATAACTATACACATCAAGATGTATTGGGTAGCAAAAATTACTATCGATTAAAGCAAATGGATTTTGATGGGCAATACGATTATTCAGAAATCAAAATTGTAAAATTCGAATCTAATGTTTCCCCAAATTTTGCGCAAGTATTTCCAAACCCAAGTTCTGGTCAGATCAACGTTCAATTCGAACCAACCAAAAACGCTAACTCCATTATCAGACTTTCAGATATACGAGGCGAAGTTATTTGGGAAGAACAACTTCTCGCAGAAAGGAATCCATCCATATTTTTTGAGCAATTAGATTTACCGACTAACCAACTGTACTTTTTATTCGTTCAGTCCGGAAGTCAAACTCAAGTGATAAAGATTCAAACGATCAATGAATAATTAATTAAAAGCATCAGTTCCTTTTGAACGGAATTGATGCTTTTAATGATCCTATCTTCTAAGAACAATTCTCATCAAGAAATCTCGGCTAATTCCATAATGCTGGCTATCTTTCGGCATGCAACACTTGGAATTTCTATCTCCTTTTTTTCAATTTAACGGACAACTTCAAACCTTACTTCCAGCTATTTTTCGGAATCCGAAAATTGCACCCTATTCTCGTGAATCTTTTACATTATCCGATGGGGATTTTGTAGATCTGGATTGGCTTCAAAATGGAAATGATCGGCTATTGTTACTTTCTCATGGCCTTGAAGGAAACAGCCAGCGCCCATATATAAAAGGAATTGCAAAATACTTTAGTGAAAATAATTTTGATGTTTTGGCTTGGAATTGTAGATCCTGTGGCGGTACAATGAACAAGGCTCCAAGATTATATCATCATGGAGAGGTAGAAGATATTTCCGAAGTGATCAATCATGTCATCAATGAACATGGCTACCAAGAAATTTGGCTTTCCGGATTCAGCATGGGTGCAAATATTTCATTAAACTATTTGGGAAAAAAATTCCTATCAATACCAACTGAGGTTAAGGGAGCAGTTGTTTGTTCAGCCCCTCTAGACCTAGAAGATGGCGTTCATCAATTGCATACTAAAGAAGGCGCATTTTACAGAAAACGTTTTTTCAGCATGCTTTCTAAAAAGATTAAAGTCAAAGCTGCTCAATTTCCCGGTCTGTTAGATCTATCTAAACTGGACAATTCCAAACATTGGACTTGGTTTGATCGACATTTTTCCGCTCCGCTTGCCGGATGTAAAGATGAATTAGAATTTTATCAACAAGCAACTCCTCTAAATTTTATGCATCAGATCAATCGACCGGTATTGATTGTCAACGCAAAGAATGATCCCTTGCTAGGAAAAAAATGTTATCCAAAAAATTTTATTGACAGATTTGAATCTATTGAATTTGAAATGCCTAAAAATGGCGGACATGTTGGCTTTTCAGAGCGTGGATCAACTGTATCCTGGTTTGAAAAAAGAGCTATGCATTGGATCATAAAAAATTCCTAATAAGATTGTTCCATTTACGCAAAAATTCAACTCAGTTTTCGCAAATAATACCCTATTTTGTTGGCGCGTATGAAAATACTACACACAGCCGATTGGCACATTGGGAAAGTCCTCCACAAGCGCAGTTTGCAGGATGAGTTCATTCTTTTTTCAGAATGGTTACTGGCCACAATAAAAAATGAAAACATAGATCTGCTTCTAATTTCTGGAGATATTTTTGACTTGGCAAATCCTAGTGCTAAGGACCGAAGATTGTATTATCAATTATTGCGAAATCTAAATGAACTTGAGATTAAGATTATTATCACTGGTGGTAATCATGACTCAGTTGGTTTATTGAATGCGCCGAAAGAAATTCTTGACATACTCAATGTTCATGTCATTGGTGGTGCTTTGGATCCAATTGAAGAAGAGTTAATTCCAATTCAGATCAGTGAAGAAAAACTAATTGTTGCTGCCGTTCCTTTCCTCAGAGATAAAGATTTGAGAAATGCTGAAACTGATAAACTTTATGCAAATCGAACAGAAGCTATTCGAGAAGGAATCAAAAAGCATTATCAAAGTTTAGCTAAGATTTGTGAAGACAAATTTACTAATACTCCAGCTTTAGCCATGGGGCATTTGTATGCAATCGGAGCAGACCCTTCGGATAGCGAAAGAGACATTCATGTAGGAAATGCTGCTGCGATTGATGCCAGTATATTTACTGGATTTGATTATGTTGCTTTGGGCCACATCCATCGTCCGCAAATCATTGGAAAGAATGAAATGGTGCGCTATTCTGGTTCTCCAATTGCCTTGAGTTTTTCGGAAAAGACAGATAAAAAGTCTGTTGTCATTATTGAATTGAACAATGGAAAATTTTCTAGTCCTGAAATCGTAGAAGTTCCAAAGTTTAGGGAGTTGAAAAAAATTGTAGGTGATTATACTAAAGTCACTGAATCGTTGAAAAATTACCAACCAGATTATCCATTGGTTTCGTTCGTCGAACTTGAAATCACTGAAGCTGCGTTTAGTCCATTGCTTTTGGCCAAAGTAGAAGAACTCAAAGTTGGATACCACGATCATCCAGATTTTACTATACTTAAAGGAAGAACATTCTTTCAAGCCGGAACTAAGGACACTTCCGATTTATTTGAGGCTGGTGAAAATATTGAAGACTTAAATCCCCTAGATGTTTTTTCAAAAAGAATAGAATCTGAAACTCTAAACGAGGAACAAAAAGCAGGTTTGAAAGATGCGTTTATTGAAATTCTAGAAATGGTGCAAGAAAAAGAGGAAGCATGAAAATATTAGAAATTCGATTTAGCAATATAAACAACTTAAAGGGCGGTCCACATGTTCTTTCTTTTACAGAAACACCTCTTTCTACGGCTGGAATTTTTGCCATCCTTGGCCCAACTGGTTCTGGAAAATCTACGATCCTTGATGTAATTACGTTGTCTTTATTCAATAAAATTCCAAGATTTAGTAAAGCGATATCCAAGGGGGAAATGAGCGGAATGGGCTCAGTAATTACTCATTTTGCTAATAAAGCTTTTGCAGAAATAAGTTACCAAATAGGAGGAAAAAAGTACATTTCCAAATGGTCTGTCAGTAAAACCAAGAAAGGTAAACTGAAAGATTATGAAATGTCTCTCCAAGAAGAAAATGGCAATTACTTTGATCTAAAAAGATCAGAAGTACCGTCAAAGAATGAATCGATCATTGGCCTTAAATATGATCAATTTATCAAGTCCATCATCTTATCACAAGGTGAGTTTTCTAAATTCTTGAAGGCCGATAAAAATGAACGTGGCCAATTGCTTGAAAATATTACTGGGACAGGCATTTATCGAAAGATTGGCTCAAAAGTTTTTTCAAGGCACAAAGAAATTAAAGCGGCGGTTGCTAATGAGATTGAAAACCTAGGAGAGATTCATGTTCTGGACGAAGAAGCCTTGAATGCGCTACAAAAACAACTGGAAGAAATAACAAAGGAAAAAACAGCCGTTGAAAAATTGCTCAAGGATTTGAATACTGCCAAAACGATAAAAACTGAATTGTTCAATATTGAACAAGAGTTAAAAAGTTTGGCGCAATCTAAGCAACAGTTAACCCTAAGTAAAAATCAGTTTGCTCCCCTTCTAGCCAAATTAGCGGCACATGAAAAAGTAAGTCCCTTGCAAGCGGAGTTGACTACTTACAAAGCTGCCGAAGCTCATCAAAAAGAAGCAAAAACGAACCTTGAATTATTTGAAAAATCCTTAGCGAGTGCGAAGAAAAATTTGTCATCGGTAATTCAAGAAATGGCAGTGCTTACAAAGCAGGAAGTTGATGCTAAAAATTTCAAAACGATCATGAGCAGTTTTGAAAAAGAGGTCAACGATATGGATGCTGACCTGAGACATAGAAAAGCCAATGGCGCTGAACAACGCAAAAGAATTACTCAGAAGCAAGCCAATTACCCGCTAGAAATTAAGGAAAATATTGGTGCTAATGAAGCGATTCCTTTTTTGAAAGATCATCAGGCTACTTTACAAGCGGCATTGAAAAAATCTAAAATCAAAGTAGATGATAAAATTTCAGATTTAAGAAATAACTTGAAAGCATCGATTCAATTGCAGAGTGATTTGGAGAATTATTATCACTTGATTCAACATGGAGCAGAGACCAAACTTAAACAAGAGCAGGCCAATAAAGAAAGGGCAAAGTTCCATCAAATTTTTTCCCAAACAAAACCCTTAATCGAAAAGTGCGAAGCTCAATTAAAATCGCTAGAATCAATAGATAAGTTACTCAAAAAGCAAAAAGAGGATGCCAATAAAATAGCCACTTTAGAAGCGCACCGTAAGCAACTGACTGATGGAAAACCATGCCCACTTTGTGGTTCCTTGGAACATCCTTATTCAATACATTTACCTGAGGATGAAAGGTCAGCATTAGAAGAAAAAATTAGCAATAATTTGCTGGCCATCAACAATGAAAAACAATTGATCAAAGACCATCAAGCTAAATTGGTGCAATCGGAGACTTCCATAACTTTGATTGATAAAAGCATCTCAGCATTGGTTCATGAGGCCAAACACAACAAGGAACATTTATTGGAAATTCAGAAAAAGCAACCAACGATTAAATCCAAAGATTTGTCAACTTTGCAAAAGCAACTCAAAAATCTGATTTCAAAAAATGAAGATTTAGAGTTGGCCATTGAGGCGCATAGCGCATTACAGTTGAACATAGAATTGATTAAAGAATACGAACAATTCGACGCGTTAATAAATGAATATAAATCTTTAGTTGCCAAGCGAAAAGCAAAATTTGAAGGCCCTGACCCGACAACCATTTGCAATAATTTACAAGATAAATTTAACAATTACCAAGCGTTGATCATTGAGGATGGAAAGGTCGTTGAAATGAATAGTAAGAATTTGGCGAATGCTGTAAAAATTGCCAATCAAACAAAGGAAAATTTAGCTCCAAAAATTGCATCATTCGGTTTCAATAACATTCTTGAACTTGAAAAAAACCTACTGTCACCCGAATTGCTTGCGGATATAGTACATCAAAAAGAATCATTGATTGGTAAAGAATCTGCGATTAGTGCGAGTATAAAAAGCTTAAATTTAAAACAAAAAACTGCTAAGGAAAAAGACAGTGTCGATGCCCCAAGTTTGGAAGCATTAAATACTATTATTCCCGAAAAAAGTAATAAACTGGCATTTCTAATTGAAGAAATTGGTAAAGTTAAAAATCAATTAGATAGCGATACAAAATTGAGACAAAGAAGAAAAGACAAGGAAGCCATCATAAAATCATTAAACGATAAATTGGAAAAATGGGGAACCATGAATCAATTGATCGGAGATGCCCACGGAAATAAATTTGCCAATTTCGCTCAGGGATTGACCTTGCAAAATCTTTTAGTATTTACGAATAAAAGATTGCTGAAGTTGTCTGATCGCTACTTGTTGGATCGTCCTGGAGAAGATGGAATTCTTCGGGTGGTCGATCAATATCAAGGCAATACTCAACGGGCTGTCAGCACACTTTCTGGTGGTGAAACCTTTTTGATCAGTTTGGCACTGGCCTTGAGCTTATCTGATATGGCTTCAAAAAATGTATCACTAGACAGTCTATTCATTGATGAAGGCTTTGGGACATTAGATCAAGATACTTTGGACATCGCATTAAATACATTGGAACAATTGCAAACAGAAAGTCAGAAAACGGTTGGCGTAATCTCTCATGTAGAAGCGCTTAAGGAACGTATTAACGTTCAGATTCGACTTGAGAAAAATGCTCAGGGCTATAGCCAATTGAAGATTGTTGGTTGATTGACTCTATAATCTCAGCTTATTGAAATGGATTTATGCTGTTGCTAGGATTTTTTCAAATCCAAATTATGCCACATTGCTTAGAGATGACTAGCCTACGGATTTTTACGAAATCCTTTGATCAAGAATAATGCACTGATTTTCAAGCCTACGGATTTTTACGAAATCCTTTGACCAAGACAAATGCACTGATTTTCATGCCTACGGATTTTTACGAAATCCTTTGATCAAGAATAAAGCACTGATTTTCATGCCTTCGGATTTTTACGAAATCCTTTGACCAAAACTAATGCACTGATTTTCAAGCCTTCGGATTTTTACGAAATCCTTTGACCAAGACTAATGCACTGATTTTCAAGCCTACGGATTTTTACGAAATCCTTTGACCAAGACTAATGCACTGATTTTCAAGCCTACGGATTTTTACGAAATCCATTATCGATCATTACTCCTCCCCATCACCAACATGCCTAGTCCAATTCCCATAACGTTAATGATATTCAAATAGACCTTTCCATAAAGCCGTTTTCCTTATATTCGGCTAACTTTTTTCAAACACCAATTAACAGTTCTAAATGAATCTTAAATTTAATACATTGCTATTCTTTGTGATGGCATTGTTCCTATGCTCGCCGCAAGCAAATAGTCAATCTAAAAAGAAAAAAGCAGCCGCCGCTGCCAAAGCCGCTGCCGCAAAAAAGGACAAGGATAAAGACAGCAAAGTCAAACCTTACGATAAAGTCATTACTAAAAAGGCAGTTTCCCAAGAAGGACTTTTTACCGTCCATAAAGTTGGCGAGAAGAATTATTTCGAAATCAGCAAAGATGTCCTAGAAAGAGAAATTTTAATCGTAAGTAGAATTTCCGGATTTGTTAAAAATCTAAATTTCGGTGGAGCTGGTGTTAAATCTCGCCCACAACAAGTCATTCGTTGGCAAAAAATGGGAGAAAAGATTTTATTGAGATCTGTAAGTTACAATTCGGTAGCCAGCGAAGATGATCCCATTTACAAATCTGTAAAGAACAACAACTTTGAACCTATAGTTGCAACCTTCGATCTTGCTGCGCTTGGTAAAGATTCTAGTTCTTATGTTTTTGAAGTGTCTCCACTTTTCACAAAAGACATTGCGATGATTGGAGCAATCAACAAATTTCAAAGAAAACGATTTGAAATCAATGGATTGGATAGCAAAAGAAGTATGGTGACTAGCATGAAAGCATTTCCAGAAAATGTTGAAGTTCGCCACATACTAACTTACAAAGGGAAAAAACTTCCAGATAACAACATCACGCAGACCATGTCTGTAGAAATGAACCAATCGTTTATCGTTTTACCAGAAATTCCGATGCAACCGAGATACTACGATGATCGCGTTGGTTATTTTTCTATCACTCAAACTGATTACAGTTCGGAAGCACACTTCACTGAGACCAAAAGATATATTACCCGCTGGAGATTGGAACCGAAAGATGAAGCTGCCTATTTCCGTGGAGAGTTGGTAGAACCAAAAAAGCAAATCGTCTATTATATTGATCCAGCGACTCCAACCAAATGGGTGGATTATATCATTCAAGGTATTAATGATTGGAACGTTGCATTCGAAGCAGCTGGATTTAAGAATGCCATCGTTGGAAAAAGGGCCCCTTCTGCTGAAGAAAATCCAGATTGGTCGGCTGAGGACACCAGATATTCAACATTAAGATATGTGTCAACTGATATCCAGAATGCCATGGGACCTCATGTACATGATCCTCGCTCTGGTGAAATTTTAGAATCAGATATAATTTGGTACCATAACATTCAAAAGCTTTTAAGAAACTGGTTCATGACTCAAACGGGCGCTGTAAATCCAGATGCTCAAAAGGTTAAATTCGATGATAGCACAATGGGGGAATTAATCAGATTTGTGTCTGCACACGAGGTTGGACATACTTTGGGATTACCTCACAACATGGGATCCAGTGCGGCGTACCCTGTAGATTCACTTCGTTCGCCAACTTTCTGTGCAACTCATGGAACTGCTCCATCGATTATGGATTATGCTCGATTCAATCATATTGCTCAGCCGGGTGATGGGGTCAAAAGTTTTTATCCTGGTATCGGAGAATATGACATTTGGTCAATTGTATATGGATATAAATTGGTTGAAAATGCAAGGTCATCAGATGCCGAAAAATCAACCTTGAACAAATGGATTAAAGAGAAAGCAGATGATCCAGCTTATAGATATGGTCGTCAAAGAGGTGATGTCTGGGATCCAACTTCTCAAACAGAAGATTTAGGAGATGATGCCATGAAAAGTGGTGAATACGGAATTGCTAACCTGAAAAGAATCGTTCCTAACCTATTGAAATGGTCCGAAGAAGCCGGGGAGGGAGAAACCTACGATCAACTAGAAGAAATGTACGTAGCCGTTTATGGGCAACTTGGAAAATACATGCGACATGTAGTAGCAAATTTAGGAGGTGTAATAGAAGATTCGAAAACAACTGATCAAGAAGGTGTTGTCTATGTTCCGGTATCTAAAGCCACACAATTACAGGCTTTAGAATTTTTGGACAACCAACTTTTCAAAACGCCATCTTGGATATTGGATAAAAACATTTTGGACAGAATAGAGCCAACAGGTTCAACTGAAAGACTATCCAGATTCCAGTCAAGAGTAATCGGAAGAATTTTCAACTCAAGGAGATTACTTCGATTAGATGAAGCGGAAGCAAGACATGGACCAGGTAGTTTTAATTTGATTGACTTATACAATGGAACGAAAACCAGGATCTTCAGTGAATTGACTTCAAGAGGAACTGTAGACCCTTTCAGAAAACATTTGCAGCGTGCGTATATTGATCAACTGATAATGGTGATGAAGGAGGAAAAAAATGCGGCTTTGGATCGATCAAGTGTAAAAGCTGTAACCAGAGGAACATTGAGAACACTCCAACGGGAACTAACTGGCTCTGGAAGTACCGATTTAGCCACCAAATATCACTGGGAAGATCTGGCTGAAAGAATTAAAGTTGGACTGGATGACAATAAAAACTAAGGTTTAAAAACATTCAAACTTCGAAGGATCAACTACAATTTGATAGATTTCAATTGCAGTTGATCCTTTTTTCTTTCCCTTAAAATCCTTCCTGTCGAAAAATCGCAGTCCCTCATCCATTTTTAGGGACGTTTTTACTGCTAATTTCGTTATCTTGGTACCTGAAACTAGCTATATGTACAAGATACTACTGCTTTTATTAATGTTGCCTCTAGGATCGCTATTTGGTCAATCCAAAACCTCATGGAAGGTATATGAGTTGTTTTCCAATGAAAACATACCTTTAAGAACCAAGGACATACAACAATATTTGCCTGGATATTCTACATATCAGATTAATTCTAACGAAAAGAAATCAACCCTTCATGCTATTATTGACCCTGACGCAAAGGTCAATGGTCTAATATTTACTAGTCCCGACTATCAAGACAAATTGACAAGATTGGTGATTCCTACTCCGCATTCGGATGCCGCAATAATCAACTCTTACCTGGAAAACAGAGCTTTTGGTCTTACTCAACAACAGAAAAAGGAATTGTTAGATTTAATTTCTGGGTTCTCGAAGGACTTTTTTAGTGAAGCGGATAAAAGGAAAATGGCTGATTTGACCAGGCACTGTTCAGTATAATTTTATAGAATAGCTTGTTCTCCCTTCTTTAATAACAACAATAGATTTTAGTTTTTATATGCAAAATGACCTCAAACCAATCTTTGGCTCCGTCCATGGATTAGATCCTAAAAGTGTCGCATTTCTCACAGATGCTTTGGCAAAAAGTAATCTTCCGGGATTTGATTATTTAGAGTTCAAATTGGCCTTAACAAGGCTTTCAGAATTGAATATGGATGAAGCGACTTCTATCAAATCCGCTTTCGCAACTGCTGGAACTGTTGGCTTGTCAAAAGAGAAATTGATTGATACCGCTAAGCATTATAAGAAAGTATTGCAACGTGAGCATGACCAATTTGGCCAAGCATTAGAAAATCAAATACAAAAAAAGGTAGCAGGAAAACAAAAGGAAGTTGAAAAACTAAAGGCACAAATCGAAAAGCATAAGCAAAAAATCGAAGAGCTTGAAGCTCAGGTCAATAAATATCAAAGTACTATTGACAACGCAGATGAGGAGATTTCTAATGCCAAATCAAAAATCGAGGCTACTAAGGATGGATTTGAGCACACTCATCAAAGTATTATGAATCAGATTGATAAGGATATCGATAATTTCAATCTTCATCTATAAAAATCGATGTTCTATAGTCGTTCGACTAAAATTTTAACAAAAAATCATACATTAGAAGCAAATTAAGAATACATGGCAGATTTCACTCCAATACAAAATGAAAACTTTAAAGGAAAGTCCTTTTGGAAAAAACCAGAAGGCGTCACTGGTGCACTAGTTCTTGCTGGAATGGTTGCAGGTGGAGGATACCTTTTATACCAGGCGATTCCTTTGCTAATGGATTTGGCTAGCAATATGATTTACCTTTCTGGGATGTTGTTGGTACTCGCTGCTATAGTTTATATGGTACTTGACCCAAGGATGAGAAATCTGGTTTGGTATGGCTACAAATCAATCATGCGATGGATCACGGGAATCTTTGTGACTATAGATCCTGTAGGAATTTTAAAGAACTATGTAGAAGATCTCGAAGACAATTTGAGAAAAATGAGTACTCAGATTGGAGCGATCAAAGGCCAGATGCGTAAGTTGAAAACAATCATGACTGACAACAATGCTCAAATAAATAATAGCATGAAGTTGGCTCAAATGGCTAAGAAAAAAGGTAATGATCAACAAGTTATTTTGAATTCGAGAAAAGCGGCCAGGCTAAAAGAGAGTAACGCTAAATATCAATCGCTACACAAGCGAATGGAAATAATGAATCGAATCTTAACCAAGATGTATTCGAATTCTGAAATTCTAATTGAAGATACTCGTGATCAAGTAAAAGTAAAAGAGCAAGAAAGAAAAGCAATACGTGCTTCACACTCTGCAATGAAATCTGCGATGTCTGTAATTTCGGGAGATCCAGACAAGCGAGCAATGTTTGATCAAGCAATGGAAGCGATCAATGATGATGTTGCTAACAAGGTTGGAGAAATGGAAAGATTTATGGAAATGTCTGCCAACTTCATGGATTCTGTCGACCTGCAGAATGGTGTTTTCGAAGAGGAAGGGTTAAGGATGTTAGAAAAATTTGAAAAAGAAAGCACCTTATTGCTTTTAGGCGACCCTCAAGAGGCGGGAGATACATTAGACTTGGATAGCCGTGGAGAGGTCGAATATAGAACGGATACCAAACCGTCTAGCGACAACTCTAATTACGAAAACTTGTTTGACTAAAATAGATAAAGTGAAAGCTCAATAAACCACCTTGAGCTTTCGCAATTTGTCTCTCTAAGAATACTGGAAACGAAGGCCCCTAAAAAACCTACAATAGGAATTTGGCCTATGATGAGATTATTTTTATTGCTGTTCGCTTTTGCATCTCTGAGCAATCTCTTTGCTCAAAACATTATACCTAATCCAAGTTTTGAAAAATATGAATATCTACCTGCTCGATTAAGTAGCGAAGGAAAGGATTTTGAACAGGCTTGTGAATATTGGCATACGCCTAATCAAGCTTCCACAGATTTGATATCACCACGATTTCGATCAGAAGCATTAAAAACAATTCCTCCGCATTCGGGTAAAAACATGGCCGGTATCGTTATCAATGGAGATTTCTGGGCGGAATATGCGGGTATAAGATTGAAGCAACCATTGGAACCTGGAGTTACATACTATTGTGAATTTTGGATTTCAAGGGCACCTTGGTACAATCGAAGAACTTTAATACCTGAGTTTCTAAATGATCATTTTGGTTTTCATTTTGGAAAAGAAACTTTCAAACTAAACAAAGAAATATTATCTCTTAAACCTCAATTTGTTGCCAATAGCGAAATATTAATTGAGCCAAAAAAATGGACCAAGATTTCGGGTTCATTTGTCGCAACGGAAAAAGCAACGCACCTCTACATTGGTCAATTCTGGGATGAAGAGGATAAAGGAAAAATTGCCACTGGATATTTTTTCATCGATGATATTTTCGTTGAAGCATTTTCTAGTGAGGCCGTAAAATTCACACCTAGCAGGTATTATAAAATTGAAAAAGGAATCGCGTCTATCAAAATGGACAATATTTATTTTGAAACAGATAAATATGATTTACTTCCAGAATCATTTTCGGAGCTTGATCGTTTGGTAAAAATATTGGAAAATAATCCATCCATAAAAATTCAGATCCAAGGTCATACGGACGATGAAGGTTCTGAAAATTATAACAAAGAACTATCCGAGAACCGAGCAGCTTCCGTAAAGGGATATATTATTGACCAAGGCATTTCGCAAGAACGATTAGAGAGCAAAGGTTTTGGATTAAGTAAACCTGTGGCGACCAACGAAAATGAAGATGGCAAACAGGCCAATCGGCGAGTTGAATTTGTTGTGCAAGGTGGCGCTCAAGACACTAGAAAAATACTAGATCCCGAACAAGTCTATCGATTCAGGGAAAATGTGAATCCAAAACTCCATGAAGAACTCGCCTTCTTAGGATTAGACAATAGATACTGGGACTGTTCTGAAGCTGTGGACCAACTGTACCATGGCGAACCAGATGTCTCAAAAAGACTATCAAAATATAAAGCAAAGAGTGCCAAGGATTACATTCTAGCAGCTACAGCCCAAAATGACTTTTTGTTTATTAATGAATCTAATCGGTTTCCGCAGACCAGAGCGTTCGCGCAACTGTTATTGGCGGACCTATGGGATCAAGGTTATCGTTACTTAGCAGTCGAAGCATTCAATAACGATGATACTCAGTTAAAAACGCGTGGCTACGCTGTAATGAACTCGGGATATTCAATCAAGGAACCGGTCTTTGGAGATTTGATTCGTGAAGCGCTGGCTCTTGGTTTTATTGTGTCAGGATACCAACCAACTGCTGATGAATTGGGCAAGGCCAAGAAAATTATTAGCCCCAAAGTAAGCAGCACTGATGCAAAGATTGTTGATAAGAATGCTTTGGCTTGGGCTCAAGCCATGAACATCAGTCGTATAATGCGTGCAGATTCTGATGCTAAGATTATTGTCTTGGCAAAGGAAAATTCAATTCGTGAATATTCGATCAATGGAGAATCGGCCATGGCCACTTGGTTTAAATCTTTGACGAGGAAGAATCCATTAACTGTGGATCAAAGTAGAATGATTGAACATTGTCCGCCAGAAAATGATCCGCTTTATGCCAAAATGATGTTGAATCAAGCGACTGTTTATTCAAAATCTACTGGCGAAGAACCTGAAGCTTTTGTGCAAAAAACGTATGATGAAACTGCGCATGAACGATTCAAACAATGTTTTGATATTCAAGTATTCCACCCGAAGCATAACTACCCGAACAATCGTCCGGCTTGGATGCAAATGGAAGGCTATAGAAAACCGTACGTTTTCAATCCTGACAAACACGATATGAATTATCCTTGTTTGGTTCGCGCATACAAAAAAGGAGAAGACAAAAATTTTGCTGTGCCAGTAGATGTAATTGAAGTAGTAGATCCGAGTATAGCTACTTCGCTGATGTTACCAAGTGGGACCTATGATCTAGTCATGAAGGATAAAGCAAATTCCAAGCAATTGGAAATTGTAATAGAATAGTTAGCATTAAAGTGAAACCTGTTTTTTCATAACCCACCTATTCACTTCTTGCTCAAAATTAATGGAGCCTGGAATACAGCGATATTTCTTTACAAAAGTGAATCCAACCTTAGGCAAAATTCTATTCGGAGCAGGATTCAAAGCATAAGGTTCGCAATACAATTTCTCCAAATTAAGTTCATTGAAAAACATCCGAATCGATTTACTTAATAATCTAGTTCCGTTTCCTTTTGCTCTTTGATCCGGACGCCAAAGATGCAAATGCATATGTGCATGACTCCCATATTCCAATTGATTAACATTGCAATGCCCTACTCTTTTCCCATTAATCATCCAGATTGTGGCAAGTCCATTTTTTGATTCAATTGGTGTATTCAATTGATTCAACAACATATCTTCAAACTGTGATTTATCAGGCATCTTTTCAGGATCTGCCCCCATACTTCTAAGATATTCTGGACTAGCATTCATCCAATAGTCTAATACCCATGGTATATCCGAAACATCTAGAAGTTTGGTATTGAAAACGACTGACTCCATATCTGTTAAAATAATAGTTCGGTTAAGATTACTTAATCAATTCCAAAACCTTTTTCGAAATAAACTTGCCACTGCTTGCAAACGAAGCGGTAACAATTCTTTTTTCCATATCAATTACCTCATCATTGGTTTTGGCTTCATTGTCATAAATTTTGAGATTAGCGCCATTTTTCTTTAACTCATCTTCCGTTAGAAAGGGTAATAATTCTCCTTTGTTAGCTTCCTCCATTATATTCAACTCGTTCCAATTCGGAAAACAAGTCATAGTAACATCGTTGACCAAGAAATTTCCATTACTTAATTTCAATTGACTCAATAAGGCCGTCCCATGTCCCAAGGAACCAATGACTCCACCATTTTCATAAAGTTTTACAATTAAACTTTTGATCGCTGCATTATTATGCAAGTCTTTAAATTGTCCATAACCTCCGGGAACAATTACGGCTTTGTATGCATTGATATCTACATCTTTAAGGGCAATTGAATTTGCCACTTTATTTTGATAATAAGTAGAATTGATCGCCTGCCGTAAGACTTCAGTTGTGTCAAATTTATGATAAATCGGAATGGCTCCACCTTTAGGAGATAGCACATCAATTTCTATATCGTTCTTATGAAATTCGTAAATCGGCACGGCGATTTCTGAAAGGTAAGTTCCATTGTCAAATCCATTGAACTGTTCTTCACTTGTACAAAGAAAAAGAACTTTATTGGATTGAACAGCTGCTTTTTCCGATTTGACGGTTTGCTCAGAATTACATCCTAGAAAAAATAATAAGACAATAAATATATTGATGATCTTCATAATGTAACGTTATAGTTTGAGTAATCGTAAATTAATTTTTTTAAAAATATAAATGGAAATCAACTAAGAATTTCACTTCCACCTAAGTTGATAAGGGTATCTTTCATACAGTGCATTGTCTTCATTAATGGTATAACCATTTTTACCATTGGCAACTGCTTCCTTGAATATTTTATCGGACTCCTGATTTCTTCCTAACTCCTTTAAAGAAATCGGTTTATAATATTGTGCATCAGCAAAATTATTATAAAAATTTAAAGCTTCTTCAAAATACATAATTGCTTGTTCATACTTCCGCTGTTCAAAATTTGCGATTCCCAAATAAAAAAGATCGAGATGATGAACATTTAATTCCCCCAACATTTCCTTTTGCCTGGCGATTTCGTCTATCAATAATTTTTCAGCTTCGGAATAATTGTTCAGTTGTAGATTACAGACAGCAATGTAAAAGTCGTAGGAGTGATCCATTACATAGCTCATTCCATATCTCTGTTTACAATTTTGAAAATCTACAATTGCTTCAAGATAATCTTTTGAAAAAATGCACTTCATAAAAGCCCGATATTCTAACCATTCCTTGGGATCATATTGAACCGCTTTGTCAAGATAATTCATACCCAACTGGTATTTCCCTTGCTTAAATAGCGGCATGGCTTTTTGCTGCCAGAGATAAGCAATGGTAGAATCAATTTTCAAGCCCTTATCAATTTCTTCCTGCCACTCATTTGAATAAAGCCGATGTTTCCAAGCTCCATCTTCTAAGTACTTCTTAATGATACTATCCCTAAGAGTTTGATTATTGCTAGTAACCTGATTTTCAACCGGCACAACTTTGGAAATATCATCAGAACATGCGTAAAGCAAAAACAAAACAATCAAGAAAATCGTGTACTTCATAGCAACCAAATTAACAGAACTGTTGGCAAGAATCATTAATTGATTACTAATTAACAACTCGTTATCATTATTACCATCTTCTACTAATTAAAGCCGAAATAAAATATTTTCCTCTAAAATAAAGAGATTAATACTTAGCTTCAGGCCTGAATAAAACTGAACTAAATGCTGCTAATCGTTCCTGGCCGTCATCATTTGTTGACAAATTTTCAATTTGACTATTTGAGAAAAATTGTGGTGGATGGCGTTCAATGGGATCCTAATTTTAAGCCTACGAAAGATCAAACTATTGCACAAGTATCAGGAATAATATTCGTGGTTACCTCTGCCAATCATCATGGTACAAAACGCAATCCTATACCTTTTCATTTGAGGTCTTTAGCTATACATGACTTTGGGTATGATTGGCCTGTGCCAGTATTTGTTTATGGTATCAATGATGTTGGAAGGATGGATAACTTCGCATCCTACTTGATCAAAAATGTAGATCATATTAGTAATTATCGATTTGACTTAAGTCCAAAAAATACGGTTGTGGTTAGCAGTACGGTGGTGGCAAGAGGTTTTCAAAAATTAGGTTATGGAATTTTACCTGCGGAAAGAGCTGATCGAAAGATACCGGAAACTAAGTTTGTATTGCCTTGGAAATACATTGAAAGAATTGCCGCTTCGCCGGAATGGAAAGCTGAAGAGAAATTATTAGATCATATCCATCCATCGACTATCAAAATTTGGGCGCAATACGAGCTTGGTAAATTGACCAAAGAAATATTAAACGATCCTATTATTGGAGAAGACGGAGACTTAACTGAAAGTAGAGATTACGGCAGCTATGTAAGAAAAATGGATGAAATTTCCACTTTGAAATTTGAAGAAACCGCACCATTCATTCAAGCCGGAAATATTGGTGATATTGGATGTGCTGTTGGCTCATGGATTAAACATGCAAGTCATGAATCCCGTTTGCATGAATCAGATTTCTATGGAATTGAACTCTCCAGACAATTATTCTCTTTGTGCGAAAATCGAAAGGCCCAACAAGAATTTGGGAATCCTAATGTTTACTTTAAAATGAAAAACGCAGTCAATGGTCTGGTGTTTAAACCAAACTCCATGAACACCATACATACCGGTTCATTGACTCATGAGATTGAGTCTTATGGCTCTAGAGAAGATCTTCTAAAGTTTATACAAAACAGATATGAGGAGTTAAAACCGCAGGGTGTTTGGATCAATCGAGATGTTGTTGGACCTGAAAATGGAGATCAAGAAGTATTACTTTGGCTGAATGATTCGGATGGTAGCAGTGAAGATCCGTTTAAAAATTTCACTGACAGAATGGATCTTTCGGCTTATTTAAAAAAACTATCTACTGCCAATCGATTCCTTAGATTTGCTAAAAATTTTAGGAAAAAATATCATGATAGTATTCGATTTCAACTGCGCAGAATTGAAGATCAAAACTATTATCAAATGCGCCTCAAAGATGCTTCCGAATTTTTACTTACTAAAGATTATACCGACAATTGGGACTCCGAGATGAACGAGCGTTTTTGCAATTGGTCATTTTCGGATTGGAAAAAAGAGTTGGAAAAGACTGGCTTCCATATTGCTCCTGAATCTCAAGCTTATCAAAATTCTTGGATAGTTGAAAACCGAATGATTGGTAAGGCCAGGTTATTTGATTTAGAATTAATGGAACAAAAATTTCCAGTGACTAATTTATTGATGGTTGGGGTTAAAGCTTAGGTACTAATTTACCCCAACTGCAAGGTCCAACCTCGCTTCACCGCAAAATATCTAATGATCATTACAACGAGCATTGAAATCACAATCCCCAAATCTTCGATTCCTGTTGTTCGTACTAGTAGTAGATATACTACACCGCCGGCTAAACATGCTGTGGCATAAATTTCCTTTCTAAAGATCAAAGGGATTTCATTGGTTAGAACATCTCGAATCACTCCACCAAACACTGCAGAAACAACTCCCATGATTAAACAAACTTCTACAGATAATCCAAAACTTAAAGAGGTCTTAATTCCAAGGATGGTAAATAAACCTATTCCGATGGTATCAAAAATGAACATACTTTTTCTCCACTTCAATATTCTAGATCTGAAAAGGTAGGATAAAAGACAGCCAACAATAATTACTAGCATATAATTTCGATCGATCAACCAGCCAACAGGGAATTTGCCAATGAGTATATCACGCAAGGTTCCTCCGCCTATAGCCGTTACGAAGCCAATCACAATAGAGCCCACCAAGTCGAACTTCTTTTCAATGGAAGTCAATACCCCTGAGATGGCAAAAACTAAGGTTCCAAATAAATCAAGAAAATAAATCCAGTCCAAATTATGTCTTTTGAGCTGCAATGATAAAGGATTTTTTGGATCAATCAATTGTTATTATTTCTCCAAAAAGGTCTATTTCTTTCATATAACAGCAATTGGTCAATCCGCCAATACGAATTCTACTTAATTCCTTACGAATCCTAATTAGTCTATTACTTCGGAATCAAGCGCCAATACCTTGCAGTTATCTATTCATCCACTCAAAATAATAATTATGAAATCCAAAATCCAAATTTTCACTAGCCTCTTGCTGGGATTGGTGCTTTCTTTGAATGCATATGGTCAAGTAGAAAAAAATGATCAATCCCTTTCGCCTTATTTCAAAATCAATACCCCAGGCATTGATTCCGAAGAATTTCCTCTGCTTTCGACCACAGCAGATGTGAATATCACTGGCCCTATTGCAGATGTTACCGTTACTCAATTGTACAAGAACAATGGAGATTTACCGATTGAAGCCATTTATGTATTTCCAGCTTCTACCAGAGCGGCGGTATACGCGATGACGATGGAAGTTGGCGACAGAATTATCAATGCAGAAATTAAAGAGAAAAAAGAAGCTAGGGCAACTTATGAAAAAGCTAAAAGAGCTGGGAAACGAGCCAGTTTGCTAGAGCAAAAACGTCCTAATGTTTTCCAAATGAACATTGGGAATATGCTGCCCGGAGATTTAATCAAGGTTGAACTTAAATACAATGAGTTTCTAATTCCAGAAAACAAAGTTTATAGTTTTATCTACCCAACTGTGGTCGGTCCAAGGTTTGTTTCCCCTGAGGAGACACAGAAAGATGTTGCATTCGCCAACATGCCTTATACAAAAGAAACAGAAGAACCGAGCTACGATTTTTATTTGACTGCTCGAATAAATGCTGGAATGCCTATTGCATCGATTGCCTCCTCCTCGCATGATGTTCAGATTGATAAAATTGCAGCTGATCAAGCTAGGATTAAATTGGATCCGGGGAGTAACAAAAGTGGGAATAAAGATTTTATCCTTAATTACAGCTTGTCTGGTGAATTAATCTCTAGTGGTACGATGCTTTACAACCATGGCGATGAGCAATTTTTCCTAACCATGATTCAACCGCCTAAAAGAATTACTACCGATCAAATTCCTCCTAGAGAATATGTATTCATCATTGATGTATCTGGATCGATGCGCGGATTTCCTATCGATATTTCCAAAGGAGTGATTAAAGATTTGGTTGGCAAACTGAGACCAATAGACAAATTTAACATGCTGCTATTCTCAGGTGGATCAAAAGTATTTGCGGAAAAGTCTGTTTTGGCAAATGAAGGTAATTTAACCAAGGCATTCTCTTTTCTCGATAATATTAATGCTGGTGGTGGCACTCAACTTTTACCCGCAATGCGACATGCCCTAGCTCTTCCAAGTGATGATGAGATCAATTCTAGATCAATGGTAATCGTTACAGATGGATATGTTTCCGTGGAAAGAGAAGCATTTAATTTAATTGCTGATAATCTTAACAAAAGTAACTTATTTGCATTTGGAATCGGTAGCAGTGTAAACAGACATTTGATTGAAGGAATGGCTCATGCTGGTCGTGGCGAAGCATTTGTCATTACGAATAAAAGTGAAGCACCTGAGATTGCGAAGAAATTCAGAACATATATCGAAACGCCAATCCTTACTAATATTGATTTAAATATTGATGGCATCCAAGCCTATGATATAATTCCTAAAACAGTGCCTGATTTATTAGCAGAACGACCATTGTTTGTCTTTGGGAAATTTAAAGGTGATGCAAATGGGTCAATTAAGTTCACTGGCTATCAAGGAAAGAAAAAATACGTCGAACGAATCAACATTAGTCCATCGATGGAATCAAAAGAAAATAGCCCAATTCGCTATTTATGGGCGCGAGAGCAAATCAGATGGAAAGATGACTTGAATAGTTTGTCCCAAAGTGAAGGTACTGTACAAGAGGTGACCAACCTGGGATTGAAATACAACTTATTGACAAAATATACTTCTTTCGTAGCAGTTGAAAAAGAATCTGTTATGAAAGATGGAAGTAAAACAATAAAGGTAAAACAACCACTGCCACTGCCAGAAGGGGTTTCAAACCATGCGGTTGGTTTCGAAATGAAAATGGAAGGCAATTCTAAACACGGCGCAAAACAAACCAAGCAAGTGTTATTTGTTCATGTTACCGGCAATGCAATTTTTTCCTTTAAGAATAATTTGAAAAAACAGCTAGTAGATAATATAGAATTCGACAAAAAGGAAAAAGCTATTTTAAATGGTAATGTCTTAACCATTCACTATAATACTGAGCTAAATAAATGGAGTATGCAGGATAGTAGAAATCAGTTAACGCCAGCATTCATCAAACAGTTTGAAGCTTTGCTAAAAACATTGACAAAGAACAACTCAAATTCATTCACTATTCAAGTTAACTTCCTATGGGTGTAATGAAATTTGTATTTTGGAGTGGAGTTATCGTAGGCCTACTTTTAGTAGGTCTACTCCTCTCCACAATTCCTTCGGAATCTACTGAACAGACCTCTTTGTTTGAATCAGAGAATCAAAGAAAGTCCATTACCTTTTTATTGGGATCAGATAAACCGGGTTATCAATATTTTAAATTGGCCGAAGAACATTTTCTTTATTCACCGAAAGAGAAGTCAGACGAGTTGGTTAAGACTTGTAGATCATTAGAAGATTTAATTCAACACCTTAACAATGCAAAAGATAAAAAATACAGCACTATTCAAGTAGTTCTTCATGGGAACCCATACAGCGGTTTGTCTATACCAATAAATCAAAATGGGCAGCGGGCAACTCCCAAGAATCTAATGAAGGCCATGATGAATAACCCATTGACTCGGCTAAAATCAAATGCTGTAGACAGCACCACCAGGATTAATTTTTGGGCTTGCGGAATCGGAAAAAATCCATTTATAAACATTGCCTTGATGCAGTTTTTTACTTTGCCAGATGGAAGTCAACCGAAAATTTATACATCGCCTCATTTCGTAATTTTCAAATCCCTACCTGAACAAGCAATTACAGCAAGGTTGAATGCCAGCTATTGGCCATATTTTTATAAGCGTGGATATCGACCTGGAGATCTGGAAATTGCTCAAGCGCTTTCCGCGCAATATCCTGATGCCGAAGTAAATTGGCATGAAGCCATCAAAAAAGAAAAACCTTCTGAAGAAAAGGATGCTTTTCAAAATAGTTTTCATATTCCTGTCTCTTGGGTTGTGGTCTACCCATCTAAAGAAAGCAGACCTGAAATAAAAACAAATGCTCAAAAATTAAACTGGGTCAAAAATCAATCTGAACTTATGAATCAAGTAGAAGAATCGAATATTCCTTTGAATAAATTCAATTGGACCGTCAATAAGATCATTCATACCAATAAAAATGGGGAAAAAGTGCCAGCCATAAAGGCTATTGGAATGGCCACCGTGCTATGTGTTCTTGGAGAAACGGATGAAGTTTAATTTTCATAAAACAAATTCCAACTAACTATGTAACTGGTTACTCATTATTTTATTATAATGAGTATCCAGTTACATTAATTATGGAAAAGGACTTTTTGACAACCTTTAAAATTCATTGGTTTTGCCGCAAGAATCAAACGACTTAGTGATGGTTTACATTATGATTCCAATGCGTATTACAAAAACTCAGAATTTAACATACCGCCTAATTGGCATTTAATTTTTTTACTGCTTAAAAAGGAAAAAGAACTTACCATGACTGAAATTGTCAAACAGTTAGGATTCTCTCATCCCGGCGTAATTAAGATCACAGAGAAAATTATTGACAGAGGTTACTTGAAAAGCAAAACTGATAAGTTAGATTAAAGAAGAACATTGATTACCTTGAGTAGGAAAAGCTTAAAGCTATTTCCAACTTTTGAAAAAAAGTGGAAATCCATGCAAAAAGCAATCAAAGAAATAGTTGATAAAAATTTTCTAAATAAACTTTACGAAATAGAAAGTAAGATTATGGAAGGAAGCATATCTGAAAGACTTGCAAGCAACAAATAAGTTTAATCAAATCAATTGATGTGAAATACAATATTAATAAATCGATAGAAATTCTTAGCAGAACTCCTCAAGTATTGGAAGCGATGTTTAGAGGAACTTCTGCAGAATGGTTAGTAAATAATGAGGGCTTGGATACTTGGAGTCCATTTGATGTGCTCGGACATTTAATTCATGGTGAAAAAACAGATTGGATACCAAGGGCTAAAATAATACTTTCAGATGCGTCCAATAAAACATTTGCCCCTTTCGATCGGTTTGCTCAAATGTCAACGAATAAATCTGAAACCATAGAAAATCTTTTAGCTGAATTTAAGCGACTTAGAACCAATAACATTGAAGAACTGGTCGCTATGGATATTAACCAAGACAAGTTATCCAAGACCGGAATACATCCAGAACTTGGACGAACCAAACTCAGCGAACTCTTATCTACTTGGATGGTTCATGATCTAGGTCATATCGCTCAAATCTCAAGAGTTATGGCCAAACAATATATGTCTGAAGTTGGTCCATGGAAAGCGTATTTATCCATTCTAAAACAAAATTAGCATTGTTTAATATCCGAAAAGCCCGTGAGAAAGATCCCAAAAAATTAAGATATCTTATTCGAAAGAACACTGAAAACGTTTTGGAAAATGAATATACTTCTTAGCAAATCAAGGCTTGGAATCAAAAAATACTCCGGCGACAATACTTAAATCCATGTCCGATAGAACGATATTCTGCGCCTTTCTAAAAGAAAGACTTGTCGGAACAATAGGATTAGAAGGAAATATGGTTGTCGGCCTTTATTTCAGTTATTCCAAAAGAAAAAGTTGAATTGGTCGTGCATTAATAAACCATTTAGAAGAATAAACCAAAAGAATAAATCTAAAGGAACTATAACTAACTTCGACTCCATCAGCTAAGAAATTTTACTTAAAAAAAATTCAAAATCATCAAGTCTGTTGTTTTAAAAATAGGTAATGTTGAATTCCTAGAAACACGAATGAATAAAAAACTATGAACATTTAATTTTTCAAAATTCCATTTTTATATTTCCTACATCTACTTGTTAAAATGTAAGCTATTTAGCAAAAACAGTAAACTTGAACATTCTTTCTTAGAGTACCGATTCGACACCAAATTCATAAATTTTATAAAGTTGAATTTTCCCTGACCATTAATCATATAATTAAATTTTGTCGTTTCACTTCCTTAAGTCACAGTTAGATAAAGATTTTAGATTCTGGCTAATTATCTTGGCATTAACGAAATTTTCAACTCCATTTATAAAATATTATGAACAAAGGATTTATCTCTACTCTAGTAATTTGTCTAATAATTTGTAATTATTGTCTTGGTCAAAATGTTCCAATTCTAGATTACTCCATAAATAATTTAGGTCAGGTACAATTAGAAATTGAAGCTCAGGCCGATAAATACTATTTGTTGACTGCATTGCACGAACCAAATTTGACTAGCGAAACCATAACATCAATAACCATGGGAATTGATGGAAATATGACTATTTCTGAACCCGGCCAAGCTTATGCGCTACAGAATTATAAAATAACAGAACACTCTATTGCTAATCCTGATGATACGGATGGCGATGGAATTGATGACATTACTGAGTTCAACAACATGCCGACAAATGCTCCTTTGAATTTTGCAGAGGCAGTTTCATTTACAGATGGTGCCACTTCAATTCCGGATGCACAGACTTTTCAAGATTTAGCAGTAGTGCAAAATGTATCGTGGGCACCCTTTCTTGATGGCCAACAATACGTAAAATTCGGAATACTTGACAAATATACTGATGAACCAAAGGTATATTTCATCAACAGTAATACACATATTATTCATGGTGACTTTTTTAGCGCAATTGGTAATTTTGGCACTGGTGATGATGGATCTGGTGAAATCACTTACAATCCGAATGAAATCCTTCCAAATGGGGCAATTGGTAGTTACTCATTTAATTTTTCTTTTGGAGATGCCGAATCTTTTGAATCTACCCAAAGAACTTTTGAATTACTAATGGCAAATATGCCTTTCCTACAAAACAATTTGCAGCATTTTATTGGAAATGGTGGTGAAGCAAATTATTTAAACACATACAAAGATGGCTTTGTTGGCGGCAGAATAAATGTTGTTTTAGAATCTGATTTGACCGCTGACGTAGATTATATTCCTTTCCATCAAGCGGAAGGATTCGGTTTATTTAGACAAATGGAATTAGGTGAAACGCCAGGTTCAAGGGATGTTGTTTTATATGATGCGCTTCCAAATTCACTGCCTAGAGTTGGTGGAATAATTACATCTGTTTTACAAACTCCCCTATCTCATGTCAATCTAAGAGCGATACAAGATAATGTACCAAATGCTTATATCAAGGAACCTTTGATGATCGATTCAATTGCCAGCTTATTGGATAATTATATTTATTACAAAGTTGAAGGTGATGAATATACAATAAGAGAAGCATCTCTTGACGAAGTAAACGCTTGGTACGAAAAACTAAGACCTACAGAGGAACAAATACCGGTGCGCGATTTGACTCAAACAAATATTTTACCATTGGATGAAATCACTTTTGATATGTCAGATGCATTTGGAGCAAAATGTACCAATGTAGCAACCATGAGAACATTTGGATTTCCAGAAGGTACCATTCCAAATGGATTTGGTATTCCATTTTACTATTATGACGAGTTCATGAAATTCAATGGGTTTTATGATAAGGCTAACCAAATTTTAAATGACCCTTCCTTTATTGCAGATTTGGAAACTCGAATTGACATGCTCAAGGACTTTAGAAAAGACATTAAGGATGCTGATATGCCGCAATGGATGCTAGATTCTTTGCAAGCTATGCATGACCAATTTCCTGCAGGTACTTCTGTCCGTTGTCGATCTAGTACAAACAATGAAGATCTTCCTGGATTTAGTGGAGCGGGATTGTATACTTCCAAAACCCAGCACCCTATTGAAGGGCATATCAAAAAATCGATCAAGCAAATATATGCCAGCATGTGGAATTTTAGGGCCTATGAAGAACGAGATTTTTTCAGAGTGGTACATGAAGTGGCAGCTATGGGTATTTTATGTCATCCAAATTTTGAAGATGAAAAATCAAATGGTGTAGGTATAAGTATTGATCCTGTTTTTAATACCCAAAACACTTTCTATCTTAATACTCAAGTAGGTGAATCACTTATTACGAATCCAGATCCCAATACTATTCCCGAAGAAATATTATTAAATCAAGATCCTAATGAAGGTTATGTCGTTTTAAGATATTCGAATTTAGTAGGAGTAAATGAATTGGTAATGGATGATATTTATCTTGATCAGATGAGAGATTATCTTAAAGTTATCCATGATGAATTTGCAATATTGTATGATGTAGTTGGTGCAGAAGGTTTTGGAATGGACATTGAATATAAAGTTACTGCGCAAGACCAACTTGTTATTAAGCAAGCCCGCCCTTGGGTATCTTTCTGGGCAGAAATTAAATCCAATTATGATCTCGGTGTTATTGAAATCAATGAACCAACTAGTTCTGCTGATTTAGGAGCCCAGGAATTAATCACCGCAACAATTGGTAATCAGGGATTAGAAGACATGAGTGATTTTGAAGTTGCACTTTGGGTAGATGGTCAACTAGTCGAAACTTTAGAGATTAGCGATACCATTAGACCTTTTACCGATAAAGAATACCAGTTTACCGTCCCTGTAGATTTTTCTACGCTCGGGGATTATAGTACTGAAGTAATTGTTTCAGATTCAATAGATGGATATAATAGAAACGATACACTTTCAGCAGTTATCAGTAAATTACATGTATTGGAAGGTGGAATACTCGCGACATTAGATGAGGTGAAATGTGACGGTGAAATAGATGTAATTGCAACAGTATCAAATTATGGAGCAACAACTTTTAACAGTACTGAAATTGAAGTAATCGCTAATGGTGTGGTAATAGAAGTAGTTAATTACAATTTTAGTATCCCGTATTCTATAGAAAGGGATATTACCATAACCGTGAAGGAGAACTTGATGCCAACAAATAATGAAATCACTCTTAATCTTTTAACTGTAAATGGAACTACAGATGCAGTCGAGACTAATAATTCGTCTTCCATTACGGTCGAGTCTTCAGATTCCGAATTTGACTATGTTACACTTGTTATTAATGCGGACGATTATCCAGCTGAAACTTCATGGATAATCAAAGATCAATTCAATAATGAAACAATAGCTTCTGGGGGGTTAACCTCATCTGATGTAATCTATGAAGAAGAAATTTGCCTAAAATACAGTTCCTGTTTCAAGTTAATCGTTAATGATGATTTTGGGGATGGAATTTGCTGCGGAGCTGGTCAAGGTAGCTTTTTAATGATTAATTCAATGGGTGAAACCCTCTTTACCAACGATGGTGAATTTGAATTTTCAACGGAAGAATTGTTTTGCCCAAATGGAGAAGGATGCGCTTTTACAGCAGAGTTATTACCTACCAATGCTTCAAATGAAGGTGCCCCTGACGGAATGATTTCGATTAGCACAACTGGTGGAATTGGACCATTTGAATACAGCATTGATGGAGGTCAGACTTTTGGGAACGATGAAATATTTGAAAATTTACTTCCAGGTAATTATGACATTGTTATTAATAGTGCTTTTGAATCTTGTTCCTTTGAGGAAACAGTAGAAGTCGGTTTTGATCTTATAGACAACATCAATGATATTCATTCAAATCAAATCAAAGTATTTCCTAATCCTACCAAAGATCATTTAATAATTGAAATAGCTGAATTCGCTCAAATAGTAAATACAGTAAATATTGAAATCTATGATAATTTAGGTAGGCTCATTCAAAGTAGTGCCATTTCAAATAATGATGGCCAATCAAAGACAATAATTTCTCTAAATGACTTCTCTCCGGGAACTTACTTTGCAAAATGCTTTAATAATGAGTTTGAAAAACACTTTAAAGTAGTGAAACTATAATACAATAAATATTATTAACAAAGAGGTCAGATTCTAAAAATAAATCTGTCCTCTTTGTATTGACACCATTAGTTAAAATAAATAGTGCTAAAATTTAATTAATTAAATAGCCTAGCTTGTTTAATATAAATTTTTCGATTTCCAACTTGGGAATCTACCTTGAACTCAATGTCTAATCCAAAATCATTAAGCTCACAGGCACAAGTATTTGGCACATTGCTGTAAAAGTAATCTCGAACAGCCTTGGACATCGCCCCTAATTTATACAATTCAGCATCGCTCATCACCGTTTGGCCATTAAGCTCGGGAACATTTGAAAAGGTTAAGTATTCAGCCATAAAATCTTGTCCTGGTTCTACAGACCAAGCCAACAACATGATCTGATCGTGTAAAATCCCAGGCTCGGGAAATACAATACTGTATTCTTTATATTGAACATTAATGATAAAACCTGGATTATTGTTGTATAGGTTTTTCGTAATTAAAACGCCATTTGCATCTTCATCTGGGAACGATCGGTGTACCAAAATACCCATCGCACAAGAGGTATGTACAATCTTATAATAGCTGCGTTCTTCAAAAGCTCTCCAATTCCATTGACTGGCCCAAACCTTTTTAATCGCACTATCAATAGTTTTTGAAGCATCATCCTTTTTCGCAGAATGAGAACTGTATAATCCGGCTCCAGAAAAAGATTCTAAATCCTCAGCATTTGTAGAAGACCTAAAGCGATATGAAGGGAAATTTGCAAAATCGTCAATTTCATTTTTCACTAAATCAAATAATGTTGCATCTAATGGATGATCCTTAATGCGCTTGCGTAAAGCTTTAAGCATATCTTGACGGATCGCTGGGACATTTATAAAATCATCATCAAGAAGCATTTCCTCAATATAAGTGTCAAGTCCTGCGGACTTCATGTGCTGGTCGTAATAATAAAACGGAATTCCAAAAGCACCTTCTGGTGTTAGGATTGGGTCTCCATCCAAGCGCACATTCAACAACTCTGCGTAATTACTTGCCTTACCTCCTATAATATTCACATCTTTATGAGTAGCCTCTTCGAGATCTACCAAACCTGAGACAGATAAGTCAGCGTCTAATTCTATGATTTCCTGAGGTTCATTGGCTTGCCAAAATTCAGTAGCTTCCTCTAAGGTTGCTTTTCGAATTTCGAAAGAATCCGACCTTACATTGAGATAAACCAATTCGTCCAACAAATTTTCTAATATTGGATTTCCCCAACCATCTCTGAGCGCCATATTAGGTGTTCCTCGATTGTGACTCAGCACATTTATATGACTTAATGGTGTTTGAAACTCTGTAGTAATTATTCCTGCAACCACGGAAACATCATTAGGAATTCCGTTGAGCAAAGCGATATCATGTCTTCCCAAGTAAGTGTCTTCTAATTCATCCAGTTCCACTTTCTTCAAATAGCCAAAATTCTCAGTAAGATTTAAAGCTTGATAGTTTTGCCCTTCATACAATTCTTCGGTTGTGATTATCGGAACATCGCAATCCAAAAATTCAATTCGATTCGCTAGCACGAAAAGTTTACCTTCTAGATAAGAGGTCTCAATAATTTTTTCATACAACAACTTTATTTTATCACAAGAAATCTCATTGGCAGAAACAAAATGTAAAATATATTTATCAGTGTTTTTGTAGTAGTTAAGATTAGCGGGATATAAATATCGTTCTTCATTTTCTCGATATTGTGTTTGATTAAAAACATAGCCTCCTTGATTAAAACCAAGTTGATCTCTTGCAAAATTATAATGCAAACTGTATCTCTTTGTATTCATATAATACATGAGGTCATCATCATTGTCATATATAATTTTCACCGCAGATACTTCTCCATCATTTGTTCGAGAAGGTTTGCTGCTAATCAATTCGAAGGCCACAGGATCAATTAATTCATTGAAGTAATGAAGTTCGTCAACTGATCTCTGCAAAAGTCCTAACTGTAAAAAACTATCTTGACCATTCAACGCTATGGTTCGTGGATAATAACCTTCTTTTGAAAGCAATAAGGTATCTGGTTGATTATTTACAGAAGATTGATACCAAGTTCTTTTTTCGTCAACGACCGACGTGAAAATGCCATTAGAAAAAGCCTTAAAACTTTGCCGCTCTTCTTTGGTCGACAGGCTTATGATGTAAATACCAATTGGAAACTGAGCGAAAAGATAAGACCCGTTTTTCCCCAAATCATACGCACTGGTTACGAGCCTACCATCAATGCTGAAAATCTCAACGGAGACACTATGATCAGATTCCCAAAGCACGGCATGATTAAAGAAATGGTATTTGTTCTTAGGAATAGGAACTGAATTAACCGCTGAATTCTGAAGAAGAAAATTCCCATCGTAATCCGACACTGTAGAATTCACAGTATTTGCCAGTTTAATGTCAACATCAGGAACGCTTGAACGAGTGCCAACATCTGTGATTTGTCCAGAATAGATCGCTTGTCCATTTGTTAAAAAAGGAAGACACAAAAAAACAAGAAGATTTTTAAGCACTAATTTGGACAATTGCCTTTTCATTTCAATGGTTTTATACACCTGTAACGAGCATTCCCAGGCTTTGGATGTCTACTTTTCAAAGATAACAAAGAAATAGTACTAAGTAAGGACAGGATATTTGGACCAAATACATCAGTAAAATCAAAATTTTAATAAAAAATGGGGTTAACTGTGTACTAATTCACTTTTTTCACCAAACACCCCCTATTTTTTTGGGGTATCCGTGCATCAATCTATATAATTTTATATTTTTGCCCCTAGATTTCACCACACAACCTTCTATAAAATGTCAAAAATAAGAATGCAGGCCCTTCAGGAAACGTTAAATCGTAAACCAAGGGTTATTCAAGAAGAAACAAACCGTCGATCTTCTTTATTTGGATCAAAGGTATTTACCAAAGATTCTCAACGACATCACCTATCTAAGGATGCCTACAACGCTGTCCAAGATGCCGTAAATCATGGTACAAAAATCGATAGAGATATCGCTGATCAAGTGGCTTCTGCAATGAAGTCCTGGGCGCTTGAGCAAGGTGCCACTCATTATACACACTGGTTTCAGCCACTAACAGGAATCACTGCTGAAAAGCACGACGCATTCTTCGAACCAATTGGTGATGGAGAAGCAATGGAAAAATTTGGAGGCTCACAATTGGTTCAGCAAGAACCGGATGCATCTTCTTTTCCGAATGGAGGAATTCGAAATACTTTTGAAGCAAGAGGTTATACTGCATGGGATCCAACTTCTCCAGCTTTCGTAATGGGATCTACGCTTTGTATTCCTACCATTTTTGTTTCTTATACTGGAGAAGCTTTAGATAACAAAACACCTCTTTTGAGAGCTTTGCAAGCTGTCGATGGAGCTGCAACGGCAGTTGCAAAATACTTTGATAAGAACGTAAAGAAAGTGATCGCCACTTTAGGATGGGAACAAGAATTTTTCTTGATCGATTCTGCTTTGGCAAATGCGCGTCCTGACCTTGTCATGGCTGGAAGAACTGTCGTTGGTCACCACCCTGCCAAAGGGCAACAATTGGATGATCATTACTTCGGATCTATTCCAACAAGAGCTTTAGCCTATTTGAGAGAATTGGAATTCGAATGTGTTCAATTGGGTATTCCAGTAAAGACACGCCACAATGAAGTAGCGCCAAATCAATTTGAAATTGCTCCTTTATTTGAAGAGGCAAATTTGGCAGTAGATCACAACTCCTTATTAATGGATGTTATGGAAAAAGTGGCAGAGCGTCATCATTTCCGTGTATTATTCCATGAAAAACCATTTGCTGGAATCAATGGTTCAGGGAAACACAACAATTGGTCGTTGGCCACAGATACTGGAGTGAATCTTTTGGCTCCTGGTAAAACACCAATGAGTAACCTACAGTTTTTGACCTTCTTCGTGAACACCATTATGGCTGTGCACAATCATGCCGATTTACTGAGAGCATCTATTGCTACTGCAAGTAATGACCATAGATTGGGCGCCAATGAAGCACCACCGGCAATTATCTCAGTATTTATCGGAGAACAATTAACGCAAGTGCTAAACAACTTGGAAAAAGTTTCTGATGGAAAATTATCTCCTGAAGAAAAAACTGAATTAAAGCTAAATGTCGTTGGAAAAATTCCATATGTACTTTTAGACAACACTGATCGTAATCGTACTTCTCCGTTTGCATTTACAGGAGCTAAATTTGAATTTAGAGCTGTTGGTTCTACTGCTAACTGCGCAGTTCCAATGACTGTTCTGAATACCATAATGGCTAAACAGTTGATGGAATTCAAAACCAAAGTAGATGCGCTAATAGCTAAGAAAAAAATCAAGAAAGATGATGCGATCTTTAATGTTCTTAGAGATTACATCAAGAAATCAAAATCAATTCGTTTTGAAGGCGATGGCTACGGAGATGCCTGGGTGAAGGAAGCTAAGAAAAGAGGACTTTCTAACAACAAAAACACTCCAGATGCATTGAAAGTAAAAGTGAATAAAGAAAATCTTGACTTGTTTGAGAAGATGGGTATTCTTTCTCATATTGAATCTGAAGCTCGATATGAAATTGAGTTGGAAGATTACATGATGCGACTTCAAATTGAAGGAAGGATTTTAGGTGATCTTGCGACGAATTTTATTATTCCTACAGCGATTGGATATCAAAATACATTGATTGAAAATGTAAGCGGATTGAAAAATATTTTTGGATCTTCTTTCAAAAAACATGCAAAAGAACAAATTGAATTAATTACTTCAATTTCTGGGCATATAGCTTCTATCAAATCTAATGTTGATAAGATGACCGAAGCACGGAAAAAAGCGAACAAGATTACTGATGCCTTTAAGAAATCGAAAGCATACTGCGATAAAGTAAAACCACTTTTCGAAGACATTCGTTACCACTGCGACAAGTTGGAAATGACTGTTGCCGATGAGTATTGGCCATTGCCAAAATACCGTGAGTTGTTATTCACAAAGTAAGGTTAAGTTATTAAGGAAAAAAGCTCCGCAAGTTTCACTACTTGCGGGGCTTTTTTATTTCTTTCAAATCATGAGTTTATTTGAGATTACATTTGACGCCAATTAAACTACTTCCAATTTTTAAAGTCCAATAAGCATTATTAATGCTCTAAGTACAAAACATGCGAATCATTCTCTCCTATTTTCTTCTTCAAATCTTAATCAATCTACCTAATAATCTTTGGGCACAAACCAGCACCCAATGGGGTCCCGATGGTTTTGTGAAGATCGAAAATGGTTCTGGAGGTATGATAGCAGATATTGAGTCTGGAGATAGATTTAGCCGAGATCATGATAGTGCTGGAGATATCAACGGAGATGGAATAACAGACCTAGTTATTGGAGCTAGATCAGATGATGATGGGGCGACCGATGCCGGAGCGGTTTATATTGTTTTTCTAAACAACGATGGAACCGTAAAATTCAATCAAAAAATATCGATGCTATCCGGAGGCTTTAATGAAACCCTTGTAGAAAATAATTTCTTTGGATATGGTGTTGCCGGGATTGGTGATTATAATAATGATGGCATTCCTGACATTGCCGTATCTGCTCCATCTTCTAGCAATAGATCGATTTACATTATTTTCCTGAATAATGACGGTACAGTAAAGGACTATGTAAAAAACGCGAACATTGTTGCGCAAGGGCTTTCAGCGATCGGCGATATTAACAATGATGGTAAAATTGATTTAGTTGCTTGTGATCCTAATTCAAACCAAGGAGGAACCAATCGAGGTGCAATAAATATTTTGTTTCTAGACAATTCTGGACAAGTCAATTCTGACGATATTGTAAATATAAGTTCGACTACTGGGGGCTTCGGAACGGGCTTAGAAGACAATGATAAATTTGGCGGTAGAGAGGTGGCCATGCTAGGTGATATTGATAATGATGGTACACTAGAAATGGCAGTCGGAGCTTTTAATTCCAATGGTGGTAAAGGAGCTATTTGGATTTTATCTTTACACCCAGATACTTACCATGTAACATCTAAACTTAAAATTACTGAAGGGTTAAATGGTTTTACAGACACATTGACAACTGGGACTAATCCAAATGGCTCACAAGGAGCAAATTTGGGACATGCTTTATGTAAAGTTGGCGATTTGAATGGAGATGGTGTTCCAGATCTTATGACTGGGGCCAACCAACAAAACGAAGGTTGGGGTTACATCCTGTATCTCAATGCAGACAAGACTGTAAAAACATACACCAGAATTAACGATTCAGCAGGTGGGTTTGATTTAAATTTATCGGCTGAAGATCGGTTTTCCAGATCCATTTCATTTATTGGCGACTTGAGAGGTGATGGTACCATTGCAGTCAACTATGGTGGTGGTGCAGGACTCGATAGCGGAGGGACCTTGTACTTACTTTTTTTTAAACCTTGTATATTTAATCAACAAACTGGCCTAAATCACTGGAGCGGAGGCAATACACTTTTTACAAATTGGAGCCACAATTTACAAATGCTCACAGGGGAAGCATTGACATTTGAACAATGTACTTTTAAAGCTTTTGAAACAGATGCTTCCTACATGACTTACAACTTCAATGATGCAAGATGTATTTGCAAAGACTCTACAGCTACCCTTGCCATCAGTTCAGAAATGAGTACTGCGTTTACTAATCAATGCAATAATTTTACGGCCACCAGTATTAAAGAAGAACCAAGTTCCTCAAGCCTAATTATCTATCCAAATCCTACGAATTCTATTTTGCAATTAGCGAGAAATAATTTCTCCTTTGCTAGTAATATTGAAATTAAACTTTTCTCTCCCTTGGGTAGACTCCTTTACACAACAACCTTAGATTCAAATAAATCGGAAATAGATCTTTCCAATTATCCAATTGGAATATATTATTTAGCAACCAAAATCAATGGAATAATTTCCACTCATAAAATATCTAAGCAATAGAATAATGAATACCTGCGCAGCTGAATACTTTCATAAGTCTTTTTAATAGAAAAGTATTTTGAAAAAAACTCCGCTGGTTTCATTACCAGCGGAGCTATATATTTAAAAGATTACATTTATAATTTTACCAATACCTATTGATAATTTATTGCACTACTCTTTCGCGCTCAAATCCAAGCTCAGATCTTTTGCTGCTTTTGCACTCATGATCTCCATGAATTCTAGGCCACCATTTCCGACATGTCCTCCTCCTCCCGTAACAAATTGAGGAACTAGGTCTCCTTTATAATGCATGAAAGCTTCCGCCCACATTTTTTGCACATTTTTATAAGTCTCTAGCCTTTTTTCCAAAGCACCATCTGCCTGCATTACCTTCTGCTTAGAGTAAGCCTCCGCTTCTGCCAATGCTTTAATCTTCTGTGCTTCTAACCGAGCTGCTAGCAACGCGATTTCCTGCTTTTCCTTATCCTTGATCGCCAATTTCAATTCCGTTTCTGCCTTTACGACAGCTTGGGTTTGATTCTGTTTTTCCTCATACTCAATTTCCACCAGTCTTCTGCGACCTTCAGCCTCAGCCGTCATGGCCTCCTGCTGAGCAGTCACCAAGTTCTGCTTAGAAACAGATTCTCTCGTACTTGCCTCAATCTTCTTTGTCAATTTTGCATCCACCTGCGCTTCATAGTCCACCTGTTCTATAGTCGCACTTGCGATAGATATTCCAAAAATATTTAAATCAGATTCCTTCCTAACACGATTTCCCAATTCATCCACACGGATTTTAGATTCATAAATTCTTTTGGTTTCCCCACTTATAGAGTCTCTCGTAAAAGTCTCTTTGGTATCCAAAATAAATAAACCTACCTCCAACTGATCTTGAAAGAATTGACTCAATTGAGCTCTTCCTCCAGAGTAATGCTGCTCAGAATCCATCAATTGCGCTGAATTCTTCAAACACTCGATGGTATAAGGCTGCAATCCTTTGACCGCTAAATATTCTTTGTTGATGTATTCCGAATGCAATAACAGCATATCTTTTTCTACATCAGGCAATCGAAATCTCACGACAGTCTGAGCATCAGCCTTAGTTGCATCATTAAAACGAATGGGAATATACTTTCCATTGACGGTCGACCCCGTATCATTTCCGCGATTACTTATGGTAATCACATTCGGATAGGTAGTCACTTTAGAACCTGGGAATTTTAAATAAACTCCGTTCGAATAAATCACATATTTTTTCCCAGTCGGTGTCTCCACAATTTCACGATATCCTAAATCATTATATCCAAAGGGATTCACTAGTAGCAAGAAGATGAAAACTAGTGCAAACAGCAAACCGTACATAAAAAGCTTACTCGAAAAAAATCTTGAACCTACATTTCCATTTTCCATAATTACAATATTTGTGAAGCATCCAAAGATTACTTCAGTTAAACAATAAGGCTAAATTGGTCGCATCCAAAATGCCTTTTCGCGCCTAATATAGATAGTAGTTTTTAAGCCTAAAATGAAAAATATACGATAAGTGACGTTGGAATTCCGACGAGAAGAATAAGAATCTTAACAAATTAATTGTACAAGCTGACATGATTCGTTACCTTTAGTATATGTCAATACTATTCAGATTTTCTCCCATTATTTTAGCGTTACAAGGCTACTGCCTTTACCATGCACGTCAGAATGGTCAATCTTCAAATTGGTATTTTGTAATCATATTTTTTCCAATTTTGGGATCAATATTCTACTTATACAACCAATTTTATAGTGAGGAAAAACTTTGGGACATTGCTGAAGAAGTAAAAGGAATGGTGAATAAAGATTATCGCGTAGACAAGCTATTGAAAGAAGCGAAATATGCGGACACCATCACCAATAAAACTAAACTGGGCGAAGAATTCTTTAAACGCAAACAATATCATCAAGCCATTTCATTGTTTGAATCTTGTCTGGTCGGATTCAATGCCGACGACACAGGATTAATAGAAAAAGTGATGAAAGCTCATTATCAATTAAAAAACTACGACAAGGTAATCGACTTTGGTGACCGTATAAAAGATACAATTGTGTTTAAAAAAGGAGATGTCAAAGTGCTTTACGCCTGGAGTTTGCATCATCTTGGCCAGTCAGAAACTGCACAGATTATTTTTAAATCTTATGATCATCAATTTTCAAATTTTCCTCATCGAATTGAGTATGCAAAATTTTTACAAGCCTACGGAAAACTGACGGAGAAGTACCATCTTCTTGATCGCATGAAGGACGAAATTCAGCATATGGAACCCAGAGAGAAAAAAATGAAAGCCGCAATTCTTAGAGAGATCAATGGCATGTTAGCCAAAGGTGAAAATTAATATTTACTTTCTATTTTTTAGTTCAAAATTAGTTTCACAAAATAATTTCAGAAACTTAGCGTTTTACTTTCAACTTACCATACTTCTTCCAAAGTTATATTATTAACTACGCTTTGTATTGATGTTAACCACAGCAATACAATACAATCGGTGAGTATGAAGAATCAACAACATCTAATAGCCATAATAATCCTTGGCTTAATCTTATTTAATGTCACTTTCTGGAAAGAAGGAATGGGACTCAATGTTTTAATTTTTACTGCCTTTACAGTTCCAGCTCTTTTTTATCTCTATCCTGTTATACGTAAAAATAAAATGGTCCAATTCTTTGGACTGAGTACATTTATTCTAGCTGTATTCATCGTTATCAATCATTCTTTACTAAGTATGGTCATGTACTTTGTTTCTTATTTCATTTTACTAGGATTCTCATTTTATTACCATGAACATCAGACGCTTAACGCAGGACTACAGGGGATAAAACAACTGATTTTTGGTCCATTTAGAAACATTGGAATCCTATCTGATGGCCTCCGAGAACAACTGCCATTCAATCGTTTTTTTTACTATATAAAAATTACAATTGTTCCATTAGCCATTGTTTTACTTTTTCTCTTTTTGTATTCCGCCGCAAATGAAATCGTAGCTAGTTATACCGACCATTTTTTCAAATACATTGGAAATGTATTCAAAACCCTCAGTACGGAACGGATACTCTTTTTTGCCTTTTCCTTTCTTTGCGTTGGAGCTATACTTGTTGCTCCAAGAAATTTTGAAAAAGCCATTCAAAGTATTCCACCTCTCTTCAAAATAATTGAAAGAAAGAAGAAGAAAAGAGGAGATTTCAAACCTCATCAAAATGGAATGGTTAATTTAAAAAAGGAATTTCGAATTGCTCAAATTTCTTTAATAGGTTTGAACGTGTTGATTTTCTTTGTGAATGCCATTGACATCTCAACAGTCTGGATGGTAAACCCAGCAGCCGAACAAATTCATCTTAAAACTTTTGTTCATCAAGGAACTTACATTTTAATCATTTCAATACTTATTGCGATGAGTTTAGTTGTAGTGTTCTTTAGAAAAAACATCAATTTTTTTCCCAAGAACAAAAGCTTAAAGGTTCTTTCCTATGCTTGGATCATTCAAAATGCAGTAATGGTCATTTCCGTTTTTATTCGCAACTACACTTACATCCAATGGCACGGTTTAGCTTACAAAAGAATAGGAGTTATAGTATTTTTATTGCTAACACTATTTGGCTTATTTACAATGTATCAAAAAGTACTTTTAAAACACAGTTTAAAATATTTGATCAGCAGAAATAGCTTGGCTGTATATTTGGCTTTGTTAATTTGCTGCGGAATCAACTGGGACGTAGTAATCACTAAATACAACCTTGGAAAACATTTCCTCGGCGAGGTGGACATCAGACACATGGTTTACAATATGTCTCATAAAAATTATTATATTTTGAAATCAAATGATGATAAATTTACTGATATTCCAGCCTATCCAATCATTCGAGAAGATCAAATCATTGATGGTTTGAAAAACAAACAATCAAGAATAATGACTTGGCACGAGAACAGAACTTGGCTAAGTTGGAACCTACCCGATTGGAAAAACAAAGCTTTCATTGAAAACGAAATCAAAGGAATCAACGATTGAAACTAAAAAACCGCATTCAAAAGCTTTTTGAATGCGGTTTTCTGATTGGTCAATAAATATTTTAATCGTCTCCTCCAGCCAGACCTTTGAAGATCATAATTACTCCAACTATCATTGCTCCATACCAAATTCTATTTGAAGCGGCTGATGCAACAATTCCTCCAATTAAGAACAGCGCTCCTAATATGACTCCTCCTCCGATCCCGCCTCCGCCAGAAGACTGAGAAGAGCTTCCTCCGCCACCACCACCATTCATCATGTTTTCTCTCATATCACGAATCGCGGTATACGCATTTGTGGCCAACTGGCCCGATTGATCGGCAGGAATACCCTGCTCTTCCAGATATTGCATGACTTCTCCCCTGCTGGAGTTGTTGATGAACATTCTTTTGGCGTCTTCAAATAGCTTGTGGTTACTCATTTCATTTTGTTTTACGGAGCAATAATGCCCTTGGTGTTATAGGATATTTACAAGTTTCAAATTATATAAATAATTTTAAATCCTAAAACAAAAACAAGATAAATTTGAGCAACGAGCAAATTTTGCTATAAATCCTTTCGGCGAAGTATCCAATAAATAGCGGTAATGTATATGCTAAGCCAACCCAAAACAATGCTCAATTCTTTCAATGAAATGTAATCTTGAACTTCATAAAAAACATACTTTGGATATGGTGGATGAATGAGATTCATCAAAGCACGTACTGGAAAGAACTGAGCTAAAGAAGCATGCCATTCGGTTAATCGCTTAAACTCTTCAGGGCCTTCCATCAAAATGATTGTGAACAAAGGTTCAAACATCATAGTGTATAGAAAGAGGCCAACGATAACTATTCCTGGTTTTCTAATCAACAATGTTATCAGTGTGGCAAAACATAAATAAGTAAATATCTCTAAAAAGTATGCGGCTAGGATATCCATTCCGGAAAAAATAGAGCCGAAACTGTCAGGATGCGCACTAAAAAATCCATTGATCAAACCAACCAAGAATAAAAGAATTGTGGCTAAAAAGGAAAGCATACCCATCGTTAGCAATTTGGAAAGCATCCATTCTTTCTTGCTCATGCCATCAATAATATTCTGACGAACTATGCGATGATTAAATTCATTAGATATTGAAATTACGACGATAAAGGCCAAAACAATCTTAAAATACCCAAGGACATAAGCAATGTTTTGCCAAACATCCGGAAAGTCATATAATGGAATAATAGATGGAGATATCCCATTATATTCAGCTCCTTTGCTTTTCAGAAAATTAAGAATCCAATTTCCAGAAGATCCTACCAAGATGGTCACAAGCGCAAAGCCGATGAGCAAAATCCAAAAAGCTTTAAAATGACGAAGCTTCAACCACTCTATTTTTAGAAGTCTAATCATGCTCCGCAAGTATATTTAAAAATTGTTGCTCCAAACTTCCTTCTCTTTTGCTCAAATGAGTCAACACATTTTTCTTATCAAATAAATATTGGGAAATATCATTTATCGAAATATTTTCTTTTGTTGATATCAATAGCTTATCCTCTTCTTGTTCCATTTCACTCAAGCCATTAAAGTCATTCAGATCCTTTTTCAACTTGTCCAAATCCGATGATGACACTACAATTCTTACTTGTCCTGACAAAGCCTTTTTTACATTTCCTTGAAATATTTTTTCGCCTTTACGGAGCACCATAAAATCAGTGCACACTTTCTGCACTTCATCCAATAAATGAGAGGCTAGAATTATGGTTTTTCCTGTGCCTGCAATATCGATAATCAATTGCCGCATCTCAACAATTCCTTGTGGATCTAAACCATTGGTAGGTTCGTCCAAAATAAGCACTGGAGGATCAGCCAATAGCGCGGCTCCAATGGCCAACCGCTGCTTCATTCCCAGAGAAAATGTTTTGAAAGAATCGGTCTTTCGCTCAAATAAACCTACAGTTTTTAATACGCCTTCAAAATCAGGATTCTTAACTGCTTTGACTTCTGCTACTACTTTTAAACTTTGTAATGCGTTTAAATATGGCAGAAAACTTGGTACTTCAAGAATGGCCCCAATTTTCTTTCGACTATCGGCAGAAGGATTTTCACCAAACCATTGATAAGAACCGCTAGTAGGTTGAAGTACATTTAGCAACATTCCTAGTGTAGTCGTCTTACCAGAACCATTTGGACCAAGCAGACCAAATACAACGCCTTCTTCGATAGAAAAATTCAGCTTATCCAAAGCGGTAATCTTTCTATACTTTTTGGTTAAGTCTTTAGTTTCTACTATCGTCATCTTGAATTACTTCATTTGGCTTGGGATCTAGCGCTTTCAAAGAATCCCTTTTTACTTGCTCGATACTATCCTTAGTTGCGCGCTCCTTCTGTCGCTTCTTCCACCGTTCTTGTCGCTCGCGCTTTTCTGCACGTTTATTATTCATCAAATCTAAGACATTAAGCATACCGAGTTGACTAGTTGAATCTTGGGTTGAAACTTTTTCATAAAGCTTCGACAACTGCATGATATCAATCATACCTTCAATTTCAAGCATATAATATTCAGCCTCATTGTATGCCAATATGCATGTATACGTCTTGTCTTCTTTTCCCAAAACAAAAAGCGCATTATCCGGGCCATCGACTTCCGCATAAGTTTCATATTGTTCTTCATTGATCATTCTATTCGCGGCAATTCGTAAGTCTTTTCGCTCGATAGAATCTGGGCTCATATTCATGAACACCATCTTTCGAATTGGCTTTACAAGTTTATCAAAAGCTGGATCCCGTTGTACATTAACCATTCGTAACGTGCTGGGATAAAAACAATAAGTACTTTCAATCTTATTCCCTGCTTTCCATTCATTTATCACTTTACTTTGAGCACTGCTCAAAGCCGATAAGCAACAAAACAAAAAAAGCAAAAGAATGCGTTCCATTTGACAGATAAATATTTGTGAAAAGAGAAGAAGCAAATTACACAGAATCTACTTCTTCTTAAGTACTTTTTACCTTACAATTTACTTTGCCAATTTAGAAAATTCCTCCATACCCGCAATCTTCAACACCTTTGAAATTTTGGCAATTTGATTTAAATCGATCTCCCCGTAAAGTGTCATTAAAACAAATTCATTAGACCCACGAATTAGCATAAATAGCTCCGCAATAATATCTCCTTCGGAACGAATCATAAACATAACTTCTTCATCCTTATCTTGAACAGACATTAACTCTTCGTAAGCTGCATCTTTGCTAACACGACTTATCGCATCTTTATAAAGTGCAACACCATCCGTTTCTGTATCACTCATCAATGCTTTTACTCCTTTCAATTTGCTCATCGCATCTAAGACTGCAATTTCTGCTTCATCTTCGCCGTCGATTTCAGTGAATAAAGAGAACATTTTAGAAGACACATTTACTTTCGTAAAGTTCTCTTGCGTTTGATAATCACTAAACAATTTTGTGATCACATTATCTTGGGCCATTCCAGCAAAGGAAAATAAAACGGCAACAGTTAAAATCAATAATTTTTTCATGACAATATTTTTAATAAGAATTTTATAATTTAAAATAACCACTAATTAGGTTTAACAATTTTATAGTTTTTAAAAGCTCCAGTATCCGTTGTAATTCTTACGAAATAAGATCCTGCCGGAATTTCATTTAAATTAAGTTGGTATGGCAGTTGCACATTATCCAAGGCCAGAATTTCTTCTCCGATTAATGTATAAAAACCAAGTTGTACTGCGTTTTTTTCTCCAGATCGAGAAGTTAGCATTATATGATCCACAGCCGGATTTGGATAAATAGTTAAATCCAATTCGGCATCAATGCGTTGACTTGGTATAGTTTTGTCTCCTTGTGAATATGGCGAAGTAAAAACTAGATCCTCTTGAGATACATTCTCAAATACATCAAACCAGGCCTTTCCATTTTTCCGAATAACATCTCCAATGTCACTCACTCTATTGATATCTAGATCTCCAAAAATTGTAAAGACGCCGAATTCATTTTCAGAGCTAAACATAGCCATCATTTCCAACACTTTCCCATCGCCCTCTCTAATCATTACAATTCCTTTTTCTGCAGGATTAGATAGCGACATCAATTCTTCGTATTCGCCATCTGCCATTATACTTTTGAATCCTTGTGCGTAATTTTGGGGGGCTTTCACAGAATTTTCTTGAAAAATCCCTTTAATTCCTTCTAATTTTTTAATTGATTCAATCAGTTGTTCTTCTTTTTCATCTTTGGTTTCAATTTCAGTAAACAAGTCAAATGTTTTTTCTTGAACATTGACTTTGGTAACATCATCTACTTCTTGCAGCTCATTGAAGTATCTGTCAATTACATTACTTTGGGCACTCACCAAGGCGCCGGCCAACAGTAATCCAAAAAACGTAAGTATCTTTTTCATATGTTTAATATTAGGTTTTTTAAAATGGTTAAATGAAGTTGGTACCTACTCCATCACTATTACAAGAATTCTTTACTATCTTCTTATTTTATCTTGTGTAACGTCAAATTTCTCGAGCGCTGAAGAAAGCAATTTTACTTTATCCATTTTTTGAGCAATAAGCATCAAAGCTTTTTGACTTTCTTCAAAAGCAGCACGCTCTGAAGGATTTAAACTTGTAACGGTTTTAGTAGTGGGAAAAAATTGATGGTAACCAACGCCTAGACCAACTAATAATAGCATAGTTGCAGCAATTTTCATTATAGGTTTCATCCAAGACCTGCTAATTACCCTTGCTTCATTTACAGCAGATGACACTGCATATTTTTCATGTGCTTCTTTGTATTCCAATTTGTCCAAGAATTCGGAACTAAAATTCGATGGCAATTCCAATGTATTTATAACAGCTATTCCTGCAAATAAACTCTGTTCCTCCTTACTGAATAATTCAGGATTTAAACTACATGCCCTTTTCAAAAGCTGCTCTTCGCTTTGCGAAGAAGTTCCATTCCAATATTTTTCTATCAACAACTCTTTAGTTCGTAAGTCCATAATTCATTGTTTGAGTTAATCTAATTCGAACTTTTTGACGAGCACGGCATAGATTTACTTTGACTTGATTCGGAGTAAGTGACATAATGGATTCAATTTCTTGATTGCTATATCCCATTAAATCTCTCAATCTAAATATTTCGCGCTGTAATTTAGGAAGGTCTTTGATAATCACTGCAGTCATTTTTAACAAATCTGCTGTTTCCGATTGCTGATCTGGAATCCAACTACTTGCCATTGTGTTAGCCGCATAATCCAAATTGACCGTATTGTTCTTTGGAGACTTTATTCTATCAAGGCAAGTATTTCGAGTTATTTTGATCACCCAAGCTTCCAAATTCTCAACTTTCTCCAATCCGTCTCTTTTTTTCCATAATTTCAACAAGACCTCTTGAACAATATCTTTGGCTGCTCCTACTTCAGACAACATAGAGGCCGCATATCGGTATATGTTGTTCTGCAATGGTAAAATCGCGTTTTCAAATTGTTCTCTGGTCATTACAATATAGAGTCGATTGAAATCCTGATTCGTTTCAGGAAAAGTGATATTTCTTTCTGAAATAACGAAAAAAGTAAGGTATTGAATACCTTACTTAGACCAATGATCAATAATTACAGATGAAAAAGAAGAAATTAGAACCTACCTTAAACAGAAATAATTTAAAGTTGTGTAGGGTATGACATAATTAGTATAAAATATATCTCTTTAATACCAATTAAATAACCATCGGAAACATAGAAATAATTCTAGAATAGCGCTTCGATCAAAACTTAAGAAAACGAAAAATATAAGTCCATTAATGCTTAATAAAAACCCAACCTTGTGTCTCTTCAGTTTGGTCAAGAACTATTCGGTAGAAATATAATCCTTGTTGAACGACATCTCCAGTAAGCATAGAGCGACCATCCCAATTATTTTGATAATTGGAATTGTGATAGACCAATTGTTTATTGTCCGCATAAATTTTTAAAGATATTTGATTAGGAACCTTAGAATTCGGGTCAAAATAAAATTCAAATTTATCGTTCAAACCATCTCCATTAGGACTAAAGGCATTAGCAATGAAAAAATTGAACTGGGAACATATCGAAATATTGTTGCCATCAATTTCAAAACGTTTTAAACTATTTGCCAGATCACTTACAAAACATCCGGTTAAACGGTTGTCTGACAAAATCAAGGTTTCTAACTTTGGCCAGTCTGAAAAATCTGGTATTTCACCAAATAACCGGTTGTTATTCAGCAATAAATAAACCAGATTTTCCATTTTAGTTAACTCATTTATATCAAACTTTAATTCGTTAGAGTTGGCAAAAATATGTTTCAGATTTGCAGATTCCTCGAAAGAAGGAAACTTTCCTGACAGCATATTGAATCCTAGATAAAGAGATTCTAGATTGGGTAACCAAAGAAATTCCGGAATTTCTCCATCCAGATTATTGTATTCCAGATCTAGCTTCACCAAGCTTTCTAAGTTAGAAAAATTTGGAATACTTCCATTAAATACATTCGCACTTAATTGTAACGTTAACAGATAAGGTATTCCTGTAAAATCTGGAATTTCACCGGTCAATTTATTACTACTAAGAAATAAATGCTCAAGGAACGGTAATTGCAAATCAATTAACTCTCCATGTAAATGATTACCACTTGATCTATTTGCAGAACAATCGGGAATACCATCAAGATCTAAACAAAAGACTCTGCCGTGTTCATTAAGTTGCACACCAAACCAGTAATCCATTGGCTCATTAAAATCCCATTTAACTTTCCATAATTCACCATTTGCATGTTGATTAAATTTTACCAACATCATTGAATCTGAATATCTATTACTAATTTGATCATTTTCTAAATTCGGTGATTTCTGCCCCCAAGTAATTGAACAAACTAATATTACTAAAACTATTAATATTGAATACTTCATTCTAGTTATAACTTATTTATGCTCTTAATTCAACAGGATTTTCATCTTTTTCAAAAACCGGTTCATTACGATATCCGTTTGTACCTTCTTCTTGAAGAGGAATAACTTTTGTTGATTCCAATGATTTTGTTTTTCTCAAGTAATCGGGTTTCATTCCTATTATTACAGACTGATATTTTCCAGAAATTACTGGCCATGTATATTTTGCAAGCGCAAATTTGAACATTTGCCTTGCAACTTGATTCAACGGCAACCCACTAATATTTTCAATTAAATTTAATAACCCGGCTTCATCTTCGAAATATAAACACTGATTGTTCGTAGTAACTCTATTATAGATTACATCAAAACTCAATATTGGAAGTCCCAAGTACATTGCCTCGACCAACGATGGGTTTGTTCCACCAGCACTATGACCATGCACATATATCTTTGCATTAGATCTAAGTAAATTCAATTCTTCAGCATCATAGATAGGGTCTAATAAGTATATATGATCACTTTTTGAATAATATTTTTTCAATTCTTTTCCATAATTACTATTATTCCAATTTCCAACAATGACCAATGGTAATTTCTCTTGATCTGCGAAAGCAGCCAAGATTACGTGTAAGTTATTCTCAGGTTCTATACGGGCAACTTTAAAAGCATAACCCTTATTTAAAAATGGATATTTTTGAAGATCTTCAGACTTAATCTTAACATGATTCACATGATCCGCACCGTACTCAATTAAATTTCCAGTTATATTATATCGAATCTTCACATACTCTTTTAAGATACGATTATCCGTAACTACTTCGTCAGCATACTTACAAGCAATTTTTTCACTGAGTAATAAAAATCGCTTTGCAAAATTATTCCACTTTGGTCTCCTCCATTCTAACCCATCGATATTCACAATTACTTTTTTCTTTGTGAATAATTTGACAAACGGCAAAAATAAACAACCAGAAACTCCTAGAATCAATAAAATATCTGATTTGAAAACTGCATGAATAATTGACCACAAATCATAAATTATACTTTGAATTCCATTAGCCTCTAAAGGAATGTAATGAAGCTTAGCCCCTTTCCAGTTCTTAAGACGATTTTCTTTCGGGAATGTTTTCCCACTGCAATAAACAGTTGTCTCAAGGTTTTTTAAGTTAGGAACAAGATAGTGAACTAGTGTTTCAAATCCACCGTAACAAGCCGGCACACCAACAGTGCCAATAATGGCTAATTTTTTATTAGTAGCAATTTTCATTTTTCAAAGGTTATGTTAATTCAAAAATAAAGGCTTTCAACCTTTCTAACTATTCTTTTCGGAGTATGGTAAGATATCTTCGGAAAACGTCAGTTAGAACAACGAAATCCTTTGTCGTCTCTTCTCTGATGCTTTGATAGCTGTGAATATTAAACTAATTTCAGATACAAAAATCGCAAGACTATATATTCCTATTATTGAAAATAGCAATTTAAGCGCGGACCAGCTATTTAAATAGTATTGGCTAATAAATACCACAGCAAGTTGAATTAAAACAATAAGAACCGAGGAAAACTGATGTGAGCAACCTCCCTTTATTAATAAATGATGAATGTGTGTTTGATCTGCAGAAAATGGAGACTTACCACCAGCCATTCTTAATACAGTAACTCTAATTAAATCCAGTACGGGAATAGCGACCAACGTTCCAGCAGTTACCCATAAATGGTAAGTAGATACTGAGACAATTCCATAATTTGAATACTTTATTACAAACACGGCTAGCATAAACCCTAAGAAAGTTGATCCATTATCTCCCATAAAAATGCTTGCCTTATTAAAATTGAATTTAAGAAAAGCCAATAGCCCACCCGCCATAATAAAAGAGATCATGCTCCATATCAACTGCCCTTGCAGCGCAAATAATAAAGTGAAAGATAAAGTTGAAACTAAGCCCAAACTTCCAGACAAGCCATTTATTCCATCAATTAAGTTATATGCATTGATTAACAATAAAAACAGAAACACTGTAAATAAATATTGGCCAATCAATGGGAATAGATCTGGATTCAACAAAACACTATACACAGTAAAATTTCCTAGTTCGTAAAAAGCAATACTCGCAGAACACCATTGAACAACTAGGCGAATTATTGGATTTATGGGCTGAAGATCATCCCATAGGCTTACAAAAAACAATAATAGACTTCCAAACAAAATTGGAATAATATTAACCTCATCTATTGGATTACAAAGCAGAAATACTAAGATCCAAAAACTTAAAAAGATTCCAACGCCCCCTAATGAAGGAATTGGCTTCGCATGCAATTTACGATCGTTTGGAACATCATATAATTTAAATTTATGCGCTATCTTCTGTACTGCTAAAATAGATACACCGCAAATAACGACGGATAAAATAAAGTACAACACGGTTAGGATAGTCATATTTCAATATTTGGTTATGAATGAATTCAAAACCAAATTGCACTATACTACTAATTACAAATGAGATTTTCTGAAAATGGTACTAATTCTTCATTTTTTGGTAGTCAAAGAAATAGGTAACTCTTCGACATCTCGACTAAAAATGAAAGAGACGTATATCCTAAGCGAATAGTTCCTTTCGTATTTCTACAAATAGACCAATAGAAATTATGAGAATGACCATTATGAAAGACCCAGCAATACCGCCCTTCACTGCGGCCCTTATAGCATTGGGTTTATAAGCTTGTAACGGAGCGAAGCTACGATCTAAAACTTGAATCTTTAATTTATTCTTATCCAGATCTACTTGTGTTACATTTAACATTTCCAATGCAGCTAAATAGGCAGTCTTAGTTAAATCTGCCTGTGCTTCATACTTATGTACCTTCTTTTCTAAATATCGAATTTCTCTCTCTTTTGGCTTTTCGGTCTTAAGTAATCTTGCTCTACGATCACGATATTTATTCAAACTAGCATATAGAGCTTTATATGAAGTGGAAAGCGAATCTGTTTTCTTTGATATCCTATTATAGGCCGCTTGGTCCGCGAATACAGCATTCCCTAGAATAAGGGTTTCAATTTCTTCTTGAAGTTTATTCAACAGGATTAGTGATAACTCTTCGGAAGCAGAGGAAATATTAATTGTAATTATTCCCAATGAAAAATCTCCACTTACACTTACAAAACCATCCGAAAAGTCAGAAACCGGCGTACTTATTTTGGAAATTATATGCTGCAAAACCAACCTTTCATCAATCGTCATCGAATCTATGACTGTATTTTCGAATTGAAAGCCATATGGAATTTCATCATTCAACTCTTCCGGTTTCAATTCAAAATAAGTATCAAGATAATGATTGATTAGAATCGCAGCATTGGGTTTATTGTCAATTGGTTGAAGGAATATTTTAATTAGGATTTGCTGCGTACTCATTAACTTTGAAAAGATCTCCATTTCCAACTTACCATCCTTATCGATACCTTGCCTGCCTACAAGCATTTTAATTCTTGCCGGATATGTTTCAACTATTTTATCGAATTTAAAATATTGCCAAACACCAACAAGTAGGGCCGCAATAGCGATCAAATACCAATTAGACAAGACCTTTTTAGTAAAGGACACCAAAGTAAGAATCAATTTCCGAATAGAAATCTCATCTTGATTATCTGGTAATCTTGAATTTTTGGTTGAATATGTCATATTGTAAAAGCAAAAGTACTTACAACGGAAGGCAGCTACTTTTATGCCAATTTGATTTATCAAAATTGCATATTCCAAGATCTTCTCATTCCTTACCAAAAAACGACCGAAAATCACCAGTTCCCGAAAAATAAAACCTAAGGTGGCGTAAAACTCGAGATTGCTACTTGAATTAGAATCCTTAAAAGTAGTTCAATTTATGCAATCAATTTTTAATGCGTTAATCACTTTTTTCGCACCCAGTTGGATAGCTGTAAGACTATTATCAATGATGGGACAACATATTCACCCGTCAGTAAAAATTGGATTTTCTTGGATACAATGTAAACACATTGACTTGAAAGCAAATTGCAAGATTGGCAATTTCAACCTAATTCGAATTTCAAAATTAAAAATGGATAAAGACGCAAGCATTCGCAATTTCAACCGAATGAAAGGTCCTATGAGTCTGCTGTTAGCATCAAAAGCCGCTATAGGGAATTCTAATAATATTTATCGCGGTCCATTTCCAATAACACATGGAAAAGCACATCTAAAATTAGGCAGGCTTGCTATCATCACCAGCAAACATGATATAGATTGTACCCGCTCAATTGAAATTGGTAATAATACAACAATCAGTGGTTTTGGTTGCCAGCTATGGACTCATGGATTTTACCATGCCGATAAAGGTGAATATCGCATTCGAATCGATGGTTCTATTAAAATAGGCAATAATGTTTCTATCGGATCAAGGTGTTTAATCAACCCAGGGGTGAGCATTGGCGATGCTATAAATGTTGGCAGCAATACTTGCATTTCCAAATCTATATATAAATCAGGCATGTATGTCAGTCAAGGATTGAGATTCATTCCGAACAATATCGAGATAATACAAAGTAAACTTAAGAAAGATATTAATAACCAATATGTTGAAGTATACACAAAATAAACTTTCAACCTTCGAGAGATCAAGTTCTTTTAAAAAGAATACGCTGAAGTTAATCAGCTTTGCGATTGTTTTCGTAGGATTAAAGCTTAATGCCCTTTCAGCAGCCTTGATTCTATCAAAATTTTTCCCATTTACTCAAGACTTTGGACGATTTGATTATGCACTAACTGTAGGCCTTCTATTAACTATCTTTATAGGTGGCGGATTACATGTATCCATTCCCTTTTATTTGCTAAAAGAGAAAAAAAAAGAATTTGAATCTGTATTTTATTTCCATGGACTTTTAATCTCTAGCTTATTTCTAATTACTTTTTGGTTAATACATGTTTATAGTAATCAATCCGCCTCTATAATATTACTATCAATAAGCCTTGCAGTCATCATTACATTGCAAAATCTAGCCGCAATTATTAATAAGAGTAAGGAGAAAATTTATCTTGCCGTTTTCTTAGAGGCTAGTTTATTTCTTACGATTAACTGCTACAATTTATACTTGCTAAAGACCTCTGGTACTGCCTCAATTGAACATTTACAATATATATTTATCGCACTTGTTTTTATCCTAGCCAATTTCTATGGTATAAAATTCATGAAGCATAGGAAATGCTTTAGTATAAAAAAGTATTTTCTTGCATTGAAATTTGGACGCCCTCTCATTCTTGGACTGTTTCTAATCATACTACTCACTGGCTCTGGAAGAATACTAGCCGGTCATCTTTGGGGTATGGAGACTGTTGGAATATATGGAATATATTTTCGAATGGCTGCAATCGTTATTCTTGTCCATCAAATTTTAAACATTGCTTTTTTCAAAAAAATATATCAAGGTCAAACGAATCTGTTAGACTATTGGTTTGAAAAATACCTATTGGGAATAATTCTTTTATCATTTATAATTTATTACTTAATTCCATTTTTATCAATACCATACTTGACAATAGTTGCGAATAGTTGGAATAACTCCAAACTATTGATGATCGCATTACAAGTACAAATGTTTTTATGGATAATATTGGCATTGTTTGAAAATGTAATAAATCGTGAAAAGCTCTCAACTGCTTTCAACAAAGGTATCCTATGGATTATCTTAACAACTGGAGTAATAATATTACTTAGTCAATTTTCTCCTTTTTTCAATCTTGAATTATTAATTCTTTTAAATAGTGGTGCCATTTACTTCGCTGTAGAGTGGCAATTACGTCTATTACGGAAAAAAGGAATTCCATTTGTAAAGACGCAAAGATTTCTACGATTAACAATTATCGCATCTATCATTTTAATCACTTTTTCATTATTATATATATGAATTTCTGTTTCATTTCAAATTTTAGCAAAACGCAACTATTTAGCTCGGTTGCCAATCAATTATTTGCAAAGGGTCATTCCATAAGCTGGATTGCTACCAATAGAAAAATATACCAGCAACTAATCAATGATTATGGCAAAGAAAACGTTTTACTAATTAATCGCGCAAATATCCAAATGGATCAGGACACTTTGGGTGAATTTAAAATCAATGAATTGGTACATGGTGATCGAGTATTAAGACATCATCCAGAAAAAGGCCAACAATTTCTCACGAATATTCAAAAACCGATATTTGATTTTTTAAAAGCGCACAAATCTGAATATATACTGGGAGAAGTTACTTGGGCTCATGAATTGCTAATTCATAGAATGTGCAACTCAAATCTACTGAATTGCACATTTTTAAACCCTCATGTGATTAGAATTCCAAATAACAAATTTGCATTTTTCACTGATGAATATCAAAGCAAAATTCTAGAATCGAGTATCAACCTCCCAAAGAACACCACTATAATAACACCCAAAGCACCTTCTTATTTGAAGATAAACAGAAAAATACTTTCTGGAAACCAGAGTATTTTTGGGAGACTACATCGAATAAAACGATTCATAACAAACGAAAATATAGATCTGCTCGACCCAACGCTACTGGTTAATTTTAAAAAAAGAATTGTTGCAGCTTGTCTTGAAGAGTGGCGAAGAGTTCAATATAAAAGACTGGAAACTGCAAAAGTAAAACCGTCTACTCTGGGAAATTATGTCTTTCTCGGACTTCATAAACAGCCTGAGGCTTCCGTAGACGTAATCGGGCGTTACTATGAAGATCAATATCAGAATATTGTAAATCTATGGCGGACTCTTCCCAAAGGTTGGAAATTAGTAGTCAAAGAACATTCCATCGCAATCGGAGATAGGCCCATGGCTTTTTACAAAAAAATAAAGTCCTTGCCCAAAGTAGTACTAGTAGATGAAAATATTTCTTCCTATGCATTAATCAAGTCGGCGAGAATAGTTGCAACAATTTCAGGAACTATAGCATACGAGGCTGCTTTAATGAATATTCCCTCAATAACCTTTGCTCCAACATTTTTCAACAATCTTAATAAGTGTAAAAGAATTTCTATCAATGATCTAAATCGTTTTACAATGCAAGAAATTGTCGAAAACTTAGAAAAAAGGCCAGATAATCGTTTAAAATTCTCGAATCATCTTTTAAACAACTCATTTGAAGGAAATGTACTTGACCCGATAAGTGACCCTAACTCTTTAGCTCCTCAAAATATAAATGCAATATGCACAGCTCTATTGCAATGTACTCTTGAAAAAGAAGCATCCGTCTAAAGTATGATAAGTATTTCATCTATATCAGGAGCTGCGAAAATCAATTATACTAACATAGAAAAGTGGACTATTGCTAGTTTAATTTTACTCTCATTTACTGGGATTAGCCTAATCAATATTGGTAAAGCTATGCTAACCCCCTTTCATATGATCATGGCCATCCAAATGGTTTATGCATTAATGGTAACCAAATTAAGGAGAAAAAAAATTTCTATTACTTTGGTGCTCTTCATGTCCTATGTAGTTTTAATTAACATCCTACAATATCCAAATTTCAGAATCACATCAGTTATCTACACTTTAATCTATTGCATTGAAATAATGCTGTTGATTAATTTAATTACTCAATGTAGAATTGAGACCATTTTGATTGCTTTTAGGCTAATTATATACCTATTTTTTTTCAATATATTGATTGCCTTCTGTTTAGATATTATTCATTTCAAGCATGATTTAATCGCAAGATTTTTCAGAATTTATTACTCTCCCGACGAAATATATGGTCGTCCGATGGGCTTTTCTTCTGAACCTTCTTATGCCGCATTCATACTTGCTGTAGTCCTAGTAGCCTATTCGCATATTACCAATCATCAAATTAATCGAACTATAATAACCTTATTTGTAGTAGCCATTTTGTCGATTTTACTCAGTAAATCAGCATATGGATTCTTATTTCTAATGATTGTTATTCTAGATTGGTTGATCTATTTCTATAGTCAAGGAGATAAACTTCTCAAAAATCTTTTCCCCGCAATCTTGATCCTATTCATTAGTACAGGATTTATCCTGGTTAAAAATAGTGAAAATGAAGCTTTGACGAGATTAAGTTCCTTTACAAGTTGTCTTTTTGACAATTCAATTTCTGGGAAGAAAAAACTAATAAAACTTCAAGAAGCTGATGGGTCTGCATTTGCCAGAATCGCACCAACCTACCTGTTATTCAATAGTAGTGAAGGTAATAATTTCAATTACCTATTTGGTGAAGGAGCAGGAGCCGCAGGTAAATTCCTAAGTAAATTTTTAGTAGGAATTCTTATTGACGAAGGAAGAACATCAGTGGACACTGGAATCATGCCAGCACTGGTTTTTGACTATGGCTATTCTGGAAGTCTGCTTTTCTTAATCTTTCTAATTTTCACATTTAGAGGACTTCCACTTCCCTTTTGGATTTTATTTATTCTCATAATTCCAAACGCAAACATAAATACACAGCTTATTTGGTTTGCGATAGCTTGTTACTCTATAGTTTCGAAAATAAAAACACAGCAAAAAATTCAATTATCAATAATCAATCAATTATGAAGACAAAGAAAAAAATATTAATAGATGCTAGATGTATTGGAGGAGAAGGACAAGGAATGTTGACCTACATAGTCGGATTGTACAATGCTTTTCATAACCAGTACAATAAAGAGTACGAACTATTCATTGCAGGATATGAGTATAATTCGGTAAAAAAGGAATTTACTTGGCTAGAAAAGGAAAATTTCATACAGCTTTCCAATAGATCAAAATGGTGGCTTTATATCATTGAATTTCCCAAGGTAATACGGAAATATCAAATTGACTATGCACATTTTCAGTACATGGTTCCTTTCGTCAAGAATTGCAAATTCATAGTAACAACCCATGATGTATTATTCCTTGATTTCCCAAAAGAGTTTTCATTTTCATATCGGATTAAGAGAAAAGTACTTTTTTATCTTTCATTAATTAGGAGTGATATCAAGTTAACCGTTTCTGACTATTCTCGCAAAAGAATGGCATATCATTTTGATCTGGATCCATCTAAAATATCAATAACACGGAATGCAGTCAATGATAATTTCTTCAAACCTTACGAACAAAATGTAATAAGGAAAGAACTTAAGAAAACATTCGGAATTAATAACTATTTGCTATATGTGAGTCGTATTGAACATCGAAAAAATCAATTACAACTTTTAAACGAATACAAATCACTTAATCTGGCGGATAGTAATATCCACTTAGTACTAGTTGGAAATAATACCCTTCAGGATGCCAATTTATCTCAAAAGATTAAAGAAACGATTACACAATATCCTGGAAAAGTTCATTGGTTGAAAGGACTTAGTAATGCCGAATTGCTAAAAATCTATCAAGGCGCAAGGCTTTTTATCTATCCTTCTAAGGCCGAGGGGTTTGGAATACCACCAATTGAAGCGGCAGGATTAGGAATAAATACCATATGTGCCAAAAATACTGCAATGGAGGACTTTACATTTTTAGGAAACAACTTATATCCGGACAATCAACCTCAGGCTTTGACCAATGCAATAATAAAAAATTTGAATAATCCGCCCACTCCTACTCAGCTCAAAATGATCTCAACACATATTAAAACAGAGTACAGCTGGGAGAAGTCCGCACTTATTGTTCATAAAGAAATTCAACAATCTCAAGGTATATGCTCAAAAATAGTGGCTAACGAAATACAATTTAAAACCAAAAAACTAGAGAGCTTACCAAAAACAGCATAAGACCTACCAAAAAACGAAAACCGACTATCAAGACTCGATATTGCCTGCACCTTTGAAGTATAATTACCCTCAAAATTTTATCAACATCAAAAAAGTAAACAATGTTAGATTTAAATGGTAAGTCAATTTTAGTCACTGGAGGAACAGGTTCATTCGGAAAGAAATTTATTCAAAATGTATTGGAGCGATATCCAGATGTAAAAAGAATTGTAGTATATAGTCGTGATGAGTTAAAGCAATTTGAAATGATGCAAACGCTTTCTCCTCAAAAATATCCATCGATGCGATATTTTATTGGCGATGTTAGAGATCTTGAAAGATTGAAAAGAGCTTGCCAAGGAATAGATTATATCATTCACGCTGCCGCTCTTAAACAAGTACCTGCAGCTGAATATAATCCAACTGAATGTATTAAAACAAATGTAGGAGGATCGCAAAACATTATCGACGCGGCCTTAGCAACGAATGTAAAAAAAGTTGTCGCGCTTTCTACTGATAAAGCCGCCGCACCAATCAATCTTTATGGAGCAACAAAGTTATGCTCAGATAAATTATTCGTAGCTGGAAATAATATGAAAGGTGAGAAAGAGGTTTCTTTTTCAGTTGTCAGATATGGAAATGTAGCTGGATCTAGAGGATCGGTAATGCCATTCTTTTTAAAGAAAAGAGCAGATGGATACTTACCAATTACGCATGATAAAATGACCAGATTCAATATTTCTCTTCAAGGAGGAGTGGACTTGGTTTTCTTTGCTCTGGAGAAAGCAATGGGCGGCGAAATCTTTGTGTCAAAATTACCTTCTTACAAACTAACTGACGTAGCAGCTGCCATCGCTCCTTCCTGCGAACAACGCATAGTTGGTATTCGACCAGGTGAGAAACTGCATGAAGAAATGATAACAGCTTCAGATAGTTTCAATACTATAGAATTAGATGATCATTTTATTATTTGCCCAACGAATTTAAATTACTTGGGAATCAATTTGGAGAACTATATAACGCATTATCAAGAACAAAATGCTAAGAAAGTCCCTGTTGGATTCTCCTATAATTCAGGCGACAATCCAGATTGGCTAACTATTGAAGAATTACAAAAAATTGTAAAAAATGAGGTAGATCCATCATTCAAGCCAGAAGTATTAGCTGTCGCTGCATAATTTGAATAACACATTAATTAAAAGTAATGAATAATATTCCATATGGACGACAGCAAATTACAGCCGAGGATATTAGCGCTGTCGTCGAAACATTGAAATCAGATTACTTAACACAAGGTCCAAAGATTAAAGAATTTGAAAATAAATTTAGCAAATATATAAATGCTAAATATGCAGTGGCTGTTTCAAATGGTACAACGGCTTTACATTTAGCAGCCAAAGTTTTGGGAGTAAAACCAGGACAAAGGATTATTACCACTCCCCTTTCATTTGTAGCCACTGCAAACTGTATTAAGTACTGTAATGCAGAAGTAGAATTCGTGGATATTGATCCCAAAACTTTAGTGATCGATATTGATAAAGTAAAACGTCTTTTACAATCACATCCAATGGGCACTTTTGCAGGAATAATTCCGGTAGATTTCGCGGGCTACCCTGTAAATATGGAATCCCTACGCTCATTGGCTAATGAATATAATCTTTGGATAATCGAAGATGCATGCCATTCGCCAGGTGCAGCTTTTTTGGATGAAAATAATACTTGGCAGCAATGCGGTAATGGCAACTTTGCAGACCTTTCAATTTTCTCTTTTCACCCCGTAAAACATATTGCATGTGGAGAAGGAGGAATGATCACTACTAATGATCCAAAACTTTATGAAGCGTTACGGATATTAAGAACTCACGGCATTACGAAGGATCCTGCGAAGCTCGAAAATAATCCCGGAAATTGGCATTATGAAATGCAAACTCTAGGTTTTAATTACAGACTTCCAGACATTTCTTGTGCTCTTGGAATTTCTCAATTGAAACGAGCAAAAATTGGAGTTGAAAGAAGGGTTTATTTGGCCAAAAGATATGATGAAGCGTTTAAAAATAGCGCTATCTGTATCCAGCAAATTCCTTCCAATATCCGACACGCCTATCATTTATATGTCATTCAAGTAAGTGATCGTAAAGGACTTTATGATTTCCTAAAACGAAACGGAATTCATGCGCAAGTACATTATCAGCCTATTCATCTAATGCCTTACTACAAATCTTTTGGTTGGAAAAAAGGAGATATGCCAGCGGCGGAATCTTACTACAACAAGTGCCTAAGTATACCTCTGTACCCAACATTGAAAGAACGTGAGCAAGATCTAATTATCAATTTAATAAAAGAATATATCTATGAGAAAACTAGCAATAATACCAGCACGTGGAGGCAGCAAAAGATTGCCTCGTAAAAATATCAAAAACTTCATGGGTAGGCCAATTTTATCTTATCCGATAAAAGCTGCATTTAACTCATCTCTTTTCGACGAAGTCATGGTCTCTACGGACGATGAAGAAATTGCTGATATCAGTAAATTGTTTGGTGCCAAAATTCCAATGTTTCGAAGCGAAAAGAATTCATCAGATCATGCCACGACAATTGATGTGATTATTGAAGTTCTAGAAAATTATCGTAAGAAGGGTATCAACTTCACACATGCTTGTTGTATTTATCCTACTGCAGCTCTGATTTCTCCCTATGATCTAAAAAAGGCCTATTCAAAAATGATTAAACATGAATACGTTTCGGTCATACCAGTAACGCCATTTAGTTATCCCATACATAGAGCATTGATGATTAATTCTGACGGAAAATTAAATATGCAAAAGCAAGAAAATATTCAAACTAGGACACAAGATTTTCCGCAATCTTATCACGACGCTGGCCAGTTTTATTGGTTCGATGTCAAGAAAATACTAAAGGAGAAAAATCTATTCACTTCTAATACAGGTTCGATTATTTTGCCAGAACATAATGTACAAGATATTGACAATGAAAGTGATTGGAAAATGGCCGAAATGAAATTTAAATTATTAAATCAATACCATGAAACCAAAAATTTATTGGCGGCTTAACGCTCACAAAACCATTGGCTTAGGGCATTTGATTAGATGTCTTGCTGCGGCCAAAATGCTAAAAAACGATTTTGACAATTGTTTTCTTATCAAAACTGACAATATTGAAAACATAAAGCTTATTGAAAACAATGGCTTTGAATATAAGCGTATCTCTTTGAACTTAAATTTATTCAATGAATTAAATTTTATAAAAAGTAACTTTCTTACAGGAAAAGAAATAGTTGTACTTGACGGATATGATTTCAATACTTTTTATCAAAAGGAAATTAAGAAATCAACTGGAAAACTAGTCTGTATTGATGATATCCAAAACGGTTATTTTGTTGCTGACGCAATCATCAATCATTCCGGAGGAATTGATGCTTCAAATTATAACTGCTCCGCAGAAACAAAACTATTCTTGGGTCCAGAATATTTATTACTTAGAAATTCATTTTTAAATAAAGCATCAAATCAAGAAAAGAGATCTAACTCAAATAATATTTTTATTTGCTTCGGTGGCGAGGATCCAGAAAATTACAGCCTAAAAGCATTAAAGATTTGCGAAATATTTTATCCAAACCGCCATTGCAAACTGATTATTGGCAGTGCATATCGTCATTCCACTGAACTAAACAAATTTATTAGAGAAAGCGAATTGAATATTGAGGTATTAGAAAACTTGGATGAATTTGAAGTTTTGGCAACAATTAAGAAATGTGAAGTAGCCATCTGTTCAGCAAGTACTATTGCGCTAGAATACTTAACTGTTGGTGGAAATTTATTCTTAATACAAACTGCGGAAAATCAAAAATATTTGTTCAATTACTTAATCAAGTCAAAGCTAGCTTGGCCAATTTCTAAAATAGGCGGAATTAAATCTTCGGAAAAAGTAGATCTATACGCAAATCAAGCTAAAATATTTGATGGTGAAAGTCCAAAGCGAATACTGAAAATTTTTAAATCATTACAAAAGGAAATGAATATTAGTTTCAGACTGACAGCAAAAAAGGATGTCTATCAATATTATACTTGGGCAAACGAAGCTGAAACCAGAAAACAATCATTTAATTCAAAAATCATTTCGATTTCAGATCATGTGAATTGGTTTAGAAAAAAAATTGATTGTAATCAAACGCTTATGATCGTTATGCAGGACAAAAAGGACCTTCTAGGCCAAGTAAGATTTGATATAGGTACAAACGACGCAACTATCAGTTTATCATTGGACAAAAAAGCAAGAGGGCATCGACTTTCAAAAACGCTCATTATGGGAAGCGTAAAAATTTTAAAAAGAAAGTATCCCCGAATAAAAAAAGTTACGGCTCTTGTTAAGAAATCTAATACTCCTTCTAGAAAAACTTTTTCAAGTCTTGGTTTTTCGGAAGAAACAAAAAATGGGCCCAAACCAATTTCAATTTACACTTATCAACTAAAAACCGGTACTCAAAATTAATTAATATGCGAACCATAAAAATTGCCAACCGTAAAATTGGAGAATCAGAAAAGCCATTCATCATAGCTGAGATGTCTGGGAATCACAATCAATCCTTAGAAAGGGCACTAAAAATTGTTAAAGCAGCAGCCGATTCTGGGGCCGATGCCATTAAACTTCAAACGTATACTGCTGCTACAATGACAATTCCAGGAGCACTGAAAATTGAAGATAAAGATTCTCTCTGGCATGGCGAGCAATTATTTGACCTTTACAAGAAAGCTCATACACCATGGGAATGGCATAAGGCTATATTTCAATATGCCAATGAACTTGGATTGATTGCCTTTAGCTCTCCTTTCGATACAACGGCAGTCGATTTTCTTGAGACCTTAAATGTACCAGCATATAAAGTTGCTTCTTTCGAAAATACGGACCATCCATTGCTCAAAAAGATTGCACAAACTGGTAAACCAGTAATAATGTCCACCGGAGCAAGCAGTATCAGTGATATAGATGAGGCCGTAAAGGTTTTAAGAGAAAATGGCTGTAAAGATCTCATTCTATTGAAATGTACGAGTACTTATCCAGCTTCACCAAGCACTTGTAATGTTAAAACAATCCCTCACTTAGCCAACCTATTCGAAGATATTCAAGTTGGCCTTTCTGATCATACTATGGGAATTGCGGTACCGTTAACAGCAATTGCGCTAGGGGCCACCGTTATCGAGAAGCATTTCACCTTATCGCGAGCTGACGGAGGTGTTGACAGCTCATTTTCAATGGAACCCGCCGAATTAAGACAACTGGTAATAGAATCTGAAAGAGCGGCCCTTGCCTTAGGGAAGGTGAAATATGGAGTTCAAAAAGAAGAAGAAAATAGTAAGCTATTTAAACGTTCTATATTCGTAGTAAAAGAAGTTAAAGCAGGAGAAAAGCTATCGGCAAGTCACCTTCGGATTATTAGACCGGCTCTGGGTTTGGCCCCGAAAAGATATGAAGAAGTATTAGGAAGAACGGCCAAAAATCGAATTCCAGCTGGAACCCCTTTGAATTGGGAGCTGTTATAATCCTTGATTATTAATATCTAAAAATCCAACATATTTAGCACGGTTTTTGAACTTTCATGGAATGTATGGCTATAATTACAATGCCATATAACATCATTAAAACGCAAATGTCATGAAAGGTATCGTATTTACCGAATTTCTTGAAATGGTGGAGCAACATCATGGCTATGCTACCGTGGACTTCCTTCTCGAGAACTGTGATCTTCCGTCCGGGGGTAGTTATACCGCCGTAGGTACTTATGATCACAGAGAAATCGTACAGTTAATAAGCTTATTAAGCAATAAGACTGAGACTCCAATACCTTCTTTATTGAGGAGTTTTGGTCATCACCTTTTTGGTATTTTTAATGTGACATATCCTAGTTTCTTTAAAAAAGCCACTTCATCCTTTGATTTTTTAGAATCCATTGAACATTACATCCATGTTGAAGTAAGAAAATTATATCCGGATGCAGAGCTCCCAACTTTTCATACCAAAAGAATAAATTCGAATCAGTTGGAAATGATATATGTCTCAGATCGCAGAATGTCGGCTTTGGCGTATGGACTAATTGAAAAAGCGATGGAATTCTACAAGGAGCCTTGCACAATTCAAGAAGAGCATATAGATCCAAGCGGCCAAGAGGTTAAATTTTTGATCACGAAGGATGCGTAGATGAAAGAATTAGAATTACTAAAACGAAGATTAGCACGTGAAATAAAGGCAAGAAAGGAAGCAGAAACTATCTTGGAGCAAAAGGCTATTCAATTGTATGAAGCGAATGAATCACTTCAAAAATTGAACAATAATCTTGAATTTAAAATTAGACAAAGAGCAAAGGAATTAGTCAATAGCGAAGAAAAATATCGAAGACTAATTGAGAATATGGAATTGGGATTATTGGAAGTAGATAACGAACAAATAATTCTCAGAGCATACGATTCTTTTTGTGAAATGACTGGTTATGAGCAATCAGAGCTAAAAGGAAAAAATGCCCAAGAAGTTTTTTTGATAAATAATGACGATAGTATCTTAATGGATGATGTACAATCCAAAAGAAAAAAAGGTCAAACGGGCGTATATGAATTGCAGATCAAAAAGAAAAATGGAGAACCTATTTGGGTTATGATCAGTGGTTGTCCGGTAATAGATATTAACGGAAAAGTAACTGGGTCACTTGGTATTCATTACGACATCACAGCACAAAAGAATTTACAACTCGAACTCGAACTTTCAAAGAACGTTGCCAAACAAGCTCAAAAAGCAGAGCAATTATTTTTAGCTCGAATGAGTCATGAAATCCGAACTCCGCTGAATGCAATTATAGGAATGACGTATCTTCTGAATGACTCAAATCCTACTACAGAACAACAAGATTTCCTATCTGTACTCAACAGTTCTTCTGCAATTTTAAAATCACTAATTGCCGACATTCTAGATTTCTCAAAAATACAAGCTGGTGAAATAAAAATTCAAGAGTCTCAATTTAGTCTTCATCGGCTTTTAAGTTCTGTTCAAAAATCTATCGGCTTTCAACTAAGTGGCAAAGTAAAATTTGAACTTGACTTAGATCCCCAAATAAAACATCTGATTTACGGAGACGAGCTAATGCTTTCACAGATTATTGTAAATCTATTGGGAAATGCTAAAAAATTCACTGCCAAAGGCTTCATAAATGTCCAGGTAAATGTTGTTGAAGAAACTGATACGCATTATGAATTAGTCTTCAAAGTTATGGATAGTGGCATCGGAATTAGTGAAGAAAAATTAGATTTTATCTTCCAAAATTTCAAACAAATCCAAGAAGATGATGAAAACTTTGGAGGAACAGGACTTGGTTTAGCGATAACCAAACAATTGGTAGAATTACAAGGAGGATCTATTTCTGTAAATTCCAAATTAAATGAGGGTTCCACTTTTACTTTTAATTTGAATTATAAAAAAGGTATTCGCAGCGACCTTGAAAAAATTAAACCTAAGCTACAAAAATCAAAATTTAATCAAGAAAAAATTCTAGTAGTTGAAGATAACTACATGAATCGAAAATATATATTGACCTTATTAAAAAAATGGAATTTAAAATTTGAGATCGCAGAAGATGGAATTGAAGCAATCGCAATTACAGAAAGACAACCTTTTGATTTAATTTTCATGGACATCTCTATGCCAAAGTTAAATGGCTATGAAACGACTAAGGCTATTAGAAACGATAAAAACAATATTAATCAAAGCTCGCCAATAGTCGCCCTTTCCGCTTCAGCCTTCACTTCAATTAAGGCCAAGGCTTTTGAATTTGGAATGAATGATTTCTTATGTAAACCTTATGATCCTCAAAGTTTAAAGGCAATAATTTCAAAGTACACTCAAAGAGATACAAAAGATGATACCGTTCTTAGTGGTTTAGGAAGTGGTATTGTTGAACCCAAATTTAAGCCTCCTCTAAATGGAGAACATTTATATGCCTTATACGAAGGAAATTGGGCCTTTGCAATAGAAATGTTTATCATTTTTACAAGGGACAACCTATATACTTTTTATGAGATTCAAAATTTCCTTCAAAAAGATCAATTTGAAGAAGCAAGAAAAATTGTTCACAAATTAATAACCAATCTATCCATGGTTGGACTTTTGGATGCCAGTCAAATGATGTTGAGATTGGAAAATCTAATTCTTGGCAAAAAAGATAAATCGGATATGATCATTTTGTATGATCAAATAGCGGCTCATATTCAAGAAGCCAAGCCTATACTTCAAAAAACCATTGAAGAGTTTGAAGCCTACTTTTCAATAAACGAAATAAATAGTTGATATGAAAAAGATGAGATGCTTAATCGTTGATGATGACCTAATGGCAAGAAGATCATTAGAAATACTTTGCCAAAAAGTCGACTTTCTCTCAGTAGATAAGCTATGCGAAAATGGGGCTGAAGCCATGATTGCTTTAAAGGAATTCCAATCTGATCTAATTTTTCTCGACATGGAAATGCCTGAAGTCACTGGAATTGAATTTCTAGATGCTGCTCCAGTATTACCACAGATTATCTTTTTTACTGGTCAAAAGGAATTTGCATTACAAGCCTTTGATTATGATGTAACTGATTTTTTACAGAAACCTACGAATTTTCCGCGATTCAAAAAGGCGGTTGACAAAGCATACCTTCAATTTCTTTCTGAAGAAAATCACTCGTCTACAACAGCTGAGAAAAATGAAATATACATAAAAGAAGACGGCAAACTCTGTCGAATTGATCAAGAAGATATTTTATATTTTGAAAATGTAGGAGACTATATCAATGTTAAAACAACTAGAAAAAGCCATATAATCCATGGCACATTAAAAGGTTTGATGGAGAAAATTAAAAATCCACAATTCATGAAAATTCACAGATCTTTTGTAATAAACCTTCGAAAAATCGAAAACATTGAAGACAATAGTTTATTAATTGATAAAAAAGTAATTCCAATCAGTCGAGCTAATAAACCCTTATTACTTAGTCAGTTAAATTTACTTTAATTTAAATTTTGCTTCATATTTCAAAAAAAATAACTGAAATAAGGGAAGATCCATAGATAACATTCTCAGTTTTTCAACTTGCATTATTCGCAAACTATACCGCTATCTTTTAAAGCTCAGATAAATCAAAAATGACATCTATTTTGCATTTTTATTATTTTGATCGAACCACATTTACAAATCTCTGTTACCTACCCATGGATACGAAACGGTAATTTTCTAACCAGAATCATTTTATACTAACCCAGTCTAAATTGATTCATAAATTTTGCCGTAATGAAAAACAAACTATGGGCTACTTTTATCTTTGCCCTTCTACTTGGAACTTCTTTTGCGCAAACTGCGCGTGTGCAAATCATTCATAATTCACCAACACCTACCGTGGATATTTACGCGAATGATGATTTACTACTTAATGACTTTGCGTTCAGAACTGCAACCCCTTATATTGATGTGCCGGCTGGTGTAAACATAGATATTGGAGTAGCAGGTAAGAAGTCAGGCGATGCTTCTGACGCAATAGCTGTATTTCCAGTGAACTTTGATGCCGGAAAAACTTACATCGTGGTAGCAACCGGAATCGTTGAAGGAAGCCCAGGATTCGATCTAGCAGTCATGGACATGGGTAAAGAAACTACTGATGTCGATGACAACGTTGGGTTGTTCTTTTATCATGGATCACCTGATGCTCCAACTGTGGATATCGTGGCAGGAGGAAGCCCTGTATTTGATGACATTAGTTACGGAGAGTTTGGCAGTTATTTGGAGGTACCAGCAGCAAGCTATGAACTCGGAGTAACTCCAGGAAACGATAACAGTAATATTATCGCAAACTATGAGGCCGATTTTGGATTTTGGAAAGATCGTACCGCAGTGGTGTTTGCATCAGGTTTCTTGAGTGGCGAAAAGCCAGCTTTCGAGCCTTGGGTAGCATTAAGCACTGGTGGAACATTTCCACTTAAATCGATTCCTTTACCTCCCGCTCCTGGAGCAAGAGCACAAATCGTTCACAATGCAGGAGAGGCACCGGTTGTAGATATTTACATCAATGACGATCTTTTGCTAGATGACTTTGCTTACAGAACTGCAACGCCTTTCGTAGATGTTCCTACCAATACTACTTTAACCGTGGGTGTAGCTCCAGCAACTAGTACAAGTGCATCAGATGCCATCGCAACTTTCGACGTTGTTTTTGAAGACGGAGAAAAATATATCATCGTAGCAGAAGGATTATTATCAGGAAATCCCGGTTTCACGCTGAACGTATATGACGAAGCTCAAGAAGAAGCGGTAGAAGATGATGAATTTGATTTATTAATCCATCACGGTTCTCCGGATGCCCCAGCAGTAGATGTTGTGGCTAGAGGAGTTGGAACGTTAGCTGGAGACTTGTCTTTCGGAGAATTTGAAGGATACTTAGACATTGATCCAACAAGTTATAATATTGACATTAAGCCAGCCGGAACAAATGATGTCGTTGCCACTTATGGAGCAGACTTAACAGGACTGGATGGAGTTGCGGCAATGGTATTTGCTTCAGGACAATTGGCTTCACCTGATCATGACTTCGGTCTTTTTGCAGTGTTACCAGATGGAACTGTGATTCGATTACCAGAAGCAAGCTTGGCTAGATTACAAGTGATTCATAATTCTCCAGGCGTGAATGTTGATGTTTATGTGAACGGAGATTTATTATTAGATAAGTTTGTTTTTCGAACGGCAACTCCGTTTATTGATGTACCATCAGGCGTACAATTGGACATTGCTATTGCTCCTTCAGGATCAACTTCTGCTGCCGATGCCGTTGCCAATTATCCAGTGACCCTAGAAAATGGCGCTACCTATGTAGCTATAGCCAATGGAATTTTAGGCGGAAATCCTGGATTCAATCTTGAGCTGTTTGATATGGGATTAGAAACCGTAGCAGATGACAATGTTGGAATTTTATTCTTCCATGGATCACCAGATGCGCCTACAGTAGATGTGTTGACGGGAGGAAATGTGTTAATCGATGATGCGTCTTACAGCGATTTCGCAGGATACTTGGAAGTCCCAGCAGGAAGTTATGATTTGGCAATTACCCCTGGAAATGATAACAGTACTGTTGTTGCTGAATACACTGCAAATCTCGGATTTTTAGACGGGAAAACAGCTGTTATTTTTGCAAGTGGATTTTTAGGAGGAAGTTCTCCAGCCTTTGAACCATGGGTAGCAATGACCTCTGGTGGCACATTCCCACTGAAGCCTGTTGATGATCTAGACAATCCAATCCAGCAAAGAATAAACATAACTGGAATAGCTCCTAATCCAGCTAATTCTTATTTTAACTACAGCCTTGATATTGTACAAGAAAGCGATGTACAAATTCAATTAGTAAATATTCAAGGGCAGGTTGTTGAAAATATTAAATTAGGATCTTTGCCTGCTGGAAAACATTATTTAGAAATGGATGTTACTAATCAGCAAGCGGGATTGTATTATTTGCAAACAATTACCAATGAGCAGCGAAATGCTCAACGGATTTCAATTGTGAAATAAAAAGTTTATTAAAAACTTCTTTGATTAAGATAGTTTGTTTTGTGAAGAGTGCTAGAGGAGGATGACAAAGGTCTGTTCATATACCAATGAACAGACCTTTTATATTGGGCATTATAATAAATCAATTCGAATCTTACCGCCCTGCTCCATCTGACGCTTGATCACCTTCTTTCCGGAAGTTATTACGACCTCCAACATATTGAATTTGGCTCGATTTACTTCAACATCAAAAACCTGATTGAAAGCCGCAATTTTTCTTAAAGCCATTTTATTCCATCCATCTGGCAATCTTGGAGACAAGGAAAATGAATTAAATCCAACAGGGTTAATTCCAAATATTCCTTCTGTAAACACCCGACAATACAATGCGCTTTCAGCAGAAAGATGGGCCATATTTCCCTCCGGATATGCTTCTACAACGTAAGGAACATGATCGCCAAGAAGTCTCTTTTTTGAAAATTGAGTCAATTTTTCCAACGATTGATTTGTAGCACCTGCCACAAAAGTACCACGTAAAGCATACAATGTTCCTCTATCCCAAAAGATTTTTGAAATTGCTTCATTGTCTGAATTTTTCTCAACATGAACCCCATTCTCTGTCCATAATCGATCGAACAAAGCTTCTATGGTCCCTTCCTTTCGCTCATCTATTCCAACTACCAGTGGCAAACAAATCCAATGACGTAAGTATTCATGACCATCATAGTAACGATAAGTCTCTAGACCTTCCTGCGTTGCGCCAAAATATTTTTCAATAGCAATCTTTAAAGCAGCCGCACGATCCAAATACTTTTGAACTTGTTCATTTGGCAGATCTAATGCCTGCGCCAAATCCGCTGCATGTAATAGCCCGCCATAGTATAAAGCTGATGTTGATAAATTGGCTTCACCAGTTGGAATTCGCCCCTCCATTTCATCGGATTCTGATAGCACTACTCCCGCCTTATTTAGTTTTCTGTTTGAAAATTCCAAAGCCCATTCTATCATCGGAAAATATTCCTCAGCGATTTTTTCATCCCCTAAGGCCAAAAGAAAATGTGCTCCCCCATAAGCAATCATTGCCGCATCTCCACGATCAGTTCCGCAGCATGTTTCTTCTGCATTCATTTCGTAAGATGCCCACAAATTTTTCTCAAAATTAGGCAAGGTTTTCATCTGCTCGAAAAACATTTTGTAGGCATTGATTGCCGCAGTATTTCCGTCATTATACCCGAGATAAGGAAAAAATGGTCCAGAATATTCCGCTTGATCATTCGCCCAAACACCAGCATAATATCTTCCTCCTCCAGGTGAGTGAACAATACCCATTTTAGAATCAAAAATATTTTCGGCTGCTCTAATTTTTGAAAAGGCAAACAAAGTATTCAGTTCTTCTTGAGGCGTTTCCAAAATCAACTGCTCTTGAAACTCGGAAATCATTTTTTCTCGTTTGCTTTGTTCCAAAATGTGATCAATGGGATTTTCAGGTTCATCATTTTTATAAGCTGAAATGTGGAAAGCGATCTGGGTAGATGCACCAGAAGCCAATTTCAATTGATCAAAACCTGAACTACTAACCACTCTTTTATAAGTCCCGTACAAACCAAAGTCTGTAATTTCTGTTCGCGTGTTTCCTAAATTCAAAAAAGCAATGGAGTCGTTCGTATTTGTTAGTGTCCATACCTCCAAGAATAGTCGCTCAGTAGTAGATGGAAATAGTGATCGCTTGATAGCGATTCCTGATTTTGATGGTTCAAATTCAAAGTCTAAAGTTCCATCGATGACAATTGACTTCAATTTTCCCAAATCCAATTCCTTTTGATTCACATAAATAGAAGGCAAAAAATCATCATCATACTCCCCTTGCAAATAAGCTCTATATTTTTGCCACTTCGACTCATTTTCTGTTAAGTATTTTGGAAGCTGCGGGAAAATAATTCGACGATTAATCGACAGCTGCCTATTACTATCGACAGCGTAAGTTATTATTCCAGAAATTTTCCGGCCGGCCATTTCAATATTGTCCTCAAATGGTAAGGCAGAAAGATTTACATCACAAGAGATGCTTTCCTGACCAGCATCCACTTGCCATTGATGTTGACCTTGACTAGAATAGGCAACAATCGACAACAATGCTACTATTAAATTTTTCATAATTAGATGAGCGTTTAGACCGAAATATAATCAATTGAATGGATAAGGAAAAAACCGGTTTCACTAGTTATTCCAAGGTTCTAGCTATTCAAACTTTTGCCTGATGTACACCTTTCATCCAATTAATTGATCAACTATAGAATAATTGAAAAGATCCAAAAAAAATTACCATACTGAGGTTTGGGAAATAGATTCTTAATTCACATATATATTTCTCTTATGCAAATTTTAACTTAGAACCTTAAATTTCCATTCAAAGCATATACATTGCAATAGTTACCCTTGAAAATAGCTAAATTAGCGCATGTATTTGACAAGTGCCTACTAGAGGTATTCAACTTACTGACCCATGTTTCTTCGTTCCTTCGTATTGCTTTTGGCAATATTTTGCTCTTATCAATTAGATGCCCAGACTTATTCTGGTTGTTACCAACAGAAAATACTCAATGTATCTAATGATGCATTAGAATACGGCAACTCTTCGGCTGATGTAGTTACAGGTGCCTTTGGTATTACCATCGTCCAAAGTTGGTCAACGCAAAAAGTAGGTTTCAGATTTCAGAATTTACCAATTCCAAAAGGAACAACAATTAGCAATGCTTATATCCAATTTACTTGTAAAGACCCTGAGAAAAGTACTGGCCCTAGTACTTTAGCGATTAGAGCAGAGCTAGCCGGAAATGCTCCGATCTTTGAACCAATTCCTTCCAATATCTCGGATAGAATATTAACCAATACGGTGATAAATTGGGAACCTAATGAATGGCGAAGAAAAGAATATGGTGGTGATGATGAAAGGACACCAAATCTCGCCTCACTACTTCAAGAAGTAGTTGACCAGCCGGATTGGAATGCTGACCATTCTATGGTTTTCATAATTACTGGAGAAGGACAGCGATCAGCCAATAGTTTTGGTAGTGGAAATCCACCGCATCTATTCATAGAATACGAAGCTCCTAATCCAACCAATGCCATTTCAAACATATTCATCAATGAAATTGCTCCAAACGGTACATCATACGAAGACGAGACTGGCGATTTAGAAGATTGGATTGAATTGTACAATGATAATAATTTTGCCGTTGATTTAGGAGGCTTATACCTTTCTGATAAAAAAGATGATTTTCAAAAATGGCAAGTATCTACTTCTGCTATTATTCCAGCAAAAGGATTTCTAACCATTTGGGCAGATAAACAAACTAAGAAAAGCGGCCTACATGCTGATTTCTCTCTAAATAAAAATGGAGAAACACTTATTCTTTCCCAGTTTTTAAATAATGACTTGACTGTCATTGACTCTATTACATATGAACCGGTTCCATTTAAAGCTAGCATTGGTAGATTAAATGAACAAGCTGGCAATTGGCAAATATTTGGAGTACCATCGCCTATGGCATCCAATACCTCAACAACTGCTTGGTTGGCTCCTCCAAATATTGAGCAAGAAGAAGGCTACTACGATCAAATTCAGCAAGTGTCGATTTCTCATGAAGACCCATCCGCTAATATTTACTATACAACAGATGGATCTGAGCCTGATAATAATTCGTCTTTATACACCAACGCCATTTCGGTTTCAACAACGAGTTCTATAAAAGCCATTGCGTACAAAAATGGTGCTGCCCCTAGTCATATCACCTCAAAAAGTTTTCTCTTTGAACTGCCTTCTACCCTTCCAGTATTGATGATCACAACTGATCCAGAAAACCTATACGATCCGACCATAGGTATTTTTGCTGAAGGCAATGGATCGGGCGATCCCGTTTATCTCTGTGGAGAATGGCAAACGGCAAATTATTACCAGAATTGGGAGCGCCCTGCTCACCTTAGTTTTTTCGAAAACGATGGTAGTCTTGGCTTCTCCGTTGATGCTGGAATCAGAGTGAGTGGAAATTGTTCGAGAAAGTATGCACTCCGTTCTTTGAATTTATATTTACGAAACAATCAATATGGCAATAAGGATATTGAATATGAGCTTTTTCCGGATCGTGACTATGATAAATTTAGTCGTTTAAAATTAAGAAATAGCGGGCAGGATTATAGAGGTACGATGATGAGAGATGCAATAAACCATAGAATCATTTCGGATGGCACTGATCTCGAATATCAATCTTATCGCCCCACTGTCGTTTATCTAAATGGAGCATATTGGGGCATTCAGAATTTTCGAGAAAAATACAATGAAGACTACTTTGATGAATTGTATGACCTGCCTAGCATTCCAGGTGAAGATGGAAAAATCGACTTGGTAAAAAATCAAGAATTTTTAAGAATTATTAAAGCTGGCGATGATATTCATTTTCAAAACATGTTTAATTTCATTTCTGATAATGATTTGACGGAGTCTTCGAATTATGAATACATCAAAACTCAATTAGACGTTAATAATTTTATTAATTATTGGGTATCAATGTTGTACATCGCCAATAATGATTGGCCGGCAAATAACAAACAAATTTGGCGACCAAGAACTGATGAAGGAAAGTGGAAATGGATGCTACTCGATACCGACGGTTCTACCAATTTATCAGGAGCAACTTCTGATCAAGGTCATTTGACAGATAAGCTTAGTAAAGTACTACGAGATGATATTGTTGGTTGGCCCAACGATTCAGAAAGTTCGTTAATATTTAGAAAATTAATGGCGAACCCAGAATTCGAAGCAGAATTTATACAGCGCGCTTGCACTTTTATGGAATTGGTATTTCCAACCGAGAAAACAATACCTATTATTGATGAAGCGGAAGCGACATTAACAGCCGACATTGGTCAACATTTAGACAGGTGGGGATTTGATAATCCAGATTTGTTAGAACTAGATATTTGGCAAGACAACGTTGGCAAATTCCGAACATTTTATGAAGAAAGAACACCTTACTTCCATCGGAATTTACAAAGCAACTTTAGCTTACTAGATTCATTCGATTTGCATTTCAACTACGAAGAAGACACCGAAGGTAAAGTTTACATTCATTGGAATGATTGGGAGATTCCCTACAACTATACCGGTACCTATTACGAAGATTTACCAATTCGTATTCGAGCAGAGGCCAACGAAGGTTTTATCTTCGTCAAATGGTTGGAGACTGGAGAAACGGATCCTGAAATAGAATTGGTCCTAACAGAAGATGTCACGCGGACACCGATATTCATAGAGGACTTAACCAATGGATTTACTGAAATTACCGCCCAAAAGTTGCAGATTAGACCGAACCCAGCTTCAGAAAACGTAATGATTGATATCCAAAGGAAGGGAGTACTTTCAGTGTTCCATCAATCGACAAGTCGCAAAATATTTGAACAAGATCTCGGCATGTCTGTACACAATATCGACATTGAAAACTGGTCAAGCGGTAGCTACATATTTGTCTTTGTCGCCTCAGATGGATCGAAGCAGGTCGAAAGATTCATTAAAATATAAAGGGGTCTAAAAGACTTTCAGATCAACTACTAAAATTTTCTGCATTTTTCATTTTGTAATGCTTTGTTAATTGTTAAAGATTTCTTTTTTGACACCCGACTACCCTATTTCTATATCTAGTTAATTCCATTTATTGATTGTCACTTCCCTATACATTACTAAAATGATTTATCTAATAAATTACCTTAATACAAAAACAGCTAAACATATAATTTTATAACGCATATAATTCCTTTGGCGCAATGATTGCAACATCTGTTTATAGGGAAAAATCTATAAAAGAAATTGAGATGATTATTAGCTATCAGCGCGTAAAGAACGCGATGCTCATTCCACCACCGGAAGACTTGGTGAATGTATTTAATGAGCTTGTAGAGAAGATACAGAACCATTCAGAATGTGTTCAAGATTCAAATCCATTTGGTCTATTATTTCCGGAAAAAGGATTTTGTCTTTGTGCCACTAGCATTCAAAAAGAGTATGTCGCTTTGGTTTTAGGAAAGCATAAAGAGGGAAAATTTCCATCAGCTGTAATGAGGTTGTTTTTTGAGCTAGATCAAAGCTACTCTGTTCAATACAAAAAGATCGAAGGAGAAGACATTGACGGTTGTATTTTTGTACTTCATTATGAAGATGAAGATTTCGATGCTGAAGATATCTATCGAAATATTTATGCAGAAGAAATGGTTTAGGATTTATTATTTTAATCAAAAATTAGCGCAACTCCATCCCTGCGTTGATCGCCATGAGCTTTGATTTTATTTTGATCCCAAGTGATTGCGTGGGTACCACCGAAGAACATTGACTGCTTCTCCCAATATTTATAATTTAATTGATTTGGAATATTTTCTTTTTTGAAGGGAAAATTTGGTTCCATATTGAGCGCATTGTTCTCATAATGCATTCTGGGGTTATCAATAGCTTCTATGAGGTCTTGATCGTTTCGAAGAATATTCACAATTACTTGCATAATTGCTCCAGGAATTCTACTGGCACCACCACTTCCAATTATCAATTTTGGTTTGCCATTGGCATCAATCGCCAAGGTAGGATTCATCATTGAGCTTAAACGAACATCCTCTTTCCAACTGTGCCAGCCATTTGGGACCAAAGAAGACTCGCCGAGCATATTATTCATATGAATATCAGTCCCAGGAACAAAATACCCTGAGCCTTCCCCTAGGGTCATTGTCAATGAGATTGCATTGCCCCATCTGTCTAAAACATTTAAATGACTGGTGGCCCCGCGACGGTTTCTTTGCGCGAGAAAATTGCCCAGCTTTTCTGGATCTTTTTCGAAGGAATCCATTTTTCTAAAAGCCGCCAAAAAATCTGCTCCATCTAATGCTCTGGGAATACTATTTAAATAATCCAATCCAATAGCCATCAAAGCGCCACCTGTACTTGGCAAAGGATTCGCTAATATTTTATGATCAGCAAATTGACTTACGAGTGGTTTTCGGATGATCGTTTGATAACTAGAAAAATCTGCTTCACTAAGAAAACCTCCACTTGAATTTGACGCTTGAATAATTTTATTGGCTACTTCTCCTTTGTAAAAAGCATTTGGACCTTCATGGCCTAAATAGTCTAAAAAGTCAGCCAAAAAAGGCAATTTGATAGTTGTGCCAATGGGCACCAAACTACCATCAGGCTTGAATAATTGTCTTGCTCTTTCTTGATGATCAAATACACTGTGTAGCAAGGATAAATCTAAGTGCTGAAAATTATTCACCGCTACTCCATCCTTAGACAATTGTATGGCAGGTTGTAACAACTCTCTCATCGGAATAGAACCTAGCTCCTTGTGCAAACTGAAAATACCAGCGACTGATCCTGGAATTGCCATTGCTGCAAAACCGCCATAATACATCTCAGTTATTTCCCCGAAATCAACTGGAATCGGAATGAAATTTAAAGTTTGGGTGAGGTCTTTTTGCTTAGGTGTTTGGCAAAAGAAATCAAATACATAGCTGGCTTTTTCTTTGGTATATACATTGGCGAAAGCACCTCCCCCAGCCGATGCCATACAAGGCTCCGCAACCCAAGCTGCTGCATAAGCAGCAATCGCCGCGTCGAATGCATTTCCTCCTGATCTTAAAATTTCCTCAGCGACCGATAAAGTCACTTCATGTCCAGCTGATATCGCATTCATATTTTTTGGTGGCTTAAAATTATTCTAGGCTTGAGCTGTTTCAGTTGCTATCAAGTGGTCAGACCAAATTTCAAAATTACCTCCGAGGCCTCCATTAATCACAAGGCCTCCCAAACTTGATTGAATTTCTTTTATACAAAATGCTGGCTGGAATAACTTGAGTTGCAGGTTTTGTGCTGAAAGTATTTCAGACAATTGTGTTTCTAATTTAGGAGTTTGATCTTTTAGTAATTGCCCAATATCAATCGTAAGGGATTCTTCAATTCTACTTTTGATACTACTTTTTAGCAAGGACAATAAACCGCGCCAAAACCAAGAAGCCTCTTGCATCTCCAAATGTTGGATTTCAAATTCTATAATTTGTTTTTGGATATTTATTCTTGGCAAAATTAACCCGTTGATTTTCGGAGGATCATCTTGATCAAATGAAACATTCACAACAAATCCATCAGTTCCTGCCCCTAAAATAACTTCATCAATTTTGACAACTTTGTTTCCGGCTTTTAATTCTTGACCTTTGACTTTTTCCGCTATAAATTCATTCACATATTTCATGGAGAGCAACATCTGAAATGTAATTTGTCCACCTCCCACACCGGGCTTAAATGGTCCTGGTGCTCCGATAAATTGATTGTCAGTATCAGATATATTTAGTTCTAGTTCAGGGAATAATTGCAAATCAAGCCATTTGTTTCCGGGCGCAAATTGGTAAAACAAAGTTTTAACTTTTGTCTTTACTTGTACATTTAAATCTGGAATTACTTGATTCAAATAATCATGATAAAAAGGACTTGTCTCAGTAAATGCCTTGAAGCCTTCAGGAATGCCTTCTTGCAAGGAAGTTTCCACCTTTTTTTTCGCTTTTTCCATTTGATCGGAAACAAGTCGCCGGATGGAAAATCCCATATATTTATTTAGAGTCAATCTTGGTCCTTCGATCCAATCCAAATGTAAGAGTCTGACATCAATCAAATCAATATCCGCCAGTTCCTTAAATTCTAATATCACTTTGGCCTTACCATTTACTGCACCCATTAGTTTGAATGGGTAGTTCAATTTGATAAGGAACTCTAATTTCAAACCAGAAGGCAATATTTTAATGTCAAAAGGTGCTAAGAGCTGTACTTGAATGTTGTCTTGTTGGATATCGAAAGGTAAAAACGACTTGATTACTTGCTCAAACCATTCTTCAGAAAGCTTCAATTTTAATGCAACAGGTGGGGAAATTTCTACCAAAGAATCCATGTGACGAACATAATGGATTTATTGGAATTGAAATGCTATCTGTGCTATTAATACCGAAATTGACGAATAAAATGATTACGACAACGAACTGATCACAATCAATGTTTTCACAAAAAAATCAATAATCAACTCTTTTTCATGCACTTACATTTTTTATTTGCAGTTATTTTCTCACAATGAACTGATTTTGTAATTTTTTTAAGCGAATAGATGTTGCATTATTGTAATGTGAAGATTAAAAGCTTAAAAGAAAGCTTCTTCCAACAATGATATGTTCATGGGATTATAATTTGTTATTGAAAGTCGAATGGCACCTTTTGCCAGGCATAAAGATGCCATTCGCTTCGATGTTTTCCCTGCTAAAGATAAAAGCCGAAAGGCGCCTACTCAACTGATCTATAAGAAATGAGTAGAAGGGCCCCGTAAAAGGGGCCACTTAATTTGGATATGTTCATGGGATTATAATTTGTTGTAGTGAGTCGCGTGCAGTTTCTGTCGCGACTCTCTCTTTTTTGGTCGTTTATATAAGTTTACTTCCCTCTACAAGTCCTTGTTTATTTGGGTACACAGCCCATTTTAACAGTTCCTTAAACCATCCATTATTTTAATTTCAATACCTTAGCAAGCTGAATTCGCGGAGTTTTTCCGTAGAAATACTTAACTGAATAACTACATTCTATCTTATGAGAATTTTGCTTCTGTCATTTCTCTTCTTATCTACTACCCTAGTTTTCGCTCAGGAAGTTCCATTTGAAGACAAATTTGCCCAATTAGGCACTGACTTACCTACTCCAAACAATTATAGAAATGCATCTGGAGCTCCAGGAGTCGACTACTGGCAGCAAAGAGCCGATTATAAAATGAAATTGGAGATCGATGATGAAACTCAAAAGCTTTATGGCGAGGAGACTATCACATACACCAATAATTCACCTGATCGCTTAAAATATCTGTGGTTACAGCTTGATCAAAATATGAGGGCCAAAGATTCAGATACTTACAAAATCAGAGGTTCGGAATTGAATGAAAGAACTAACATCAATCGACTGGGAAGATTGGAGAATGATTTTGATGGCGGATTCAAAATTGACTACGTAAAAGATACCAATGGAAAAGACCTTGCGCATACGATCAATAAAACAATGATGCGCATCGACTTGCCAAAACCATTGGCAACGGGGCAGCAATTTGAATTTAAAATCAAATGGTGGTACAACATTAATAACACCAATGAAATGGGTGGACGTTCAGGTTACGAACCATTTGAAGAAGATGGCAACAACGTTTACTGTATCGCTCAATTCTTTCCGCGGATGTGTGCTTACAATGACATCGAAGGATGGCAGAACAAACAGTTTTTAGGCAGAGGAGAGTTTGCATTAGTATTCGGAGATTACGATGTAGAAATCACTGTTCCAGATGACCACTTGGTAGCCGCTACGGGAGATCTACTCAATGCAGATAAAGTCTTGACTTCAACTCAAAAGAAGCGTTATAACGAAGCTAAAAAGTCTCATGAGCAAACAGTTATGATTGCAACTTATGACGAAGCTGAGGAAAGAATGAAAGCAAAGTCTACGAAGAAAAAGACTTGGAAATATTCTGCGAAAAATGTTAGAGATTACGCTTTTTCTTCTTCAAGAAGATTCATCTGGGATGCGATGGGCGTTCCAATGAAAGACGGAAGAACAGTCATGGCTCAATCCATGTATGTTAAAGAAGGTGATTGCCTATGGAGTCAATATTCAACTAAGGCTGTAGCACATACTGTAAAATGGTTTTCACATTACACGATTGATTATCCATACCCTGTAGCTTGGTCCATCGACGGTTCTATGGGAATGGAGTATCCTATGATTTGCTTCAACTTTGGACGTTGTGAAGACGACAGTACTTATACTCAGCGGATGAAGTATGGACACATTGGTGTGATTATTCATGAAGTTGGCCACAATTGGTTTCCAATGATAATCAATTCTGATGAGCGCCAGTGGACTTGGATGGATGAAGGATTAAATAGTTTTACGCAATTTTTGGTGGAGCAACATTGGGAAAAAGATTTCCCTTCACGTTATGGCTACCCTGATTTGATTACCAATTATATGGGCGGTGATAAAGCGAATATTTCTCCGATCATGACTAACTCGGAATCCATCAAACAGTTTGGTAGAAACGCCTATCAAAAGCCTTCTGTAGCCTTGAATGTTTTAAGAGAAACAGTAATGGGTCGGGAATTATTTGACTTTGCCTTTAAAGAGTATTGCGAACGTTGGGCATTCAAGGATCCCTACCCTGCAGACTTTTTCAGAACCATGGAAGATGCTTCTGGAACCGATTTGGATTGGTTCTGGAGAGGCTGGTTCTATACAACTGACCACGTTGATATTGCCTTGACTGATGTTAAATCAATTAATGCATCCTCATTTGATGCAGTAAAACAAAAGCAAGAAGATGCTGCGAAAAGAGACGCGGGACCAAAGTCAATCACTAAGATTCGGAATGAAAAAGATATTCCAGAAACCAGAGCAGATCGTGATCCTTCTATCATAGATTTTTACTCCACTTATGACCCATTAAAGGTTGATGCCATCGATATCGAAGATCAGAAAACATTGATGGATGGTTTGAGCGAAAAAGAAAAGGAGATGATCAAGTCTGGTAAAAATTTCTACGAATTGACTTTCGAAATGAAAGGTGGATTATTGACCCCTATCGTTTTTGATTTCGTTTTTGAAGACGGCACAAAAGAAACGGTTCGTATTCCCGCGGAAGCTTGGAAAGGAAATAAATCCAAAGTAACTAAAGTATTCCCTACAGATAAAGCGGTCAAAGAAATCGTATTGGATCCATATTTGGAAACAGCGGATGTTGATCGCAGTAATAATTATTTCCCGAAACGAGAGGAGCCTAATCGTTTTGAGATGTTTAAGAAAAAGAAAGAGCAAGGACCTCGCGAGAATCCTATGCAAAGAGATCGTCGAGCTCAAAAGAAAGGGAGAGCTTAATCACTAGGACTATTCGTGAAGCGGTCTGGAGACCGGTCTCTCAGGATAAACCGAAAAGTTATATAAAAAGGAGATGCTATTTTTGATAGCGTCTCCTTTTTGATTGGTGGAAGGGTCAGGAAATCAGTCACTCAAGTTTAATCTCTTTCAGAAATGATAACTTATAAGCCTTTATAATTCCGAGGATTAAAACGAACAAAATTAACAGAGCCAAAAACCGAGGATCAAAAACCAATGTTGTACATCTATGAATTTTAAATATCATTAGAACAGCTTCCATATTCATTAAATAAGAGAACGAAATTAGAATATAAAGCCACCATCTTTTGGACAAAAAGGCATACATGAAAAAGCACAGCAATGCGGGATGCAAATAACGCTCATGCATTTGAGTGGGAAACCAAAAGAAAATAATACTAACTAGACCACAGGACAGAAAACACAATTGCATAAAATTTAGATTGATATCCCTTTTGTTTTTCCATAAGTCAAGGGAAGCTCTTAGCAGCGGAAGCAGCGCTATAAAACTTACAATAAAAAACATTACTAATCCTGCTTTTTTGCATGACCATCCAAACAATACTTTAGAACTGTCAAATATCTTTGCCGGATTAGAAGGTTCAAAATTAGGTACCCCAAAAAGTGCATCTGGAGATATTAAAAACCAAAAATTATAGGCATTCATACTCAAATATGGATGTACACTGGAAGCACCGGTAACAGTATCTATCAAACCTCCAAAAGATTTTCCATAAATGAAAGGCGCTATAATTACCAATTGCAACAACAAGGCAAATCCAATTGAGGTAATAGCTTTTTTAGGCATTTTGAATACTTGAAGGAGCCATATTATTCCAATAATTGGAAAGAAAATGATTGCTTGCAATTTCATATTGAGTGCAAGAATGAATGCCATCAATCCCCACTCTAATCTTCCTTTTAAAAGAAACGCTATGGAAGCTACAGCGAAGCAAGTATGTATTGAATCGACCTGTCCCCAATGTACAGTGTTGTACATATAGGCAACATTCAAAAGCGCGAAGAATGGAAAAAAGATATTTTCCCATTTGACTTTCACAAAGGCATAGATCAATAATGCCCCGAGTATATCAAAGATTAATGGAAACAACTTGATGTAATAAATATTCTTTAAAACCAAATCAAAAGTCCCTTGAATCTTATAAAAAATATATAGGCAGTAGAGAAAAAATGGATGGTACTCCACATCTCCACGCAAATAAATATGTGTAAATCCAAAATCCTTGATGTAACCGATCCAACGCTTCCAAAATACCATGTCTCCTTCAAAGGCAGATTGAGGAAGAAAGGCGAAGACAAACAAGTAAAACAATACTAGTATTAGAGCTAAATGTTGTAGTGGTTTATTAAGTCGCATTAGTTATCTCAATATATTTTGAACAAGGTAGTGAATTGTTTAGACTCACATTCTGTAAAACTTAGATTTTAAGTAAATGCTATGTTTATGTAGTAGGTAAAAAATTAGATTATAAAAATCACTTCTTATTATTCTAACAATTTAAGCGCTACCCTTCGATTCTCGGCTCGATTTTCTTCAGAGGAATTCTCAACTATAGGAAACTCACTTCCCCAACCAAAAGTTTTAATTCGATCTGCACCAATAGCTCGTTCCTCCAAATAATTACCAACCGCATCAGCCCGCGCCTTGGACAACTTTTTATTGTGACCTTCTTCACCTTGATCATCGGTGTGTCCTGATATTTCAATATTCAATGCCGGATATTTATTCAAATAAATTACCAACTGATCCAAAACTTCAACTGCCTCATTTAAAATAATTGCTTTATCAAACTCAAATAAAATATTTTCCAAAATCAACGCTTTGTTTATTTCGAAGGTCACATCTTTATTCACATTTAAAGCCTCCAAAAAAACATCATCTAGCAAATAATATCCGTACTTCAATCCTCCTGATTCCTCCTTTACTTTCATCTTAGCATCAGCTTTGAAAATTCCAATGATGATATATTTGGCGTCAAAGGCTGCTTCAAATTCGCCAGAAATTTTCTGCCATTGGCCATTAGCTCCAGCTATAATTTCTGACTGATCAACAACAGGATAAACATCCAACTCCATGTAAATAGAATCATCCTTAAGTTCATACTCATCGGCTACCAATCCAAATGAATTCACTTTTACAGACCTTTCTATGGGCAACACCCAATATTCAAAATAATACCGTTTTCCAGCTACAAGTGATTCCGTCAATTCAATTTGTAAATATTCTTTACAATGCAGCGTTCTTGATCGACCGTGGCAACCATAGGTTTTAATACCAACCATAAAATCACCAGTCCTCGGCTGATACGGAGTCAAATCTACTTTGGGTCTTACAGGAAACATTTGGCCCAACAATTTCACATTTAACAAGTCAGGACTTCCTTGAGTTGGAGAATTCCAAAGCTTAATATGGGTATCGAATTGAGCAGCATCGCGCGACCAACGTTTACTAGATTTTTTTATTGACTCGAAGGATGGATTGGGGACTAGGTTTTGAGTGAAGCAGAGGGTTGTGAAGAGGAGGTGGAAAAAAATGAGAGGCACTAATCGCATGATATATATTTTGGAATTATTCCAATCTAAATCTTACTGCAGCGTCCTTCATTACATTTACCTTTTCTTTATTTAAAACTCCTGGAGAAAAAGAAACGCCTTGCGTTATTAATGTAAACTGCTCCAAGGTAGCCGCTCCCAAACCAGTTCCAGGATTTTCTATAAGTACTATATCTTTCACGGTTCCTTCTTTTGTGATGACATAAGTCAATCTTACAAGGCCTTCAACAGATTGCTCCCTTGCCTCAGGTGGATAATGTACTTTACTCAAATTCTCCACAAAACCTTCTTCGCCACCATCCAAATACTCCGGCTCTATTGTTAGATCAACATCAACAAATTCTCCATCAATTTCTACCAGACAAAGCTTAATAAATCCAGAGGACTCATCAGCCAAATCATCTTCCGGCTGAGCACAGGAAGTAACAATAAGAAGAGATAAAAAGAAAAACAGTTTTACTAATTTCATGAATACAGCATTAAATTTACTTATCCCAACTCCTCCTCCAACCTAAATGGCTGCTTGTACAACCTCACGCCAGTAGCTTTGAAAATAGCATTGGCCACAGCTCCTCCAGCCGGTGGTAAACTCGGCTCCCCAAGCCCAGTTGGACTTTCAGCACTCTTGACAAAATGAACATCAACCTCTGGCGCTTGATTCATTCGAATCAATTTATAGTTATCAAAATTCTTGACGCTTGGTACACCATTCTCAAAAGTCAAATCTCCGTACATCGCATGACCAATTCCATCGATGATTCCACCTTCTACTTGGTTTTGTGCAGCCAAAGGATTGACAACGATTCCGCAATGAACCGCGCAAGTTACTTTTTTAACCACAGGTAATCCATCTACCAATACCACATCAGCAACTTCGGCAACATGAGTATTGTGCGAATAATAAACTGATAGTCCTTGATAAACACCGTCACCAGCTTTTCCCCAGTTTGATTTTTCAGCAACTAACTTGGTCACCGCGATTGATCTTTCGGGAGAATACTCTCTTCCCTCCTCTGGATTATTCTTTGCAATCTCAAATAATTCCAAACGAAGATCAACTGGATCTTTCCCAAGCATTTCTCCTAGCTCATCAAAGAATGACTGCTCGGCAAATGCTAAGAAATTGGTGTAAGGAGCTCTCCACGCTCCTGTGGTTATATTACTTTCGAAATTGTTCAGATCAATTCTTAGATTCGGAATAGCTCCAGCCGGAAAGAAATTAGGAATCAGTCCATACATGTTGCCATTAATACAAGCCTCGGTCAGATGATAGGCGACTATTTTTCCATCCTTAATTCCAGCTTTCATTTTATATTTCGAAGCTGGGCGATAGGTTCCAGCGGTCATATCATCTTCTCTGCTAAAAACCAGCTGAACTGGCTTTTCTACTTTCTGAGAAATTTGAGCGGCCTCTTCCGCAAAATCACCGTAAAGCCTGCGACCAAAACCGCCTCCCATTCTCGTCATGCCAATAGAAACATTCTCTTTTGGAATACCAATTTTATCAGCTATTCTGCTTTGCGTCCATTGCGGTGTTTGGATTGGACCATGGCATTCTGCTCGATCTCCTTTTACATCTGCAAAGAAGTTCATGGGTTCCAAACAATTATGAGGTAAAAACGGTGCACTATAGGTACGCTCTAAAGTTTGATCTGCGCTTGCAAATGCCTTATCAAAATTACCATCATTCCGAGCGGGTTCTTTACTTCGCTTATTTAATAAATCTAACAATTTACGTTCATGGTCTTTAGAATCTTCCAATCCTGATCCACCTTTCCACTCGGCATTGATCGCTTTTGCTCCTTTCATGGCCGCCCAAGTGCTATTTGCAACCACAGCTACTTTGTGCTCATCAAATTTCACAACATCTATTACGCCGGCGACCGTTTTTGCTTTTGAATCGTCATAACTTGTCAATGTCATTCCGAAAGCCGGTGCCCTTACCGCAACCGCATAAACCATCCCCTCCCTCTTGGTATCTAAACCATAAGAAGACTTCCCTTCAACGATGACATTCATATCCACATTCGGCTTTGAATGTCCAATGATCTTGTAATTTTCAGGGTCCTTAAATTCAACTTTTTCTGGGACTGATACTCCACCCGCAGCTTCAGCCAATTCGCCGTAACTCAACTTTTCTCCTTTTTCATTGATTACAAACCCTGCTTCTGTTTTTAGTTTTTCAATGGGTAAATTCCATTGTTTACCAGCGGCTTTCATCAACATATTTCTGGCGCTTGCTCCTGCCTGACGGAGGCTATCCCAACCATGACGAATAGACTGAGAACCTCCTGCTACCTGGCGATCAAAATCAGCAGTTAATGGGGCTTGTTCGACAATGACATCTTCCCAGGCCGTATCTAATTCTTCAGCGACTATCATTGGCATTGAAGTCTTGATGTTCTGACCGATTTCAGGATTTGGGGAAAAAATAGAGACCAAACCATTCTCGCCAATTTTTAAAAAGGTATTAATATTGAACCAATTCTCAGGAAGTGCTTTTTGTACAATTTTTTCAACTGGCGCATTACAACCCGCCATTAAGTTAAAACCGAGAACTAATCCACCAGAAGCTGCCGCCGTCAACTTTAAAAATGATCTTCTTTTTATATCGTTATTGTGTGTCATGATTTCGCTTTTTCTTTTCTTTAAATCTTCATCTAAATGTGGTATCAATCTTATAGTTATTAATAAGACTATTTGGCGGCATCCAAAATCGCCTTCTTAATTCTTACATAAGTTCCACATCGACAAATGTTAGAAGACATCGAAGCTTCAACCTCAGCTTCAGATGGACTAGGATTTTCCTTAAGTAGTGCAGCAGCTTTCATAATCTGACCTGCTTGACAATATCCGCACTGCGGAACATCATTTTCGCGCCAAGATTTTTGCAAAGGATGTTGTCCGTTAGGATCTAATCCTTCTATGGTCGTAATATCTTTTCCATCGGCTGCATCAATTGTCATACTGCAAGATTTCAAAGCAGTACCATTTACATGCACTGTGCATGCTCCGCATTGTCCAATACCGCAGCCATATTTAGTCCCAACCAATCCAATTGAATCTCTCAGCACCCACAATAAAGGAGTGTCCGGATCAACATCTACAGTTCTTTGTTCACCGTTTACTTTCAAAGAAAAATTAGCCATAATTCAGATTTTAAGAATTTTCCAAATTTAATCAAAAAATAGTGTTTTTCTAATTTTTAACGTTCAACAAAAAACAACAGAAAAGAGCTAAAAAATTAAATTTGAAAGCATGGCCACTTTAAAAATTGTGTACCTTGGATCAATTAATATCAAGCTTATTTTTTTATCCATATCATTAGAAAAGCAGAATAATGTACGCAATAGGATATGACATTGGCAGTTCTTCGGTAAAAGCTGCGCTCGTTAATTTGAGCAATGGAAAAACAGTGGATGTCGTGCAATATCCAAAAGTTGAAATGGCGATTACTGCACCCTTTCCAAATTGGGCAGAACAAGATCCAAAGCTTTGGTGGGATGCTGTTTGCAAAACAAGTCATGAACTTATTGATAAAAATCCAGGCGTAAGAAATGAAATCAAGTCTATTGGCATTTCTTATCAAATGCATGGTTTAGTACTTGTGGATAAAAATTTGAAAGTTCTTCGTCCTGCAATCATTTGGTGCGATAGCAGAACAAATCAAATTGGGAAAGATTTATCGAAATCATTAGGAGAAAAATATTGTTTTGAAAACTTGCTCAATCAACCAGGAAATTTCACTGCCTCAAAATTAAAATGGGTTATTGAAAATGAACCGGAAGTATTTAAAAAAACACAAAAGGTATTATTACCAGGAGACTTCATTGCGATGAAATTATCAGGAGCAGTTAATACAACGGTGTCCGGTTTGTCTGAGGGAACCTTCTGGGATTTTAAAAATCATAAAGTTGCAGAACAGTTGATGAATGCCATCAATGCCGATACTGACGTCATTCCGGAGGTTCTTGATACTTTTTCAGAGCATGGAAAAATTAGCCGAAAAGCATCCAAAGAAACTGGGCTTCCAGTAAATACTCCGATTACTTATCGGGCAGGAGACCAACCGAACAACGCTTTGTCATTAGGAGTTTTCGAGCCAGGAGATATTGCCGCTACGGGCGGGACATCTGGAGTTGTTTATGGCGTTACGGATCTACTTTTGAATGGACCCAATTCTGGAATAAATAGCTTTGCCCATGTCAATCATTCAAAAGAACATCCGCGCATTGGACAACTGCTCTGTATCAACGGAGCAGGAAGTCAATATGCTTGGATTCGCAACCAGCTTTTAGGTTTGAATACCACTTATGCTGATATGGAAAAGCTGATTTCACCGATTCCAATTGGATCGGAAGGCTTGCGGATAATACCTTTTGGCAATGGAGCAGAAAGAATGATAAACAACCAACAAACCGGTGCACAAATTAACAATTTGCAATTCAATATTCATTCTAAAAATCATATGATAAGGTCAGCATTGGAAGGGATTGCATTTTCATTTGTTTATGGAATTCAATTGCTTTCAGACTTAGGGATAAATTTAAAAAATATTAAGGTTGGCAATGACAATTTATTTCAATCAGAAATATTTTCATCTACAATTGTCAATTTGTTAAATTGTGAAATTCAAATGCAAGACACTACTGGGGCTATTGGCGCTGCGCTTGCCAGTGGAAAAGCTATTGGAGCATTTAGTGATTTGCTGGAAGCTTTTTCCCATAATCAAATCATAAAAACATATAAGGCCCAAAATAATCACAAAGCGTACTATGATGCATATGAAGATTGGAAGAAAGATTTAAATAAACTGATTAACTAAATATAAAATGGCATACTTCAAAAACATACAAAATATCAAATTCGAAGGAAGAGAAAGTCGTAATCCTTTAGCATTTAGATGGTATGATGAGCACCTCAAAGTTGCGGGAAAAAAACTAAAGGATCATTTTAGATTTGCTGTGGCTTACTGGCATAGCTTCTGTGGAAACGGAGCGGATCCATTCGGTCATCCTACGCGTCCAATGCCGTGGAATGAATCAGGAAATCCATTAGATCGCGCTCATCATAAAATGGATGCAGCTTTTGAATTTATCAGTAAGCTTGGCGTTCCCTATTATTGTTTTCATGATGTTGACCTAGTAGATGAAGGGAATTCAATATCTGAATACGAAAGTCGGTTACAAAAGATTACCGACTATGCAAAAATTAAACAAGAGGAAACCGGGATAAAGTTGCTTTGGGGTACTGCCAATCTTTTTTCTCATCCAAGATATATGAACGGCGCAGCCACCAATCCGGATTTTAATGTGGTTGCCAGAGCTGGAGTTCAAGTGAAAAATGCTATCGATGCAACAATAAAACTAGGTGGGGAAAATTATGTTTTTTGGGGAGGAAGGGAAGGTTATTTATCACTTCTAAATACAGATGTAAAAAAGGAATTGGATCACTTAGCTACTTTCTTGCACATGGCTAAAGATTATGGCAGAGCTCAAGGATTCAAAGGAACTTTTTTGATAGAACCAAAACCTATGGAGCCCTCAAAGCATCAATATGATTTTGATGCTGCAACGGTAATAGGATTTTTGAGGGAATACGATTTAATGGATGACTTTGCCTTGAATTTGGAAGTGAATCATGCGACGCTAGCAGGCCATACGATGGAACATGAGATGCAAATTGCTTCCAACGCAGGATTACTCGGAAGCATGGATGCCAATCGTGGAGATTACCAAAATGGCTGGGATACAGATCAGTTTCCAGTGGATCTATTTGAACTCAGTCAAATGATGTTGGTCTTTTTACAAAGTGGTGGATTCAAAACGGGTGGGATAAATTTTGACGCTAAAATTCGTAGAAACTCCACTGATCTAAGTGACCTTTTTGTCGCGCATATCTCTGGGATGGATGCCTTTGCACGAGCACTAATTACCGCCGACAAGGTGCTAAATGATTCGCCATATTTGGAATGGAAAAATGGAAGGTATGCCTCTTTTGATACCGGCAAAGGATTGGCATTTAGCAAAAAACAATTGAACCTAAATGACTTGAGAAATATCGCATTGGAAACTGGAGAACCTGAGATATTATCAGGAAAGCAAGAGTATTTTGAACAGTTGATCAACATGCACACTTAATAAATGTGACATATTATATATTTAAGTAATAAAGTAAATTAGTCTAAAGTAAAGTATTTACATCTTATATTTCGCGAAAAGTGTATAAAACATTTACTTTACGTGTATACTTATGAGTACTGGCTCGATAATTGTGACATAGTTAAATATAAATTTTAACTATTAGGATTTATGAACACAATTAGCTTACATGAATAAGTTTTGGTTTTTAGTTTTCAGTCTATTGTCTTTTTCTGTAAATATTGGATTCTGCCAATTTGGACCTAATGAAGATTTGGATAATGACTCAATCATCAACAAGGATGATCTAGACGACGATAATGATGGGATTCCAGATAGCGAGGAAGATGTCGATTGCATTATTTTCATAGAAAATTTTGAGTTTGGAAATTATCCTGGCCCACCTCTTTCTGGTACTTCGGGTACTGATTTTACCTACAATGCAGATCCAGCAGGAAGTGTATATCCCAATGGATTGCAAGATGGAGAATACGTAATTGCAACCAGCACAAATGAGGCTAATGGAGATTGGCCAGTAATATATGATCATACAACAGAAAACGGTACTGGCTACGCTTACGTTGTAAATGCTGATTTGACTCCAAGTGAATTTTATAGAAACGAAGTTTTGGTAGATCCCAATACAAATCATACGCTCAGTTCTTGGATAACAAATGCCAATGACATCAACAATCAAAATGGTTGTAATTCCTGTTGCGGAACTTTTGTTCTTCCAGATGTTACGATAGAAATTCGAGACAAAGTTAGTGGAACGGTCATCGCCTCATATGATACGGGGACGATTCCAATATCCACGGTAAACAGTACTTGGCAGAATTATTTGCTAGATTTCAATAGTGGTAGTTTTTCCAGTATCGAGATCATCTTTATTAATAATGGGCCAGGTGGATGTGGTAATGATTTGGCATTGGATGATATCACTTTATATCAAGAACCATCCATTACTACTTGTGATTCTGATGGAGATGGAATTCCAAATAGTCAAGATTTAGACTCTGACAATGACGGAATTTTCGATATACTTGAAGCTGGCGGAATAGATGCCAACAACGACGGCTTGGCAGACAATTATAGCGATTCTGACGGCGACGGACTTCATGATAATTACGATCCAGTTTGCAGTGTAATTACTTCTACAACCACTACCGTAAACGCAGTAAATACAGCTACGAATGGTGGCTATTCAAATCCGGATAATGGACTTGGTGTAACAGGTATCTCTGACACTGACTTCGCTACTTCTGGCAGCGGACAAACAACTGTTATTTATGATTTAGGTCAAGTAGTTCCATCTGGTTCATCTTTTGACTTTTATGTAGGTTCAAACAATAATTCTCAATATGTACAATTTCATGTCACTGATGAATATGGAACAAATGAATATGGATACTTTGGAGGACAAGATGTTGGAGCAGGACCAATTGCAATTACTTATTCCGCGCCTTCTAATGTTCAATATATAAGAGTCAGATCCTGGAATCCACACATTCAATTTTATGGTGTTGCATTTTCCGTTTCTATTCAAGACACAACTAACTGTTCGGGCAGTGAACTAAATCCGATAGCCACTACTCCTGGTATTCCTAATTTTTTAAACACAGATAGCGACGGTGATGGATGTGCGGATGCAATTGAAGCAGGTCATACTGATGAAGATGGAGACGGACAACTAGGTACATCTCCAATCACCATTGAAGATTCCACAGGAGTGGTTACAAGCGCAGCTGGATACCAAGGAACAAGCTTATCTGTAACAGACAGCGGTGACAATTCTGCTTGTAGCGCACTTCCGCTTAGTTTAATTTATTTTCGAGCAGCTCAAGTTCAAAAGGATGTCATTTTAAATTGGCAAACAATTAATGAAAATAACTTTAAGAAATTTGAAATTCAAGTTTCTTTTGATGGTATATCATTCAACAATATAGGCGAAATAGAAGGAAAAGGAATAAATGAAGATGTCAGTAATTATATTTTTAAACACAAAGATGTAGCTGCGCCGCACCAAAACAGATTGTATTATAGATTGAGAAAAATTGATACCAACGGTTCTATAACTTATAGTAATGTTGAGGTTATTGACTTAGAAAGAAATGAAACAAATTTTGTAGTCTATCCAAACCCCGTTACTCAAACAAACGAAGTTATACTTTCAGGATCAAAAATTTATTCCCTAAAAGTGTATACCACGATGGGCGAATTATTGTTGAATAACAATTATGCCCCAACCAATGAGGTATCAATCAAAACAGAAAACTATTCAAAAGGAATTTATTTTATCTTAGTAAACAATTCTAAAAATATAAAACTTATCATAGATTAGACTACTTTAAGATTTCATATAAAGCGCTATTTGTTTGATACAAATGGCGCTTTTTTAGTTATTAAAAAAAAGTATAATCACTTTAAAACAATATTTGATCATTACTATAGATTGCTTATTCACCACACTCGTTCAATACGTTTAAATCTAAATTTTAAACTAGACATAAGTCGAAAATAGAAAACCTTTCTGTATCTTACCGATAGAAATTTATAACAATCTCACCCACATGAAAAAAGGAATTCTACTTCTATTTTTATTGCCTATTCTCAGCCTATCTGTTTTTGCTCAGAAGAAAAATAAAAAAACTACAGCAACGCTTCAAACGCAAGCCGTTGAAAAATTCTATGATGCAGTTCAGTACAGACCATTGGGACCTTTCAGAGGTGGAAGATCCTGCGCGGTCTCCGGAGTTCCTGGCAAACCTAATCTATATTATTTTGGAGCTGCTGGTGGTGGAATTTGGAAAACAAAAAATGGAGGTCAAACTTGGGAAAACATTTCTGATGGTTATTTCGGTGGCTCAATCGGAGCAATAGCAGTAAGTACTTCTAATCCTAACATTATTTATGTAGGAGGAGGAGAACAAACGCTGCGTGGAAATGTGTCTTCTGGATCCGGCATGTGGAAGTCAACAGATGCTGGTCATAGTTGGAAACAAATTGGGCTTACCGATTCGAGGCATGTTGGTAGAATTAGAATTCATCCTACAAATCCTAATATCGTTTATGCAGCTGTCATTGGTAATATTTACAAAAGCAGTTCGGCACGAGGTGTTTACATGAGTAATGATGGTGGAAAAAACTGGAGCAAGAAATTATTTGTCAATAACGATGCTGGAGCGGTTGATCTTTGTTTTGATCCAAACAATACAGACATCCTGTATGCCACCACTTGGCGAGTAAAAAGAACACCCTATGATATGAGTAGCGGTGGCGAAGGTTCTGGCATTTGGAAATCAGTAGACGCTGGCGAGACTTGGACCAATTATTCAGAAATGGAAGGATTTCCAAAAGGGCCATTAGGCATTATTGGAGTTGCCGTTTCGCCTGTAAATAGCAATCGTGTATGGGCGCAAGTAGAAGCACCAGAAGGTGGACTTTACCGATCTGAAGATGCTGGAACGACTTGGAAAAAAATCAATTCTGAAAGAAAACTGAGACAAAGAGCTTGGTACTATACAAGAGTTTATGCCGATCCAAACGATGAGGAAGTTGTATATGTTTTAAATGTAAATTTTCATAAATCTAAAGATGGTGGAAAATCTTTTAAACGTTATGCGACTCCCCATGGAGATCATCACGACTTATGGATTGCCCCGGAAGATTCTGATCGAATGATTGTTGGTGATGATGGCGGTGGTCAAATATCTTTTGATGGTTGTGAAAATTGGTCTACTTATATGAATCAACCAACTGCGCAGTTTTACCGAGTGACCACGGACAATCATTTCCCTTATCGAATCTACGCTGCGCAACAAGACAATTCAACAATTAGAATTCCTCATAGGACAAATGGCTGGTCTATTCAGGAACGTGATTGGGAACCAACTGCAGGTGGCGAATCTGCGCATATCGCTCCAGATCCTGATGATAGCAATATTGTCTATGGTGGTTCTTACGATGGCTTCTTGACAAGAAAAGATCATAAAACTGGCTTGACTAGAGGTATCAATGTTTGGCCAGATAATCCAATGGGGCATGGTGCTGAGGATATGAAATATCGCTTCCAATGGAACTTTCCGATTTTCTTTTCTCCTCATAATTCAAATAAATTATACACGGCTTCGAATCATCTTCATGTTACAACGAATGAAGGACAAAGCTGGGAAACCATAAGTCCGGATCTTACTAGAAATGATGCTTCTAAACTAAAATCTTCTGGTGGTCCAATCACGCAAGACAATACTTCCGTTGAATATTATTGTACAATTTTTGCAGCCGCGGAATCTCCCAGAGTCAAAGATTTATTATGGGTGGGATCTGATGATGGCCTCGTTCACGTAAGTAAGGATGGCGGAAAAAATTGGGACAATGTCACTCCTAATTGGCCAGAGTGGATGATGGTCAATTCTATTGAGCCAAGTCCATTTGATGATGGCACTTGTTACATCGCAGGCACTAAATACAAAACCGGAGATTTTTCTCCTTATCTCTATAAGACTTCCGATTACGGAAAGACTTGGAACAAAATTACCAATGGAATTCCAAATGAACACTTCACAAGAGTATTAAGAACAGATTTAAAGCAGCCAGGTTTATTGTATGCAGGAACTGAAAATGGAGCATATTACTCCAGTAATGATGGACAGAGTTGGCAACCTCTGCAGTTGAATTTACCAATAGTTCCGATTACTGATATGGCTTTGAAAAACGATGATCTTATCGTTGCTACCCAGGGACGTTCTCTCTGGATGATTGACGACTTGGGACCACTTAGAGAATCCACGAAATTTGTGGGCAAAAAATCTATGCATCTTTTTAAACCAAAGCCTACGTATAGAATGCCTGGAGGAGCTGGAAAAGAAGCACCTAAAAAAGCTGGAATGAATCACCCAGCTGGCGCAATGGTACATTTTTATATTGATCAAATCAATGAAGATGAAACTGTAAAGATTAATATTAAGGATAGCGAAGGGAATATTATTAAAACAGTTGCCACCGATGCAAAAGAGAAAAAAGACAAGTTAAAAATAAAAGCTGGGTCAAATCGATATATTTGGGATTTGAAGTATGAACCTGCGGAAAAGTTTGATGGAATCATTCTTTGGTGGGCTTCCTTGGATGGACCTAAAGCCATCCCGGGAGAATATTTGGTTGAACTTTGTCAAGGAGATAATTGTCAAGAACAACCCTTCGAAGTATTAAAAGATCCTCGTTCTCCTTCTACCCTGGCGGATTACCAAGAGCAATATGTATTTATTAGTGAGATCAGAGATAAGCTTACAGAAATGCACCGAGCGATTCAAGACATCAAAGATGTTCGTGGTCAAATGAATGATTTTGAAGAAAGACTTCCAGCCGATTCTACTTATCAAGAAGTGAAAGAATCGATGTCGGAAATGGATTCAATCATTACGATGGTGGAAGAAGCGTTGTATCAAACCAAGAATAGATCTGGTCAAGATCCATTGAATTTCCCAATTCGATTGAACAATAAGTTAGGACATTTAAATTCATTGACTGGCATGGGAGATTACCCACCAACTGACCAAGCGGTAGAATTGAAGGAAGAATTGACCAAAGAAATTGATGAATGGTTAGGACAATTCAATGAGGTAATGGACTCAGAATTGCCGAAGTTGAATCAGATGATTCGGGAACAAAAGATAGATGTGTTGCGGCGAAAAATGAAAGAAGAGCAACCAGTAATAAATTGATTTTAAGATAAGTGCAGAAAAGTTTTCTTTTCTACACTTATCTTTATAAGATGCGAGGAATTGAAATTTAGAATTGAAATATTATTCTATTTTCGCGCAAAATAGAAACACTATGATTTTAAATAATTTATACTGGAAGTTCGGCGTAACGAAATACAAAACTACGCAAGCATTTAACAAAGCCTGGAAGGAATATACTTCGATGTTAGCTCCCGAAATAAACCTAGATCCTAACACCATTGCAACAAAATTTCCTGCCATTTTAGTCGAATATACCGCAGACTGGAAGGAAGAAAACAATGAATTGCAAATCGAAATAAAATCACAATACGACGAACCGCTAAAAATGGGAGAAATACTCTATGCGCTTAATACTCAAACACATGATTTTTTTCAAGATGCCGACTTCTCCTATTTTCAAGGCTTAGAGGAAGATGATCTAGAAGAAGATATTCCAGTGTACAAGTTGGTAATCAGTGACTAGTTCAATCAAATTCATCTTACAATCATAAATTGAATTGATAAATCATAACATACTTTTGAATTTCCAATTTTGATCATTGAGTGGTATCCATTGGGCGTTGTATCTTGTCATTATCAGATTGCTACTAACCATGTCAAAAATCATCTACATTACTGGAGTATCGGGCGTTGGAAAATCTACCATTGGTAGCGCGTTAGCCGACAAACTTAAACTTCCTTACTTGGAAGGCGATGATTTCCATCCTGAAAGTAATATTCTAAAAATGTCATCGGGCAACGCATTGAATGATGATGATCGAGCGCCTTGGCTATTTGCTATCAACCAAGCGGCGCGAAAAGCTAAGGAACAAAATGGTGCAGTTATTTCCTGCAGCGCTTTAAAAGAAAAATATAGACTGATCCTTGAAACCGAAATACCAGCTGTAATTTGGATTCATTTATTGTTGGATAAAAAAGTGATTGCTGATAGAATGAGTAAAAGAGTTGATCACTTTATGCCCGTTGAATTATTAGATTCTCAATTTGAAACTTACGAAGATCCGGAGCGTGGTATATTAATTACAAATGATGCCGATACTCCTGAGATTATCGAACGCATTACTCAAGCATTAGCAAAAATTTAAGATGAACGATATAATACAATTGGATACTCAGCTTTTGATAGCGGTAGTTGTTGGAATTGCAATTTTGCTGGAGTTGATTTTACATTTAAAAATTCCTGCATTCATTGCTTTGTTGATTTCGAGTATCGCTGTTGGAATATTTGCAGGAATGGATCCGACAGTCATTGTAGATAATGTAATCAAAGGTATGGGAGGCACGCTTGGATTCGTGGCCACCGTTGTTGGACTTGGAGCAATGATAGGAGCTATATTAGAAGCTTCAGGAGGCGCCCAAGCAATGGCTAATTATTTGCTCCGATTGTTTGGCGAAAAAAATTCTCCAATAGCCATGTCCATTACAGGATTCTTTATTGCAATACCAGTATTTTTCGATGTCGCGTTCATTATTCTAGTCCCAATAATTTATGCTTTGCAAAGAGCATCAGGAAAATCGCTTTTGCTTTATGCCATTCCATTACTCAGTGGTTTAGCCATTACACATGCTTTCATCCCTCCAACACCTGGTCCAATAGCCGTGGCAGATATTCTCGGAGCGGACTTAGGTTGGGTAATTTTATTGGGTTTCCTGGCAGGGATTCCTACCCTACTGGTATCAGGAATAATTTTTGGAAAATACATCAGTAAAAAAATCCATGTAGCAGCTCCTGAGTTATCGAACAATACAAATGTTCAAAAGAAAGCCGATCTGCCAAACATCGGATTGATCTTCACAATTATTGCTGTGCCAATCGTTTTAATATTACTTAATACGTTTTCAAAATCTGGATTTATTGCTCAACCAACTTTTGTGAAATGGATTGCACTTGTTGGGCATCCAATTTCGGCCTTGCTCATCGCTAATATTTTAGTTTGGTACTTACTTGGCAGATTAAAGGGTTACGAAGCAAAAGACTTGATGAATATCAGTTCTAAGTCTTTGAATACTGCAGGTACTATTATTCTATTAACTGGTGCTGGAGGTGTTTTCAAACAAATGTTGATTGAAACCGGTGCTGGTAAAATGTTGGCTTCTCAACTCACTGCGGCTGGAGTTGGAATTATTTTCTTTGCATTCATAGCTGCTGCTTTGATTCGAGTTTTGCAAGGTTCAGCCACAGTTGCAATGATTACGGGAGCTGGATTAGTAGCTCCACTTATTATCAATTCTTCAATCAGTGCTCCAGGATTGGCCGCCATAGTTATCGCCATAGCTTCCGGAGCTTCTATATTTTCGCATGTAAATGATAGTGGCTTTTGGTTGGTAGGCCAATATTTAAGTTTGAATGAAAAACAAACTTTTAGATCTTGGACAGTCATGACAACTCTGCTGGCATTGACTGGTTTTACGATGGCTGTTTTATTTTTTTATTTGCTCGGATAAATCAGCAAATTTTTACCTAACCAAGCACTTCATATTTTTAAAATGAAACCTGGAAATAAATTATCAAAATTCTACTCTTCTATTCAAAAGCTCTTTTATTACCTCCAATAATAATCTTATCTTGATCTATAGTAATTACCAAAACGACTATGCCCGAAACTCGACAACGTATTGAGGAGATGATGAAAATGGAATTGAATCCATTGGTTTATCTCGAATATACTCCAGTAAAGAGGCTTTCTAATTTGGTTAACAGAAAAAGAAACTTTGGAAAATCAATATGCATGGGTTATGTTTCAAAGCCCTATGAACATACCTATAGAATTACAACTTGTAGACATCTTATTATCAATGCAAACAATCGTATACCATCGAAATCGACAATATTAAAAAATTTAGAAGTTTTTATTCGATTCAAAGGTGTGAATAAAAAATTTGTGGACCTGATGATGGAAGATGTAGACATCAAAGTTCACAAGGATGATTTAGTAGATTTACTTTTTATCGAAATCACAAAACCAGAATTTTATAATTTTCAATTGCTCAATCAAGCTTCAGTAAAATGTAGAAGGCGATTTCCAGGACGTCAAGTATTTTATTTTCAAAATAATGATCAATTTCGATACTTTCGGCTTTTTGAAGGAAGATTACTTACCGAAAAGATGAGCATTTCTGAAATTACAAGGGAAGGCTACTTTTATTTAACAGCATCGGAAGATCGTACTCATTTTCGTGAATATGATGCCATACATACAACTAAAGATGAGATTATAAAGGGCGCCTCAGGCAGTCCAATATTGAGCAGAAGAGCAGAAGTAGTCGGAATTATTTGTGCGCATGAACAGCGTCGAGGCAAAGGCATTTATTTATCTATCGAAAGAATTGAAAACTTCTATAACGAGATCAGTACTTATCATCTATAGCTTAAATTGGCTACCAATGAAAAAAGGAGCTTTCATCTTAAGACAAAAACTCCTTTAATTTATTTGGTTTTTTTAAGCCACTCTTCTTTTCGGTATTGGAAGATCGAAAGCTTCAAAAACTTTCTTAATAGGATAATTATTCTCTTTTAAAGTTTTCACTAGTTCAACTTCAAATGTTTCTAACAATCTAGTGATATCTTCTTTTTTCTGATGTCGTGTAATCGTAATTCTCAACCCTGTATTTGCTTGAGCTACTGCTGGAAACCCTGCAAAGTTTGTATAAAATCCTTGATCAATCATTTTCCGACATAACAATGCTCCAGTTTGTAAAGTTCCTGCTCCAATAAAGAAAACCGGAGTATGGGCATTGCTAGCCACTGGTAATCCGAGTTCAGTAGCTATTGTAACAAAGTGCGAGATGTTTTCTGAAAGCTCATTTTGCATTCCTTTGATCTCTTCGGTAAAATGCAGTTGTACAGATCTGAGCAAGGCTGCTAGTGTTGCTGGCTGAAGTGGTCCGGAAAACATTAATGTTCCGCCTACATTTCTTACTAAATCTTTTACTTCTTGATTCGGAAAAACTATTAGACCTCCACAAGCTCCAAAGGATTTTGCTGCCGAAGCAGTCAACACCATGCGATCATGAAATTCCATATTTTCTAATACAAAGCCTTTCCCATTTTCTCCAAACCATCCTACTCCATGTGCATCATCAATGTATAGATGGAAATGTTCATATTTGTTCAACAGTGCTTCCAATTCTTTGATTGGAGCAACATCACCGTACATACTATAAATTCCATCAGCCATATACCATACAGCCTCATATTCTTTGCCTAACTCTACAATTCTTTTCTCCAAACGAGCCATATCATTGTGTATAATTTTCTCAACATATGTGCCAGTTGCTTGTACCAATTTTACACCGGTACGCACACTTGCATGAACTTGTTGATCCAAAATTACTGCATCTCGCTCTGAAACAATCGCCGGTATTGCTGAGAAATGTCCCATACTTGTCGATGGCGCCAAAATGGTAGGCTTATCAAATAACTTTTCAAAAGTTGATTCTAACTCATTGTAAAGTCCTAATGAAACATAAGATCTAGAGCTTGAATATTGAGCTCCAAATTTTTCAACGGCTTCAATTGCCGCAGCTTTAAGTCTTTCATCGGTTTCTAGTCCCATATAAGAGCAGCTGCCAAAATTGATTAATTCTTTGCCTTTAGCTTTGAATGTTCTACCTTTCAATCGTTCATCTTCAGTACTCAATTGCAGAATCCCCAGTGTTTTAAAAGCTTCAATTTGTTGATTGACTAATGTAAGTCCGTGCGAAATTTTGTTCATTTCCTGTGTTTTTCTCTAGTTTCAAATTTAACGGCGTAGGAATACTAGTTCAATGAAGACATTTTCATTGAAGTTGTAAGCTTTGGTCTTTAAGAATGTTATTCTTTTACTTGTCTGAATAGAAAACAGACAACTATCAAATGGAGTTAAACGGTGGAGATTATTTCGGCGTATTAGTTTTCGTCGTTAATATAACGAATAAATTCGGATTTTATATACCTTAAAACATGAAAATAATGTTAATGATCTTTTTTATAAATATAAATGACTGTTCTACAGTCATTTTCAAAAAAGAAGAAAGACTATAATCGACCTTGATAAATACAAATTCCTAAAGAATTTATAATTTGACAACCAAACTTTAGTAAAATGGATCAGGATTACATTTTGAGTCAACTGGGAGAAGATCGAGCTAATTATTATAACGCCACTGCCCCACCGATTATTCAAACCAGTAATTTTTGCTTCCCAGATATAAAGAGTTTTAAAAAAGCATTTGAGCATGAGTTGGTAAATCATATTTACACTCGAGGTAATAATCCCACCGTTGCGATTTTGAGAAAAAAATTGGCGGCCCTGGAAAAAACGGAAGACGCCTTAGTTTTTGGTTCCGGTTCTGCGGCAATATCTGCATCAATAATTTCACAGGTGCAAGCCGGTGATCATGTAGTATGTGTGGAAAATCCGTACGGCTGGACAAAGAGCGTTCTTGAAAAATTATTAAAGCGATTCGGAGTCGAAACTACTTTTGCAGCTTCAACCACTGCGGCTATTACCGCTGCGGTCAGAACGAATACAAAGTTGATTATGTTGGAATCTCCAAACTCGATCACTTTTGAGCTACAAGATTTAGAAGCCCTATCGAAATTCGCAAAAGCTCGGAATATTGTAACTGCGATTGATAATTCCTATAGTTCTCCACACTTTCAAAATCCAGCTGAATATGGAATTGATATTGTATTGCATTCCGGCACTAAATATATTAATGGGCACTCGGATGTAGTCATCGGAGTGTGTTGTAGTTCAAAAAAAATTATCCAACAGATTTTCCTTTCAGAATTCATGACACTTGGAGCAATCATTTCTCCACATGATGCTGCATTAGTAATTAGAGGATTGAGAACTTTGCCTATCCGAATGGAACGGATTCAATCAAGCACAAAAGTGATAACTCATTTTTTACAACAACATCCAAAAATTGAAAAAGTAATTTATCCTTGGTTGGATGACTTTCCAGAAAAAATATTGGCTAGAAAACAAATGAAAGGCGCAAGTGGATTATTTTCAATTCTTCTCAAAGCGGACAGTATAGAAAAAGTGGAACAATTTATCTCCGGACTAAACAACTTTTACCTTGCGGTATCTTGGGGTGGCTATGAATCCTTGGCTATGCCCTTTTGTATATTTCATAATATGCCAGGAAAAGAAGACACCCATGTACCTTGGAATCTAGTTAGACTTTCAATTGGTCTTGAATCACCTCAATATTTAATTGATGATTTGGATCAGGCTTTGTCAATACTTTAAATTGGATTAATGAAAAGTGGATACTTACAAGTAAGTAAAAAACATCAAATCTACTTTGAGACTAATGGAAATCCGCAGGGTATTCCTGTGCTCGTAATCCATGGTGGTCCCGGTGTTGGTTTGAATCAGAAAGACTTTAATTTCTTTGATCCAGAAAAGTACTTTACAATTTTATATGATCAACGAGGAGCAGGAAAAAGTCTGCCAGCTGGAGAGCTGACTGAAAATAATACTAATTTTCTTGTGGCAGATATCAATTTGTTGTTGGACTTTTTAGGGATAAAAAAAGTGATATTATTTGGTGGCTCATGGGGTTCCTGTCTCTCTTTAGTTTTCGCCATTCACTTCCCTGAGAAGATTTTGGGGCTTGTGATTCGTGGACTTTTCTTAGGAACTTTGGCCAATAGAAAACATTTTGAGTACGGTGGCAATGCAGCACAGTTTCCCAATGTTTGGAATCGCTTGAAAAGTCTCGTTCCGGTAGAACATCAAGATGAAATTTTTAATTACTACTTAGATAAAATATTGGATGGAGATGCTACGGAGCAGCAAATATACGCCTATGAATTAGAACGCTACGGGATGTCGCATTCTTCGGTAACCATTACGCCAGAAAAAGTAACAGCCAGTTTAGAAAACTTTGATGGCATCAATAAGTCAAGAATCTTTGCATATTATTCTAAACATGATTTTTTCTTAGAACAGGATTACATTATAAAAAACATTGTTAATATTCCAGCCAGCACAGTTGTACATATTGTTCATGGAAAGCAGGATTCGATTTGTCCACCTAAATTTGCTCAAGAACTTCATTCATTGTTACCTCAATCAATTTTATATTTAGTTGAAGGTGGTCATTCACAAAACTGTACTGGAGTCAAAGAAACCTTGTTGAAGGTAATGGCGGAATGGTAAAAAAATACCCTGAGACACAGACGTCCCAAGGTACCTTTCTGTATTGGTATAATTCTTAACTACAAGCCGAAGCCTTCACTATTAAACGATGTCTCAATAAATGCATCTTGGCCCGTATTTTCATTTCCATCAAAATTCAATCTTAATGAATTTTCATAAGGACTAGGGTCAGAAATAGGACTCGTATAATATAAGTAGTAAACCGATTGAGAAATACTTAAAATTTCATTTTGAATATCGGTAAATAATTTCTCCAATGAAGCGACATCCTCAGCTTGAAAATATCTATCTCCTGTTCTGGCAATTTGCTTTAAAGCTACCTCATCTAAATCCCCTCCGTTTAATGCCGCGACAAAAACTTTTTTGCCTTCCGTGGCATTCAAAGCTGATTGTAAATCAATACTTGGATTTGCATTGTGCCTTCCATCAGTGAAGACCACCATAGCGCCATCGATTAATGTATTGATAGTATAGATATCAGTCCATTCTTCAGAGGCTTCAATTATCGCTTCGTATAAATTTGTTGATCCAACCAATCCGTCATTTGGAATTAAATCGAGTGCATTGTAAAGCGCAGTTTTATTTTTTGTGAAAGGCAAAATTCGATTTACTTTCGAATCAAATGTATATATCGCTATTTCTTGATTCTCTAACTTTTGGTCGATCAGTGCACGACAAGCTTCCTTAATTTGATCAACAAACCCTTCCACGGATTTAGAAATATCCAATACTAGGACGGTTTGAAGCTGATAAGGAATACTATCTGGGGCAAGGCGTACCTCACCTTCAAGGTCTACTAAATGCTCATTTTCAAATACATTGAAATCTTCTGCAACTAATCCTGATACCCCTTTGCGATCAAAGTCAGTAGCTTGAAAAAGGACTCTAACCTGTCTAAAAGGAGGTAAAACATCAACATCTAATGCTTTCAATCTCAAATAATTGTCAGTATTTGGCCGAAGAGAAGCATCATCATCTTTTCCACAGGCTGTGATTAGAAATAACACCGCAAAGAGTAGATACAAAGGGGAAAATTTCATTGGAGTATGCTTTAGTTTTTAATGGTTGTAGAGAAAATCTCCTACTGGGGTATAACGATTTATACGTCATTTCCGTACAGAATGATGCTTAAACGGAACATGTTTTAGGAAAATTTTAATATGTTTTGACTTCAAATGTTAAAGTTTAGAGTACCTAGAGAAAATTTAACAGTTGAGTTGAAGCTAACTGAATGCCGAAAGTCTCAAAAATGAATATGGAGCAAAAAAAAGCCTAGTCACCAACTTCTTGATAACTAGGCTTATGAGTTCTTTTTAAAAAGTACTACTCTATTTTCATCACTTTGGCAGTTCTACTTTGGTCAGCTGTATACAATCTTACGAAATAGATACCCGGAGCTACATTATTCTCGATGAAATAGTTCAAATTTTGAGGTCCATTTGCAAATCGTTCGAATCCATTGGTTAATTCGGCTACTGGTTGTCCAGTGATATTAATCAATTCGATTTTCACTTCAGCAGACTGCTCTAAATTGAAGTCAATATTCAATTCGTTTTCTAGTAATGTAGGATATACATTAAAGTCCAAAGGATCCTCAATTTCCGTATTACTGGAGACCATAAATTCTGTGAAATGTGCGATCAAAGTATCGGCGCCCGCTAATTGAATAGCCGCCTTTCTACTCAAAGAATCTGGAAAAATTACTGAGCCGTTTTTAGTTTCCCAGTGTGAAAACATCCACTCATCATCATCAAATGGTTTGGCTTTAATCAAATTATCCATTCCCCCAAAGTAGCTCGCTGTGAAAGGGAATTCTTCGATATCTAAGGTATTGAAATCAATCTCTCCGACATCTTCTGGAACAGTCATCAAAGTTATTTCATAAGGCCCTGTAAGATCAAAGCACTCAGTCATTCCATCATCAAATAATTCGCAACGTTCCTCGATAAATGCTTTAAGGTCATCAACATTCTCTCCCCACTCTTGCATGGTTCCACCCCAACGAGCTATTTGCCTAGGCATTTCAGGTTCAATTACTCCTAGCATTCTATCTAAGGTACTAAGCATATTTTCGCAGGAAAAAACAGTATTCATTAGATCTGCTTGGCGCGAATAATATAGCTGTCTGAACTCATCATTCTCCTGTTGTAATTTCAAGAAGATTTTTTCGTGTTTTCCAACATCTTCTCCAAAAAACCAGCCGTCCAAAAATTCGGCAATTTCATCTATATCACAAGGAACAGCATCTGGATTTGTATTTGGCACTCCTGAATAGTTGATGTAGTAATCAAAGGTCGCATCTAAATCCCACATGATGTAACCCCATTTTTTATGATCTCCATCCGGGTTGGTTCCTCGCCACCAACCAGTATTATAATTCAACCAATCAGAAGCAACAGTATTTAAATTTGCGATCATGTAATCCATTAATGAAACTACATTCAATTCTTTTTTCACTCTAGCATATCTGGTAGAATCGGACATATCGTTATTTAAAATAAAGTCTCGAAGTTCCTCCCAATCTTCCAGTGCCTGGTTTCCTCCATACTCTATCTCGGTAAATCCCCAAGTGGACAAATACTGCAAATCATATTTTCCTTGATCATAGTGGTAAGAAGTATAATCATGATCAACCAATTTTTCTCTTACTCCATAAACGCCCCAATAAAGTCCATCTAGGAAAACAATCATTCTTCGCACACTCCGAACGTCACATTTCATGCCTCCTTCTTGAACTAAGGTATGAACATACTCATCTCTAATATGTGTACTTCCCTCGTGCGCTTGATCATTAATTGCAGGATAATTATCATCACCAGAGGCCCGCATCATTACACGTTGATATTCATCTCTATCTGTATATTCAAACATCTTTCCGTTCAATGCTTTGCTATATCCCATTTCATCTCGCCCAATCCAATCCAAGCTTCTATGCGGATTAACCCAAGAATCCTGACCATGGCTGTTCATTTCTCCATACGAATCAGAAACCTTTACATTGTCTTCAAAATATTCCATGGTAGCTAAAGGTCTTAAATCTCTATTTCCATTGGCTAGGTCTTGAACTTGATCTCCAGCAACAGAAAGCACCGGAATTGTAAATGTTTCATTGATAAAATAGGTCTCAAAGTCAATAAGTCCTGTAAGTACTTCTGGATCATTACTTATGGCTACCGCTTTTAGAATAGTAGTTTGCGTTATGCTTATGGGACTATTATAAACAGGATCAGTTGCATCTGGATGCGTTCCGTCTATCGTGTAATGAATTGTTGCATTTGGTTCAGCACCAATTATTCCCACTTCTAATGTTTGGTCGTAAAATCCACCAACTAAATTAATAAGCGGTGCCTTGGTATATCCTTTTACTTGTGTACTATTGTCATTACTTGCATTTAGACTTGGTGCCGTACAAACTTTCCAATCACTAGAACCATTTGTAGTTCTAGCTTGAGAATGCCCCAGTAATGTTATCTCCATTGGGATGACCTCTTGAATTTCAAGATTCGGATCTGAAAGCGTCAATACATCTTTTCCGGGCGTTTGACTCAACTTAAATGAAGCATGTAAACTTGGTCCTGAATAGTTTTCTCTTCCAGAACACCAAACGGTTACAAATCCATTTCCTGCGATAGTAGTGCCACTAGGGAATTGCCATTTATCAGGCTTATTTTCTTTATCTGATAGATGCCAACCTGAGAGATCTACGGAAGATGATGAAGTATTGTACAATTCTATCCAATCTTCAAAACCTCCATTTTCTTCAATGAATTGATTCAAATTAGAAGCGGAGTATTCGTTGATAACAATCTGTCCATTAAGATTGGTGAAAATGCAAAATGAAAAAGCTAGTAAGAGTAGTTGATTAAATTTCATGATGTTTCCTATTAATTAGTCGCAAAGTAAAGTTATAATGACAGTTGGAATGTAAACTAGCGGGCTTTCTGCGTTAATTTAGGAGGTGAAAAAATAGAAAATGTAATCTACTTTCTATTTTAATCCTTTAGCACATTCTGTTTATCACCGCAAGGAGCTAGACTTCTGATAGTTTCGAATAAATATCCACCGAAACAAATTTTCCATACTTGAATTCGCAATCTTGCATTGTTCCTTCATGGTTAAAGTTCAACTTGGCCAGAGCATTCTTACAATTGGTATTTTCAGTTTCGACAAAACCCTCTATTCTATGGAGTCCCATACTATTGAAAGCATAATTAACTATTAACGGCATAGTTTCCGTCATATATCCTTTCCCCCAATGTTCCTTGAGCAACCAGAATCCTATTTCAGCCTTTCGGTGTTTTTTGCTTAAATCGTTCAGTCCACCACCTCCAAGAAAAGTTCCATCGACCTGATCACATACTGCCCACCAAAGTCCCTTTTCGTTTTTTTCTAAATCTTCAAACCATTTCATTTGCATTTTGGTCGCCTCTAAAGTTTCAAAACTAATTCCGTAGTGTTTGATTATCTCCGGATGAGAAAGACCTTTAAATACGTTCTCAAGATCTGAATCTTCGAATCTTCTCAAGATCACTCGTTCTGATTCCAAAATTGGAAAATTATATTTCATTGCAACTGAGATTGATTACTTAATTCGATCCGAAGTAAAAAATTGGCTTGGTCCAAGAGAAATCGGCGCCTTTTATTTCAAAAATGAATATGCCTTCATAGGATATCTTTGTTGGTATAAAATCCCAACTTTCATCTGCGTTAATAAAATCAGATTTCTGAATTTCTATCAGGCGGCCTGTTACATCATATATTTTCAACGTAAAAATATCATTCGATGCTGGAAAGAATCTTATCAACTCACCGCTGCTAAATGGATTTGTATAATTTAAGAAAGGTCTTTCTGGTTCATTTGTTGGTTCATTTGTATGTGTAGTCCAAGGTCGGTCAACCTTAAAGCTGGCTACTAAACCATCATGGTCTGATACCCTTCCTTGCTGTTGGTCATTTGAAAGCCAGATTTCAGGAGCATCTGCGTTCCCTCGATAGAAAGCCACTTCATTCATCTCTAAGTCTTTTAAGGGAGAAAAAATGAGGTGATCTAATTGCTGGGTGTTTCCTCGAAAGACAAAAGAAAATCGTTCTTCTGCTGGCAAACTTTCGGTAGCATCTTGCAAAGTATGTACTGCCGGATTATCAATTGGTAACAATGCTCCTTCAGAAACTCCTCCAGCTATTTGCCGAAACACATCAACATATCCATCTGAAAATTGATATGCATTGTAATCTCCAAGGACAAATAGGTTATCATCCCATAAATTATCTATGATTGCCGCCACTGATTCTGCCTGTTCTTTTCTTTTTGTTCTTACAAAGTTTGAGTTAGAGCCTGTGATGCCGCTAAGCGAACGCATGTGTAAGTTTAAAATTTTGAAAGGAATCATTGGATTTGTAGCAAGTGTTCCTTCTAGCAAATATGGTGGACGATCATGCAAAGACCCTCCTAGTGATAATGATTGATTGTCACCAACCTGGTTGATACTTTCGATTTTTACTCTGTCCGAAACTAAGTAACCCGTATTGATCGATGATCCGTTATTTCCTTGTTCTAAATATGCCGAATATTCTTTTAGGTCTTGTGCATCATTCACCTCTGTTGCCAAGCGCTCCAAGGTTATCAAATTTCCAACCTCTTGCACCGCAACGATATCTGGCAAACTCAGTCCATGGGTAATATAATTAACTGTTTTTTCAATTCTAAAATTAAAGTCCCCAAGTGCCACATTGAAGAATAAAAGGTTACAACTTGCGATTGTGAAATCATCGGTATCAGAGATAACAACTTTTCGAACAGGATCTATTTTCTCTACTGAGTAGTTTTCCATGCCGATAACATACCGTCCAAAAGATTCTATCAAATATCCTTCTCCAGTAATTGTCGATCCGGCAGCCAAATCATTTTCAGAAACATTATCCAACTCAATACTTTCAAAATTCTCATCAAAAGAAGGAATTCCCCATGCCGTTGAGCCATCCAACCCCGGTTCTCTTTGCGGGCGATTATTCGTAAGATAAATCCATACCTCTCCATTTGATTCTGAAGGATCGGTTACTACTCCATTTTCAAATTCCACCAACATCCACTCATATCTTTCGATGTCAATTTTCTCCCATTGATCCTTGGTCTTGAAGTAATCTGTCAATACAATGTTTTCTGGAAAAGGTTTGTTCGTTTGATCTATGTTTTCGACGACTGCTGACAACAAAAATGTTCTTCCAAAAGATTCGTTAATAGTCCCTTTGATTTCTAGGCTGGTTCCAATTGGCAAATCAATATCCCCTTCGACAAATATGGCATCAGAAGTCAACTCATTGCCATCTTCAAATCCTTTCGCTGATTGAACTAGCATTTCTCCATTTCCCTTAACTGTAATTACTGCATCCTTAATAATGACTTCATCATCCTCATAAGGACTGAATAGACCAGTACCTTGAACTTCACCAATGCTAAGGATTTCTTGAGCATGACTGGTAGAAGATATCAAGCAAATACTCGCCATTAAAAAATAAATGGAAAGAATTTGATAAGAAATCAAAGTGGAACAAACAATTTTCAATTTAAAGTATTTATCTATGTAAGATGGAAGAAAAAAGTTCCTTTTTTTACAAAGCATATAATCCTGCACTTCAAGCCTTTATTGTATTGATTGCTGGAATTATCGTTACGCTTGGCTCAAAAGTAGTAGATTCTAGTGGTATTATGATTGTTGGAGAAAGATTTCCTTGGCTCTCTGCAGCTAGTTTTCTTTTGTTTTTCGCTATTTTCAACAGTATTTTTAGTCTTTCTGCAAAAGACATCAATCAATATTGGACACGATCCATGTTAGCTTTCGCTGGATTGGCATTGGTTTCCGGGCTCTGTGCTTGGGGATTTTCCAAAATCCACATTTACGATGCCGGATCTTATAGCTGGATCTACATTGTAGTAACCTTTGGATATTTGGTCTTTTTATCTATGATGGGTTTTATGAAAAGAATTGTAGAATTTGCAGAAAAAGAAGATTGGCAGAGACCTAGAAAATTATAGTAAAAGTCAAATAGATGACATCTGACTTTTGTAACTAATCTATTGATCAAAACATTAACCACTATTAAGGCGTTAGGAAAATGACTTTGAAGAAAATCAACTCAAATATGATTAAGTACCTAGGATTCTTAATAATTTTATTGCTCGCAAGCTGTCAAGCTCAAACTCAGAAATCTGTGGGATCCGGAGAAGCCAATGCAGTTGAATTGGAAAACAATAATACTGTTCAAATTCAAGGTGAATATATTGATGGAAAATTGGTAAAAGTTGAAAAAACTGCTGCTGAATGGAAGGCTGAGTTAAATGATCAAGAGTACAATATTCTGCGGGAAGCAGGAACAGAGCGCGCATTTTCTGGTGATCTTTGGGATCATAAAGGTAAGGGTATTTACACTTGTGCAGCTTGTCAATTACCTTTGTTTGAATCTAATACAAAATTCAAGTCTGGTACGGGATGGCCAAGTTTTTATGAGCCCATTAAAAAAGATTATGTTGGCGAAGTTGAGGACAACAAATATGGATGGAATCGAGTCGAAGTAGTTTGTGCCAGATGCGATGGCCATTTGGGACATGTATTTCCAGATGGGCCAAAACCAACTGGCTTAAGATATTGTATCAATAGTTATAGTTTGGATTTCAGTCCGAAGTCAAATTAAACTAGATCCTATAAGAAGTTATCTATTGAAGCCAATTCCTCTTGGTTTTTGATCATTTTCTGATATGTCAATAGATTGAATATCACTCAAGAGGATTGTTTTAATGGTGTCTTCAGTTCTTTTCTTTGGATCTAAATCAGCCATTCTTAGATGCTGTTTTCTAATCGTTTGTTCTGTAATTTTTCTTACCGTCCTTGCGTTTCCGAAGTATTTGTGTTTGTTTGCCAATATTCTTTCTAGATAAGCGATTAGAAAATGTTCGGCTTCACTATCTAAAAACATTTCTTCTTTTGCGAACATCATTTTAGCGATTGCTAATAATTCTTCCGCCTCATAATCTTCAAAAGTTATTTGTCGATCGAACCTTGACATCAAACCAGGATTAGCTTCTAAAAATCTTTTCATTTCTTCGGGATATCCTGCAGCGATTAACATAAATTTCCCTCGATCATCTTCCATTCTTTTCAGAATAGTTTCAATGGCTTCGCGACCAAAATCACTTCCTGTACTCTCTGTTAGACTATAAGCTTCATCTATGAATAATCCGCCGCCTATCGATTTATCTAGAATCTCGCTAGTTTTGATTGCGGTCTGTCCAACGAATCCAGCGACTAAATCCTTTCGATCGACTTCGATGAGTTGCCCCCGTTCTAATATTCCTAGCGCTTTAAAAAACTGTACCATTAACCTGGCTACAGTCGTTTTTCCAGTGCCTGGATTTCCGACGAAAACGGTATGCAGACTAAAAGACTTCGAAATATCTTTTCCTATTTCTCGGTAGTATTTCACCAACTTCACCAATTCTTGAACTTGAGCTTTTACATGATCCAATCCGATTAATTCATTCAATTGATTAAATGCATCTTCTAATAAAGCAATGTCCAATGGCAAACTAAATTGACCTTCCGCAGCAGATTGGAAAATCGTCTTAATATCCTCTAATTGAATTTCTGAAAGTTTATCTTCACTTAACTTTTCTAAAGATTCATTACCCTGCATCAACCGCAATGCAAGATTCTCTTTTGCTTCATCAATTATTCCGTTAATGAATCTGGCATTTCCGAATTTAGAATCGCGGTTCCGATAAACTTCAACCAATTTTTTATAGATCTGTTTTTCGACTTCTTCCGTTAATTTGATTCCCTTTTTCTCCGCTGCGAATTTACCAATGTCCAATAATTCTTCTGGAGAGTAATCCGGAAACTGAATGATGTTTCTTAGGCGGGAAGAAAGGCCAGTATTGGAATCCAAAAAAGTAGTCATTTCTTTTGGATAGCCGGCAAAAATAATTGCACAACCATGTGTTCCTTCGGACAATTCTTTCAATAAAACTTCTATGACTTCGTGCCCAAAATCTTTTTTATCTCCACGATCTGTTAGGCTATACGCTTCATCAATAAACAACACGGCACCTTTCGCTTTTTCCAACGCCTTTTTAACCTTGGGCGCTGTTTGCCCGATATATTCACCGACCAAATCTGCTCGGCCATATTCGTAAACATTGGGCTTCTTGAGTAATCCTAGGCTGTAATAAATCTGTCCCAACATCTTTGCCACAGTGGTTTTACCAGTACCGGGATTTCCTACAAATACAGAGTGAAGATTTAGCTCCTTTTCAAGTTCCAAGCCTTTATCTTTTCGCACTTGAATAAACTGGAGATAACTGGCTAAATCATTGATATCTTTTTTAACTGAGTTCAGTCCAATGAGCTGCTCAAGATCTTCTTTTGCCTCGTCAAAAGTTAAGGATTTCTCATTGCCTTGTTTGATAGCACCCGCTTCGTCGATTCCACTGAAAAAGCCAATTGGTCCATCCTGCGCTATTGCTGTTTCTCCAATTTCAAACGGAACTCTGGCCACCAAATTATCCATAAAAATAACGTCAAGGACATATTTATCAGGTTTCCAAAATTCTCCTTTAGAAGAGCCATATCCACCATCTAGGGTCAACGTTTTCTTTCCAGAATTTAAGTACTTAAAGTAGTTAATTCGACCTTTTTGATGCCCGGCTACATGCTCAATATTGATCAATAATTCTAATGGGTAATCTGTTAACTCAAATTCAAAATCTAGTTTTAATTCAACATTAACAAATCGGGAATCTTTGGCAAATTGTTTTAAGTAAGTCCTTGATCCAAGTGGCTCAGGAATTTTATCCGACTCGAATAATTTTATTTGATTTATAGAAAAAATTGGATTGTGATCAATCGTTGGCTTACCCTTATTCGTAATATAAAACGTTGTCTCTCCTACAGGTTTTTCATCCACACTGACGACCCAAGAATAAACACCTGGCTTCCACCAATTTCCTTTTTTAACACCCCAACCATCTCGTACTTTGATTTCATTTCGACTGAGTGGAACTTTAAGTTTTTTACCAACTTTACAAAGTTGCTCTCCAGTAATTTTATTAATACAAACAAATTGAATTTCTGTTTCCCAATCCAGTTCGTCAAAAAGTTTGTTATAAAAATTAAATTCACAAAAAATAAAATTCACCTCTGCCGCATCATACACTTTCCTGTAGCGCCTTTCATTATCCAGTAAGGAATCATCCAGACAAAAAACACGCGTATTTTTTACTTTAAAGTTGCCGCCTTTTGCTTCATCTTTATCACCGAAGAGCGCCATTAATTTTATTTTTAAATTTGATTGTCAGGGATTTTGTCTCAAACAATTCAGTTTGGAATTTATTCTTTTAACTGAATCAATATGTTTATTTAATTTTTCTTCGTTAGCATTTTTATCTTGAAGCCAATAGCTGCAAACAATAAAGTGGTAAATGGACTTAACCAATTAAAAATTGCATAAATAAAGTATTCACCAACGCTCACACCAAGCACTCCTGACTGGTAAGCTCCACAAGTATTCCATGGAATAAGGACGGAGGTTACTGTTCCGGAATCTTCTAATGTTCTACTTAAATTTACCGGAGCCAAACCTTTATCTTCATAGGCCTGTTTGAACATCTTACCGGGAATGACCAATGCTAAGTATTGGTCACTGGCGATTGCATTTAAACCAAGGCAACTCAAAACTGTGCTTGCAAATAATCCAAAGACAGAAGTTGCAACTGAAAGCAAGGCATTTGTAATTCTCGCTAATGCGCCGATTGCATCCATAACTCCGCCAAAGACCATAGCGCAAAGAATTAACCAGATAGTTCCAAGCATACCTTTCATACCACCCGAAGTAAATAAGTCATTTAATTCAGCGGATGAAGTTTCTACTGCCGTGTCCACAGTAATCGCATTCATAATTCCTTTGTATCCAGAAATAAAGTTTAGCGACTCAGCTCCTGCGGCTTTGATCACCAAATTTGGTTGAGCAATAAGCGCGGCAATTGCCGCCAACAAAGTCCCAGCTAAAAGTGCAATTAGCGGAGGCGTTTTTTTCACAATCATAAAAATCACCAAAGCCGGAACGACAAACAACCAAGGGGAGATATTGAAAGCGCCTTTGATCGCGGCTAAATCTTCCGAGATCTGCGGAGATCCTTTGGCATCAATTGTAAATCCGATAATAATGAAAATGACAAGCGTCACTAATATCGTCGGCACTGTTGTCCAAGCCATGTATTTGATGTGGTCAAATAGATTCGCTCCTGCCATCGCAGGTGCTAGGTTCGTAGTATCGCTTAAAGGTGACATCTTGTCGCCAAAGTATGCCCCTGAAAGTACCGCTCCAGCCGTCATTCCCAGAGAGATTCCTAAACTTTCCGCGATTCCAATCAACGCAATACCTACCGTCGCAGAGGTCGTCCAAGAACTACCTGTTGCGATGGAAATCAAAGCACAAATAACAACGCAAGCTGCCAAGAAAATATTCGGATGTAAAATTTGCAACCCGTAGTAAATCATGGTGGGAATAATTCCAGAGATCAACCAAGTCCCGGCTAAAGCACCAACCATTAATAATATTAAAATTGCACTTGAAGTGGAACGAACGTTTTCTGCAATTTCTTCCATCATCAATTTATAGCTGACCTTATTTCTAAATCCAACCATTGCCGCCACTGCTGCTCCTAGTAAGAGGATGAATTGATTACTGCCACTTAGGGCATCATCACCATAGACAAAAAATACATTGAAAAACAAAAGTGTAACTAGGAACAATACCGGAATAAATGCTTCCCACAGACTTAACTCGGCATTTTCTATAATTTGTTGGTCATCTGCCTGTATTTTGGAGATATTTTTATCGTCACTCATTTGGTACTTATTTGTATCGTAATGTTACGAATTTGAAACGGGTTGATCAAATCTGATAACAGCTGGGTTGAAATCGTGTTGGTCTTGGCCTCGCGCGCACGAGTCAGTGTCTAACTAAAGCTAGTGCCTTAATCAAAATCAGTTAAAATCAATTGTAATTCTTCCCTGTCTTAGGTGAAATCCTGAAGCTATAAGACTACAAATCAAATAATTATAGCATTACCACATCTTAATTACGCCCAATTTCATCTCCCAATGTTGTTCCAACAAACTGAAATAAAAATGGAATAATTTTAAGTTTTTCTGACATCTATAACTACCTGAAAATAAGTGGCATAGTCGTTGATTTATATTTCGTTGATCTGGAATGAACTGTTTAATCGGTAAAATATTTGACCCAAATCAATACCGAAACAAATGATAAATCAACTATTCATGAGTAAAACGTCCATCTTTTTAAGGCTTACGGCAGTTGCAATCTCTATGCTTCTAATCAATTCTTGCGCAAATGAAGGCGGTGGAAACCTGATAACGGAAAGTCAAAACAGTGAACAATTTCAACTATTCGAACGATTGTCTCCTGAAAATACCGGAATAACTTTCAACAATAAGATCACCGAAAATTTGAACATTAACTTCTTTGTATACGATGCGGTTTATCAAGGAAGCGGCTTGGCTATTGGTGATATCAACAATGATGGGCTTGATGATATATTCTTTTCTGGAAATATGGTTCCGGAGAAATTGTATTTGAATCAAGGAGACTTAAAGTTCAAAGATATTACAACATCCGCTGGAATCGCAAATCACAAGGAATGGTCTAAAGGTGTTACTATGGCTGATGTAAATGGTGATGGTTGGCTGGACATATACATTTGTAATTTCTTATTTGATGATTTCAATCAACGTCGAAACAAACTATACATCAACAATGGTGATCTAACATTTACTGAACGTGGAAAAGAATATGGGATTGATGATCCAGGCTTAGGCATTGCGGCAACTTTCTTTGACTATGATAAAGATGGTGATCTTGATTTATACATTTGTAATCAACCACCGAATTCAAAGGCCATGAAGCAACAAATGCTTGGTAAGCAAAATATGGTTTATACTGATCGGCTTTACAAAAATAATGGTAATGGTACATTTACGGATGCAACCGATCAATCTGGAATTGCAAACTATGCTTATTCTTTGAGTGCAACAATTTCAGATTTGGATCAAGACGGATGGCCTGATATTTATGTTGCTTGTGATTACGAAGAACCTGATTATCTTTTTCATAATAATGGGGATGGAACTTTCACCAATGTGGCTCATGAGCAACTCCAACATATTTCCAACTTTAGTATGGGAGCAGATATTGCTGATATTAATAATGACGGTTGGGCTGATCTATTCGTTGCAGATATGGTAGCAGCCGACAACAGTCGATTAAAGACGAATATGAGTGGTATGAATCCACTTCGTTTTTGGCAAAGTGTTGAAAGTGGATTGCATCATCAATATATGTTCAATACCCTACAATTAAACAATGGAAATGGAACCTTTAGTGATATAGCGCAAATGGCCGGGGTATCTAATACTGACTGGAGTTGGAGTCCGTTGTTAGTTGACTTTGATAATGATGGTTATCGAGATTTGTTGGTGACTAATGGTATTCGTCGGGACATGCGAAACAATGACTTTAAGAAAAAAGCAGAAGCATATGCAGCGAAAAAAGCAGCTGAAGGCCAGCAAAGTGTACACCCCATTGAACTACTGGATCTAGCGCCCTCTGTAAAATTGCAAAATTATTTGTATCGAAATCAGGGGAACTTGACGTTTAAAAAAATGATGGATAAATGGGGATTTGAAGGAGCAGCCGGATGGTCTCAAGGTGCGGCCTTTTCTGACTTAGATAACGATGGAGATGTAGATTTAATATTTAACAATATGGACGAGCCCGCATCAGTCTATCGTAACCAAGCAACTGAGTTAGCCCTAAATAATTATTTAAGGGTTCGATTAAAGGGAGATGGAAAAAATAAAAAGGGAATTGGAGCAAAAGTTAGAATATATTTTGGCGAAGGTCAAATGCAAATGCAAGAATTATTACCTACAAAAGGTTTTATGTCATGCAGTGAATCGGCAATACATTTTGGCATGGGTATTCACTCTAATATTGATCGGATTGAAATAGAATGGTCTTCAGGAAAAATACAAAGTCAAAAGGGAATTAAAGTTAATCAAGAGTTGATATTTAAGGAATCAGAAGCCACTGAAAAGGTTAACACCCGCAAAAATAAAATTGGAATATTGGCTGAGGTGCCGCAAGCGAAAGGAATTGATTTTGTGCATCAAGAAAATGAATTTGATGATTTTGCCAAAGAAATTTTATTACCTCATCGTATGTCTCAACTTGGACCCTGCATGGCTAAAGGAGATATTAACAAAGACGGTCTGGAAGATCTATTTATTGGTGGCGCAGCTGGTCAAGCCGGAATGATCTATCTTCAAAGTCAAAATGGAAATTTCACCAAAATGGCTTTAAGTATTTTCAATCACGACAGAGGATCTGAAGATTCTGGTTCGCTATTTTTTGATGCAGATCAAGACGGAGATTTAGATTTGTATGTTGCTAGTGGAGGAAATGAGTTTCAAATTGGAAGTCCACTTTTACAAGATAGACTGTATCTTAATGATGGAAAAAATGGATTTACAAAATCTAATTGGCTACCAAAACTGCTTGGAAGTAACTCTGCTGTAGCGGCTGTGGATTTTGACAGTGATGGAGATTTAGATCTTTTCATTGGTGGTAGACAAGTCCCTGGGAAATATGGTCATCCAGCTCAGAGTCATTTATTAATAAATGAGACTGGAAAATTCATAGATCAAACATCTAATCTTGCACCTGAGTTACAAAGTATCGGAATGGTTACTGATGCCCTTTGGATGGATATTGACGAAGATAAAGATTCCGATTTAGTGCTGGTTGGCGAATGGATGCCAATTACTTTTTTCAAAAAAGAAGGTAACAAACTGGTATCTGTAACAAAAGATTACCAATTACAAAACACAAATGGCTGGTGGAATTGTCTAGAACAAGCTGATATAGATGGAGATGGCGACATAGATTTACTGGCTGGTAATTTGGGTTTAAATATTAAATATAAAGCGTCAGAAGAAGAACCATTCAAAGTCTTTATCAAAGATTTTGACAATAATGGATCTAATGACATTTACCTTGGATATTATGATGCTGATGGACAGTGCTACCCGGTGAGAGGTCGAGAATGCTCTTCTCAACAACTGCCATTTGTGAAAAGCGAATTTATAACATATGAAGCTTTTGGTAAAGCTACTATAGAGGAAGTGCTAGGAGATCGAAAGCAAGGAGCGATTCAACACGAAGCTCAAATATTTGAATCTGTAATATTGAGAAAAGAAAACGGAGTTTTCAATTTAGAAAAACTGCCTATTGAAGCGCAGATTGCCCCAACGAATGGTTTTGCGGTAAGGGATTGGAATGGAGATGGTCATCAAGATATTTTACTCGCTGGTAACTTCTTTCATCGTGAAGTAGAAACAACGAGATCGGATGCGGGTATCGGACAAATTCTTCTTGGAAATGCTGATGGGCTTTTTAGTGCTATGCCTAGCGTTGCCAGCGGACTTAAAGCTAAAAGTGATGTTCGAACATTATTGTTATTGAATTCTAAAGCTAAAAATCCATTGGTTGTAATGGCAAGCAATGATGATAAGATTACGGTTTACCAATAATTTACAACTTGCAAAAATTACAAAATCCGATTGGCAAGTTAAATTGGCAATCGGATTTTTTCGTTAAAAATGGTTACTTAGAATTTAAATCCCATTCCTAACTTTAGACCTCCCAAATTGAAATTCTCATGAAAAGAATGTCGGTAACCTGCGAGAAAATAAAATTTCGAATCTTTAGGCTGAAACCGATATTCTAAATCCAAATATTTTGATAATTGATCATAACCTATACCAGAAAATAACTCTTGGTAGGTATCAGGTTTATAAAATTGGTATCTTCGCAATCCGGCACCAATTCTAATACTATGGGATTCATTGAATGAATAATTTGCCGCTAAACCTATGTTAGCCGAAAAACCTATTAAACGTGAAAATGAAACACTAGAATTATTTGAGCTTTTCCCAACTAATGGAAGAACACTACTCAACCCAACTTGACCAAAAAGAGAAAATTTATTTTTCTGTAACAAACTTCTTTCAAAGTTAAGTCCAACACCTTCCAACGAACTATATTGCACATTAAAGCTGTTTTTTCCAATGGATTTTTTTGTTTCAGGAAATGATGCAAACTGAGCAGACAATTGCATTGAGCATAGAAATACAATAAAGGTTAAAATGGCTTTCATAATTTGAATTTTAAGATTGTACTGTTTTTACTAACTGTTATAAAGTGAGTTTTATTCAGAAAAAGGTTGGTAACCTAATATTTTAAATTGAACTATATTTATTATTCCAATCAAATTCAAATTGCAATGATAATTTGATTGTTATTGGTCAATTAGTCTGGAGTTGGAAAATATAAAAAGCGTTGGTTTAAGTAAAAGAAATAACCTTAACTAAGATCATATTTGGCGAATAAAAAAGACCTGACAGAATTTAAATTCCGCCAGGTCTTTCATATATTTTATTGTTGAAAAATTTAAGACACTAATTCTCCGTAAAGATCAAATTCTTCTGCATCAACAATTTTGACTTCTGCAAAGTCTCCGATTCTAACATACTGATCTGCCGGTAATAATACTTCATTGTCAACTTCGGGAGAGTCAAATTCTGTTCTTCCAACAAAAAATTCGCCTTCTTTTCGATCAAACAAGACTTTAAAGGTCTGCCCTATTTTAGCTTGATTTTTTTCTAAAGAAATTTCTCTTTGAATTTCCATCAAACGATTGGCTCGATCAGCTTTAACTTCTGCCGGAACATCATCTTTCATATCATGTGCTATTGTATCTTCTTCATGTGAATATTGAAATACTCCAAGCCTTTCAAACTTCTGTTCTGAGATAAAATCACAAAGTTCTTGAAACTCTTCTTCAGTTTCTCCAGGGAAACCGACCAGCATGGTTGTTCTCAAGCCAATATTAGGAATTCGCTCACGAGCTATTTTTATCAAGTCCTCTGTTTCTTTTCTAGTAATTTGACGGCGCATTCTTTTCAGCACGGCATCTGAAGCATGCTGCAATGGAAGATCAATATAGTTACAGACATTATCGTGTTTTGCAATGGCATCGAAAATTTCCAGAGGGAATTTACTTGGGTAAGCATAATGCAAACGAATCCATTCGATACCTTCAACCGCGGCCAAAGCCTCCATCAGTTCTGGTAAAGCTCTTTTTTTGTATAAATCTAAGCCATAATAGGTGGATTCTTGGGCAATTAAAAGCAATTCTTTAGTTCCCATTTTAGCTAAATTCTTAGCTTCAGCTACCAGGTCTTCAATAGATCGAGAAATGTGCTTCCCTCGCATCAACGGTATTGCACAAAATGAACAAGTTCGGTTACAACCTTCAGATATTTTCAAGAAGGCGTAATGTGGTGGAGTTGTTGTTTGGCGTTCGCCGATCAGCTCGTGCTTATAATCTGCATTCAATCGCTGAAGTAAACCAGGCAATTCCAGCGTTCCAAAGTATGCATCGACCTCAGGGATTTCCTTTTCCAAGTCGTCTTTATATCGCTGGGATAAACATCCAGTCACGTATAACTTATCAATCCCACCGTTTCTTTTTACATCTGCATATTGCAAAATGGTATTCACGGACTCTTCCTTTGCAAGATCAATAAAGCCACAAGTATTAACGACAATGACATTGGCATCAGTCTCATTCTTATCATGCTCCACCTCAAAATCGTTAGCTTTGAGTTGCGTAATCAGATTTTCAGAATCCACAAGATTCTTACTACAGCCCAAGGTGATCACGTTTACCTTATCTTTCTCTAATGTCTTTGTCTTCAATGGATAAAAATTTAGTCTGCAAAAGTACGGGTTCTTGCTGACTAATCCTTTCTAATATATTATTGATCTATAGTTATATTTTGTTTAGTTTTGGGCAACTAGACCCTTAGTATAGACGTTTTCCTCTTATGAAAAAGTTATTATTCACAGTTTCGATTCTATTTTACTTTTCATCGCAATCTATTGCTCAAATTGGAATTACGTCAGGATTTTTAAAGTATCAAGCAGCGGATTTCAACACCTTCTTTGAAAGTAGGACTGATTTGGATAGTGAAAATTCGAAAAATCTGGATGGTGGAAGCTATCAAGTAGCCATTGACTATTGGTTTAGGCTAAAGAATAAACGTTTGGAATTTTTGCCGGAGCTTAGTTTTAGCCAGGCAAAGGCCAAACTTGCGTCGACAGTACTTCCAGATTTCGCCTATGATCATGATATTTTGATCAACAGTCTACAATTTAATTTTAACACACAAATTTATCCTTTTGACTTTGAGGGAGATTGTGATTGTCCAACCTTTTCAAAAGATGGGCAGTTGTTGAAAAAAGGATTTTTCATTCGAGTGGCACCGGGGATTACTTTCAATAACTTTGGAAAAACTTATACTGATGTTTCGATAACAGGCACTTCCACAACTTCTGATAAAAGCAGTGGTGTTGGTTATAATCTAAGAGCTGGGTTAGGAATTGACATCGGAGTTTCTGATTTTATTACTGTTACGCCTTTGGCTCAATATACTTTCGTTTCAGAGCACGGAGATGCATATCTGGAAAATCCTGCACTGCCGGCTTCAGCGAATATTTTTAGTTGGCAACAAGTGTTTGTTGGGTTACGACTTGGGTTAAGATTTGATGAGTTGAATAAGTATGGGTATCGGTAATTTGGGTTTGGGAAAGTTCGAGGAATGAGATAGGGATGATTGAGGGTCTGACTTAAGATGGTCCTTCACTCACGCGCGTAAGTCAAGGTCTAACTATAGCTAGATACTATTTGTTTTTTCAATTCCAATTTTGAATTTATCCCATCAACAAATTGCTTTAGATTTAAAAATCACTCTAAATTCTTTTGTGACGGACTAAAGCTAGCCTCTCACTTACGCGCGCGAGTCAGTCCCCAACTTTAGCCAGATCCTGAATTCCAGAAGTACCCCAGCACCATCCCCCATCCCCCAAAACCCAAAATTTCACAAACTCCTACCCCAATCCCAAAATTTTCCACCACTCTTCAACTTTTTTAAAAATTTCTTCTCCCTGAAATTCAACAACTTACACCAAATTTTCAACTTCCCACAAAACCAAAATTTTGAAGATTACCTTTTTCTCCGTCTATGTATCAAACAACTTTTCACAATTATGAAATTCGAAGCCAACAAACATTACTACATCCACAACTTTGGAATTGACTATCAATCCATATTTTTCTCAGAAAGAAATAAAAAGTACTTCCGCTCAAAAATTTCTGAATACATCACTCCTTATGCCAAAGTGATCTCCATTAAATTAGCCGACAACCAATTTCACATTCTAATTAAAACAAAAAAAGAGTATACAGGAAATCTTCTGAACTACAATATCGGAATCTTGTTGCGCTCTTATACCAGAGGAATTAACAAAGAAAGAAATCGCTTTGGTTCTTTGTTCTGCAGACATACAAAAGCATTTGGAAAACTTTCCGATATTCCCAAAAGGCTGCGAAATTTCATTACGCCATTTACCAAATATTTCAAGTTAGGAAAACTGATAAACTTCAAAAAAACGGTAAACACCTTTTTCAATTTTCTAAAGTTAGAAAAGGATCAATATTTAGATTTTCAGATTTCCTATTCAGAAATATTCAACCACCCAAAAAATATTAAATCAATTATTAAGAATTTTTCATCCCCTTGATCAATCCAATAGAATAAGGCTGAAATGTAATTTTTATTTATTCGGAAATAATAAAAATAGGAAATTAAAAAGTCCGTGGAGCTCGTGAGCTGTCTGCAGAATTTAGTCCAATGAACCGAACAGCCATATGCCGTGAGTTCGGAAGAGAGCGGCCCTGTAAGGGACACGCACAAATATTAGTACAACCTATTTCTACAAAGCTCCCAAAGTACGATACCCATCGATACAGAAACATTAAACGAGTGCTTGGTGCCATACTGCGGAATCTCAAGACAACCATCAACATAAGGCAACAATTTACTATCAACCCCTTTAACCTCATTGCCAAAAATCAACACAATCTTCTCAACCGATTCATACTGGTATTTCTGTAATGCTATCGAAGAATCTGTTTGCTCAACAGCATAAATCTTGTATCCAGCTTGCTTGAATTCTTCTATAAATTCTATTGCATCACCTGTACGCCAAGCCATTGATTCAACTGCTCCCAAAGCAGTTTTCAGAATCTCCCGATGTGGTGGAGTCGGTGTAATTCCACACAACAAGACTTCATCCAATCTAAATGCATCTGCCGTTCGAAAGGCAGAACCAACATTATGACCCGACCTAATGTTATCAAGAATCAACTTAATCGGCGCCTTATGCGAGGTCTTAAATTCCGCCTCATCCATCCTATTCAGCTCGTTTAACTTTAATTTACGCATGCTTTATTATTTGAACACAAAGATAGGATAGTTAAGAAAAAACGACTGATTGTGATCAGGTCAAAGTCAAAACTCAACTTTCACTGGAAATATTAAACCAAATCCTGTGAAATTCACCTATTCAGGGTACAGTATTGATTGAAAAAATGTGCATTTTTGTAAAGAACCTAGCCAACTATTCCAATGATACTTAAGCAGAAGCACAAATCTGGTGCTTTCCCGCATCTTTCTGCGGTTGAGAATTACCCAGATTTATTAGTAGATCCTTTTTTTTTCAATCTCAGAAAAAAAGAATTTTCTAGACTCGATGAATCGAATCACACTTATCTTGATTTTACCGGAGGTGGATTGTACGCCGAGTCTCAATTGAATACTCATTTTCAACAATTGCAGCAATCTGTTTTAGGAAATCCGCATTCAACAAATCCAAGTTCACAGTTATCCACAAATCGAGTGGATGAAACCAGGGCAAAAGTATTGGAATACTTTAATGGCACTGAAGACTATGAATGCATCTTCACTTCGAATGCCTCTGCAGCATTAAAAATAGTTGGGGAATGTTATCCTTTTTATGATGATGGTCATATGTTAATGACTTATGACAATCACAATTCTGTAAATGGCATTAGAGAGTACTGTACATCTAAAGGAGGTTCATATGAATATTGCAAATTGTATATGGAAAATTTGCGAGCTGATAAAGATCAACTATACAGATCTTTGTTAAAGTATCCGAATAAGAAAAATAAACTTTTTGCGTTTCCAGCACAGTCAAATGTATCGGGAGTCAAACATCAACTAAGCGATATCAAGCGCGCTCAAGATAATGGATGGGATGTACTTTTGGATTGCGCAGCATATGTCCCTACAAACAAATTGGACTTGAAAGAAGTGAGCCCGGAATTTGCTTCCGTATCATTCTATAAAATATTTGGTTACCCTACTGGCATTGGTTGTCTTTTGGTTAAAAAATCCGTTTTTCATAAACTGAAGAAGCCTTGGTTTGCCGGAGGAACAGTATCTTTTGTCTCAGTAAATACTGGAGAACATTTCTTGCATAATAATCACGAGAAATTTGAAAATGGAACAATCAACTACCTTGATATTCCTGCAGTTAAAATTGGTTTAGATTGGATTGATTCTATTGGAATTGATAAAATCAATAAACGAGTAACTGAACTAACAGGATTGATGATTGAAGAAATGTCTTCATTGAAACATAGCAACGGCCAATGCTTGGTAAACGTTTTAGGACCCAAAGAAAATACAAATCGTGGTGGCACTATTATTTTCAATCTCAACACTGTCGAAGGTAAAGTTGACAACTATTTTGAAATTGAAAAAGCAGCCAACAATGCGAATATTTCTCTAAGAACTGGCTGTTTCTGCAATCCTGGAATCGATGAAATCATGAGTTGTGTTAGCAATGAAGAATCTTTAAGGTACTACTCGTTCATGGAAGAACATGAATATAACTACGAAAAATTAGTGGTACTCTTAGGTCGAATGAGAGGCGCAATTAGGGTTTCTCTGGGCTATGTGACAGATCTGAAAGATATCAACAATTTCATCGGATTTCTCCGCGGATATTTGAAGTAATATTTTAACATCCAGTTGTTCGATGCAATAAATATCATCTAAATATTCTGTCAATATTAGTGCCCTCTACCTCTAAATAGGCATTCTCTATAATTATATCATATTGTTGATATTTAATAAAACTAAATGGTCTTCTTATTCTAAGAAGAAAAATCTAAGCCACTGATTCTTCAGCTCCTTTTAAGACATACTTATTAGCAAGTGAAGCTTTAATAAATGCCACAAACAAAGGATGCGGATTCTCAACAGTACTCTTTAGTTCTGGATGAAATTGTACACCCACAAACCAAGGATGATTTTCTAATTCAACAATTTCTACAAGTCCTGATTCTGGATTGATTCCAGTGGCTTTTAATCCCCCTGATACAATCTGATCCTTGAAGGAGTTGTTGAATTCATAACGATGACGATGACGCTCCATGATATTTTCTTCACCATAGGCATCATATGCCTTAGATCCTTTTTCAATAGCACAAGGATATTGTCCTAGACGCATTGTTCCGCCTTTCTGCTTGATTTCTTTTTGATCTTCCATAAGATCAATGACCGGAGATTCTGGCTTCGCAACTACTTCAGTGGAAGAGGCACCCTTCAATTTCAATACGTTTTTTGAAAATTCGACCACCGCACATTGCATTCCTAAGCAAATACCAAAGAATGGAATATTATTTTCTCTAATGTACTTGATTGCATTTATTTTTCCAGCAATACCACGTTCTCCAAAACCCGGAGCAACCAATATGCCGTCTAATCCTGACAACTTTTCGGCAACATCTCTAGAGTTTCCATCCAAACTTTCCGAATGAATATTCTTAATCTTCACCTTGCACTCATTACTTGCTCCTGCATGTATGAAGGCTTCGTGTATCGACTTATAAGCATCGGCTAATTCTATATATTTTCCAACCAAACCTATAGTCACCTCATGTACTGGATTCTTTAATTTACCAAGAAAAGATTTCCAAGCCGCTAGATCTGGCTCGTTTCTTTTGTCCAGCCTCAACTTATCCAATACCGTCGTGTCTAATTTTTCCTTAAGCATGAGCATTGGAACATCATATATTGTCTTTGCATCCAAAGCTTCAATTACCGACTTCAATTCAACATTGCAGAACTGGGCCAATTTTCTTCTAATTTCAGCTGTTAACGGATGCTCTGTTCTACAAACTAATATATCTGGCTGAATTCCATTTCTAGATAACTCTTTAACAGAATGCTGAGTTGGTTTGGTTTTGAGTTCCTTAGCAGCATTTAAATATGGTACTAATGTTAGATGTACCACTAAGCAATTGTCTTCGCCCAAATCCCATTTCAATTGCCTTAAAGCCTCCAAATACGGTAAAGATTCTATATCCCCAACGGTCCCTCCAAGTTCAGTAATAATAATATCGTATTCATCATTCTTTCCCATAGCCATTACACGACGCTTTATCTCGTCTGTAATATGGGGTACGACTTGAACAGTTTTTCCAAGATATGCTCCAGCTCGCTCCTTATTGATTACCGATTGATATACTCTACCCGTAGTTACATTATTCGCTTGAGAAGTAGGAATATTGAGAAAACGCTCATAATGTCCAAGGTCAAGGTCGGTCTCGGCTCCATCATCTGTTACATAACATTCGCCATGTTCATATGGATTAAGCGTTCCAGGATCTACATTAATATAAGGATCGAACTTTTGAATAGTTACATTGAAAGATCTTGCTTGGAGCAATTTGGCCAAAGAGGCTGCGATGATTCCTTTACCCAACGAGGAAGTTACTCCCCCCGTAACGAAAATGTACTTTGTCATACTTACTGTAATTTGTGGAATCATCTCGAAATTAAGAGAAAAGAGATGCATCCGTTACGGGATACAAAGGTAGAAAAGTTCTACCGCTAATCGGTTAGTCCCTACCTAAAAATTTAAATTTTACCCTATTTAAGCTAACTACTTAAGGGTAATTTTATAGAAAAGTCGTTCGAATAATTGACTTCAGTCCAATGAGGGTATACATTTGAAATATAATTACTACCAAAACACACTCAACACTCCATCCTTCGTTCTCCCCGAATCTTACAACTTTAACCATTACCGATGAAATCTACGAAGGTCTTCCGTGGGCTGCAAATGTATGCCGCTCTAGTTCTATCTATTATTCTATTCTTTTTATTAATTACTCCAGTCGGAGCATCGAACTCATTTGAAGGCGAATGCGCTAAATCAGAACCATATTGTAAGGGTACAAAAAAATACATTTCTGGAGCCGTTTATACGGGAGAATTCAAATATGGAAAAGAAGACGGATTCGGAGAATTAACTTGGAAAGATGGTTCTTCTTATGTAGGATCTTTTAAAGACGGATTGAGACATGGAGAAGGTATAATGAAATTGTCTGATGACTCGAGATATGAAGGTCAGTGGGAAAAAGGTTTAATGCATGGTAACGGAACTTACAATTTTGCATGTGGACATGTTTACACTGGACAATGGGTACAAAATGAAATGTCTGGAACTGGAAAGATTGTTTATGCTACCGGAGATGTCTACGAAGGAGGAATGATGCATGGAAGATCTGAAGGTAAAGGAAAAGTTACAAGAAAAGATGGAAGTATATTCGCTGGTGTTCATAGAATGGGAGAACGCTTAGGCGAAGGAATGATAATCTGGGATAACGGTCTACAACTCTCGGGTAATTGGGATTATAATTTCTTAAACAAAGAAGCACAATTCACTTTTCAAAGTGGATTGACGGTTATAACGAACTGGGCTTCTGGGAAAATTAAGAAAAACATTACAATTGTTCTTCCGAATGGGAGTCAGAAAAATGGACAATTGTACGAATTAGCAAACATGCTGAAAGGCACCAACAAAAAGGGATTTAAGTTGGCAGCCGCAGCTGTTTTCTATGGAATTGCACAGGAATATGTTACTCAAGAAAAAGAAAAAGTAGCATTAGAATGGTTAACTGTTGCAAAGCAAAATTTAGGTGATGAATCACCTAAATTCAGCACTCAAATAGAAGAAGAAATAGCATTCATCGGAGCTATCCAAAAAACAAATATTTGCTGGTAATACATTGATTTAATGACGCCCTTTTAGGTCATGTGGCGTCTTTATGATGAAGATTTAATTTTGTGAAAGCTGTGGTCGTCAAGATCATGGCTTTTTACTTTTTTCTAATATGTTTTTTCTTAGCGTCACATACAAATCTCTGAGGTACTTTTCCCGACCTGAATGTCAACTATATTGTGGTCATCAATCTTCACCCAATCCCCTCCATTACTAAAAGCTGATAAAAACCATGATTGTTATGATGCATTCCAACCAACCAATTTTAAAAAAATTAAAGCAAGTTTCTTTTTTCTTGTTCTGTTTTTTAGTATTCAGTCGATTATACGCTACAGATTGTCCTAGAACTTCATCCTTTTGCATTGGTGAAAAATTATACTCCGACGGGGTAACCTATCAAGGAGAATTTAGATATGGTAAACCCCATGGTAAAGGAAGAATGGAATGGCCAGATGGTTCTATTTATAAAGGATCATTCGAACACGGTAAAAAACACGGTTTCGGAATTTTCACATTCCCGGATGGTGATAAATATGAAGGAAAATGGGAAGATGATTACAGAACCGGTGAGGGAAATTACAAATGGTCTTGTGGCCATCAATACAAAGGTGATTTTCTAAAAGATCAAATGGAAGGAAATGGTCAAATGGTTTTCGCCAACGGTTCGGCTTACACTGGTGAATGGGTTGCAGGTTTGACCCATGGCTTAGGAGAATTTGTAAGAATGGATAGCAGCATTTTCATTGGTATTTCAAAGTATGGTCAGCGTCATGGACCTGGCAGTATTCAATTCAAATCCGGAGATAAAATTGCAGGAAAATGGCAAAAAGATAAACTAAAAGGAGAAGTAACATTTAATTTTGCTAATGGCGATCGCGTGGTATCTAATTGGAAAAAAGGAACCCTTCAAGAAACACTAAGTTATGAAAGAGAAAATGGCGAAGTGATCGCAGGAGATTTTGAATACATTCAAGAAAAATTATTAGACCTAGAAGGAATGTTTCCTGACCAGCTGTATCAAAATATAAAACTAACAGCATATGGATTTGCAATGGAATTCCGCGCTACTGAAAATTATGATTTAGCTATGCAATATTTAAATCTAGCCAAAGACGAATATCAACTTGGTGGAGAAGTGAGTAAAATGATTGCCTTGCAAGAAGATATTATCAAAATGGAAGAAGCTGAATCATTATACGCCAGAAAAAATAATTAAAATCAATTAATAGACTTCCTTCTATTCCTATGGATATGATGCGGGTCGAACAATTAATTTCCCTATTGTTTGACCCCATTTTTTTTTAATCAACAACTGATAATTCTTGAAAATTGTCAAAACATTTCCAGCAATATTTGACGCGCTTTTTCATAAATTGGTTCTGGTCTATTTTTCCTATTTTTAATTGAATATTCCGTCATACATTCATCATTATTTTCTCGTTATTTTTTCAAGAAATATTTTTAATAAGCTATTTAATTTTGAACTAAGTCTAAATACGATATAAAAATTTAATTTGTTGAAATATCGATTTATACCATTAAAACCTGAGTAATTACAATCTATACTTTTTTAGCTCCTAATCGAGTTTCAGTAGCTAGGCAATTGAAACCACATAATTGTCTAGTATATTTATTTTAAACATTACACTGTTACTAAAACTTCATCTCTCATTTTGGTCCAACTTTCTTAGTTTATACTTCATTTTTTCTAAAGTTAAATTTGGGATATCCGTTCGTTCACTAATCAACCAAATTTTGAATGGTGCATATCAAGTATAATTAAATTGTACTCATCATCCAAAGACAAAAATCAATCAAAATTTACACTTAAATTCAATAACGATGATTGGATCTAGGCTTTAAAATAATTGCAATATAAATCCAAATAGATTTGTTAAATTTTATTCCTAATCGAGTCAATAATCCCCGACGTTTTACTCAATATTCAATGAGCAATATGATGCGAAAATCAATAAATTTTAACTAACTTTAAGCATTCCAATTTCTGAGCATATCACTATTTTCACCAAAGAGTATTCACAAACACTGAACTTCATAAATTGAAAAGATATCTTGGATTAATTGCAGGTTTATTTCTACTAGTCTATTCAGCACAAGCACAAGGCCCTTGTGGAGGGGGTCCCTGCGAAGTTTGCGGAGTTTCCGCAACTATTATTTCCATTAACGGAGGAACCATCAATAATGGTAATTCTTCAGTTCCCGGGCAAGTTCAGGCTGGACAAACTGGTATGGGTACTACTCCCCTAGAAGTAACTGCAAATACCTGCGGAGAAATTGAATTGTATGTAGAATTAAACTTTGATTGGGATCACGGCCAAAATAACAATTGGCTGCATGGCATATCTTTTATTAATTCAGCAGGATGGTCAGCTGCTACCGGTGTTTTACCTGGACCGGGATGGCTCTTCTTTCCCACAATCACTGGTGTCTGCTCTGGCAATACCTATGGAGCAGGTTACTACTATGACCCCCCAGGTACAGGAGGCGACAGTGGAAATAATTCCAGCTATGATGGTACAAACTGTGGGGGTGGCTTTAGCGAAGGCGCAGATCCATGGCTAATTGATGGAGATCCCTCAGATAACTTTGGCGATGACTGCCAAGGAAATTGTCCTGCATTTGGTTTTAATCTTACATATTGCCCAATCAATGGAGGTACAGCAACGGAAAATATCTCTTTTATTCTAACAGAAGATGGAGAAACTGGTGGCTGGGTCAATTCTGATCAATGTGTATTTTCACTCTCCTTTGATATCAATATAAATTCTGCTGGTGTTCAAATTCCCGAAACTGTAACAATCTGCGAAGGTGAATGTACTACCCTTGATGCAGGCACAGGCTGCGATTCCTACCTCTGGTCTACAAATGAAACAACTCCCAGCATCACTGTTTGCCCTACAGCAACAACCATTTATTCAGTGACGGTTACTGGATCAACAGGTTGTTTAATTGAAGGAGATACTGAAGTATTTGTCGAAGTTTGTTGTGATGCCGATGCAGGAATGTTGACCGCTACTCCACCTACTGCTTGCCCTGGAGAAATTATCAACTTCTCAGTGAGCGGCCATAATACAGATCCCACACTTACTCAAATGCTTTTGGTCGCCGACGCCTCGGGAAACATTGTTCAAGTCATCAATGGAACTTCTGGAACATTAACTTCGCTTATTTGTGAAGGTTATACAATTTATAGTTACAATTATCTAACCAGTGGAGCTTCGGTTGTTCCTGTTGTAGGAGACAATATAAGCATCATAGATTGTACCATTGAATGCTGTGATTTGATGTCAATTCCTGTTTCTTTTGAAGACAATGAAAATCCTGTTTTTCCAAATCCTCCTGCAGATGAAAACCTTGTTTGTTATGATCAAGTACCCATTTTAACTGACCTAAATTGGACTGACAATTGTGATGGCACTGGAATGGTGGCAGGTGTTGAATCCGGGAGCATTGATATGTGTGCTGGTGGTACCATTACAAGAACTTGGGATTATACCGATGCTTGTGGTAACACCGTTTCGTATTCTCAAAATATTACTGCAGCCCCAATCGACGCACCAACATTTCAAAATGTACCTGCTTCAATGACTGTTGCTTGCGATGCAATTCCAACCAGCTTTCCAGATCTTACGTACACCAATGGGGGTGTTGGCGCTTGCTTGATTGAGGGAACTGTTTCCCCTACTGTAGTTGGAGCTCCAAATTCTTGTGGAGGCACACTAATTGCAAATTGGGATTTTACTGACGCTTGCGGAAATAACATTACAGCCAATCAAACCATTACGGTTGATCCTGCACCAATTCCAACATTTATAAATCCACCCGCTGATATCACGGTAGATTGCGATGCAATTCCAACGTCGGCACCGGACTTATCTTATTCAAACAATGAAACGGGCGTTTGTTTACTCGACGGAATGGCCAGTCCAGTACAAAGTGGAAGTGCTGATCTTTGTGGTGGAACAATTACTTTTACTTGGGATGCTACTGACTTTTGTGGAAATCCAATTACGCATTCGCAAAACGTCACGGTTAATCCTGCTCCGCTGGCTACTTATGTTAATCCTCCAGCGGACATAACAGTTTCATGTGACGCTATACCAACTTCTGCACCTGATTTAACATATACTAACAATCAGACTGGAGCTTGTGAAATTAGTGGAACTACTTCAGCAGTTCAAAACGGTAGCGCAAATTCATGTGGTGGATCTTTCACATTTACTTGGATGGATACTGATCAATGTGGTAATCCGATTTCATACACTCAAAATATTACGGTAACTCCTGCACCACCAACTGCATTTTTAAATCCTCCTACTAACATTTCTGTTCCTTGTAACGCAGCCCCTACTTCTGCTGGGCCTTTAAATTATTCTAATGGTGCATTAGGAAGTTGTCTGTTTGAAGGTTCTGTAAGTCCTACAATGAGCGGCAGTTTTGATGAATGTGGAGGAGCTATAACTTTTACTTGGGAAGTAACCGATCCATGTGGTACACCAGTGTCTCATGTTCAAACTGTAACAGTTGATCCAGCTCCAGCACCACAATTTACATCTCCACTTCCAACTAACTTTAATATAGACTGTGGGAATTTCATGAATAATCCGCCAACGCTGGATTATTCCAATAACGAAACTGGAAGTTGTCTCATATCGGGAAGTATATTACCCGTAGAAAGTGGCAGTTACAATGCTTGCGGTGGAACGATCATGTACAATTGGGACTTCACCGATGATTGTGGAAATACACTTTCACATGCTCAAACGATTACAATTGATCCTGCTCCACCAGCTGTATTCACTTCGCAATTACCACAAAACTTTACAATCGATTGTGCAAGTTTTTCTAATAATCCACCAGCCTTAAATTATTCAAATAGTGAATCTGGATTGTGTTTGATTGAGGGAAGCATTGCTGCACAACAACAAGGAAGTTATACCGAATGCGGAGGTTCAATTAGTAATCTTTGGATGTTTACAGACGATTGTGGACGAAGTATTTCTCATACACAAGTAATAACAATTGATCCTGCACCCGTTGCAACATTCGACGCTTTGCCCGGACCGATCTCGCTGGCATGTGATGCCGTCCCAGCCACTCCGCCTGCTTTGACATACAACAATAATGAGTCTGGAGTTTGTAACATCAGTGGTTCAGTTACAGCCATTCAATCGGGATCGTACAATTCATGTGGTGGAACCATTTTTTACACTTGGACTTTTACTGACAATTGCAATCGCACAATAACACATACTCAAGATGTAACTATTACCCCAGCCAGCGAACCTACATGGATAAATCCTCCTTCGAATGTAACGATCAATTGTGGACAGAATTTACCACCTCCTGATCCTTTGAACTACAGCAATGGTGAAACAGGATTCTGTGAAATATCAGGTGCTGTTCCTCCTACTGTTTCTGTCAATGGACTTCAAACAACATATTTTTGGTCATTTACCAATCCATGTTCTGGTGCAACGATAACACATACTCAGATCATCACACAAACACCAGAACCAATTATATTGATTAATCCGGCCATGACAAATATTTGCGCCGGAGAGTCATTTGACTTATCTGCTATTAGTGTAATTGATCAAAATGGATCGCCATTAACGATTAGCTATCATTCAGGAACACCAGCCGGGCCTGGAAATCAAATTGGAAGCCCATTTGTAAGTCCAACGACTACAACGACCTATTACATTTTAGGAACCAATCAGTTTGGCTGTACTGATGAAGGACCATTTACCATTAACGTAGAAACACCACCTAATGCCGGAACAGGCTTAGTTGGAAATATTTGTTTCAATGCTTCTTTTAATGTTAATCTATTTGACTTTCTACAAGGTCCATATGATTCTAATGGAACTTGGGATGACTTCAATGGTTATGGTGTGAACCTCAATGATCCTCAAAATGTAAATCTCTTTGCTTTTGCTCCTGGTTCAGTTTCATTTAATTACTTAGTACCTGGAATACAATTCTGTCCGCCAGATATAGCAACGATCACCATTAACATTTTAGATGAAATCGTCATTGACATTTCTTCTATAGAATGTACCGGTACCGATTTCTATACCATTGTGATTAATAATCCAGCGAATTACGTAATCGTCGGAAGTGCAGGTATTACAGACAATAGCACTCCGGGAATAGTAACGATTACAGATATTCCGATTTCAGAAAATATTATCCTGACCGCACTGGATCCAAACAATTTAGATTGCTTTGTGACGCAATCTGTAAATGCTCCTGACTGTGATTGTCCAAGTATTGATCCGCCAATAAATGATGGGAATATGGCAATCTGTGAAGGAGACACTATACCTACTTTGTCCGTTACTGTGCCTGCGGGACAGACTGCTAACTGGTACGATGTACCTACTGGGGGAATTGCATTAGTTACAGGAAGCTTGACTTATATACCTATAACTTCAGGTCCGGGTGTTTATCAATATTTTGTAGAAGCAGAAGAAATTTCTTCAGGATGTGTAAGTCTAACTAGGACACCAATACAATTGGAAATTAATGAATTGCCAATGGCAATGAATGCCACGCTCTCAGCTTGTGATGACAATGATGATGGTTTTACTGCTTTTGTTTTATCAGATGCTGAAGGAGATTTAAGCAGCACTTCTGGTGTCGGATTCACTTACTACCCTACCATTTTAGATGCCGAAAATGAAACGAATCCATTGACCTTACCTTATACTAATATTTCAAATCCTCAAACAATATATGTCGTTGTTGAAAATGGTGATGGATGTTCAGTCATCGTAAATTTATTACTAGAAGTTCTACCGCTGCCTTTGATTTCAATTTCCACTGAAAATGAAACTTGTTTTGAAGCAGCGGATGGTACAGTGGAGTTTTTAAATTTAGTTCCTGGAGATTCTGTAAGTCTCGATGGTAGCACCTGGCAAACGAATAATACTTTTTCAGGATTAGCTGCAGGGAACTACACTGCTTATATTCAAAACTCAAATGGATGTATTTCCAATCAGCCATTTACAATTGATCCTGGGCTAATATTAACAATTGATCAATTTAATCAAGAGTGTCAAGACAATGGTACGCCAAGCGATGCAACAGATGATTTTTTCATCATAACCATAAACGTAGGAAACAATCTTGGATCTACTGGAAACTATGAAGTCTATAACGGAACCGCTCTCCTAAATACATTTGCTTACGGAACATCAAATACACTGCAATTCCCAGCCGATGGCTCGACCATTACTTTATCAATCATTGATGTTGCAAATTCCTGTTCAATTGAACAATTGGTCGGTCCACTTATTAGCTGCTCTACCGATTGTACTATTTCCATGGATCAGCTGGACATCGTTTGTAATGACAATGGAACTGATTTAGATCCAACAGATGATTTCTATACAGTAACTATAAATGCTTCCGCAATAAATGGTGCGACAAATAACACTTACAATTTATTGATAAATAACGCAGTGAGTTATAACTTTCCTTATAATACAATATCCAATTTTACCATACCAGCTGATGGAGCCTCTCCATTGATCACAATTGTTGATAATGAAGATCAACAATGCTCGACTTCTTCAACAATTGGTCCGTTGACACACTGTTCTAATGGTTGTTCGATTGCCATTAGCAATATAGAGCTGAATTGTAACGACAATGGAACCATTACAGATCCCAATGATGATTTTTATATCATAAATATAAATACCACAGTGTCGAATCCAGGGATCTCTGGCCAATTCGAAGTTTTGGTAGATCTTGTTTCATTAGGGACTTTCAGTTATGGATCTACTGCTACAATCAATCTTCCTGCTGATGGCAGCTCTCCAGTTATCCAAGTCCAGGATGTTGATGATTCAGATTGTTTTGCAGTACAAACTTTAAATCCATTAACCGATTGCGCTGGTACGTGTATTTTAAATGCCTCTTTTGAAAACATTGAATGTGACGATAGCCAAACTGGAAATGATCCTTCAGATGATACCTTTACTTTTGAAGTAACTGTTTCAGGAACAAATACTGGTTCAAATTGGACAGCTAATTCCGGTGAAAGTGGCGCCTACAATACACCTACGATTTTAGGACCTTTTCTTATTACAGATGGGGTTGCTCAGATTACGATCACAGATGACGTGACAGGAACATGTAGCACTACATTTTCAGTAAATCCTCCAACAGAATGTTCGGATCCTTGTGACATCAGCATCAGCAGTACTATGCTATCCTGTGATGACAACGGTACCCTAACGGATCCAAGTGATGATTTCTATAACCTTACGGTCATTACAAATGTCATCAATCCAGGAAGTTCAGGCCAATATGAAGTATTCATTAATGCAGTAAGTGTAGGGATTTTTAATCATGGAGAAAATGCAGTAACAACTTGGCCAGCAGATGGAACAAGCCCAATTGTATCAGTGCAAGATATTGACTTTCCAGATTGTAATAACAACTTGCAAATAGGTCCTTTGACTGATTGCGCAGATGCCTGTATCATCAATGCTGTGGCATCAAATATTCAATGTGATGACAACGGGACTGGCAATGATCCTTCCGATGACACCTTCACATTTGATATGACCGTATCAGGTAATGCCGCAGGATCCACATGGACTGCTACCGGCGGATTCGGAGGATTGTATGACACGCCTGTTACTATTGGTCCATTTCTGATAACAGATGGGATCCAATCTTTCAATATCAATGATGATACGGATGGATCTTGTGTTACAACTTTGACCGTAAACCCACCAGTCAGCTGCTCTGATCCTTGTGCACTTTCTATTGTTAATATAGAAATTAATTGTGACGACAATGGAACAGTTACCAATCCATCGGATGACTTTTATATCGTAAATATAACTTCCTCCGTAACTAGCCCTGGAAGTAGTAATCAATATGAAGTATTGGTCGATGCTACTTCATATGGAATTTTCAATCATGGAGATATTGCAATGATAACGCTGCCGGCCGATGGCACTAGTCCGAATATTACCGTTCAAGATATAGACTTTAATGGATGTTCAGATAATCAACAAATTGGTCCATTGACCGATTGCGCAGCGGCTTGTATTATTAATGCAAGTTTTGATAACATCCAATGTGATGACAATGGAACTGCAAACGATCCAACCGATGACACCTTTACTTTTGAAGTCATCGCTACTGGTTCTAATGTTGGTTCAAGTTGGAATACAAATGGCGGACCATCCGGAGCATACAACACACCTGTTATTTTCGGTCCATTCTTAATTACTGATGGAATACAAAATATTACGTTAGCTGATGATGTTACTGCCGGATGTACAACCAGTTTTTCAGTCACTCCTCCAACTGCATGCTCTGATCCTTGCAGTATTCAAATCGACAATATAGATTTGGATTGTAATGACAATGGAACACTTACGAATCCAGCTGATGATTTCTATACAGCAACCATTTCTTCTAGTGTTACAAATCCTGGAAGTAGTGATCAATTTGAAGTTTTTGTTGATGCCATTTCTGCTGGTATTTTCAACCATGGAGATCTTGCAACAATAACAATTCCTGCCGATGGAAATAGCCCTATTATCTCTATTCAAGATTTAGATTTTAACGGTTGTTCAGATAATCAACAAATTGGACCTTTAGACGATTGTGCCGCGGCTTGTATTATTAATGCAAGTTTTGATAACATCCAATGCAATGACAATGGAACTGGAAACGACCCTACCGATGACACCTTCACTTTTGAAGTAACTGCTACTGGTTCTAATATTGGATCAACTTGGAATTCCAATGGAGGACCAACTGGAGCTTACAATACATCAGTAATTTTCGGTCCTTTTTTGATTTCAGACGGTATTCAAAATGTAACACTGACCGATGATGTTACTTCCGGTTGTACAACTAATTTTTCAGTCACTCCTCCTACTCCTTGTTCGGATCCTTGTGATATTCAAATTGTAAATATTGAATTAAATTGTAATGACAATGGAACAGCAACTGACCCTGCGGATGACTCTTATTTGGTTGATGTTACAACAGCTGTAACCAACCCAGGAAATTCAGGACAATTTGAAATTTTGGTTAATAATATTTCTGTTGGAGTTTATTCATATGGAACTATTGGATCCATTACAATTCCTGCAAATGGTACGAGCCCAGTTATCAGTGTCAATGACGTTGATTTCCCGGGTTGTAGTTCTGATCAAACTATCGGGCCATTAGACAATTGTGCTGTTGCTTGTACAATCAATGCTTCATTTTCTAATGTTGTATGCGATGACAATGGCACAGGAAATGATCCTTTTGATGATACCTTTACATTCGAAGTTGAGCTTACTGGTACAAACAATGCAACGACTTGGACAGCAACTGGAGGAACAATTGGAAACTACAATACTCCTATTTCGTTTGGTCCATTTCTAATAACGGACGGTCTTCAAACCTTAAGCTTTGAGGACAATGTAACTTCCAGCTGTATGACTCAGTTATTGGTGAATCCACCTGCAAGTTGTTCGAATTGTGTTCAAACAGTCGAGGCCGGAGTCGGTGGTGAAATAACTTGTACTGACACCACTGTTACTTTGGTTGCGTCAAGCTCTGAGCCCGGTATCTATCAATGGAATGGCCCTGCCAATTTTACACTTCAAAATAGCTTGACGGCCGAAGTTAGTCAACCTGGTTTTTATTATTTCGAAGCAACCTATTCGGACGGATGTTCAGCAATCGATTCAGTAGAAGTTACTATCGATAATATGCTTCCAGTAGCGAATGGCGGTCCTGACGATTCGTTAACATGTGTTGTTCTTGACCTGATCCTAGTTGGTCAATTGAACAATGGACAATCTGGACAATGGTTCAATTCAAGCAATCAATTAATCTCTGCGACAAACATCCTCTTCGTAGACAACCCAGGCACTTATTATTATCAAGTTACAGATGACATCAACGGTTGTACATCGCCTCTGGATGAAGTTGTGATTACTGATGCTGCTAATTTTCCGGACGCTATCATTTTTGCATTGCCAACTGATATTTTAAATTGCTTAATTGTCAATATAGATTTAGTCTCTCCTCCGCAAGATCATGTGGTCTACAGCTGGGACGTCATGGGACAAACCATTGTAGCACCGCAGGTGTCCATCAACCAAGCAAATACATATGGTCTCTTAGCAATCGACACTTTGTCAGGATGTATTTCCACCGATGATATCGTAATAACTGACCTCGAAGAATATCCATTGATTAATATTGATCCTGCTGATGAAATCACTTGTTATGATCCGCAAATTGTTTTGGATGCTTCAGATTCTCAATCCGGCCCATCTATAATTTATACTTGGCTAGATGGTACTGGGACGCCGATTCCCGGAGCAAATGGAAACACTTTGACTGTTGATATTGGAGGGACTTATTTTCTAGAATTAGTTGACACCTTAAATGGTTGTGAAAATATTGATACCGTTGTCGTTGAAACGTTGTTAAATACACCATTGGCCGATACTGGAGACAATATCGATTTGCCTTGCGATGAAACTTCTACAAGTCTTAATTTGAACATTCAAGGTGGTGCGACCTCTACAAATGTATCTTGGTCAACAGACGATGGTACTATTCTAAGTGGTGCTAATTCCTTGACTCCGTCTGTAAATGGTGTTGGATACTATTTTGTAAATATTCAAGACATTGAAAGTGGCTGCAGTATTATTGACAGTGTATTAGTGAGTAACAATCCTGATGTTCCAGAAATAGCCTTGTTGGATGTTGGAAATGAAAGCTGTATTAATTTCCAAAACGGATCTTTGAACATTGGCGAAATATTTGGAGGTGAGCCACCATATTCTTACACCTTAAATGGTCAATCAACTTCTACTAGTTCAGATTTCTACGACCTATCGCCAGGTTTTTATTCCTTAAATATTTTTGATGCCAATGGCTGCGAAATGGACACCAGTTTTACTGTGGAACCAGGAATAGATTTAGAATTAAATCTACCTGCTGTAATCGAACTCATGCAAAATGAACCTGGTTTTATTGAAGGCATTACAAATGTTGATGTCAATGAGCTTTCTGTTATCCAATGGACACCGAGTGATTTAGTAAGTTGCGACAGTTGTATTTCTACTCAAGTATTTGGGGAAGATGGACAAAATTACACCTTGACAATTGTTCATGAGAATGGATGTTTTGCAATTGCCAATCTTAGAATTGTCGTTAGACCAGATATAGAGATCTATATACCAAATGCATTTTCTCCGAATAGTGATGGAAACAATGATGGCTTTACACTTTTTGCCAATGAAGAAGTTGAAGAAATTTTGGAGATGATTATTGCCGATCGCTGGGGGGAAATAGTTTATCGAAATGAAAATTTTGATCCAAATGATTTATCCTTAGGTTGGAATGGAACCTTCAAAGGAGAAAATATGAATCCAGCTGTTTTTGTATACTACTTCAGAGTCAAACTGCTGAATGGGACCACCCGGGATTTTTCTGGTGATGTGACTTTGATGAGGTAAACTTTTTCACAAATGTACTTCTGTTAAAATTTTGAATGAAAACAACTTTTTCATTTTAATTCAGCTCTTCTATTTGAAAACTATTTTCGATCTGGAATACCTCTACTTATGGAAACCAACTTAACGCAATCAAGCAACTGGAATTTTTCCAGCAAATTGATCTTTCGATTTTTAGTTGCATATATTTTTCTTTACGCCTTCCCCTTTCCTTTAAATTATATTCCACTTGCCGGAGAATTCATCCAAGAGACTATTGGAGGTATTTGGGAACCTTTGGTAATATTCACAGGAAAACAATTTTTCGGTTTAGAAATAACTAATGTTATGACCGGAAGTGGAGACACCACTTTTGATTACATGCAAAGTTTGGTCTTTTTAGTTTTATCAATAATAGCCTGTTTAATTTGGACAATCTTAGATCGAAAACGGCCGAATTACGATAAGCTCTATTTCTATTTGGAAATATTTGTTCGCTATTTCTTAGCTGCCATTTTAATTAGCTATGGTTTCGCTAAAATTTTCAAAACCCAGTTTCCAATGCCTGGTCCTTATAGACTTACTCAACCAATTGGTGAAATGTCACCTATGGGATTGGCTTGGACATTTATGGGTTTTTCGGAAGGTTACAATCTCTTTACCGGCTTAGGTGAAGCGTTGGGAGGATTCTTGCTTTTCTTTCGAAGAACGAAAGTGATGGGCGGATTTCTTTCATTGGCAGTAATGGCGAATATCGTTGCAATGAATTTCCTGAGGCTTCAGGGGCTTTGGCTATGGCTGTTTGGGAGAGTGTGAGGTATTCTTTGGCGTGTTGGTGGTCTTTTTTTTCTAGAGCGAGTTTCGCTGCTGTGTAGTAGAGGCGTGTTTG
>CALFWO010000014.1 GCA_937928045.1 uncultured Saprospiraceae bacterium | reverse complement strand
ATGGCCGGATTTCAAGGCATGGACTAATCGCTTATGGTTCTTCTTTTGATCAAATTGGAATTTTAGGAAAAGATGTAGATACAATTGCTTTGACATTATCAATCATGGCTGGTGTAGATGAAATGGATCCAACTACTGTGGATATCCCAGTACCATATTACAATAAGACAAAGACTACAGATTCGAAAAAGCAATGGAAAATAGCCTATTTATCTGAGGCACTGGATCACGAAGGTTTTGATCCCGAAATAAAAGCAAGCCAACTTCAGCTGATGAAAAGTTTGGAGGAAAAAGGCCACTCCTGTAATCCAGTAAGCTTTGAACTTCTAGAATATATTGTACCGACCTATTATACTTTGACAACAGCAGAAGCCAGCACAAATTTATCTCGTTATGATGGTATTAGATATGGCATGAAAGTGCCAGTCAAAGAAGATTTGGCAGAAGAAATTATAGCAACAAGAACCGCTGGTTTTAGTAGCGAAGTCAAAAAGCGAATTATGCTAGGCAGTTTTGTGCTGAGTTCTGGTTATTATGACGCCTATTACAACAAAGCACAAAAAATTAGAAGACTTCTAAAAGACAGGATTGACCATATATTTACCAACTATGACTTTATTTTAATGCCTATTAGTCCGATTCCAGCATGGAAAATCGGCCAAAAGCAGACAAATCCAACAGAAATGTACCTCGCCGACATATTTACAGTGCTTGCAAATCTCGTTGGAGCACCTGCAATAGCTTTCCCTTACGGAATTCACTCTAACGACACAAAATTTGGATTTCAGATTATTTCAAAGAATTATTCGGAAGAAAACCTACTGAATTTCGCATCATCCATTCATTAAATTTGGTCTTTTTCCCCCTTAACTTTTGGTTAATTTGATGTTAATTTTAAAATTTACTCTTTTCTAGGTATTTACACTGGCTTTTTATGTACTACCTTTGTACTAACGAATCGAAACACTATCAAACAATCACCGATAGGATTTCATTAAGCCTCTCTTAAAGCTAACTATTCGCATTTTGTGCGAATTTAATGACTATCCATGAGCACCGTAAAAACCTTTTGCGTAGCTGTAAGCCTTCTTTTGGCGAGCAGCACTTCAAAAGCACATGCTATCAAACCACCCGCTAAGAACAATTTTTCTAAATTGAATAAGCACTTAGTTCTGAAGCAGGTGAATGAAATGAATGCTGACTTAGAAATTAAGTTGAATTCGTTAGTCGAGAAGAAAATCATATCTCTTACTGCTCGTCGTCGTACAGAAATCGAACAATTGTTGGGACGTGCGGCAACTTATTTTCCAGTATTTGAGACTTACTTAAAGGCGTACAACCTACCCGAAGAATTAAAATATCTTCCAGTTATAGAATCAAGTTTAATTCTGAATGCTAATTCAAAGGCTGGCGCTGCTGGGTTGTGGCAATTTATGAAGTCGACTGGAAAAGCCTACGGATTAAGAATAGACGATCAAGTAGATGAAAGATTGGATATTTTGAAATCTTCTGAAGCTGCCGCCAGATTATTAGTGGATTTACACAAAATGTTCGGTGATTGGCCACTAGCCTTAGCTGCTTATAATTGCGGACCGACCAGAGTTCGAAAGGCGATTAATCAACGTAGAACTAAAAACTTTTGGAAAATCAGATCATTGCTGCCAAAAGAGACTCAGGATTACGTGGTTAAGTTCATGGCTACATCATATGTAATGAGTTATTACCATTTCTATGATTTGAGACCTAATTATCCTGATTATGATCTTCAATTCGTAAAAACTTTAAAGTTTTATGGTGAGAATAGCTTGACTGCTTTGTCTGAAGAATCAGGTATAAGTGTTAAAGTTCTTAAAAAACTGAATCCATCTTACAAAACTGGTGTCATTCCATCAAATCCTTACGGGAACTACGTTGTTTTCCCTAGGCTTGGATTGAATACATCTTTTAGATCTAGCGAAATTGATGAAAGTATCAGTTCGAATTAAGTTATTCTTTTTGCTGGAATAGTTGTTGCAATCTGAAGCAAGGTAGGGGCGTTGTTTATGAATTAGACGATTAAAAGATTATGTTTGCAAGAATTTTGACGAACATACTGCTCCGAGCGAATTAAAAATCCGGTCCCATCTATGTCCAACAAGTTGACTTGGTATATCCATTTCTTTCTCTTCATTCTTTGTTTGAATTATGATGCCGTAGTCGCACAACAACTTGCTACAGCAGAGATTTCAAATAACGCTTCCAGAGAACATACCGATCATGAAATAATTGATCGACTTCGAGTTATTCCAAATTACATGATTAATCATCAGTTTAATCCTGTGGTAAAATCTTATGTTCGTACATATACTGTAAAGAATCGAAAGCGAACTGAGGAGATGTTGGGAAAAACGGACTTGTATTTTCCGATGTTTGAACGCCTGCTTTCTGAAGCAAATTTACCCTTAGAATTAAAGTATTTATCAATCGTTGAATCCGCGTTGAATCCGCATGCAAGATCGAGGTCGGGAGCAGTTGGTCTTTGGCAATTTATGCCACCTACTGGTAAAGAATATGGATTAAATATTCGTTCTTCTTATGATGAGAGAAAAGATCCTGAAAAATCCACTCGTGCAGCAATTAAATATTTAGGAAAATTGTACGATAGGTTTGGTTCTTGGGAATTGGCCTTAGCGGCCTACAATGGCGGCCCGGGAAGAATTTCGAGAGCGGTAAGAAGAGCCGGTACCAATGATTATTGGCAATTAAATAAGTATATACCGCGAGAAACAAGGAATTATGTTTCTGCCTACATCGGTGCTAGCTATGTTGCGAACTATTATTACCTGCATGATCTTCAACCAAAAACGATTGATGCAAAATTAATTGATAACAAATCTATATTGATAAAAGAAGGAATATTATTTTCTGATATCGCATCAAGGACAGGGTTACCATTAGAATGGATTAAAATGCTCAATCCTCAATATAATAAAGCAAGTATTCCTGCCAGGTCTTCTGGCCATCCCTTGGTTTTACCTTCGCTAGAAGCTGAGTTAATTAGAAACGCATTTACTGCCATGCCTCGTAATAATTTGGTGTTAGATCAGTGGAGAAAAAAAGCGGATTACCAACAACAAAATTATACAGTTGCTAGTGGAGAAAAGCTTGAGGATATCGCCAAAGCATTTAATTGTTCGGCAGAAGATATTGTCAAATGGAATAGATTGACTTCAGCAGGATTATACGGTGGAAAAAATTTGATTGTATTCTCTAAGAAGGAAACAAAGCCAGTTCGGAATTGGTCAGAGAGCCCTTTAGTTTCACATAAAAGATCTATTCGAATTGCCAATAAAAATCAAAGGGTAATCGAAATGCCAGATCAATCTGCAATTTTTGTCGCTTCCTCAAGATCTAAAAATTCCAGAATTATTAAGGATGGAAAAATTAAATATTACATATTAGCAAGAGGAGAGAGTTTATCCGATGTTGCTAGGAAATTTTCTAAACTTACTTTGCAAGAGTTGATTCAATTAAACAATATTAATATTAATCAACAGCTTTCCGCAGGCCAAAGACTGATTATTAGCAAATAAAAAAGGCCGCCTCTCCAGGAGGCGACCCACTATTGAAAACCTAAAACCCTATTCGTTAATTTATTGTAATCAGCTTTGGTTGGATGATGGCCTCTTCTTTCTTTGGTATCATAATATTTAAGATTCCAGCTTTGTAATTAGCCTCAATTTTTTCTCCATCTAAAGTTTCCGTTAAATGAAAGCTTCGAGTGAAGTTTCGAAAAGAAAATTCTTTCCGTTTGTAGTTTTCAGTTGATTCCTTCGCATCTTCTTTTGTAGTTTCCAACTTTGCGTTTATGATTAGTTGATCTTTTTCAACCTTGATTTCAAAATCTTCTTTTTTATATCCCGGAGCCGCCAACTCAATAGTAAAGTTTCCTTCTGTCTCTTTGATGTTCACAGCAGGGGAGTATCCACAGCTATGTTTAGAGGATGTCTTTTGCGGCATACCAAATACTTCGTCGATTAGATTAAACCAGTTGGTGTTTCGGTGCGTTGGGCGATTAAATTTTATCGTATTCATTTTTAATATTTTTTGTGATGAATGAATTGTTTCTATACCCATCTCTTCATCAATCGCTGTTCCATTCCAATTTTGCAGACAAAAAGGAAGTATTTATTAAAATCAAATGCCATATTGGCGGCTATTTTTGAAATAGAGCGACAAAATGACAGTTTTAATAGGGAAATTCTAAAAAGGAAGTTGGCAAGCCTAAGAAAAGTGATCTATTTCCCAGCAATACCTTGCTTGCTCAGCCAGGGTCCCATGGGCGCTTTGTAAATTGCTTGAGCCATCAGCTCTGGAAAGATATCTGGGCTACAAGCAAAGCAAGTAACACCCATCTTATTAATGCGAGCAGTCATCTCTTTATCATAGTCTGGTGTTCCCTCATCATTGAGTGCCAACAGGGGAATCACATGCACCTTATTATCGATCAAATGTTTGATGCGCATAAGCATCTCCTCCTCATTACCTCCTTCATACATATCTGAAACCAAAAAGAAAATCGTATCAGCTGGTTTCGTTACGTACTTCTCCGCATAGGCAATCGCTTGGTTGATATCTGTTCCGCCTCCCAATTGGCTCCCAAAGAGCAGATCAACAGGATCTTCCATTCGGTCACTCATATCGGCTACGCCCGTATCGAATAAAATAAATCGAGTAGTGAGTGCTGGAATCCCAGCCAATATTGAAGCAATAATACTGGCATATACTACGGAGCTGGCCATAGAGCCTGATTGATCCACAAGCAAGATAACATGCTTCAATCCATTTTTCTTAGAACCATATCCATAGATCTTCTCCGCAATAATGGTTTTTTGTTCGACTTGATAATGCTTAAGATTTTTAAGAATCGTCTTGTTCCAATCTACTTCGTTGTATTTAGGATTGTTGTTGCGAATACTTTTATCAATAGCTCCTCGGACAGATTGTCGAATGGGTTCTTTTAATTTTTTAATCAACTCTTGGGTCAATGTTCTTACAACGCCACGGGCAGTTTCTCTAGTTTTATCAGGAATGATGTCTTGTAGGGCCAGTAGGGAGGCTACCAAGTGGATGTTGACTTCCAATGTTTTTAATAATTCTGGTTCTAGCAACATCTGCTGTAGCCCTAAACGATCGAGGGCATCCTTTTGTAATACTTGTACAACTTGCGAAGGAAAATATTTGCGAATATCTCCCAGCCAGCGATTTACATTTGGGGAAGAGTCCCCAAGAGAGCCTTCCTTCTGATTGTCATACAATGCTTCCAGGACATCATCTTTGCCTTGGTCTTCTTGATCCAGTTGTTCATCCTCTTCCGGGTCAGCAGCAGCGCCAAGTACCATGCGCCAACGACGAATGGCCTCCATTTTTTCTTCCTCGGTATTCACTTCTTAAAGGTAGATCATTCCCAACTTCATTTATGTATCTTGCGCCTAAAGTTTGTGTATTTTTTAAATGAGTGAACATTCTCCATCGAACCCCCAAGAAGCTACTGATGAATTGTTGAAATCCATCAAGTTTTCTCGTATCCTGATCCCAACATTGCTAGGGATCAGTGTGGTAGCCTATCTATTTTGGAGGAATTTTTCTAAAAATAAAACTGATTTAGAAAATATTGTTTGGGATAGTCATGTACTCTTTTGGGTTACACTTTCATTCATACTTTTAGTCATTAGGCATATTGCTTATGCCATGCGATTGCACATTCTTTCCGAGAAACAATTCGATTGGAAAAAATGTATTGAACTTATTTTTATTTGGGAATTTAGTTCGGCAGTATCACCTACTAGTGTAGGAGGTTCTGCTGTATCATTAATCGTTCTGGCCCAAGAGAAATTATCCACAGCAAAGACTACCACAATCGTCTTGTATTCAGCAATTCTAGATACTTTATTCTTCACAGCCACACTCCCAATTTTATATTTATTAATTGGTCCAAACGTCATTCGACCAAATCTCAGTAGTCTGGCAGATCTTGATGGCTGGGGATATACCTTTATTGGGACTTACTTCCTGATGCTGACTTATGGAATTTTATTTTTCTATGGATTATTTATCAATCCCAATTTGATTCGACGACTGATGCGCTGGGTGACAAGCGGGCGATTATTTGGGAAATGGCGTAAGAATGCGGAGTCACTTGGAGCTGATATTATTATTGCTTCGAAGGAAACCAAACGCCAACCATTTAAATTTCATCTATCTGCATTTTTGTCTACTGCCACAGCTTGGTCCTGCAGATTCTTATTGCTCAATTGTTTAATTATTGCTTTTGTTCCAACAATAAATACGGATTTTTGGACCCAATTTGCACTATATAGCAGACTGGAAACAATGTTTGTAATCATCGCATTTAGTCCAACACCTGGTGCTGCTGGGGTTGCCGAATTTGTATTCTGGGGCTTTGTAAATGATTACGTATCTGTAGAAGGACTAGCCTTGATTATTGCAACCATCTGGAGACTATTCACTTATTATTTATATCTATTTGCTGGAGTAATCGTTATCCCAAATTGGATCAGAAAAGTATTGATTCGAAGAAAGCAAAATAGGCTAAAGAAGGCCTAGAACAATTACCTTCAATGTTTTTTCCTACAAACCGGAAACCAGAACGTTGGCTGCGGCTTCACGCTGATCATCCTCGTCTAATAAGCTCTTGGCCAAATCAAATACCTGATTTTGATTTTCACATTTTGCAAGCTTTTCTTTTATGGTTTCTTTTTGTTGTAAAAAAGCATCCGCCTGCTTCATTGTAGGCCAAGTTTTTAATCCGGCCAATTGGCCCAAATTATTTCCAGTCAGAATTTTACTATTCCGAATGGCTTCTGGCAAAGCGTCATATCCAATTACAATTTCAGTTACTGATTGGAAAATCGGCATTACTGCCTGACCACTTGCGCGAACATAAAATGCTCGACCCATGCGACCCATTAAATCTATTTTGTGAGGATTGATTTTACCATCTTCGTCAAGCACAGACTCTGCTACATGCATCATGACCACTTTGCAAATGATCAAATGACCGGCTCCACCTTTGTCACCCAACGGAATGATTTCTTGCACTTTACACTCCAAGTGCGCGGGACTTTCTGCAATCCTGTAAGGGGCTACCAGTTCCGATTTTATTTTGGTCAATCCAGATTTATTAAACTCACTTTCTTCACTCGGAAAATCCACACTAGCTATGGCCATTTGTCTAACAATGGCATGATTGACCACATTGATGACCACTTCTTTGTTTTTCTCAATATTGGTTAAGGTGTCTTTGGTCGTGTTGTTCGAAACGCGCCGATTAGAACTAAAAACCACTATTGGAGGATTGGAACTAAAGCAATTGAAGAAACTGTAAGGCGCTATATTCGCAATTCCGTTTTCATCAATAGTGCTGGCGAATGCAATTGGTCTTGGAGAAACTGCTCCAAGTAAATATTGATGGAGGTCTGCTGTGCTTACTTCGCCCGGAATGATCTTCTTCATGGTTAACCTTTAGTTTGATGCAAGGTAATAATCGTTCAACTAGAAATGAATATTAGAGTCGATGAATGTTTAGAAGTTTATCCAGGCTAAAATTCAAAGTATATTGTCGCAACAAAAGGAATCATAATTAGCTTTTATGTTCAGGCTATTATTTCACTATTGTTTAAATTCGAAGTAAATGAAAAAAGTTTTCAAATATATCTGGTTAGTCATTCCCTTATTTTTTCTTGGAAAATATCTCTGGATGATGCCTAAATTTAATCCTGGGAAATTGGCTCCGGAATTTTCAGTGCCAGCCTTGGATGGAGGAAATTTGTCGCTCTCCGATTACAAAGGCCAACTTTTGCTTTTAGACTTTTGGGGAAGTTGGTGTGGTCCTTGTCGTGTGGAGAGTCCTGATCTTGTTAAACTGTATCAAAAGTATGGCGGAAAAGGATTTGAAATTCTCAGCATTGCTTTGGACAAATCAGAAGCGCGTTGGAGGAATGCCATTAAGAAAGATGGATTGTATTGGAAAGGTCATGGCTCTCATTTAGAAAGAATGAAGGATCCAGTCGCGTTGCTTTATGGCGTTCGGGAAATTCCTACAAAATATCTAATAGATGAAGGTGGCTATATCATTGCTACCAATCCTTCTTTCGAAGAAATTAATCAAATCCTTAGTGAGAAGCTGTCAAAATGACCAACTTTGTGGCATGGCAAGCTAATTGATGCCATTAAGAGGAAGGAAAATATCATATGCTTAAAAAAATAAAGGATTTTATGGCCAATAAAGACAAGGAGCCAACAATGGAAGAAATTGATGACCAAATCAATAACTCTGAAGAAAACGTAGATCAAGAGTCTGATAACGAAGGAGTTAAGAAGAAGTCTAAAAAGAAGTCTTCTGGAAAAACTGCGAAGCTTTCGAAAGAAATTGAAGAGTTGAAGATGCAAATCGATGAGTCCAAAGATAAACACCTTAGATTGCTCGCCGAATTCGAAAATTTCAAAAAAAGGACCATTCGAGAGAAATTGGATATCATGAACACTGCTGCGCAAGACACAATGACAGCATTACTGCCTGTTTTGGATGATTTTGACAGAGCCAAAAAAGTAGCGGAAGATGACAGTTCTACAGAGCAATTTAGCGAAGGCGTGAATTTGGTTTATCAGAAACTGTATGGCGTGTTAACTCAGAAAGGTTTGAAACCTATGGAGTCTACCAACAATGATTTCGATCCAGAATTGCATGAAGCCATCACGGATATTCCAGCTCCAACTCCAGAGATGAAAGGAAAAATTATTGATACGATCGACAAAGGATATTTCCTAAATGATAAAATAATTCGACACGCGAAAGTGGTGGTCGGAAAGTAAAACACCTAACCCCTTTTTTCACTGTGTTCAAATGTTTGGGCCAGTTATTTAATAAGTTCCATTATGGCAAAAAGAGATTATTACGAGGTTTTAGGTGTAGCTAAATCTGCAGAAAAGAAAGAAATAAAAAAGGCTTACAGAAAGATCGCGATGAAGTTTCATCCGGATAGAAATCCAGATGATAAGTCAGCGGAAGAGAAGTTCAAAGAAGCGGCTGAAGCATACGAAATATTAAGTGACGATGAAAAGCGTTCCCGATATGATCGCTTTGGTCATGCCGGCGTTAGTGGAAATGCCGGTGGAGGCGGATTCGGCGGAGGAGGTATGACCATGGAAGACATCTTCTCGCAGTTCGGAGATATTTTCGGCGAAGGTGGATCCCCTTTTGAATCCTTCTTTGGAGGTGGCGGAAGATCTGGTGGTGGAAGAGGCCGAGGTCAAAAAGGTGCGAATCTTCGTATTCGTGTAAAATTATCCATGGAGGAAATCGCCAATGGTATTAAGAAGAAGATTAAAGTAAAAAAACAAGTACGTTGTTCTCCTTGTGGAGGATCAGGTGCAAAAGATAAGAATGCAGTTTCGACTTGTTCGACTTGTAGAGGATCGGGATATGTAAGACAAGTTAGATCTACTTTCTTGGGACAGATGCAAACCACGGCGCCTTGCCCTACTTGTAGTGGATCAGGTCAAATGATTACCTCAAAGTGTAATACTTGTAAAGGGGAAGGAAAACAGATGGGGGAAGAAACCCTAGAGATCGACATTCCAGCAGGAGTTGCTGAAGGTATGCAGTTGTCATTACCTGGAAAAGGAAATGCTGGAAGCCTTGGAGGTCCTTCAGGGGACTTACTCGTTAGCATTTTAGAAGAACCGCATCCAGAATTACAACGAGATGGTACCAACGTCATTTATGAATTATATTTATCTTTTCCTGATGCGGCATTGGGAACATCCGTCGAAGTTCCTACAATCGGATCAAAAGTGAAAATTAAAATTCCAGCTGGCACACAACCTGGCAAAATATTCCGTTTAAAGGGAAAAGGATTACCAGAAGTTCAAAGCTATGGAGTTGGTGATCAATTGATTCATACGAACATTTGGACGCCAAAGAAAATATCAGATGCTGAAAGAAAGATCTTAGAAAAACTTCAAGCAGCTGATAATTTCCAGCCACAGCCCGGAAAATCCGAGAAAGGATTTTTTGAAAAAATGAAAGACTACTTTAAATAAATGCCGAAACAATTCCTTCTACTTTTTGTACTGCCTTTTTTGCTACTGTCTTGCAGTAACATTGTCTTCGAACAAGTAGTAGAAATTGAAAATGGAAAATGGCAATATGATCAACCAGCAAAATTCGAGTTTGAATCTCCGGACTCTTCTGGAAGATACAATTTGATATTGTTGGTTGATCACCTAACGGATTTTGAATATCAAAATACCTACGTTAAGATCAATACTAAATTCCCTTCTGGAAAAGAAAATGCTCAGCAACTCTCTTTAAATCTTGCCGATAAAACTGGCCGTTGGAATGGCAAATGTAGCGGTGAAAAATGCACAGCGGCAATCGCCCTTCAGATGAATACTTATTTCAATGAACCTGGTAAATATCAGATCGAAGTTATACAGGATTCGAGAGTAAATCCTTTGGTGGGTATCGAAAAATTGAGTCTTCAGATCGAAGCAGTTCAAAAGTAGTTCTCATACTTGTCGCAGCGAAATGTTCCGAACTTAAAGATTTCTTCGGACATAGATCCTAGTTCAATCTTCTGAACTTATATCATTTCATAAAGCCTTACATTTATCGAATATTTACAAATTGTCCGGTACCTAAATTATGGAGAAAAGATCTTATCAACTCAAGGCGGGAAATATTAAAAACTTGAAACTGGTTAAGGGCGAAGCCATTCCTCCAAAAGCAAATGAAGTTTTGGTTGATGTAAAAGCGATAGGATTAAACTTCGCTGATGTATTTGCTATTTGGGGATTGTATTCCGCAACCCCCAAAGGAGTGTTTACGCCGGGTTTAGAATTCTCTGGCGTTGTCCAATCGATTGGTAAGGAAGTCACCTCGCACAAAGTTGGTGATCGTGTTATGGGTGTGACGAAGTTTGGAGGATATGCTAATAAGATTACCATTGGTAGTGAGTATGTCATTCCGATCGCGGATGATTGGAGTTTTGAAGAGGGAGCAGCTTATCTAGTACAAGTTTTAACAGCGCATTATGGGTTGAAAAATTTGGGTAATCTAAAAGCTGGAGATAATGTTTTGGTGCATTCTGCGGCAGGTGGTGTGGGAGTCTTTGCCGGAAGGTTGGCCAGAGCAGCAGGAGCGAAAACCATTGCTTCGGTTGGTAATGAAAACAAAATTGCTTTTTGTAAAAACGAAGGGTACGAATCTGTAATCGTTCGGTCAGATAATTTTGGAAAAGATTTAGATAAGGTTTTAAATGGTGAATTGTTGAATGTGGTGATGGAATGTATTGGTGGGAAAATATTTCAAGAAGGATATGAACGTTTGGCACCAGAGGGCCGAATGGTAGTTTATGGATCTGCGAGATATGCCAGTCCAAGTGACAAGCCGAATTATTTAAAATTAATGTATCAGTTTTTTACAAGACCAAAAATTGATCCACAGAAAATGATTGAGTTCAATCGAGGAATACTAGGATTTAACTTAATTTATTTGTACGATAGAGCGCCATTGATGCATCAGTTGCTAGATGAATTATCAAATATAAATATAGGCAAACCAGTCGTGGGAAATACGTTTAAATTTGAAGAAATGCATGAAGCCATTCGACTTTTTCAAACGGGTAAAACGATGGGTAAAATTGTTGTTGTCGTCTAAAATCTAAGGTGCTTTACCGTTAAATCATTTTCAATCAATCTTGTCAAAGCTTCGATTCCTAGTTTGACATGAAGGTTAACATAATTCTCTGTTACACTTTTGTCACTGGCTTCAGTTTTTACTCCTTCGGGAATCATTGGAATATCAGAAACTAGAAGTAATGCTCCAGCAGGAATATGATTTTTGAATGCAGCCACAAATATTGTCGCGGTCTCCATATCAATGGCAATTGGACGAAGACTAGTCAAGTATTCTTTGAAATCTTCGCGATGTTCCCAAACCCTTTTGTTTGTCGTGTAAACAGTTCCTGTCCAGTAATCTAACTCATTTTCTCTGATAGATGTAGAAATCGCTTTTTGTAATGCGAAGGCTGGTAAAGCGGGTACTTCAGCAGGGAGATAATCATTTGAAGTTCCTTCTCCTCTGATTGCAGCAATCGGAAGAATAAAGTCGCCTACCTTATTGGTCTTGGTTTTTAATCCGCCACATTTCCCTAGGAACAAACAAGCTGCAGGTTGAATAGCTGTTAATAAATCGATAATTGTTCCGGCGTTGGGAGAACCCATTCCGAAGTTAATCATGGTGATTCTTCCTGCTGTTGCAGAAGGCATTGCTCTTCCTTTGCCTTTAATTTCTACATTGTTCCACTTGGCGAAAAGCTCTAGATATCCACCAAAGTTGGTTAACAAAATATGATCGCCAAAATCTTCAATAGCTGTGCCGGTATAGCGGGGCAGCCAATTACTTACAATCTCTGCTTTGGTTTTCATAATTTGTTTTTTATCTAGTTAAATACATGCTTCTATTCCTTTCCAGTTCTCTGAAAAATGGATCTTGCAAATTCTTAATAAAACGAATAGCTTCTCCGGTAGATTTCATTTCTGGTCCTAAGTTTTTGTCAACATTAGGAAATTTATCAAAACTGAATACTGGAACTTTGATTGCGTAACCTTCTAGCTTTTTTTCAAACTTAAAGTCTTTCAATTTTTTAGCGCCAATCATGACCAAGGTAGCAATATTTAAGAATGGTACTTGGTATGCTTTTGCAATAAATGGAGTTGTTCTTGATGCTCTAGGATTCGCCTCGATGACATAAACTTCTTCGTCTTTGATTGCAAATTGAATATTAATTAATCCTTTGATATTAAGCGCAAACGCAAGCTTTTTAGTGTAAGCTTTCATTTTTTCCAAGACCTCATCTGATAAACTGTAGGTCGGAAGTAATGCAGAACTATCTCCACTGTGTACACCTGCCGGCTCAACGTGCTCCATAATGCCCATAATCATCACTTCCTCGCCATCACAAATTGCATCAATTTCTGCCTCTTTAGCTCGCTCTAAAAATTGATCTACCAAAACTTTGTTGTCTGGCATATGCTTAAATATACTTAAAACATGTCGTTCCAACTCATCATCGTTGATTACAATTCTCATTCTTTGGCCTCCAAGTACATAACTCGGTCTTACCAATACGGGATAAGTTACTTCATTTGCAATCTTTAAAGCCTCATCCGTATCCTGTGCAGCACCGTACTTTGGATAAGGAATATCTTGCGCCTTGAGCATATCTGAGAAAAATTCTCGATCCTCGGCAGAGTCCATATCTTCGAAAGCAGTTCCAAAAATTTTAATTCCTTTCTCTTTAAATTTCTCTGCTAATTTCAACGCAGTTTGTCCACCCAATTGGACAATTACACCTTCAGGTTTTTCTAAATCCAATATCTCCTCGATGTGCTCCCAGTAAATAGGCTCGAAGTATAATTTGTCGGCAACATCGAAGTCTGTTGAAACCGTTTCAGGATTACAGTTGATCATGATAGCTTCATACCCAGCCTCTTTGATGGCCATTAACCCATGCACACAGCAATAGTCAAATTCAATTCCTTGACCAATTCTGTTAGGGCCTGAGCCAAGTACTACGATTTTCTTTTTGTCACTAGGAATACTTTCATTTTCCTTGTCAAAAGTAGAGTAGTAGTATGGTGTCTGCGCTTCAAACTCTGCTGCACAAGTATCTACCAATTTGAAAGTTCTAGTAATCCCTAGTTTTTTACGATGCCTTGTAACTTCCTTCTCAGTAATTCTCATTAACCAAGCAATTTGAGCATCTGAATAACCAACTTCTTTCAGCTCTCTTAAAAATGGTTCAGTCAAATCTTCTGCTACGTTGTAACGAAGAATTTTTTCTTCCATCTTCACAAGTCGCTTGATCTGAGAGATATACCAAGGGTCTATTCTAGTTAATTTCTGAACAGTTTTTTCAGGAACTCCCAATCTAAGGGCATCTTTCAGTCTATATATTCTATCATCACTTACCATTTCTAAGCGATCAAGAATGTCAGAAGTTCGAATCCATTCTTTTTTGTCAGCTCCTAGCCCGTTTCTATTGTTTTCTTGCGATTGACAAGCTTTTTGTAAGGCTTCCAAGAAGTTCCTTCCAATAGCCATTACCTCTCCCACAGATTTCATCTGTAACCCTAATTTGTGATCAGCTCCGTAGAATTTTTCAAAATTCCATCTTGGCATTTTTACAATCACATAGTCTAAAGTAGGTTCGAAGTAAGCTGAAGTAGTCTTGGTAATCTGATTTTTAAGTTCATCTAGGTAATAACCCAATGCCAATTTTGCTGCGATTTTTGCAATAGGATATCCTGTAGCTTTAGAAGCCAAAGCTGATGATCTCGATACTCGTGGATTGATTTCAATTACAATCAATTCTTCTGTATCTGGGTTTTGAGCAAATTGTACATTACATCCACCAGCGAAATTTCCCATTGAACGCATCAGCGTGATGGCCTGATCTCTCATTTCCTGATAAGCCGTGTCAGACATAGTCATCGCCGGTGCTACCGTAATACTATCTCCCGTATGAATTCCCATAGGATCGAGATTCTCGACAGTACAAATGATTACGACGTTGTCATTTGAATCTCGAAGAAGTTCTAATTCATATTCTTTCCATCCAAGAACAGCCTTATCAATTAATACTTCGTGCGTTGGTGAAGCATTCAAGCCTCTTCTTAATGCTTCATCAAATTCTTCTTCCTTATGAACAAATCCTCCACCTGTTCCACCTAAGGTGTAAGATGGTCGAATTACCAAAGGAAAACCGATTTCCTGAGCAGCTTCTTTTCCCTCTAGGAAAGAGTTGGCGATTTTGGAAGGAGCTGCGCCCATTCCTAAACTCAAAGTATGCTTTCTGAATAGTTCTCGATTCTCCGCCAATTCAATTGCATCAAGATCAACACCGATCATTCTACAATTGTATTTTTCCCAAACTCCTTGTTCAGCAGCTTCGATTGCTAAGTTTAAAGCGGTTTGTCCTCCCATAGTTGGAAGTACGGCATCAATCTTATGTTTTTGAAGTATCTCTTCAAGACTAGCTACAGTCAACGGTCGCAAATAAATATTATCGGCCGTCAAGGGATCTGTCATGATGGTTGCTGGATTGGAATTGATCAATGTAACTTCAATTCCTTCCTCTCTTAATGATCGAGAGGCTTGTGTTCCAGAATAATCGAATTCACAGGCCTGGCCTATGATGATTGGCCCTGATCCTATGATTAGTACAGAGCGGATAGATGTATCTCTTGGCATGCAAAAAAGCTTATGTCAATTTTGCGTGCGAATTTACACAGCCTTCATCAATTCACAGCCTTTCTGAGCAGTGTATTTGAGATTTATTTTTTCTAACAAAAAATATCTTCAATCTTTACACGAAATCGAACTACTTATGTCCTTAGGTCAGGTATTAATCACCGATGGAGTCCATCCAATTTTACCCCAAAAATTAACTGATTTGGGTTATGAAATTAAGTATAAACCCAACATCAGTTTAGGAGAGGTGAAAAATGAGGTGCACCTTTATGAAGGACTGGTGATCAATTCTAAGATCATCATGGATAAGGAAATGTTGGATAAGGCTACAAACTTGAAATGGGTGGGGCGTCTTGGATCTGGACTCGAAATTATTGATTTGGAGTATGCAAAAGTGAAAAATGTTCGAATCATTAGTTCCCCAGAAGGAAATAGAAATGCCGTTGCTGAACACATGATGGGCATGTTATTGTCTTTTGCTAATAATTTGAATCGTATTGACCAGGAGGTTCGCAGTAAAATATGGAAAAGAGAAGAAGCTCGTGGCTTTGAGATTTTTGGGAGAAAAATAGGACTTATCGGCTTTGGTAATACTGGAAAAGCAATGGCGAGAAAGCTTAGTGGCTTTGGAGTTGAAATATTGGCTCATGATAAATACTTCCAGATTTTTCCCGATGAATACCCAGATGTTCGAAGTGTTTCTTTAGAAGAACTACAGTCCGAATCAGATATTATTTCTCTTCATTTGCCATTGACACCTGAGACGCTTCATTATGTGGATAAAAAATTTGTTCATAAGTGTAAAAACGGCTTCATTTTACTAAATGGTTCTCGAGGAAAATGTGTAGACTTGCAGTCACTTATAGAAGCACTTGAAGATGGCAAATGTCGCGGAGCTTGCCTAGATGTATTTGAGAACGAAAAACCGGCCAGCTATTCCACGTCAGAATCGTTGTTATATCAACGCCTTTTTGACCATCCAAACACGATTTTAAGCCCGCATGTCGCAGGTTGGACGAACGAATCCAAGGAAAAACTCGCTAGAATCATTGTCGATAAGCTTGTTCACCCTTAGGAATTTGAATTTAGAAGCCTGACTTATTCCCATTAACTGGACAGAAAAAAAAATAAAAGCATTTTACCTTTGGGTAAGTACAAAAATTGAACTGTCTCCGACAGGTCACTAAGGAAATAATTAGGGATTATACTGAGATGTATAGGGCATAAAATGTTGTCCACGCGCGCATTTTTTTTTAACATTGCGTGTTTTTCAGGAAGTATCCTATTTGACATTTAAATATTAAATTATATGAGACGTTTTTTACCTCTCGTTCTATTACTAACAATGCTGGCCACCGCCTCCTTCGCACAGACTTCCCTCGGTGGGAAAGTTGTGGATGCCGAAACAGGAGAGGAGTTAATCGGTGCAAACGTTGTATTGTATAAGGGCGGAACCTATGCCACTGGAACCAGTACTGATTTTGATGGAAACTACAAAATTAGTGTTGATCCAGGTACTTATGATGTTGAGTTCTCTTACATCGGATTCAGTAATGTAAAAGTTACAGGAGTTGTTGTAAAGGCAGGACAAAGCAACAAGCTTGATGGAGAGCTTGGAGGCGATGAAGGAATTACACTAGATGATGTAATCGTTAAAGCCTACAAAGTTCCTTTGATTGAGCAGGATAATACTACTTCCGGTGGTGTCATCACTTCTGAGCAAATCAGAAACTTACCGACAAAGAATATTGGAGCGTTGGCTGCAACGACGGCTGGACTTTCTCAAGCGGATGAAGGTGATGGAGTTACGGTAAGAGGTTCTAGAGAGGATGGTACAGATTATTATATAGATGGTATTAGAGTTAGAGGTTCTGCCTCAATGATACCGCAGACTGAGATTGATCAGCTTCAAGTAATTACTGGAGGTATAGAAGCTCAGTATGGGGATGTTACTGGTGGAATTATCTCTATCACAACTAAAGGGCCGTCAAACAAGCTTTCAGGAGGATTTGAGGTTGAGACTTCTCAATTCTTAGATGACTATGGATACAACCTTATTAGTGGTAATATTTCTGGTCCGATCTTAAAGAAAGAATCTGGTGAGTCAATTTTAGGATACCGTTTCTCTGGCCAATATTTGACTCGTTTGGATGATGATCCACCTGCAACGGACATTTATAAGATTACTGATGAGGCACTTGCAGAATTGGAAGCAAATCCAATTTTATCAATCGGACCTTCTAGAATTATTGCGGCAGAATATCTTACCAATGATGATTTAGAGGTTATGAGCTATCAGCCAAATGAGGAAAGCGAACGTTTAGATTTGACTGGAAAAGTTGACTTTAGATTGTCTAAAGCAATCGATATGACTGTAACAGGTTCTTACTCTGATGCACAGGATAGATTTACGCCAAATGAAAATAACGCTACAGGATCTAACTCAAGACTTTTTAATTCGCACAATAATCCGTTTGACTACAACACCAGATATAGAGGAAACTTCCGTTTTCGTCACCGTCTTGGAAAAGTAACTGATGGAACTGAAGAAGATTCTGGACAAGAAGCAACAAAAAGTATTCTTTCAAATATTCAGTACACATTACAGGGAGGATTTGAAAAGAGACTATTTCTTCAAGAAGATCACAGACATAAAGACAACCTTTTTGCTTACGGACACATTGGAGAATATGGTCGTGAATGGCAAAATTCTTATGCAGAAACTTTTGAAGACTTGAACGGAGATGGAATTCCAGATACTTCTTTCATGCAGCATACGGATTTCTCTCAAATCTATACTGGATATACTCCAGGAAGTTCAAACCCAGTTCTTGCTAATTATAATAATGGTGTAGAATTGAATGGATTTCAAGATTTCTCAGTTCTTAATGGTCAAAATCAAGGATCAGTTGTTACGGCATATAACTTCCACCAAAACGTTGGACAGGTTTACAACTTGTACCAAAAATTGGATGAAGATTTAACTACTGCAAACGTTTCTGTCTCATTTGATGTAAATCCTGGAGGATCTGACAAGGGATCCCATGGTGTTAAGTTAGGGTTCATTTATGAAGAAAGAGTTGATCGAGGGTATAGTTTGAATCCAAGGAATCTTTGGATTACAGGTAGAAGATTAGCAAACAATCATATTTCTGGTGTAGATACTTCATCTGTTTTAGGAAGAATACCGTTTGACGATTCTGATTTTCCTCAATACGATTCTGTAGATGTATATAATGTAGATTACAATCAGGAAATTCTAAACAGTACAACAAACTTGTTTTTTGAAGAAGTTCGTAAGATAACAGGTGATGGAATTGCGGAATTCGTAAATGTGGATAATTTATCTCCAGATCAATTGTCTTTGGATTTATTCGCATTTGAAGAATTAAACGCAGATAGAGCAAACTTGAATTTAAATTTCTACGGATTTGATTACCTCGGAAACAAATTGGCAAACGACGTAACTTTTGATGATTTCTTTACACAAAAGAAAACAGTCAATGGTCGTGACTTTAGAGCTTATCCAGTAGCTGGATTCAATCCAATCTATTTTGCTGGTTATGTACAAGACAAGTTTCAATTTAGAGATATCATTTTCAGAGTAGGAGCTAGATTTGATCGTTACGATGCAAATACTAAAGTTTTAAGAGATCCTTATTCTCTTTACCATATTCAAACAGTAGACGAGTATTATGCTGCTAATCCAGATTTATCTAGACCTGATGGAGTAGAAGGAGACTTCAGTGTTTATAAAGTTTCTAACTCAGGAAAGAAAGTTATTGGATATAGAGATGGAGATGATTGGTACAATGATGAAGGAAATCCAGTAAATTCTGGTGCTCAAATCTTCGAAGGCCCAGTTGTTCCGGCTTATGATGAAAACAACATCAATAATATCCGTGATGTAGATTTCGATCCAAATAATTCTTTCGAAGACTATGTACCTCAATGGAACATCATGCCGAGATTGGCATTCTCTTTCCCAATTTCAGATGCTGCAAACTTCTTTGCGCATTATGACATTCTAGTACAACGTCCTTCAGCTGCTGGTATCAATGTTGATAGAGCTACTGCCTTGAACTACTATAACTTTGAGGAAACTCAAACTGCTGCAAATCCTAATTTGAAGCCTCAGAAGACGATCGATTACGAAGTTGGATTCCAACAGAAATTATCACAGTCATCTGCTTTGAAAATTGCTGCATACTATAAGGAATTGAGAGACATGATTCAAAGAAGAGTTTATGCTTTCTTACCTCCTCCAATCGTACAATACGAAAGTTTTGGTAACCTGGATTTCGGTACAGTAAAAGGATTCACATTCCAATATGACTTAAGAAGAACAAGCAATGTCCAAATGTCGGCGAACTATACTTTACAGTTTGCAGATGGAACTGGATCAGATGCGAACGATCGTCAGAACGTTGCGAATACCGGTATCATTAGAACCTTATATCCACTTAGCTTCGATGAGCGTCATAGATTTATTGGAACTGTAGATTACAGATATGGACAAGGATCTAAATACAATGGACCTTCAATTGGAGGAAAAGATATTCTTTCAAATTTCGGTGTCAACGCACAGTTGATTGCAGTTAGTGGTCGTCCTTACACAGCAAAAGGAGTTGCAGAACAATTAGAAGGATCTGGTACTATTGGTCAAATCAATGGTTCTAGATTACCATGGAATACTACTATTAACTTAAGAGTAGACAAATCATTCAAAATTGGTAAAACAGACGCTAAGCGTCCATTGAATGTTAATGTTTATTTGAGAGTTCAAAACTTGCTAGACAAGAGTAATATTTCTAGAGTATATGAATTTACAGGGTCAGCTACAGATGATGGATTCTTAGCCTCTCCAAACGGACAGAATGCTTTAGGTGAAGCAGCTGGACAAAGTAGAGAACAAGCTTTCTTGGATTTATACAATGCAAGATTGGTTAATCCTAATTTCCTTAGTTTACCTCGAAGAATCTTCGTAGGTGCAACATTTGACTTTTAATTATAAAGCTTATAGAAAACGAAGAAAAATTATTTGAAATGAAAAGATTAAAAAATACACTAACCATTCTAGCTTGCTTGCTTATAGCAGGGACTAGTTATGGTTACAAAGGACCTGAGAACAGTAGTCCTTCAAACACAACAGCCTCAGGAGTTTCGGTAGCTAGTCTACGGAATGATTGTGCCGCTGCGGGTGCTGCAGTGGATATGGCGATCAACAACGTCAGAGCCAGATTATT
>CALFWO010000013.1 GCA_937928045.1 uncultured Saprospiraceae bacterium | reverse complement strand
ATAAAAAGATCAATGGTAATTGAATCGACTGAAGCACATCCATCGGAATTTGTTACTGTCAAATAGTAAGTACCAGCTTGATCGACATCGATGGTTTGCGAAGTCTCTGTCGTGGACCAAAGGTACATTTGTCCGGAGATTCCGGGATCTAAAGTTGTATTTGTACCAGGGCATATAGTTTGATCAAGTCCTAAGTCAAAAACAGGTGGGCTTAATTGAGTTAATGTTACTTGCTCAATTGTTGAGCAAGAATTTCCGTCAGTTACGGTTACAAAATAATTTCCTGCATTAAAGACGTCAATAGTTTGAGTAGTTTCTAATGTTGACCAATTAAAATCTAAACCCGGATTTCCGGCATCTAATGTTAATGTATCATTATCGCAAAAAGACTGATTTCCTCCAAGATCAACAGTTGGATTAGGGCTTACCAAAACATTAAAGGAAATGTCTTCGGTACAACCATTAAAGTCTGTCACCACAACAGAGTATGTTCCTGTAATAGATGGGGAAATTGTTCGGACTGGATTGGTGTTTCCATCATTCCATAAATATCCGCAAGCAAATGGAGTTGTAACATCGACATTGAAACTATTCCCAATACAAACCACTTTGTTGTCAATTATTGGAACATTCATTTCGCAATCCAATTTCAAAATCCAATGATCTACAAAGCCATGACTTGGTACAGTCTTATCGCCATTCGCTCCTGAGTTTGAATTTCCACCAATCAATACTCCATTATCAGGAGTAAATAATAATCCAGTCGGATTGTCTGAGCTTGATCCTCCAAAATTTTGATCGGCTAAGAAATTTCCATTTTGATCTATATAGTTCAACCAGTAATCTTTTGAACCTTGATTTCCGGTCGTTTTAGTTCCTGAAGCAGGGGAGTCAGATCCTCCAGTAATTGCAATAATGTTTTTAAGATTTTCTTTAACAATCCAACCTTGATCATCACCGGATCCTCCTAATGATGTTTCCCAAATCAGCGTTCCTGCGGGATTGGTTTTAATAAGATATTGATCTCTGTTACCATAGGACGGAGCAGATTTTGTAGGTCCTGCGGGAGAATCAGACCAACCTGCTAGAATAAGATTTCCATCATTGGCAACTATTAAATCACGCATTTGATCGTCGGCAGTTCCTCCGTAGGTATTGTCCCAAAGGAAGGTTCCTGCTGAATTCATTTTGACTAAGTAAAAGTCATTTGAGCCTAAATCTGCGGCGAGTTTAGTACCACCGACTGGTGAAGAAGAAAGGCCACCAGCGTAATATCCTCCATCTGCTGCTTGGGCCACTGCAAAACACATGTCTGCATCGGTGCCTCCAAATGTTCTATCCCATTGTTTATTTCCTGCGGCATCAGTTTTAACAATCCACATATCCCAGTTGCCAATCTGAAGAGAAGTTTTGTTTCCTGTATTTGAAGAGCTACTCATCCCTCCGAGAATTAAACCTCCATCTGTTGTTTCTTCGACATCCCAAAGTTGATCGAAATGATCACCTCCATATGCCTTGTCCCAGATTTTCGTGCCGTCTGGTGCAAATTTTACAACCCAATAGTCATTCGCCCAATTATAATTTCCCCAAGAGGGATCAGTTTTGTCAAATTGATTATCTGAATGAGACCAACCATAAACAACGAAATTTCCATCAGATAGTGCAGTAAGTCCAGAAATAGTTTCTTGTTGCTCTGCTCCAAATTTTATATCCCATATTTTTGTTCCGTCCGGTGCAAATTTTACCACCCAGAAATCACTTAATCCTCTTTTGAGATCGGTAACATCATTTCCAGGGTCGGAAGAAGTATGACCGCCTGCAAGATAATTGCCGTCAGCTGTTGGTACGATATGCTTAAATTCTTCGAAATTGGTGCTGCCGTATCTCTGGTCCCATGTTATGGAAGGTTGGGCAAGTAGCTTTACACTGAACAAACAAATCATTACAATCAACAAGATATTTGTTGAAGCCACTCGGTATAAAGAACCTAAGAAAATTCTATATGAATTTTCGTTGTTCATTCAATGATTTTGATGGTTAAGGTTTAAGTTTGAACTCGGCGGAAATAGGAGTGGTTATTCAAAAATAGGAGGGTAGGGGCATCAAATCAAGTGGTCCTAAAGCTTTAGGGTAGGACTTGTATTGTGATCAACATTAATATCACAGAAATAAATTTGTTATTTGAAATAATTAAAAAAAATGAATTCATTCATAACAAATATTTGTTGCGTAATCTACTTGTAATGAGTGATTTAGGACGAAACAAGTAGATGACGAAATCCATTAAGGTATTATAAAATATTGTTTTATGTTTTCTACCTCTTTTGGTGTAATTTTTAAATAATTTTGAAATTCTTGCCAATTATTGAATTTTTCGTTTCGATCTTTTTTAGAAATGAGTTTTCCGGCGATAGATTTATTGATATAGGGATGACTAATTAGCTCTTTAAAATTTAATTCTTGAATTGATTTTTTGACAATAGAATTGTTAAGCTCAATTTGGCCATAAATACTATTGAATGTTGAATCTGGAAGGTTGTAAACGTCTTTGAGTTGCTCAACATTTGCGAATCCACCTAGTTTGTCTCGATATTTAACAATTCTAGCAGAAAGCGTTGGGCCGATGCCTCTAAGTTTCATCCAATCTTCAGCAGTCGAACCATTCAAAGGAATTTTGATTAAAACTTTTTCCTTGGGAATATCTTTTTTCTTTTTAACTACGTCAGGAATCTGAATATATTGCTTTAATCTTTTATATATGGGTTCAGAAATTCCATAAACTACTTTCAAGTCTTCGGCCTTTAAAAATTTTCCTCCCTTGTTTCGAAAATTAATAATTGTTTGACAAGTTCTTTTAGGAATTCCAAGTTTAGCGAGCTCATCCAATGTAGCGTTATTTGGATTGAAAAAACTCATTTCTATTTTTGGTAAATTGTCATCTACTTTCTGCGCAATTTCATTTTGTTCAACAGTTGAAATTGGTTTGCTTTCAACTTTTGATTTAATTGAAGACTTGGTTTTACTTCCATTATTTTTATATTGGTTTTTGTACGTTTTACGAAATGAGTTCTTTTTATCTTTTTTTTCTTGGGCAATCAATGCTCTTTCTTTATTGGCTTCCTCTATTGCCTTTTGAAAAGAGCTGATGTCTTGTTTGTCATTCTTATTACTGGCTTTTGTGTAAAACATATTTGCTAGAAACAAGATTGCAATGATTGACGCAATTCCGAACATTCCAATTTTTTCGCGTCTGCTAAATCCCCAGTTTGATTCTTTCATTTCGTTTATAATTTTTCTGTCTCTCCCAAAACAGATTCAATCTTATCATTTTCAAAGTTGATCGTTATTGCTCCGAGTTCTGAAGTTGAATAAAGTATAGTATTCGGTAAAAATTCTTGAGCATCATTTTCCCATTTTTGTATGGACCAAATAGGGTTTGATCCATCAATTATAATTATGTCGGGATGAATAGTTTTCACTAAATTATTAAATTCTAATTTTGGATTGTTGGTTATAATTAACAGATCAAGATGAAGTGGTTTTGAAAATATAAATTTCGGTGGAGCTCTTAGAATTCCTAACTTGTAGTTATTTATTTGATAATACATTATCCCGTCGTAACTTGAGTCTTGTACGCGATTTGGAAGTTCATCTCTTGTGTTATTAATTCCCAAATATTCATGAAAGGGTTCGACAAGATTAATAAACTGTGTTTCGTCAAAATTTTCGTTTTGAAATCCAAAGGAGGTATTGTTTTGAATGTAATCTATTCTCGAATTTTTAAAGCTGTGGTAAACATGTAGCTTATTGACAACAGGAGAATTTATCTTTTTAACCAAATTATAGCTCATTAACCCAATGAATAATCCTGTAGCTGCGATCAATATTATTTTTCTTTTCAATCCAACAGCAACTGCGAATAGAAATATCGATAAATATAAAATGAGTAGGGTTGCTTCGTTTATCCAAATGCCTTTTAATGAACTTCCTGGAATACTTTGTACGAGGTAGATCAGAGCATTTAGGAGCCAAACAATAAGTTCGAGTATTTGGCCGATTATTGGCGCTAAAAAGGGAATGACGAAATGTGTAAAAAGAAGTATAAGTCCTAGACCCAAGATTAATGAAGCGAAAGGGACAACGAAGATTCCAGTTAACCAAAATGAAAAAGGAAACTGATGGAAATAATAAATTGCAATTGGAAAAGTTCCCAGTTGGGCTGATATTCCTAGAGCTGTTAATGTCCAAATTTTATCTCCCAACCAATTTTTTATATACCAGGACCGGTATATTTTACTATGGAAAAATACGATTCCTAATAGTGCTAAAAACGAAAGTTGAAAACTGACATCGAACAATTGCCATGGGTTGTATATTAACATGCAAAATGCAGTGAAGGCTATAATGTTATAAGTGTTTGGATACCGCTGAATATTCTTTGCAACTAACAACAGGCTTAGCATTGTGCTGGCTCTAATTACTGAGGGCGCAGCACCTGAGATGAATGTGAAACACCAAATAATCAATAAGATTATCCAAAACTTTGACCATTTTATCAACTTAGATTTGCCTACAGAAAATCTAAAAATGAATATTAGAAAGGCGTAAATGAGTCCAACGTGTAAGCCGGAAACTGCAAGCACATGCATTGATCCAGTATTGGCATAAGCATCTCGAATAGCAGGGTCTAAATTTGATTTGCTACCTATTACCAATGCTTGAACAATAGAAGATTCTTCAAGTTCAGGGATGTACTTCTGAATAATTCTTGAAAATTTATGCTGTACTAATTTTGCTAAGTTGACTATTGAAAACTCTTCGTTACGATGAAGCAATTTCCAATTTTTTTCATTCAAGAAAATTTGATGTGTAATTCCTTTAGTCTTTAAAAAATTCTTAAAGTCAAAAGTATATTTATTTTTGGAAGGAGTAAGTGGTCTGATTTTTCCATAAAGAAATAAATGATCTCCAAGTAATAAATTACCAATCTCGTTTTTTTTCTCTAAACTAACATAGAGTTCGCCGAGACTTTTATTTTTAGGATATGTGGAAGAATCAGTGTCAATAATTTTAGCTCTAAATGATATTCGTTTGGTGATTTTTGGAGTCTCGATTATTTTGACTTGGAATGATTTTTCTATGTTAACAATTTCATCGTCTATATGAAACTGTTCAGCCGTATAGCCAATACTAGTTATACCTAGTAAAAAGAAAAATAAATAGATAACACCAGATAGTAATATGCGAAGATTTGGAAACAGCTTCAAAAATGCAACTACTCCAAATAGAATAAAAGTCAAACCAATAGCTGGAAAAAGAAAAGATAACGGTATCTTAAAATGATAACCAACAGTAATACCAATTATCAAGGGAATAACAACTTTGACAAATGGTATTTCTCTTTGGTAGATCACAAACAAATATTTTTACTCAATCCAAGTATTGTAGATAGCCATAACTCCATAGTACAGTACCGATAGCGCCGCAAGATAATTCCAAACACTAACTTCAGGGTAATTGAATAAAACCATGACAATGGCTAGTCCGAAGTTCAAAGTAGCAATCAATGTCGGCCAAAATTGTTTACTAGCTCGGCTTGGATAGACAAATTTAATCGGCACAAAATGCAATGCTGCTAAAAATACAATATAAATAGCATTTAACAATGGTGATACATGAAAAACAAAAAACATAAAAAAGACTGCCATGTTCCACATCACCGGAAAGCCAATGAAATAATTATCCTCGGACACCATTCCTTCTTTACCGTAATAAATCGCAGAAACTAATAATATTAGGAAAGTAAGCACCAAATTATATTGATCATTTACTAGTTCAGCCTCGTAGAAAAAATATGCTGGAATGATTGCATAGGTTGCAAAGTCGATCACATAGTCAATATTAGTGCCGTTCATGTTTGGAAGGACTTCTTTGGCTTTAAACAAGCGTGCAAAAGTACCATCAATGGCATCAATAAATAGACATAAAATTAGCCACCAGAATGCAGTAACCCATTGGTGATCCGCAACTGCGAGGATAGCCATAAACGCAGCGCAAATTCCTGAAGCTGTGAAAAGATGAACAAACCAAGCTAGCGATTTCTGAAGCGTAGAGTAGGACGTTTGATTAGGCATTATTTAGTTGATATTTACCAACGAATTAAGGCTGAACCCCAAGTAAAACCAGATCCAAATGCGGCCAAGCATACAAGATCTCCATCTTTAACTCTTCCTGCCTCCCAAGCTTCGCTTAAGGCAATAGGAACTGAAGCTGCAGTCGTGTTGCCGTACTTTTGGATATTGTTGACGACTTGATCATCTTTTAAGCCCAATTTCTTTTGCACAAATTGACTGATGCGAAGATTGGCTTGATGAGGTACTAAAATGTCAATATCAGCAGAGGTTAGTTTATTTTTACTTAAAGCTTCTGCTATTACTTCAGGAAATTTCTGAACTGCCATTTTGAAAACAGCCTGCCCTTCCATATTCGGATAAATATCCTTATCCGCCCATATTTTATCCGTCAACCAGATTGAATCGAAATCGCCCTCTGGATATCCATATTGTTCAGTTCCTAAAAAAGCTCCACCATGAGAACCGGGATTGATGAATGCAAGTTTTTCTGCATACTCACCATCTGCGTGAAGGTGCGTTGATAGTATACCCTTGTTTTTAACATCAGTAGGTTGCACGATAACGGCCCCTGCACCGTCACCAAAAATGACAGATATATTTCTTCCTTTAGTAGAAAAGTCCAAGCCCGAAGAATGGAATTCAGAACCTACTACTAGAACATTTTTGTACATCCCAGTTTTTACAAATTGATCAGCAACTGACAAGGCATAAATAAATCCCGAACATTGATTTCGAATGTCTAGTGCACCTATTCCAGCCATGTCCATCTGCCTTTGTAACAGTACACCTGCTCCTGGAAAGTAGTAATCTGGAGAGAGCGTTGCGAAGATAATAAAGTCAACATCCTTGTTGGTAATGCCCGCTCGTTCAATTGCTATTTTAGCGGCTTCAACGCCCATGGTCGAGGTAGTCTCTTTATGACGTTCTGCATATCTTCTTTCTATAATTCCTGTCCTTTCACGAATCCATTCATCACTTGTATCCATTACCTCCGCTAGATCATGATTAGTAACAATTTTTTTAGGAACATAGTGGCCAATCCCGGCTATCTTAGATTGCTTCATAATTCGTTATTTGATGCGAAATATACAGTTATTTGTTTTTTCTTTGGACTGATTTGAGGAGAAGCCCCGAATATTTATTGATATTGATCAGAATATTACAATAATCATCCAATTCAACATTATGGAAAGTAATTTTTCGAGTAAAACTATCGCAGCAATCCGTCCGGGATTGGGTGTTAAATGGATTTATGCAATTGGTCAATTAGGATGGTCCTTAACCAGTTTTGCGGCTATAAATTTATTGCCTCGATTTTATTTTCCGCCTGAAGATTCAAGTGCTACTGTATTCCCAGAATTTATTTTTACTGGTGCGATTTTAGGTATTTTAACAACCTTAGGAGTGATCAATTTTGGTGGAAGAATTTTTGATGGAATTACTGATCCTTTGATTGCCAATTGGTCTGATCGAAGAAGTCATAAGATGGGAAAACGTAAATCTATGATGGCATTGGCGATTGTGCCATTTGCATTGTTTTCTTTTTTGATATTCTATCCATTGAGTGTAGATAATTTTTCGCTGAACACGACTTGGCTTTTTGTAACCTTGTTTTTATTCTTTTTTTCCATGACTTTATATGTTGTGCCATACACTGCTCTAATCGGAGAATTGGGACATCATGAGGATGATCGTTTAAGCATCAGTACCATAATTTCAGTTACTTGGGCGTTAGGTTTTATGATCGGAAATAGTATTTACGCCGTCTTCGAACATTTGCAAAATAGTTTTGAAATTGTCATCGCATTTCAAATTGCTATAGCGAGTTTTACTGCTATTGGGTTTATTGCCATGTTGGTGCCGATCTTATTTTTAAATGAAAATAAATATGCTGTTCAACAAGTAGCAAAGATTAATATCATGGATTCCTTAAAGACTGTTTTTAGAAATCGGAAATTTAAAATATTTGCGATATCAGATCTTTTTTATTGGTTGTCATTGACCTTTATACAAACAGGAATTAGTTATTTCATTACCATATTAATTGGACGACCTGAAAGCGATGCCACGTTCTTTTTGTTGATCGGATTTGTTTGCAGTCTTATGCTTTATGTTCCGCTAAATTTGCTTGCAAAACGGATAGGGAAAAAGAAGATCTTATTATGGGCATTCATTGCATTTGCAGCCTGTTTTGTTATTATCGCTAATTATCGCTTGTTAGGGGAAGGAGATTTACCTTTTTACCTGCTAGCAATTGCCAGTGCTTTTCCGTTGGCAGCCTTCGGAATACTGCCTAATGCCATCATCGCAGATATCATTTATGAAGACGAAAACGAAGAAAGTAAAACCTTAGCCGGCATGTTTTATGGTGCAAGAAATTTCATGATGAAAATGGGGGTTGCTTTGGCGAATTTAATATTTCCCTCGCTTTTAATCTTTGGGAAAAGCAGCACCAATCCTTCTGGGGTTATAATGATAGCATATACTGCAGTATTCTTCTGTTTAATAGGATTTTTTGTATTTCAACGATTTGAGGAGAAAAAAGGGTAGGGTACTTACTGCTCTATTGATTAGCTTAGTTTAATATTGAGACTAATAATTCTATGAATTTAGGGAAAAAAGGCGCCGTTTATTCGTCAGGGTTCAGGTGATCAACAAAATTGGAATCAAAAATCATGTTGTTCGTGAACACAATTAGTCAATCTATTAGATAATTTGAAAAACATCCCTAATTCGATTGCATTATCAACTACAACCTGGATATCATTTTCATTGCGTTCGTGGATTAAAAATTTTCTTTTAATTATAAAGAAAGGGTCAATCCAATAATAATATTGTTTTGGATTTCAATAAGTTTCAACTAAATTTTGAAGGACTTTTGCTAAATAAAGTAATCGTATTTTATTTCTTTTTAAATCAGCCAATTTCGATAGAAATTTATTCCAGTTTTAAGTTGTAAGTTCCATTCCCCCAACTACCAATTAATATTTCATTATCCATTAAAAGTATTTCGGATATTGAATCGTAGTCAACAAGAGTACTTTTAATCCAGTTCTTATCTTTTAATAGATGTACACCCTTTTTCCAGCTGCCAATAATTATAGTATTCTCATCATCACTCTCTACTACATTAATTTGACTTATTCCGATCTGAGGTACATCAAGCATCTCTTCCCAAGTATTTCCACCATCAATGCTATGATAAATAGAACTCAAAGTGTCGCCTCTTTGGCTGGAGACAACCCAAACATTTTTAGAATCTTTGGAGATTTTCATATCCCAACATACCTCCCCATTTGTATCTAACACTTGTTTCCATGTTTCTCCTTGATTAATTGATTTCCATATGCCACTATTAAAGGTTTGGGCAAAAATTATATTGTCGTCATTTTTATCAATCTCAATGGACCAGACAAATTGAAAAGTACTATTGATTGTTTTTGCATCATTGCCCTTCCACGTTTTTCCGCCATCAATACTTTTTACTACACCTAAATATGAAGTAGCTGCATAAATCAAAAGAGGCGTTTGAATTCCAGATTTAATACTCCTGACGTCAGACGATGGAAAATTTAAATCTTTTTGCCATGTCTGCCCATCATCCTTACTTTTGTATAATCCATTTTTCCAAGTACCAGCATAGAGTGTTTTTTCTGGATCACTGGATTTTTCTATGGCCTGAATATCAGAAACATAAACTCCAATAGGTTTTCCATTATTCAAAGGTTTCCAGTTCTTTCCTGAATTCTCACTTATATAAATTAGGCCAGATCCTAATTCGCTTCCTTTGAGACCCGCATAGCAAACAGCCGATGAGTGGGAATTCTTTCCAATAGCTCTTATGATTTTACCTTTAAGACTCGTGCTAAATGAATCAATTTGAGAGTAGCATAGATTCCATTGCAATAAAAACATCCATCCAATAATTAGTAACTTTTTCATATTAAGAATTTGTTGAGCTATAAAATTTGTATCAAACTGAAAATAATAGAACTAATTTTAGCTTAGTGTATCAGTCCTAAACAACATTCAATGTTTTCTTTATGTATCTATTTATTAATTTAATTGGCCAATAAGAACTGACATCTGGTAGTTTTAATTAGCAAGTTTTATTATCATGCTTGTCATTATTGTAACTAGCGTTTAGCGAAAACTGATGTGCTGTAGGAAAAATACAAATCATGTTCTTTGCCTCTTAGCACTTGTTCTTTTTTATTCTTAGAGAGTTACAAACTATACAACTACCACATTTAATTATTGATTCTACTTCCTATTGACTTGAATATTCATTAAGATAATATTTCTCTAAATTACATCAATAGCTAGAATCACAATCATTGCTATTTAATTTATGACGCTAGTCATAAATCGCCATTCGTGTTTAAATTTTATTCGTTTTAAATGTAAGGAATTTTAATTAAATCGCAGGCAAACAATGCTAGATAAAACCCAATTCATTATTACATCGGCTGGTTGATTTATATTAAATACTTTCGACCCAATAGTTAGTCCTTCAAGTGAATTCCATCCTATTTCCCATTCATAATTCGATACGGAATCAGATTTAAATTTCATAAGACCAAATACACTTCTGATTTCGCCAAAAAGAGAACCTCTAGAATATGCTTCTAAACATTCAAATGTATACTCTCCGGTATCATTAAGATCAATAAATAATTTATCAGGAGAGGTATTATAGCATTTAGTACCTATTGTCCTAAGCTAAAGTAAAATTTAATTCAACACATTCATTATCTTGACAAAACTCACTTCCTGATATAAGTCTCTGTTCGTCACATATACCTATGAACTAAATTTTGAATTCATCTTTACATTCTGTGTCAAGCTCATCTTTAATTTCTGGAGTAGAGCTAAAATTAAGAAGAACCAACAATCTCAGATAAGAATCCTTAAGATTCCAAAATTGTCAAATTTTGAATTCATTTTTTTATTCGATCGTTTTCTTGAAGTTCTAATGTATTGATTATTTGTTTTCCATTTGTTGGTATTCGGTGCCGACTAAAAGATCTACAACTGGATTTTTATTTTATAAATTCGCTTGCTGAGCCCAATGCACCAAAAGACTTCGATTATAGGTTTCGGATTATTTTTTGCTAATTGATTGTGAAAAAGATAAAATATCATGGAGCTTGAACGTTGGAAGTATATTCAATAATTGGCATTTACAAAAATCCAAGAATATTGTTCGAATCTATGACTAAAATTTAAATCCTATGACACTTTTAGAAAAAGAAAGGTCAAGCAGAGCTTAAGCCTATTTTCGATCGCGAGCCATTGGATGATCTTAGGCCGAAATAAATAGGTATAAAATCTCTAAGCCAAATTTAACTTTAGCAAAGAAAATTTTGGGCATCCGAAAGCGGGTGGGATTTTCTTTTTAACAATGTTAAAAAAAGGCCCGCCCTCCGACCAGCCATCCAGCTTTGCCCAACAGTTGTCCTGATCAAATTGATCAAACCCAACTCCTTTCCAAACTTAAGTACTTAGGATCCTTATACAACCGCGATAAACAAATCCAAAAGAATAGTTACCCAGTTGACTTGGCAATTTTTTGCAATGGAAAGATAGATAAAATGAATTTAAAAAACAAAAAGTTTTAAAAAATTTATAGCAGTCGCCCTCAAATATTCAATAAATGTAAGGTTTATGTGTACTTTCATTAATTTGGGTTAGTAAAAATAAGTTTCAATATCTGATTAACGCTTACAATTAACAAAAAAATTGTTTTACCTTTGGCATGTTAGTATTAGGATTGCTATTCCTCCATCGATCACCAAATTATGAATCTGGAACAAGCCGAGTTGGCACTTAAAAATTGGTTTGGATATGACCATTTTCGTCCCTTACAGTGGGATGTTATCAATGCCATATACCAAGGAAATGACGCACTCGTTTTGATGCCCACCGGTGGTGGAAAGTCTATTTGTTTTCAAATTCCGGCCATCACTATGGATGGGATGACCTTGGTAATTTCTCCTTTGATTTCTCTAATGAAAGATCAAGTCGAGTCTTTGAAAGCCAATGGAATTGCGGCAGCTTTCATTAACAGTAGCCAATCGATAACCGAGCAGGCTGAAGTTGAGCAGAAAGTATTGAGCAATGATATTAAGTTGCTTTATGTTTCGCCAGAGAAATTAGTCTCCGGTTCTTTTATGCCTCTACTCCGGGCCTGCAAATTAAGGTTGTTGGCAATTGATGAAGCCCATTGTATCAGTTCTTGGGGCCATGACTTTAGACCAGAATATACGCAGCTAAAATTTTTGCGGAGTGAGTTTCCCGATGTACCTTTTATTGCGCTGACAGCTACCGCAGATAAGCTAACTCGTGAGGACATAAAAGCACAATTAGGAATCACTGAAGCAAAAACCTTTCTTTCCTCTTTTGATCGGCCAAACTTTACCATGGAGGTTCGACAAGGCATCAAGAAGATTCCTCAAATTGTCAGCTACGCCAAGTCTCGAAATGATGAATCAGGCATCGTATATTGTATTAGCCGAAAAGCAACTGAAAGTTTAGCGGAATCCTTAAAAGCTGCTGGTTTGTCTGCTGATTTCTATCACGCAGGAATGAAAGTTGAAGATCGAGATCGAGTGCAAGAAGATTTTATCAATGATCGACTTCAAATTGTTTGTGCCACAATAGCATTTGGAATGGGAATAGACAAGTCCAATGTCCGATATGTGATACACCACAATCTTCCACAATCTATTGAAAATTATTATCAGGAAATCGGTCGGGCCGGAAGAGATGGTTTGGCCGCTGATACCATCTTATTTTATTCTTTAAATGATGTAGCTACTTATCATTTTTTATTTGAAAAAGATCAGGTGGGTGATCCTTCAGAAAAAAGCTTGAAATATACCAAGCTGGAACGAATGCTGGAATACGCGCAGTCTATGCTTTGTCGCAGGAAAATACTATTGAATTATTTCAGCGAAGATTATCCTGGTAATTGTGGTAAATGTGATATCTGTAAGAATCCACCGAAATTTTTTGATGCAACTATCGAAACTCAAAAAGCGCTGTCAGCTGTAGCTAGAACCAATCAGCGCGTAGGGATTGGCTTGCTAATAGATATTTTAAGAGGTTCCAATAAAAAGGAAATTATAGTTAAAAAATATCACCAGATAAAAACTTATGGCGCTGGTGGTGATTTGTCAGCTTTTGATTGGAAATTTCTAATTCAGCAAATGATTCAATTGGGCGTTTTTGAAATCGCTTACCATAGTGGAAATCAATTGAGAATAGGAACCTTAGGAAAAGAAATTTTAACTGGAAAGCAAAGAATTAATTTAGCCAGACCAACAGAGTTGATTCAAAAAATCAAAGAACAGAAAACAAAAGGAGGAAGCAAAAGCAAATCTAAAACGAAAGCAGTGCTTTCGGCAATTGATGTCGACTTATTTCAAAAGCTGCGAAGCTTGCGAAGACATATTGCGAAGGCCGCGGGAGTTCCACCTTATGTGGTCTTCTCAGATGCGAGTTTACAAGAAATGTCCCAACAGCGCCCAGTTACCAAGCCAGAATTTTCGTTGATTAGTGGAGTAGGAGAAAAGAAGTTGGAAAAATACGGCCCAGCTTTTATGGGAGTGATTAGAGAGTATGTGGCCGCAACAGCATAGTCTTTTTTCGACCAAAATTTAATTCTGTTGCTATTAGCTAAAGTAAAGTGCGGTAGTGCTGTGGAACAGTGCCTTTGAAAAAGGCAGACGTGCGATTTAGCGCGGCCGAGCGAATAGCGAGCTGTGTAACATAACGCCCAACGGGACCGCCCAAATCCTTATCTACATACCCTTACAAAACCTCGATAAAGAACCGACTCCAAAAATTTTCTTTAGTATTAGATATGCAGAGTTCCCAATATGTTGGATTGGTCAAACTGTAGTTTGTTTTTTGCGCCGGAATTGAAGGCAGTTTTAGTTTGATTTCTTTTGGAACTTTATTGAACCCAATTTCTTGAATTGTCTCATTAATTATGTAGGTCTTTAAGATCTTCGAATTTTTCTTTCCCCTAGGTTTATCTTGATGTCTACGTTCCCACTTTTCAGTTAAGTTTCGTAATACAACTTCCACGCTTTCCAATTTTTCATAGACATTCTGATTGTTAATCTTGAATGAAATTTCATCTCCTATGAATGTCGGTCCTGTCAGGATCTGTATTGATGTGCTTCCGTACTTTTTTCGCTTTTTAATAAGTTTTATAATACTTAATACTTCGAAAACTAATCCAATCAAAGTAAGCAACAAAATGAATGATCCGATTAACAGAAACATCGGTTCTTTAAATCCAACAAATATGAAAACTGTTGAAAAACAAATAATAAATTGAAATCCTAATGCTGAATTAAATATTCTTTGTTTAGCAATTTTTAGTGGATCGTAAATTAGTGGATATTTGGGCGCTGAGTTCGTTTGGAAACCAATAATGAAGATGTAAACTCCAGCCATTATGATGGAGCAGAGGAATAAATAAACTGGGTATCTTAAATCCGAATCTATTAATGTAAGTTTATTAGTATATGCGCCATAAAAAATTCCTGAGGCGATAAGGGTCATTACTGCTCCTGCAATTTTTGAAAACCAAGCGGAGTTGTTTGATTTAGAAAGATGGTGGGTGAAATTTCTATTTTTAAATAGTCGCATCTTGCGGTCTAGGTCTTGCGCTTTTTCTTTTTAGCCGCAGGGAATAATACATTGTTTAATATTAATCTATAGCCTGGAGAATTTGGATGTAAATTTAAATCGGTTTCCGGGTCATTCACTTGGTGACGGTAATCTTCAGGATCATGTCCACCGTAGAATGTCCAAGTACCTTCTCCATGCGAACCATGAATGTATCTTGACTCCTTTGAAACTTTCGTTTCTCCTAAATTTAGTACATGGGATTTGATTAATTCTTTTTTAAATGAAGTGGTCTGTCCCATAAATCCTTTGACCGTTCGAGTATGACATTGGGTAAGCATGGTTGGGACTGGATCCCATTTAGCAGAAAAATCAAAAAGATTGAAGTAATCATTCTTTGCTTGGATCTTTCTTGGTTGAGTCATGTCAATATCTGAATATTCATATACCAAAGGATCTTGTAGTTTCAATTGAAAATCTTTGAAAGCAAAAGTAGCATCATAATTCAATTTGGAATTTGCCGTCATATCTGCATCATCTCCATCATGGATATCAGCCACAATATCTAATCCTTCCGCTGCTAAAGCGATGTCGTAAGTATCCGTCGCTGAGCACATGGCAAACATAAATCCTCCTCCGCCCACATATTCCTTAATCTTCTTGACAACAGCTAATTTCAGCTGAGATACCTTTTGAAAACCAAGACTTTCTGCCAAGCTTTCCATTTTTCTAACATTTTCTCTATACCAAGCATGATTACTAAAAGATCGGTAAAAACGACCATACTGACCTGTGAAATCTTCGTGGTGAAGGTGAAGCCAATCAAATTCGGCTAATTTATCTTCTAAAACCTCTCGATCGTACACTGTTTCGTATGGAATTTCGGCATAAGTGAGTACCAAGGTCACCGCATCATCCCAGGGTTGTACTTTTTCTCCTTTTGAATTGAACTGCGGAGTATAAACAGCCACTTTTGGAGCTACTTCCAATTTTATCGCATCTTGGTTGACTTCCGGATCAGCAATTTCTTCTAATATACTGGTAAACTGGCCATTAGCGATGATCTCATAGCTTACGCCTCGTGTTAAACACTCTTTTTCGAAGGCCGCATTATGCGGAAAAGCGAAGCTACCTCCGCGATAATTCAATAGCCAATGGGCTTCAACTTCATTTTCCAATACCCAGTAGCAGATTCCATATGCTTTGAGATGATCGCGCTGATTCTCATCCATTGGAATGAGTAAATAAGCCGCAAATGCGCTGGCGAAACTGAGGTGCAAGAATAGAAAACCCGCGAATAACTTTTTTATCATGATGTGCATGCTATGGTGCTCCTTTTTAACGAACAAAAACCGAAATTTGTTTGTATTCTTGTGGAGATACTACCTAATGATATAATATTCACACTATTTAACCATTTGGTAACAAAAATCGAACGTTTAAAGCCGATGCTTATCGCAACTTTTACACGAATTTATGCGTGTTATAGTAGTTAAATATCGCTATAGAAAAAGTGAAGCGATAGGCTCATAATTACATGGAAAATATAACTTTTCAATATCCTACTTACTTCTTATTCGGCTGCTTGCTTTTGGGATTGCTTTATGCTTTCTTGATGTATTTTCGAGCAAAGACGAATAAAGATTGGAAATCATGGTTGCCTATTCTTCTAGGATTCTTGAGAACTTTCGCGATTACCCTTTTAGCTAGTCTATTGCTATCCCCACTTATTAAATCCTTTATCACGGAATCTAAGAATCCCGTAATTGTATTAGCACAAGATGCTTCGGAATCGGTAGGGAAGTCATTCTCAGAATCAGAGCTTGATGCCTATGTTGCTGATTTGAAAAAATTGGAACAACAGCTTGATGAAAAGTTTGAATTGAAAACTTATTCCTTTGGTAAAGATTTGCGGGAAGGATTAGATACAAGTTTTAATGACAAGGTGACCAATATTTCAAAATTGTTCAAGGAGGTTGAAGAACTCTACGACAATCAAAATCTTGGTGCTATTGTAATGGCCACAGATGGAATCTACAATGAAGGTTCCAGTCCGCTATATGGAGCAGCTAAATTGGGAACTCCGGTTTACACGATTGCACTTGGTGATACGACTCCCCAAAAGGATTTGATCGCAAAGCGCGTATTACATAACAACATTGCTTATCTAGGAGATAAGTTTAGTATACAAGTTGATGTCGCAGCAAGAAATTTAGTTGGACAAAATTCTACACTCACTGTTTCAAAAATTGTAGATGGCAAGGCGACAAAAATTGATTCCAAATCAATACGAATAAATAAAAACGATTTTTTCGCTACGAAGGAATTTATTATTGATGCGAATAGAGCAGGAATTCAACGGTACAGAGTATCTCTATCTCCAGTGGCAGATGAATCGACCAGATCAAATAATTCGAAAGATTTCTTTGTAGATGTTCTGGATGCGCGACAAAAGATTCTCATTCTTGCTGAAAGTCCACATCCGGATATTACCGCCATCAAGCAATCACTAACTGCAAATAAAAATTATGATATAACTGTTGATTATGCAAAGGATTTCAAGGGTAATGTAGGCGAGTATAATTTTGCAATTTTACATCAAATTCCTTCTAAAAGATATCCAGTAGCCTCAGTCATCAATAATTTGAATAAAAATAAAACACCGATTTGGTACATCCTCGGTGAACAAACTAGTATTCCGCAAATCAATCAGAGGCAGCCTTTGTTTTCAATCAAAGCTACTGGCGCTAAAGGAAATGAAGTTACGGCAGATCTTACTACAAATTTCAATTTGTTCAATATTACAGATGGATTGAAGAATGCAGTAGAAAAGTATCCACCCCTTATTGCCGCCTTTGGAGAATATACGACTTCGTCAATCGGAGAGGTATTATTGAATCAAAAAATTGGCCGAGTAGAAACAAAGTACCCATTACTAAGCATTGGAGAAAAAGATGGAACTAAGATCGGAGTGTTAGCTGGAGAAGGAATCTGGAGATGGCGATTGTTTGACTTTCTTCAAAATGAAAACCATGACCATTTTGATGAATTGATTTCCAAAACGGTTCAATACCTTAGTCTGAAAGAGGATAAAAGAAAATTTAGAACTAGCCTTGCGAAAAATATATTTAAAGAAAATGAGCCGGTGTTCTTTGACGCTGAATTGTACAATCAAAGTTATCAATTGATCAATACACCAGAAGCCACCATCAATGTAAATTCAAGTGCCGGAAAACAATACAATTTTACTTTTAGCAAAACAACCAAGGCTTATTCCTTAAAAGCAGGAATACTCCCAGTTGGAAATTACACGTACAAAGCTAAAACCAATTTCAACGGTGAAGCCTATTCTTCTTCTGGGCAATTTAGCGTTGAACCAATTCAATTGGAATTATTCAATACAACCGCTGATCACGGAATTCTTAATTTGATTAGCGAAAAATTTGGTGGTAAGGTATATGCCCCAAGTCAGATTCAAAGCTTAGGAGAAGCATTGCATAATAGTTCAAAATTAAAGCCAATCATTTATCAAAGTTCTTCTACAAAGTCTGTTATCGACTATAAATGGATTGCCTTATTGGCTTTGGCTTTATTGACCATTGAGTGGATTATTCGCAGATACTTTGGAACCTACTAAATTCCTTCAATTCATTATTCCTCGGAAATCACCAAAGTTTTTGGTGGCGCTATTTTTTGTGTGAATCTCGAAACGATTGGAATTAATATTAAAGAAGATAACATTGCCAAAGTCCTAAAAGGGAAAAGAACAACACCATCTTCAATCATTGGATAAGGAAGAATAATAGGTATTCCAAGTATAGCATCTCCTCCTCCAAAACGAAGAATAAAAGCTACTAATACACCAGTAATCGCTCCGATCCAATTGGCCTTAGAATCGAACAAAGCCCATAACAATGGTGGGAACAATAAGCAATAGACAAAATCACTACATAAGAACCAAAGCTCATACACAGATTGAATATTAAGAGCAATAAGACTGGCCAATGCACCAATAATTAATATTAATTTTTTAGTTGTTTTTGTAATTCCAATCTCTGATAACTGAGGTTTCACTAATGGTCTATAAACATTCCAACTTCCTAGACTTGCGGCCGAAAGCATAGAAGAATCTGTCGAGGACATTACTGCTGCAGCTACTGCACCCAAGCCAATGGTCGCGACCCAAGGACTGCACAAATGACGAACGACATAAGGCAAGGTCGATGCGGCATCTGCTGGCCCGGAAAGTCCTAAGCCGGTCCAATCCGTTACAGCGCCAACCATGCCAATACCCACCGCAGGAATTGCTGCCAATAAACAGATAAAGCCTGCAATTATTGAAAGCCATTTGGCGGTCTGTTCGTTCTTAGCACTTAAGACACGCTGGAAATATACCTGCCAAGGTATCCCACCAAATATTAAAAGCAATGCGTAGTCCCACCAGTTCCAGTAATAATTTCCTAGTGCCTCTTTGGAAGGTATTAATGTAGCACTTACTCCAAACTTATCAACATACCGGGACCAAACCAATGACCAGCCGCCTACGCTATTTAGTACAAAAGGCAGCACTAATATCAATCCGCCAATTAGTAAAATAAATTGAATAAAATCTGTTTTTATTACCGCCCATAACCCTCCGAGGTAAGTATAAAAAATAGCAATGATGGCGGAAATTACCAAAGCAACTCTGGTGTCAATTCCTACTACAACTGCAAAGGTGGTTCCTAAAGCAGTAAGGATGGCAGCAGTCCAAAATAATTCTCCAAGTAACGCTGGTATAAACAGAAATGCGCCAATCTTTTCGCCAAATCTTTGAGCCAAAGGATCGAGCATTGTTCGGAATTGATAACGCCGCATTTTCCCAGCAAAAAATATCCCTCCGATAATTAAACTCAAGGCATATCCCCACGGAGCTTGAACCCAGACCAAACCACTTGACGCAGTGGCTTCGGCAGTTCCATTAATAAAACCACCGCCAACCCAAGTAGCAGCCATCGTAAAAATAGCAAGGTGTAAAGGAACGTTTCGACTGGCTAGAAAAAAAGATTTTTCTTCTGGGTGATTAGATTTTTCTGCACCTAATCCGACCCAAAAAATGAGGGCATAGCAACATGCAATGCCTATTAATCCAGGCCAAAAAGGATTAGCGTCCGAAAAGTAATAAATGAATATTCCTGTGAAAAGAAGCAGACCTATGAACAAGATCCAATTCCAATTTAATTTTTTCATTCAAGGATTGACAAGTGGAGTAGTAAGGTATAAATAATACCAATAACACTTACTACTTCGCTCGTTCAAATACTAGAACTTCACCGTTGTTTTGAGTGGCTAAAATCATAGGGTTTGATTTGCCGCGATTTAATATTTCCATAGAGCGACCTTCGCCAGGAATCCAAAATCCAGAATCTTTTCCTTCTATGACTTGCCAATTGTCGTTCTGGTACCGTAGGATTAAACCATTGAATCCATCATATACACCGGTTTCTGTTTCGGCACCTGAGAAGTTTCCGGATAAGAATATTTCACTTCCCGGTTTTCCATCGAAATTGTAAATCTGTGCAGCCATAATCGGCGAAATCTGTGCTTCAATTGGTAAATCTACTGCTTTGAAATTTCCAGCACCGTCATTTAAGAATAACTTAGATTTAAATTCTTTGGCTTCTAATTTATTTGCTTCACTTACCGCTTTTTCTCCAAAAATATCAGTTACGGTCGCCTTGGCATATTTGGAATATCTTGGGTAATTCTTCTTTACAAAGGACAATTGACTGACCATCATATCTCGTCCCGCAAATGGATAATCTTTTCCATTTTTTGTAAACGCCATAATTGGATCTACTTGTCCATTGCGATCAAAATCTTTTGCAAACATTAAAAGTGGTTGGTCAGGTGCTGTCTTAAGTCTGGTATTGGTTCCTAAATTTCCCGCGATAAAATCGATGTCACCATCGCCATCCACATCACCAGGAACAATCGTGTTCCACCAACCCTCAGTATCAGTCATTCCGAATGCTGAAGATTTATCAATAAAGTTTTTTCCATCCCAAGAGTATATCCCAATTGGCAGCCACTCACCGGCAATGATGATTTCCATTTTTTTATCACCGTCCAAATCTACTGCTACAACATCTGATATCATTCCTAAATTGGTAATGGATTTTCCGTCTTTCTCAGACACATCCACAAAATTTCCTTTGCCATCATTCTGTAGCAAAGAACTTTTCGGAGTGGTTGGATAAGATCCAGGTAGACAACGTGCTCCTATAAACAAATCTTGGTCGCCATCAGAATCATAATCCATCGCGACTGCTTGCGATCCAGCAGCATTTACTTTAGGAAGTGATTTTGATTTTGAAAAATTTCCTTTGCCATCATTAATATAAAGTCGATCCTGGTAGGCTGGATTGCCGACACGCATTGCTGCTCCGCCACTGACCACGTATAGATCTTGATCTCCATCTTGGTCTGCATCGAAAAAGACGGCGCCCATATCTTCTGTTGCCATATCACTATTTAATACAGCAGATTTTTTTTCTTTGAAAGTTCCAGCAGCATTTTGAGTGTAAAAAGTTCCGGCTTGTCCAACCGCTCCTCCAACAAAAATATCTTGATGTCCATCGCCACTGATGTCAGCAATTGCCAAATGTGGACCTAGCTTAGATAGTTGAGAAGGCAATAATCTTTCCCGATCAAAATCTTCAAAAAGATTTTCTTTATGCTTGAAATTTAGACCAGACTTTTTGTTCTGAGCAACCAAATTCGCACTTGATGCTTTAGTAGGCCCACCTTTTTTACTATTGCTGTAGTTTACTTTTAATCGTTGGTTCGGCTTAGGATTATTAATGACTTGGTAGTTTCCACCAGGCCAAATAATTTCTAGTTTTTCAATTGTTGAGTTTCCTAATCCAAAGTGCATTAAAGGTTCTGAGGCAGAAAAGAAACCACGACTGGCTTGTAGCGACTGCGTTTGAATTCCATCTGATGTAGTTAGAATAGCTTCACAGCCATAGCCTTTATTGTTCTTTTTTGGACCAGTTACTTCTAACTGCAAATAGTTCGCATTTGCAGAATTGTTTTGATAAATATAAGCGGGATCTCCAATGTTGTTGACAATAATATCAATATCACCGTCGGCGTCAAGATCTCCATAAGCTGCTCCGTTGGAAAAAGTTGTTTCGCCAAATCCCCAGGCATCACCAACATTGTCAAATGTCCATCCGCCATTATTTCGGAAGCAATAGTTCGCAATTTTCTTTTCAGGAACTATATTCATGAATTCACTAATGCTCGGGAAACGCTTAGGAGTAATTCCACCAGTCTTTGCTATTGAATCTCTAGTGTAATTCATGTAGTCCAAATTGGTAACATCTCTTCGATAACCATTGGCAATAAAAATATCTTTCCAACCATCATTGTCTAAATCAACCATCAAAGGTCCCCAACTCCAATCAGTATTTGAAATTCCTGCAATTTGACCAATCTCACTAAAACCACCTCGGCCATTATTCAATTGTAAAACATTTCTTCCGACCTGATGTCCATAGCCATATTTTACCAAAGTATTGTATCGCTTGGTTTGCATTACATTCATCAATTCTTTGTATCGAATTGGATCCTCAGCAATCATGTCCATAACAATAATGTCTGGGAGACCATCATTATTAATATCCGCAATATCAGCTCCCATACTGTTTTGACTGGAATGTCTTATCCTGGAGGAGTACTGATCAACGAAGCCTCCTTTTTTATTATTAATATAAACGTAGTCCGGCTCTATGTAGTCATTTGCAACATAGATGTCTGGATAACCATCTTCATTCAAATCAGCAACTGTTGCACTCAATCCAAAAGCAGAGTTATTTATTCCCGCTTGCAATGAGACATCATAGAATTTTCCATTGCCATCATTTCGGTAAAGCTTGTCTGATTCAAAAGGACTGATAGGCTCAGTTTTTCTTTTCAGATTACCTAGCGCATCTTGCTCTAGATCTACTTTAACTGCAAGCGTAAAATCCAATCGGTGATTTAATAAATATAAATCCAGGTCTCCATCCAAGTCGTAATCAAAGAAAGTGGCATGATTAGAATTCATGTTGTCCAAAAGGCCCATTTCAGCGCCACGATCGGTGAAAGTTAAATCCTTGTTGTTAATGAAAACATGGTTATTTTTTTTTCCATCATCTGTCTTACTTGTCCGACAAACATAGATGTCCAGATATCCATCGTTGTTGATATCTGCCATGGTTACCCCGGTTTTAAATCCAACTGTCGCACCTACTCCAGCTTTCAAAGTAATGTCTTCGAACTGAAAATTTCCCTTATTTAGGTATAGTTTATTTTCTGAAAAAGTAGCTGTAAAGTATAGATCTGGAAGCCCATCATTATTGATATCGCCAACAGCAACACCACCTCCGTTATACAAATATTCGTAGTTGAAGATGTTGTAATCGTAATCTTCTTTGATCAAATTTGTAAAAGAAATGCCACTTTCCTTTGGTAAAACCCGTTTGAAGGATCCTGAACCAGCATTAATGGTGGTTTTCTGCCCAGTTTTAGGAGCTACAGTTTGGTTCGAATCTTCAGTACAAGAAGAAAAGAGGAAAAGAAGAAAAGATACTGTAATCGCGATATATTGAATCCGCATAAAATATTAGCTTAGTTATCGGTTAATCATTGGGTCAAAGCAATACTTTTGTACGACTCCAGCCTGAATTTGTTGAACTTTCGGAGGTTTTATTAGTTAGTTTAAAAATAATAATAATCAATGCAGAATACAATTTATCAGTTCGAAGTAGAAGATGTCAATGGTAAAACGGTTTCCATGGATCAGTTCAAGGGCAAAGTGATGCTAGTTATCAATACGGCCAGTAAATGTGGCTTCACACCTCAATTGGCTGGAATGGCTGAAGTACATGAGAAATATAAGGATCAAGGCTTTTCGGTTGTTGCTTTTCCATCAAATGACTTTGGAGGTCAAGAACCACTTGAAGGTGTCGAATTAGAGCAATTCTGTCAAACCAAGTATGAAGCTGAATATCCGATATTCAATAAAATTCATGTTAAGGGAAATGAAGTGGCTCCGATTTTCAAATTTCTTTCTAACAAGTCTGAAAATGGCAAGGTGAACTCTTCACCAAAATGGAATTTTCACAAGTATTTGATTGATCGAGAAGGCAGAGTAGTGGACTATTTTGTTTCATTCACAAAGCCAAATAGTGGAAAGGTTCAAAAAGCTATTGAAAAGTTATTATAATAGCCGAACATTTGAATCATAATTATGAAATTAGACATTCTCGCTATAGGTGCTCATCCCGATGATATTGAATTGTCCTGTGCCGGTACTTTAATTGGACAAATTGAAAAAGGAAAAAAAGTCGGCTTGCTGGATTTAACGAGAGGAGAGATGGGCACTAGAGGTACTCCGGAAATGCGACTTGAAGAAGCCAATGCAGCGGCTAAAATCATGGGCGCTTTGGTCAGGGACAACGCGGGAATGAGAGATGGTTTTTTTACCCACAACGAAGAGAATCTTAAAAAGATCGCATTCTATATTCGAAAATATCAACCAGAGATAATTCTGGCTAACGCGATTACCGATAGACATCCCGATCATGGAAAGGCTGCAAAACTAATTTCCGACGCCGGATTTGTTTCAGGATTGAAAAAGGTTGAGATATTAGATGAGCAAGGAGAACCGCTAAAACCTTGGCGAGCTAAAGTTATGTATCATTATATTCAAGACAGACATTTAGTACCTGATTTCGTGGTTGATGTAACGGATCAAATGGACAAAAAGATGGAGTGTATTTTAGCTTTTAAGTCTCAATTCTACGATCCAAATAATAAAGAACCCAATACGCCAATTTCGGGAAAAGATTTCTTGGATTATCAAAGAGCTCGTTGTGCTACTTACGGAAGAGCTTCCGGTTTAACATACGCGGAAGGGTATAACGTTCAACGAACGATAGCGGTAGAGGATATTTTTTCTTTAATATAAGTTTGGAAAAAAGGCGGGGTAATAAAAGCTCAGGCTCTAAATAACTATTGTTTTTTCAAAGGCTCGGATGCTGCTCTTCTGCCCAATTCATCTCCGTATTCTAGACCATTTGTATAATGGAATTCTCCTAATCGAAATCTCAAGTTAAATGGAAATTTCTGATCCAAGGATTTATCCAATTTGCAAAATATCCCGAGAGGTGCTTGCTCAATCTCCATTGTGACGCCTTCATCAAGTCCATTTAGGACATAATATTTGTCTAACCCGTTGGAAATCTGAAACGTTTTTGAAGTAGAAAAAGACGTTGACTTCTCAATCGTTTGATTGGATTTAGGAATGGATACTAAGCCAATTTGTGCTTGTACGCAAATCAATGTAAAGCACATTAACAAAGATGTTGAAATTAGTTTAGTCACCATATCGTTGGTTAAGATAAGCTAAGTGAATCGAATTTGAAGAAAGAATTGAGTAAGATGTCGTGAAGATCACATGGAAAAAAAATTCCTGCATCTCAGGAGGGAACAAGATGCAGGAAATGACAAAACAAACATACTATGAGAAAACTGATGCCAAGGTACAGACCTATTCAAGTTGTTGAAAGTCATAATTAGAAATAGGCTTGCAAAGTCCTGAAACTGGTCGAAATGGTTTAGAAAACGGTCGTTAGCTTTTCTGTAGATATGTGACAGGCAATTGTATCTCAACCCTTGTTCCTTGCTCTTTCGGGTTATCTTCCTGTAAATCAATCGTTTTTACAGATACCGTCTTACCATGAGTCTTGTTCAATATGTCTAATCGCTTCTCAGTAATCATAGTTCCCATAGAACGATGCTTGCGCTCAGCTTTGTCCCTTTCCTTGATGGTTCTGGACGCATTGATCCCGATTCCATTGTCCTCTACAATACACAGAATTTCTTCCTCTGAATTATATTTAAAGCTCACTTGTACATGACCAGTTGGCTGAGATCGAATACCATGTTCCAATGCATTTTCTACATAAGGCTGAACAATCATGGTAGGAATACTCATGATGTCTTCCTCTAATTCTTCATCTATCGTAATATCATAAGTAAATTGCTCGAATCTCAATTTTTGAAAAATATCCAAATAGTCTTTTAAGAAATGAACTTCTTCTTCCAGGGAAATAATTTCTAGGTCGGAATATTCCAAACTTTGTCGCATCAATCTGGAAAACTTGGCTAAATAACGCGCTGCTGTATCGGTATCGTTGGAAGTGATATATCTTTGAATTGCATTTAGACAGTTGTGTAAAAAATGCGGATTCATTTGTGCTCTTAAAGCTTTCAATGCTAATCGAGAAGATTCTAACCTTAGCATTTCTGCTTCCTTCTTTTTTGCTTCAGCTTCGTACTTGACTTCTAGCTCTACAAGGCTTTTTCGATTTTCTTCCGCTCGATATTGTTGCTCCAATTGAGAATGCATCAATTGGTATTTGTAGGCTTCTTCAAAATCTTCTAGTTCTGCATAAAATCTTGCAACCTCCAAACACACTTCCGCCATTTGCTTAAAGTCCGCACCGTCTTCCGCAAATTTGAAAGCTTCTTTAAATTTTTCCAGTGCTTTTAATGGTTGATCTTGTTTAGAGAATAACCGAGCCTTCCAATTTGCAATTATTGAAAAATTTCTAAAGTCATTAATCGCATTTTCTTTGTATAATTCTTCGGCCTCTTCAAAAAGTTCCAAAGCTTCATCAAAATTGTTTTGAGAAAAAGCTACGAAGCCTAAATTAGCATAAGCACCTGCTCTAGCTTTTTTACTTAGATCGTCTTTTATCTTGATCGCTTCTTTAAAATATTTATCCGCCTGCGTTACATCATTCAAGGCCAAAAAACCATTGCCAACATTCAGGTAGTGCCAGCTAAGCCTGGTTTTCATTTCTAGTTTTTCGCAAATGTCTACTACTTCCAAATAGGATTTGATAGAAGTCTTAGAATCTCCTGTGCGATGATGAATGTTACCAATGCCAGCTTGCAGTAAAGTCAAGAAGTAATAATCCTTGATCTTGAAAGTACGCGAGTATTGGTTCAATAATTTTTCGGCTTCTTTAAAATCAGCAAGCGACTCAGGTAGATTTCCAAGATGAAGATGCAAATAGGCACTTCGACAGAGTAGGCGAGGGGTTAGCATTTCGTTTGGAAATTGTTCCAATAATTTTTTTGCAACCTCAATGAGATCCTGCGTTTTTTCCCAAGCGCCTAAATTGATATAAGTCCCAAGACTATCAACGAGAATTTCTACTTGTTGATTGATATCTCCAATGTCTTGAGCAATTGTTCGAGCAAACTCAAAATGGCTTGCAGATTCTTTAAAATTGTAAAGTTGATTTTCTAATTGTCCGGCATACCAATGATAATTCAATCTAGATTCGTCTCCACCGACTTTATCTACCAATCGTTTGAGTTCTTTAATATGGGTAATAGCCTTGCTAATATCGGTGTAGATAAAATATCCGGTTAGCCGATCCATGGCGGACAACTGCTGGTCTTCCGAGAGCGGGCCCTGGAGCTGCGCTTCGAGTTGTTTAATTTTAGGAAGACTTACGCTATGTTGTGGCATTGAAAATCTGCTTGGCTGTAAATTTACAAGAAACTTGTTGAATTGAGTCGATTAGCCCTTGTTGACTAGGATTCAAAATAAAAAAGGCTACACCTGAAAGATGTAGCCTTTTTTTGTAGAATTTGATTAGAACTAGGAGGGCATGATCCCACCACAAGTATTTGATATGCTTGGTCTAATATCAAGATTTCTACCACCAGTTATTTTAGTCATTGCAGTTGGTTCAATCACCTGAATGTTACCTCCTAGAGATCCCAGTTTCAATGTCATTTTTTCTACCATGTCGAACTAAAATTTGGTTGTTTAATACTTTTGTTTAGTTGTTGGAAGCTAATTTAGAAGCTTCCAGCGACCTTCCAAAGCTATTGTACGTACAATTCAGGGCAAAGTTGTGTTCCTGAAGTTAGATTAATGGTTTAAATTTATACCTATTGAATCTTAAATGACTGTAAACCAAATAAATGAGATTAACATTTTATTTAAAATGTTAATCTTTTAAAGAATAAAAATTGTTTTAAATAGCACATGTTTCAACGAATATTTCCAACAGAATCGAAGGATCATTAGAAAAAGAAGCGAACGAAAAGGGAATATTGTTTGACCGTTGCTAGATTTCTTCTTGCAATTTTTTCATTTGCTCCATAAATGCAGCTCTTCTCCTTCTAGATACCGCGATTTGCTTATCGTCATCCATTATAATATAGCCGCCATCACCTTTCACAAATTTCTTTAAGTAGTTCAAATTGACCAAATGACTTTTGTGTACTCTATAAAAATTGACTCCAGCTAACATTTCTTCGTAGGACTTAATCGTTTTAGAAGCAGTCAAACGATTTCCAGCTTTCATGAAAATATGAGTGTAGTTGTCTTCTCCTTCTAATCTGACTACATCTTTGATGTTGATGAAATATATCCCGTCTAAAGCGGCAATACTCATTTTCTCAAATTTATTGGGATTGTTATAGTATTGACTGAAGAGGTCAACACGTTCTTCCATTTTAGTACTTTCTTGCTCACCGGTTTTGACTCTAGACACTGCCTCAACCAACTGATCTGGGTCAATAGGCTTCATTACATATCCGATGGAGCTGTAATTGCAAGCCTTAATTGCAAATTTTTCATGGCCAGTTACAAAGATTACCTCAAAATCAATCTTTGGCAGTCCATTTAATAGTTGAAACACAAGACCATCTGGCAAATTGATATCTAGAAAGGCTACATTGACTTTCTCTTTTAAGGAAGCGAATAGTTCAATACCTGATTCAACACTTCCCGCATCGCCGATAACCTTTACTTGTGGGCAATACTTTGAAAGTAGATTTTTAAGATTATCGAGACCGTGAACCTCATCCTCAATTATGACAGCATTTATCATTTTTCCAGTTTTAAGCTGTGCCAAAGGTACGAAAGGATTTTGGCTGATCGTAAAATTTGTAAAACCCTGAGGCATATTTTACGTATCATTTTCTAATTTAGCACCATGGCAAACACAAAACCTGAGAATTTTAGCCCACTTCGTGAAAAGCTTCATGAAGTGATTTTTGAGGCAGATACCAAAGATGGAAAGTTGTTCGATGTCATTCTGCTCATTGCAATTCTCGGTTCAGTATTGGCAGTAATGCTAGAATCTGTAGACTTTTTAGGAAAACCATATTATGATGTTTTTTGGTGGTTTGAATTCGGTTTTACACTTTTTTTCACTGTAGAATATTTGCTTAGAATTTATGCAGTTCACAGTCCCTCCAAATATATTTTTTCTTTTTTCGGTATTATTGACTTATTGGCAATTTTGCCATTTTTCCTTTCTTTTTTTCTTGTGGGATCTCAATATCTCGTAGTAATCAGATCGCTTAGATTGATGCGGGTTTTCAGAATTTTCAAATTGGTTAGTTTTGTAAACGGAGCATCTGAAATTAGTAAAGCATTAAAGGCAAGTCGGGCTAAGATATTTGTATTTCTTAGTTTTATATTAATTCTCGTAGTTATAATGGGCTCAGTGGTTTACTTAGTTGAAGCAGATAACAATTCTGGATTTACCAGTATTCCAAGGTCGGTATATTGGGCGATTGTAACGCTTACAACAGTAGGCTATGGAGATATTGCGCCAAGCACACCTTTAGGTCAATTTATTGCGGCATGTATTATGATTCTAGGATATTCTGTGATCGCAGTTCCTACTGGAATTGTTTCAGCAGAAATGGTAAATCCCGGTAACAAAACAGCGGTAAATCAAGTAAGCCTTAATACTCAATGTTGTAAAAATTGTGCAAAGGAAGGGCATGACGATGATGCCGAATTCTGTAAATTTTGTGGATCTGATCTGTATTAGTAGAATAGCCCAGTTTCGTAGTGCAATAAAATTCTACTGATTAAAAGTAAACTCCGCGACAGGGATAGAAAGGGTTTATCCTGACTGCTGTCAGGACGACTGAACAAGGAGCCTGGTATAGCCCGATCCCAAACGAAGAGCGGGAGTCGCACAAATATTTTCTCCTCCAAAAATTTGAACAATAGAAAATCTGATGTAAATGTTTAATTTAGGAAAAACACTGAAGGTGATTATCGTCTTCTGACTTTCGTGGTTGCAAACAATCTTTTGACACTATATTTTCCAGAGCCATTCACAACTACAATTAACAATCCGCCAGCAATACTCAAGTTTTTCATGAATTGTATTGAAGCATCTCTGCGAAATTCAATCGGATCGTTCCACCATGAATAAAGAACAAATGTAACTGGTATCCAATAGAGTAGGAGTAAGGTCGCACCAAATCCAGATCTGTATCCAATGAGCAATAGAATTCCTCCTAATATTAATGTAAATATCCCGGCATAAAGTATTAGATCTGTTTGCCAAGTAATGCCATAATTAATCATTTGTGCTTTCGTTGCTTTGAAATAAACGAGCGAATCGTACGCTTCAAACAAGAAGATGAACGATAAGAAAACACGACCAATTAAATCCGTAATGTCTTTCATAAATTTTGATTAATGGACTCGGCTATTGTAAATATTCATTTACAGCACGAGCTACTTTTTGTCCATCCATTGCAGCGCTGATGATTCCACCAGCAAATCCCGCACCTTCACCGGCTGGAAATAAAGCTTCCATTCCTGGATGCATGAATGTCTTTGGGTCTCTAGGGATTCTAAGCGGAGAGCTTGTTCTACTTTCGGTACCGATCACATTGGCCTCCTCCGTAAAATATCCCTTCATTTTTCTTCCAAAATTTTGAACCCCTTCTCTCAAATGTTGATAAATAAAATCTGGCAATAAACTGTGCAAAGGAACCTCAAGCAAACCAGGGATGTATGAAGTCGATGGTAAATCATTGGACACTTTCCCTTTAACAAAATCAGTCAACCGCTGGGCCGGAGCTTTTTGAGTTCCATCTCCTGCTGAGAACATTTTTTGCTCCACAGATTTTTGAAAAGCCATTCCCGCAAATACACCTTGATCAGCGAATTGAGCAAAATCTTTTTCTTCAACGGCAGTCACCGTTCCGGAATTGGCGTAAGGAGAATCCCTTCGCGACAAGGACATCCCATTGACTACTATTTCCCCTGGGCTAGTGGCAGCTGGTACAACCAATCCTCCAGGACACATACAAAATGAAAAAACTCCGCGACCTTTAACTTGAGAGACTAATTTATAACTAGCTGCTGGTAGATCCTCCTCTCTTTTTCTTTGATTGTATTGAATCTCATCGATCAAAGGTTGTGGATGTTCAATTCTAACACCTAGAGCAAATGGTTTTGATTCTAGTCGAATTCCTTTTTGATGGCACAATTGATAAATATCTCTTGCCGAATGACCAGTGGCCAAAATAATTGCATCCCCTTGTATCTCCATCTCATTGTTGACTTGAACGCCAAGAATTTTTTCGTTTTTGATCATAAAGTCGGTCACTCTATGGTTGAACAAAATCTCCCCTCCATGGGATAGAATTGTTTCCCGAATTTGAGCAACAACTTTGGGAAGTTTGTTGGAACCAATATGAGGATGAGCATCTACTAAAATGTCCGACTGAGCGCCATGCTCTACAAGTAGTTTTAGCGCCTTTTCGATGTTCCCTCTTTTTTGCGAACGGGTATACAATTTCCCATCTGAATAAGTTCCGGCTCCGCCTTCTCCAAAGCAATAGTTGGAATCAGGATTTACTTCGCCGAATTGTTGAATTCCTCGAAGATCTCTTCTTCTTTGCTGAACGTCTTTTCCCCGCTCTAATATGATAGGTTTCAATCCTAGTTCCAATAACTCTAATGCCGCAAAATATCCTGTGGGCCCGGCTCCGATGACGAGCACTTTTTTGTCGAGATGCTTATTTTTTAAAAGACTGATATAGGAAATTGGTTCAGGAATACTTTCTTCAGTCGTGTAGACCTCAAGCCTTAACTGAAAAATCGGTTGCCTTCCTCTTGCGTCAATTGACTTTTTAAGTAAGATGACTTTCTGTACATTGGAAGATGGCTGCTGAGATTTCTTTACAGCGAGCTGATTAATTTTATTCCAATCATTGATATCCACAGGAGGAACCTTAATGTCTACGGTAATAGGCATTACGCAAAGGTAAGCGAAGTTTGCTTAGCTAGGTGAATAGGAAGAGTTCGTTTGAAATTATTTGCTATTTCTTGGCAATGCGACTAAAGGAATGTTCTCCTTCTTTTTCAAAGCTATCTGGAATAAATACTTTGACTTTGGCCACTTCCCAACATTCCCCTTTAGCAGTGTATATAGGCTTACGATTGAGCTGCGTATGTTTTACAACTCCGATTTTGCCATTTTCCAGATATTCTAAATTGTATCTGCCTACTTTGATAAAATGTTTGAAGATATTTGGACTGGCTTCGTATAGTTCAACATTAGTCTCCGTAAGAATAGTATTTCCCTCCCAAAAATTTACTTCGTATTCTCCTTCTAGTTGAAGGGTCATCGCGTCAATAGAATCTATCTTGAATGAATGGTGAAAAGTCCTTGTAAGTTGAGCTTGACCAACGGATGCAATAGCGCAAAATAAAATTGCTAATAGCGTAATTTTAATGTTCATTGAGTTTAGTTTGTTGCGTGGAGAGATTGCAATTTATTGGAATTTAAACTAAGAGTAAAGGGGCATAACAGAATTTTAACTGTTATGCCCCTTAAAGAACGTTTAAAGTAAGCTATTGTTACTTTATTCTATCTGAGAAATTTTCATTTTCTATAGCCGAAGATGCTTCATTGGCCATTATAACATGCACATCTTCAGGAGCGTAGATTACGTAGGCTAATTTTTCTTGAAGTTCTTCTCCCTTTAACTTAACCTCGCGTTCCATTCCAGGAGCTTTGATTAGTAAGCCTTCTTCTATTTGTGAAGACTGCAAGTTATATCTTCCAGCCATGATCATTCCTTTCAAGAAGATAACTGGACGATTGTACAATTCAATATCCATCTGAACTCGTACGGAGTTATTCGTCCAAGTCTTTACTTCTACTGGACCTTCTAGATCAATTACTAATGTTTGATTGCCAAGCAAATTGAATGACTTGACTAGTGACTTTTCAGCTTGTTGGGCGATAGCGCTGGTTGAAACCAATAGACCGAGTAAAACGGCAGCGCTAGCTTTAAAATTCTTCATATTTTTGATATTGGGACTAAGGTAATATATGTTTTTGTTCTGATTATTCCAATTATTTAAAATAAATGATTGGTTATTTGATCGAATTCCTAATTTTAGTTGCCTTATTTAGTATATTCCGAAATTTGCTTAAAGGCAACATGTTTGCTCCGTCCGATTTGGCTTCACTTGGTCTTGGATGTGTTTCTATAAATAAACCATCTACGCCAACAGCGATTCCCGCTTTTACGATAGTTTCAATTAAGGCAGGCTTGCCACCTGTTACACCAGATCCTTGGTTAGGCTGTTGAAGCGAATGAGTGCAGTCCAAGATTACTGGGCTGCCAAAGGTCTGCATTTCAGGAATACCACGGAAATCAACAACTAAATCCTGATACCCAAAAGTAGTACCGCGTTCCGTTAGCATCGCTCCGTTTGGTTGAATGCTTTGGACTTTTTCTAAGGCGAATTTCATTCCCGAAGGGCCCATAAACTGACCTTTCTTTATGTTTACAACTTTTCCTGTTTCTGCAGCAGCGGTTAGCAAATCTGTCTGGCGGCATAAAAAGGCCGGAATTTGAAGCACATCGACGTAATTCGCAGCCAAAGCAGCTTCTTTTTCGGTATGTATGTCTGTGACTACGGGAATATTGAATTGCTGACCAATTTCAGCCAATATGTTCAATGCCTTTTCATCTCCAATACCTGTGAATGAGTCCTTCTTAGTTCTATTGGCCTTTTTGTAAGAACCTTTGAAAACTAAAGGAATTTTGAATTCATTACTGAGCTCGACTAATGTAGTAGCTATTTCCATAGCTATTTCCTTGCCCTCGATCGCACAAGGCCCGGCAATCAGTAAAAATTGACCACTGTTTGTGTGTTGAAGTTTAGAAATATTTGGTAGCATACTAGTCTTTGTTCTTTACTAACGCAAAAGTATGCCTTTCTGTGATTCAAAAAAAGGGATTGTAAAATTAAATTTGGAAAAAGTACAGTTTTAATACCTATACAAGAATTATATTTTGTTTGGCTTTATTCCAGAATCCAAGCTTGTGGAGAAATAGTCTCTTGTATTTGCGATAGAATTTCTTGTAATTCGTCCGGTTCACGATAGGAAAATGTGATTCCTACACGATGTAAGTCTTCTTTGATATCTTGGTAAGGATTGTATCCAAGAGCTATAAACTGCTTTATTTTTCGTTTTACACCTCTTATATTCTTGTAGGCTCCAGTAATAATAATGGCCTGTTGAAGTTTTTTTGGACTAATCGGGTTAGATTGGTCAAATGAATTGCTCAAAACAGAATCGTTTTGATTTTCTGAATCAAGCACCGCCGAGACTTCATCAATCAATTCTTTGTCATCCTTCAATACTTCTGTGAAAGTGTCTTTGGCCAATTCAGCATCCAACTGATGAGAAGGTTTTTGGTTAATCCGCTCTGCTTTTACTTTTTCAGCTAAACTTTGATTGGAAAAATTTGGCTGCTTAGGGAGGATGATGTAAAAAACTAGTATCAATAGAAAAGAGGCAACACCAATGGTAATTGGCATTAATTCCGCGTTAGTTAATAAGCTAAAAACATTTTTCTTATTTGGATTAGAAGCTTTTCTCGTCGTTTGCTCTTTAAATCGTTTCGACTTAAATTCCTTTTTATCTCTTTGCGATCGGTTAATTGCTCTGAATGATAAAATTGGAAGATCATCGTTTTTGAAGATATCAGTGGTTAACTCTTGTTTGAATTTTAATTCTCCACCATATTCCATGTATAATCTTCCCCAACCATTTAATTGAACGATTTCCTTATTGGATAGGCGACTTTGCCAAGAAGATTTAAGCTGCGCGTAACTGGCTTCGACCTCTTCAATGTTGACTCCTAAATACTTGGATATCAGATTTAAACTTGATTTCTTTTCTTGAAGATTTGAGGAAAAAGTGATTTCTTTCGTAGGAGGTGTAATCAATCCGCCAATTGCATCTATGCTCGCAGATTTATAGGAACAGCTGAAAAAACCGAAACCTGGCAAATGGACAACATCCATTTCAACCAAACATTTTAAAAAGCCCTCAATGAAGTGCTCTTGGTTAATCATTTATTCTTAATAGTTTTAAAAAGACAAGGATGCAAAAATATAGAATTCATTATGGTTACTGAAATATTCTAGGCTTACAAACTGGATATTTTTCTAGGATAAGTTAAATCCTTGAGAATGATTGCTGTAGTTGATTTCCATCTTCGTCCGTTAGCGTAAGACGGTATTGGCCAATTGGAACATTGATCTCTAGGCTGTGAAAATTCTCTGTTTCACCAATAAAATCATCGTTGAGCTGCCAATAGATTTTTTTCCCAATTTGTAGATGTGCCGCTTCAAAAATCGCGGGCTTAGTAATTCCATCTAAGTCAACTGGCAGTTTTATTTGCGCGTTAGGCAAAGGGTAGATCATGCTGATCGGTTGATGCTCCAGTTGAGTTACACAGGAAGGATGCCAGTTAGGGAGTAGTTCATAGTCAGGCTGATGCAAAGAGTAATAATGGGACTCTACCGGTGGAAGAATAAATTGACTTTTACTTTCACTAATTTTCTCCACGCAGTCCTTATGGACACGGAACTCACCCGACTCATTGATATGTACCATTTCATGAAATTTGCAAACTGGACCTGTTAATGATTTATTTGGAACCCATGTTGAATCCGTTGGACAAATTGTAGAGGCACGATTTCCTGATTCCTTACAAACAGCAATTAGGCTCATATCGTCAAATGGTTGTTCAAACCACTTTGGTGTTGGAAAGATTCTGAATGCGTCAAATAATATCGGACCAGCAGCTCTAGCGCCTATCAATCCAGGTCTTCCTTCGCCGTCGGCATTTCCAACCCATACGCCAATGGAATAATCCGGGGTTACGCCTATAGCCCAAGCATCTCTGAAACCAATGCTGGTTCCTGTTTTCCAAGCGATATTTCCAGAGGAGTGAAAGAATTCCCAGTTCCCTTCGTCACTTGGTCGTTCCAATTCTTTCATGGCTTCAAACGTTTGCCAAATACTTCCTGCACTTAAATTATTGGGCTCAGATTTACCTAATAATGAACCATTGCCTTTAGAATTAGGAGGTGTTGGAAAAAAAAGTGGAAGGTGATCGATCTCAGGATATCGGCTAGAATTTTCATTATAAAACATAAGATCCTTAGCCATTTGGGCATAAGTGTTGGTCATTTCCCAAAGGCTTGCTTCCGCCCCGCCAAGGATCAAAGTCAAACCGTAGTTGTCTGGAGATTTTCGTTGGATCGAATGGATACCCATGTTGCCTAGTCGCTTCCAAAATCGTTCAGTCTGATATTCTTGAAGTAATTTGACAAATGGAATATTTAATGATTTTGCTAACGCTTCATCTGCGGGAATTGCTCCAGAATAAGCTTTGAAGAAATTTTCAGGACGATAACCATTTATGCTTGTTGGAATATCACTGAGCAATGTCTTTGGTAAAATGACCGCGTCTTCCATTGACCATCCATAAAGCAATGGCTTTAATACGGAACCAGTACTTCTTTTCGCATGAATAATGTCCACAGATTCTTGATTGGATTTTCCAGTTCCTGGAAGATTTCCAAGATATCCAACAACTTCATTTTTCTTATTGTCTAAAACTAAAATTGAAAGGTTGTGAATAGAATTTCCTGCAAGAATAGGTTTATGTTTATTTGCAATGTTTATTAATTGATTTTGAATGTCTATTTTTAAAGTGGATGGATTTAGTTTTTCAATTCGATCAGTGTTTCGTTTTTTTACTTGATGCAAAAAGTGCGGAGCCAATCTTGGTAGTGGTAGAGGAGCGTCGGGAATAGATTCTAGTTTTGCTAAATAACAGGTTGTGGCATCGATGATTCCCGCTGTTTGCATTTGATCCAATAACTTATTTCGTTTAGTTTTTAGTGTATTTCTGTTTCTACCTGGGTGTATTAGCCCCGGGCTATTCGGAAGTACGGCAAGACAAGCCGCCTGTCCCCAGCTTAACAACTCTGGACTTATTCCAAAGTATCTCCAAGAGGCAGTTTGAAGACCAACCACGTTTCCTCCAAATGGGGCATGGCTCGAGTATAGATTTAGAATTTCTTTTTTTGAATATCCAAACTCTAATCGAGTTGCCAATATGATTTCAATAATTTTTTGATAGAATGACCTGGGCTTACCTTTTCTTGAAAGACGAATAGTTTGCATGGACAAGGTACTTCCTCCACTCACAATTTTCCCGGACTTAATGTTCAGCTTTATCGCTCTAGCAAATGCTAAAGGATCAAACCCAAAGTGCTTGTAGAATCTTTTATCTTCAAAGGTTAAAATGGCTTGCTCAAATTTCTCAGAGTGTCCAATACTTGGAGGGAATCTCCACTGACCATCATTGGCTATTTGGGCACCTAATAAATTTGACTCAGCGCTTAATAATACCGTAGAAAAAGGGTCTTGAAATAGTGTTCGAGGAAGGCAAAAATAAAATACAACTAGTAGCAATGTACTAGCACCTATGATAATCTTTTTGCTTTTTGAAAGTTTCACTTGCGCGAGTTTGTTTGGGTTAAAATTTGGCAAGCTCAGAATTGGTATTCGCTTTAATAACGATCTAAGAAGTTGAAAATTATTATTCAGCAGTATTTTTATTAGCCAAACTTTTTTTCCCAAAATATCCAGTCAATCCGCTAAGTCCGCTGGTTAATCCCCCGATTAAAGCGGTGGCAATTATCAAAGATTCTGAGGGAATTCCATTAAAAAGCTGAGCAATTTTTGAACTCATAAGTCCTGCATTTTTTTGGTCAATATAAATGGCTAAAATCATCCAAGACAATCCACTTCCTAAAAAAGCAATAAGAAAACTTTTGAAAGCGGATTCACCAAAAAAGAGGCCTCCCAGCAAACCAGCGATGCCAATGGACCACCATGGGAGTATCATGCCAAGGAGCAATGTTAATATGCCAACTAGAAGAATTCCTTTCAATATTTTCATTTATTATTAATAGTATAAGTTAATATTTCTCTCTTGAGTTCATCAGGGCGATCTACATATTCCAACTTGTAATATTCCCCTTTAGCCCAAGAATCGATTCCAGTATCATAGTATTTTGAACCAGGATTGCCAGATTGCCCACCTGGATATACACCATAGGCATTAACCTCATCCGCTTGTTCCACAACCATTCGCCATGAAGGACCAAAGGAGCCACGAACGGCATTAAGTGCGTCGCCACATCCATTCATCTGGATGTTGGTTTTCGCAAATGCAGAGAGCCTTGTTAAGTGATTAATTATAACAGGATTATAATTTCGCCAAGTTAATGTCTTATTACGCTCAAATTCTATTGACTTCATTACAGCGGCCTTCCAAGCCTTTTGAATAACATCCTTAGCTATTTCCATTTTAGCAGTTTCAGTAATGTCGAAAAAGGAATGTTCAGGTTGCGTTTTTATTAGGTCGAGAAGTCTCCAAGATTTTGGAAAAATCACAGGAATGGAATCTTTCATTGCATAAAATTCATCCCAAGTTTTCTTTTGAACTTCCTCCATCCAAATTTCAAATATGGCCGCAGCGCGACTGTCATTTCTATAATGGAAATCCCATTGCCGAAGGGTATCGATGGCAGCTTTTTCCCAATTGTCTAAACTATTAACATTAACATTTTTTAATAATGATGGCAAGAATTCTTCAGCCTTCAAACTATAGCTGTTTTGTTGTAACGCCATCATATCTTTAACAGTAATGTTTTCTTGGATGGCCAGCTTTTTATTTAAAATTCGTCCACGGTATTCTTCAAAATTTCCATTGTAATAGTAAGGGTAGTCTGGAGCGGTTGATTTCTGATTTGCAGACGCTATAAAATTTCGTTCGGGGTTAAGCACTACAGGAGTCTGATCTTTAGGAATCCAGCCATTCCATTCATTAGAGGACAATGTACCATCCGCAATAAATTTTCCTTGCCCTTTCTTTTTAATCGGAAATCTTCCTTGAACTCTCAGGGAGATGTCTCCACTTTTAGTGATAAAGGCTAAATTCTGTGGTGGTGTATGAAAAGATTGTGCAGCTACAGTGAATTCATCAATATTAGCCGCATCATTCATCTTATTAAAAGACTCAATTTCATCAGGTCTAGGTGCTTCATGAGCGGCCCAACGCATGGCCAAATCTGGTTCTTCATTTTCTTTTTTGTCAAAAAATACCGGGCCCCATTTGGTCATTCGAATGGTATCCAATATCGTGGTTTGGCCTTTAATTTTAATCTCTTCAATTCGATATTTTACTGCAATTTTTTCTCCATCTAGCCAATATGTTTCCTTTTTGTCATCTGCCCATTTTATTGAATACCAATCAGTCAAATCATGACCTACATTGGTTACACCCCAAGCTACATTTTTATTAAATCCAATGATGATTGATGGGTATCCAGTTAAAGTAACTCCATAAACATTTGTCTCTGGAGTTACGATATGTGCTTCATACCATATGGATGGAAGTGTTAAACTTAAGTGGGGATCATTGGCTAAAATTGGTGCTCCAGATTTGGTCTTCTTGCCATTCACAGCCCAGTTGTTACTTCCAATACCAAGCGGCGGATTTTCAAATGGAACTTGACCAATGAGTTCATCAATTAATTCAGGATCAGTCGGTTCAGGTAGAAGTGCATTAAATGGATACTGCACCGAGCTCGGGATTACTGGATCTTCATTTATCATTTCCTCCGGAAACAATTCATTAAACTGTTCTTTGCCTAACCAGCTATAGGTATTTGAAGCTTTAATATCATCATTTCTACCGCAAAGAGTTTGCGCCATGTTTTTTAAAAGTAGGGCAGTTCTGTAAGGCGTCCATGGCTCGGGTTTGTAATTCAAAAGTTTAAATTCAATTGGATAGTCTCTGGGATTGAGATTTTTTAAGAAAGCATTATAACCATCGCCATATGCTTCAATCAAAGAAAATTCTGGTGAACGTTTCCAAGATTCAATCGATTGCTCAGCGGCCCAAGCCAATCCTTTTCTCCTTTGTTCCTGGTCCCTATTGACCAACCGTTTTCCAAGTACTTCGGCTAAGCGTCCTGAAGCCGACCTAGATATTAGATCCATTTGAAACAAACGAAATTGAGCATGGACATATCCCATGGCTCTGTAAGCATCGGTAATATTGTCTGCAAAAATATGAGGAACCAATCTTTCGTCAAATGAGACTCTAATTTTTTTTGAGACACCAGGAATTTCTGGTGAAAATGTACTGAACTCATCAATGTCATGAGCATTTGACCAAAAGCCATGCATTGGTGAAAAGAATGAACCAATGGGAGGTAGGTCACTTGTTTTTGTCGCTATAGCACTATTCAAAAAATAGAAAAGAATTATTGCGCTCAAAGCAGAAATTATAAACCCAATTTTATACTTTGATTTCATATTTAAAACTTGTAACTATTTCTTCAAACTTATGAAATATAAAGTCTTTATCCTAAGTCTTATCCTCTTATTTCTAGGAGCTTGTTCTAGTGAATATTCTAGCAAAGATCTAAAAGAGGGTAGAAATTTCACGACCCCAGATTTATTGTATTTCAATAACATTCGATCTTCTGCTTATCTCCAAACTGATCGAGGAGGAAATATATTAAGCTATGAATTAAAGCAGTTGAAGGGCAAACCATTAACGGTTGAAATTTTGATGAACAAATTAAGAGACAAGGCTGAAATCAAAATTAGACTAGATGAAAAATATGCATTATGGGAAAGCAACACCGATATTGATTCAAAACTTATTCAAATCGATCAATTGAATATGGATCAACAAACTGACTTACTGAGAAGGATATCAGGATCGAATGAATTTAACTATGCTTTACAATTCTTGGAGCCCAACACCAATGGATCTATTGAAACGATTTCTAACTCAGCATACAAAAGAAATTTAGCGACGTGTTTAAGAGATTTTGATTTACTTACTAAGTCAGCAAAAGATTGATTTAAACCAAATTGAAAAGAATCTTGTCGTTCCAACTAAGTTTAAAGTTTTATTTCATTTCAAACAGTATGTTTTCTAAGGAAAATGCTAAAAAATGACGTCACGATTTTTATAAATTATTCGGTTTTTATCGGGGTGCAGGAAGTAAATATTGAAAAATGTATGTCACAATTATTTCGTGTTTCTATTGTCCTGCAAGATGAAAGAACCTAATTTTGACAAAAAGAAACTTGTAAAAGTAGTTTTTGTGTTTATTTGTTTGGGTTAGAGACCCTTGCTACAAAGCAAGGGTTTTCTTTTGCTCTATAGAAAATAGCAAAAAGCCGATAAAAGCGGTTAAACAAAAAAGCGGTGATACCTATTTCAGATATCACCGCTTTTTATTGAATGGAATTCTAGCTTATCGCTGTCCTCCCAAAATACTTGGCTTTTCTTCAGGAAGTCCTGCAGGCTCAGCAGCTGGCTTCAATACCTCTCCTTTAATAGTCAAAACACGAGTAGCAACAGATTCATTAGTTGTCAATGTTACTCGCTTCACGAATTTTCCAATTCGCTTAGTATCGTATCTAACCTTGATTTCTGAAGTTTCACCAGGAAAAATTGGCTCTTTCGGATATTCAGGTACGGTACATCCGCAACTTCCTTTTGCATTCGTAATTTGTAATGGCTCATCACCATCGTTAGTAAACTTAAAAGTTCTATATGGCTCCGAGTTTTGCTCTATAACTCCATAATCGACTTCAATTGTCTCCAAATTCATGTTTGGACCGGCGTCGGTGGCAGATGCTGGTGCTTCAGATTGAGCGATACTTGCGAATGCAAAGCAAAACATAAGGGCAAAGGCTGATAATATCTTTTTCATTTTTACGATTTTAGTTTATTCTACTACAAATTTAACACTTATCGTTCCAAATTGAAAGTCCTGCGTGCTTTATTGTAGTTAACAATTAGTTAATCCATACGTTTATTTAGACGAGAGAAATCTTCAAAAGGTACACCTGTTGCATTCATTTAATATTGTGCAACACTTAGCTGGCACCTTTTATTTCTGTTTCACTTTGAAAATGCAGTATAATTTTCGGTTTTTTTGCTCCTGCGGAAATCTTTATTGACTGATAATGAGTTACTTACGGGTAAAAAATATTGCAAATCACTTTTAAAAACCCTCATAATATTGTACCTTTGTACAACCAAAATTCACCAAATATATTACAGTGCCTATGTTAGATCATCCCTTATTGACCAAGCTGACCAATACCGCAAAGAAAAAGAATGCAGAATTAAGCAAAGAAGTAATTCAAGATTATTGGTTATGCTGTATTTCAAGAGAAGCAAGTATTCTTGGGAGAAGGGAAGTGTTGACTGGAAAGGCGAAGTTCGGAATTATTGGTGATGGAAAAGAAGTCCCACAAGTTGTACTTTCCAAGTTTTTTAAAAAAGGAGATTGGCGATCAGGCTATTATAGAGATCAGACCTTGATGTTCGCCCTCGGCGTCAGTACTTTAGAGCAGTTTTTTGCTCAATTGTACGCCGATAGTGAAAACGACCCATTCTCAGGTGGCCGACAAATGAATTCTCATTTTGCCACTCCTCTTATTGGGAAAGATGGAGAATGGTTGGATGCCAGAAAAACTTACAACGTATCTGCAGATATTTCTTGTACAGGCGGTCAAATGGCAAGAGGACTTGGTTTAGCCTTTGCCTCTAAGAAATACAAAGAAAACCTCGAATTAAGCAAGGGTACAAATTTTTCCATTAATGGTAATGAAGTTTGTTTTGTGACCATCGGAGATGCCAGTACCTCTGAGGGCGTTTTTTGGGAAACCATAAATGCTGCTGGTGTTACGCAAGTTCCAATGGTCATTTCTGTTTGGGATGATGGCTATGGAATATCAGTACCCAAAGAATTTCAGACCACAAAAGCAAGTATCTCAGAAGTTCTCAAAGGATTTCAACGAAATGATCACGAAAATGGTCTTGAAATTATCACTGTAAAGGGTTGGGATTATCCTAGATTAGTTGCAGCTTATGAAAAGGCAGAGGCTATTGCTAGAAAAGAACATGTACCAGTCTTGGTTCATGTAGAGCAATTGACTCAGCCTCAAGGACACTCAACATCCGGATCTCATGAAAGATACAAGACAAAAGAACGATTGGCGTGGGAAGTTGAATTTGACTGCCTGACGAAGATGAAACAATGGATCTTGGTTAAAGAGTTAGCAAGTAAAGAACAACTTACCAAGTTGGAAGAAGAAGCCAAAGTCTTTGTTAGAGAAGCTAGAGATAGAGCTTGGAAAAATTTTCAGTCCGCAAATAATGAATTAAAAGCGACTTTGGTTGAAACCTTAGCTAACATTTCGGACGAAAATCCAATAGTTGCAAGAATTAAATCCGAGTTAGGAACCTTGCTGAATCCTACCTATAGCGAATTGTTAGGTTTAATCAGACAGATCAATTTTAGCTTAGGAGCTAATACTCCCGAAAAGTTAATTGAAATTAAAGATCAGTTGCTCGACAGGGGAAAGAAAGAGTACAATACTCATTTATATGCTGAAGGAGCATTTGCGGCTATTCAACAGGATGTAGTTCCTGCAAATTATTTAGAATCCTCTCCTTATGTAAATGGTTATCAAATATTAAACAAGTACTTCGATCAGCTTCTAGCCAATCACCCAGAGGTCTATGCCTTTGGGGAAGATGTTGGAAACATTGGAGATGTGAATCAAGGATTTGCTGGGTTACAAAAAAAGTATGGCGATGATCGGGTTTTTGATACCGGTATCCGAGAGTGGACCATTATGGGACAAGCCATAGGAATGGCAATGAGAGGACTTCGACCAATAGCAGAAATTCAATACTTAGATTATCTAGTGTATGGTTTAGAGCCGCTTACTGATGATCTAGCGACGTTGAGATATAGAACCAATGGCATGCAATGTGCCCCTGCCATAATAAGAACTAGAGGGCATCGTCTAGAGGGTATCTGGCATGCCGGTTCTCCGATGGCCTTATTGTTGAGTGCCTTGAAAGGAATGCATATTTGTGTTCCCAGAAATATGGTTCAAGCAGCAGGCATGTACAATACAGCAATGAAATCCAAAGATCCAGTGCTGGTAATTGAATGCCTAAATGGTTATAGATTAAAAGAACAATTGCCAGAGAACTTAGCCGAAATGCAAGTTCCATTTGGAGTTCCTGAAATTTTGCATGAAGGCTCGGACATTACTTTAGTGACTTACGGATCGACTTTGAGAATTGCTCAAGAAGCAATTAAATTGGTGGAAACGAAAGGTATTTCAGTTGAATTGATTGATGTTCAAACTTTGTTGCCATTTGATTTAGAAAGTCGGATTGTTCAGAGTCTGAAAAAGACCAACAAAATCATTTTTGTTGATGAGGATGTTCCAGGAGGTGCTACCGCATTTATGATGCAACAAGTCCTTGAAGTTCAAGGCGGATATGAATATTTGGACGCCAAGCCAGTAACATTGACAGGAAAATCACACCGTCCAGCGTATGGGTCGGCGGGAGATTATTTCTCTAAACCCAATTTTGAAGACATCTCAGAATCTATTTATTCGATAATGCACAATGCGGAACCGAATAGATTTCCAAAACTATTCTAGACCAATTCAGTATCTTTTTTGCAACTTTTGGCGTTTAGATGGTCAATGATTTGGGTAAAACATTGAAGGTGATCAAACCTGTTTGGTTTTTTGCCGTCAAAGTTTCTTCCAAACATGGAATACATATTATATGTAAGCCATATATTTGAACCATTATATCATACTTTAACTTTTCCTAATTGAAGAACCTTGTCATTATCCCTACTTATAATGAAAAGGAAAATATCCTGAAGATACTTGCAGCTGTTTTACAGTTGGATATGGTTTTTGATATTCTCGTTGTCGATGATGGTTCGCCAGATGGAACAGCAGATCTTGTTAAAGGAGTGATGGCTGAAAACAAAGGCCGTGTTCACATTCTCGAAAGAAAAGGAAAGTTAGGACTGGGAACAGCATATATTGCTGGCTTTGAATGGGGTATCCAAAATTTCTACGAATTTATTTTTGAGATGGATGCTGACTTTTCTCACAATCCAAAAGATTTGATTAGGCTTGCTGATGAACTTCATTCGGGTAGAGGAGAAGTGGCTGTGGGGTCAAGGTATGTAAAGGGCGGTGCCGTTAAGAATTGGCCGCTCGATAGATTAGCATTGTCTTATGGTGCATCGCTGTATGTTCGTATCATTACTTGGATGCCGGTGAAAGATCCCACTGCCGGATTCGTTGGATACTCAGCTAAAGTTCTAAAATCTATTGATCTTAAGAAAATTAGGTTCGTAGGATATGCTTTTCAAATAGAAATGAAATTTGCTTCTCGGAGTTTGGGCTGGAAAATCAAAGAAGTTCCCATTACTTTTATTGATAGAGAATTAGGCACATCGAAAATGAATTCAAGTATTATTTCAGAAGCAGTTCTAGGGGTATTGCAAATGAAAATAAAGAGCTTCACAAATTCCTATGCTGCAGCTATTCCAAATACCAACAATGCCAGTAAACAAAAGTTGGAAACCAGAAATTAATACTGGTTCTACACCTGCATTTTGAAATACTCGTTTTCACTTATTGCGCTTTACACTAATTTTTAGGAGATTGTTTATCAGTTGTTTATTGATGCGATTGTGGGCAGGTGTAATAATATTACACATTTTAACTCAAAAATTAGGGCTTGTGGAGCAAAGTGGAAATTCTAAACCGTTTTTCATTCAATCAAGCCGTGATCAAAATTATATTTTATTCAAAAAATGACTTTTATCACCATATTATGGAAAGAGTCATAATCAAATAATTGCAATTCACTTCTGTCTTTCCGCACCAGTGGAATAAAGTGGAACTTTGTGAAAAAAAGTGGACGATTTTGGCGTTTTATTGCCAAAACAGGATTACATTTGTCGTGCACATACAATCAAACGATTAATAGCGCAGAATGAGTCAGCTTCTTGGAGAATTTGAATGCAAGATAGACTCCAAGGGAAGACTTCGGTTACCTATTGGGCTCTTAAGCATGTTGTCCAGCATGGGAGCTTCTAGAATAATGATGAATCGTGGATTTGAAAAGTGCTTGAATCTGTATCCCAAGAAAGCTTGGGATGAAGTAGCGACAAGAATTAATGGGTTGAATGACTTCGTTAAGAAAAATCGTGACTTCAAAAGATATTTCCTTCGAGGAGCCACTGAAATAGATCTGTTAGGGAATGATAGAATTCTATTACAAAAGCGGCTTTTAGAGTATGCAGGCATTACAAAGAATGTAATTCTTGCAGGACAAGGAAATAGAATTGAGATATGGTCAGAAGAGGCTTATAATGAAATGTTGGAAAATGCACCTGAAGATTTCTCTGCAATAGGAGAGGAGGTTATGGGAGATGTTCACTTTGGTGGTACATCGACTTCGGACTCAGGAGGGCCACAATAATTTGTTGTGGAATATCATAATCCAGTTTTATTACAAGAAAGTATCGACGCATTAGTGTTGAATTCATCTGGAACTTACATCGATTGTACGTTTGGTGGAGGAGGCCATAGTAAAGAGATTCTTAATAGATTGTCTTCCAAAGGGAAGTTGATCGCTTTTGACCAGGACATAGACGTTTTGCCGAATTTGATTTCTGAGAATGAGCAATTCAATTTTGTCCCGCAAAATTTCCGCCATCTGAAGCGGTATTTGAAAATTTATGGAATAGAGCAAGTAGACGGCGTGCTCGCAGATCTTGGAGTTTCTTCACATCAGTTTAATGAAGCATCAAGAGGTTTTTCTTTTCGGTTTGATGCTGAGCTCGATATGAGGATGAATCAAAACAATGGGATGACCGCTGCGGATTTCGTTAATAAGTCTACAGCCGAAGAGCTTCAATCAGTATTTAGTAGGTACGGTGAAGTTCGAAATTCAAAATCTTTAGCAGAAGAGATTGTTCAAAAACGAAAGTTGAAAACAATCAAAACGATTAATGATTTTTTAACGGTTTTGGGACCAATGGTTCGAGGCAATCGACCAAGGTATCTGGCTCAAGTATTTCAAGCAATCCGAATAGAAATTAACGATGAAATGGGCGCGCTAATAGATTTATTAAATCAAGCGACTCAAGTCATAAAACCAGGAGGAACATTAGTGGTGATTTCGTATCACTCCTTGGAAGACAGACTGGTTAAGAATTTTATGAAATCTGGAAATGCTGAAGGAAAGCATGATACAGATTTTTATGGAAATATATATCGCCCATTTAAGCTGATTAGCAAAAAGGCGATTGTTCCAAGCCAAACAGAAATAGAACACAATTCTAGAGCTAGGTCTGCAAAAATGCGCATTGCTGAGCGGACAAAAGATAGAACACCGAACACTTAAGAACATATTGTATCCTATGGGTGCCAAAGAGAAATCGATTTTGAAGAATGCTAGCAAATCTCCAGTTTTGGGGAAGTTGCCTTTCTTATTATTTCTGGCTTTTTTAGGTGTCATTTATATAGCTAATGCAAATTATTCGCATAAAAAGCTACGAGAGATTCAACATACTCAGCAAGAGATCAAAAGTCTTCGTTGGGAATCAATGGGACTGAAAAGTCAACTCTCAGCCAAAACAAAAAGGTCGCAAGTTGTAAAGTCAATGGCCGATGCAAACTTGCAGTTACCAAGACAACAGTTGAAAAAAATAATAGTACCTAGAAAGCAGTAGTGTAAATGGATATTAGAAACGAAGTTTTAAGTCGAGTGTACATAACGTTTTTTGTGTTATGCGGCTTTTCGTTATTCATTTTTGCAAGGGCAGTGAATATTAGTGTTTTTGAAGGAGATAAATGGAGTGCAAAAGGAGATAGTTTATATTTAAAATATATTCCTGTGCAAGCCGAACGTGGAAACATTATAGCGGACTCTGGCGAGTTGCTAGCTTCTGCGCTACCGTTCTTTGAAATTAGATTTGATCCTAATTCAACCGGTATGAAAGCGATTCACTTCGAAAGAGAAGTTGATTCATTGGCATATTGTTTAGCAAACTATGTTGATAATTCTAGAAACCATTTCGAATGGCTAGAATATTTGAAATACCATAGAAAGAAAGGAACTCGAAATATATTGATTAAGAAGGAAGCTTCGCTTTCTGAGAAAAATGAAATTCAAAAGTTTCCACTTTTCTCAAGAGGTCAGTATAAAGGAGGTTTGATTCTTGATAGAAAATCAAAACGTCAAAGACCTTTTAGTATGCTTGCGCACCGAACAATTGGATATGTTCGGGAGAATGCTCAACCGGTTGGTTTAGAAGGATACTTTGATAAGGAATTGGCTGGTTCTGAAGGTATGAGATTGGTGCAAAGAGTAGGGAGGGATTATATTCCTGTAAGTGACTTGGATGAAATTGAGTCCGTTGCTGGTAAGGATATTAAAACTACATTGAACGTCAATTTTCAAGATATCGCCCAGTCAGAATTAATCAAAGGATTAAAAAAGCATGATGCAGACTTTGGATGCGCTGTTGTAATGGAAGTTCAAACAGGTGCAATAAAAGCCATTGCAAATGTGAAAAATTCCGAATCTGGATTTTGGGAAAATTATAATTATGCAGTAGGGACTGCTGTGGAACAAGGGTCAACTTTTAAGCTTGCTTCCATCATGAGCTTACTTGAAGATAAAAAGATTGAATTAGAGGATTTGATCAATATTGAAAACGGGGAAACTGCTTTTTTTGAAGAGCGAATGGTTGATGCAAGTATGGCTTGTAAAGATATTGATACAACTACCATTCGAAGAGCTTTTGAATTGTCTTCTAATGTTGGAATTGCAAAGTTAGTTCAACATTATTACGGAACAAATAACAAAGCGGGAGAATTTGTTGAACGTTTGAAGAAAATGGGATTGGGAGAAAAAACAGGAATTACAATTCTTGGTGAAGCTCAACCTTATTTGAAAGAAGCATATAGTAAAAAGGATAATTGGTCAGGGATTTCATTGCCTTGGATGTCAATAGGATATGAATCGACGATGACACCATTACAAATGTTGACATTTTATAATGGTGTGGCTAATGGAGGAAAAATGATGAAGCCATATTTAGTTGATCAAGTAGAAGAGTTTGGAGAAACGGTAAGAAAATTCAAACCGGAAGTACTACTTCCAAAAATGGCGTCAAGCAAAACTATTCAGCTGGTTCAAGATCTTTTATTGGGCGTTGTTGAAAATGGAACGGCTAAAAAATTGAAATCGAATCGTGTTCAATTCGCGGGAAAGACCGGTACGGCACAAACGAATTATAGCAAAATTGACCGCTCCTCTAAATTGAAATATAGGGCTTCATTCGCTGGATATTTTCCTGCTGATAATCCTAAATATTCGGTGATCGTTATGGTCGAAAACCCTAAAGTATTTGGCTTTTATGGAAGCCAAGTGGCTGGACCGATTTTTAAGGGAATTGCTGAAGGGATTTTCGAATCTGAAATGGACTTGCATGTTGCTTTGAATGAGAAGGGGATTCCCAGAAGAGTGAATTCTAAAATGAAAGGAAAACATGTAGGAAACAAAGAAGATTTTAAGGAAATTTTTAAGAACCTAAATATTCCTTATAGAGACAATATAGCGGAAAATAAATGGGTACAATTACAACCTAGAAGAGATTCTTTGAATTTGTATCCGAAAATATTCTCAGAAGAATTAGTGCCGAATGTGGTCGGGATGGGATTGAAAGATGCTTTACACTTATTGGAGTCAAGAGGATTAAAAGTAAAGACCTCAGGAGTGGGAAAAGTAAGATTGCAATCAATCAAATCAGGAACAGCAGCGAAGGGACAGAGCATTTGGCTAACATTGAAATAAAGTATTCGCAAGAATACTACACTATAAAAGGGGCCTGGAGAAATCCGAAGTCCCCACACTATGACACACTTTAGAGGTATTTCGGTATCTCACACTTGAACACTTTAAAGCAAGGTTTTACTCCTTGCACTATGACACACTATTTGAAAATTGAGGCTCGTCCTCACACTATGAACACTTGTGATCGCACTTGAAACATTATTGAAACCTATTGAGGTAAAGTCTACAAAGGGCGATACTTCCAAAGTAATCCGACGCGTTGTCTCTGACTCGCGCCGGGTTGCGGCCGGGAGTATGTTCTGTGCAATCAAAGGACTTACTGTCGATGGCCATGAGTACATTACTCAGGCAATCGAGTCTGGAGCCAATACAATTCTTTGCGAAGAAATTCCACAAGATTTAGATTCAAATGTAACTTATGTTGTTGTCGATGACGCTGCAAAAGCGCTTGCATTATCTGCAACTATTTTTTACAATGAACCTTCTAAAAATTTAAAATTAATTGGTATCACTGGTACCAATGGTAAGACAACCGTTGCAACTTTACTGCATGATCTTTTTTCAAAACTTGGTTTTAAATCAGGCTTGGTTTCTACGGTAGTTAATAAAATTGGATTAATCGAAAAACCAAGTCGATTCACTACACCTGATCCTATTTCCTTAAATGAACTATTGGCTGAGATGGTCGACCAAAACTGCACACACTGCTTCATGGAAGTAAGCTCGCATGCGGTTGCTCAGCAACGTATCACCGGACTTGATTTCGCCGGTGGTGTGTTTACCAATTTGTCTCATGACCATCTTGATTATCACAAGACTTTCCGAAACTATTTGGATGCTAAAAAGTCTTTCTTCGATAATTTACCTGCAACTAGTTTTGCTTTGGTGAATATTGATGATAAGAATGGAAAGGTCATGGTGCAAAACTCTAAAGCTAAGATTTATGAATACTCGTTATTAACACTAACCGATTTTAAGGCAAAAGTCCTTGAAAATATTTTAACTGGACTCCACCTCGATATTAATGGTGATGAACTATTTGCTCGGCTTGTGGGTAAGTTTAATGCATACAACTTGCTTGCGGTATTCGGGGTGGGGACTATTTTGGATGTTGATCGATTCGAACTACTTCGAGTAATTAGTGAATTAAAACCTGCACAAGGTCGATTTGATATTATCATTTCTACCGATAAAGGAATAACAGGCGTAGTCGATTATGCGCATACACCTGATGCATTGAAAAATGTTTTGGAAACATTAATTGAAACCAAATCGCCAAGTAGTAAGATTATAACCGTCGTTGGATGCGGAGGAGATAGAGACAAGAAAAAGCGACCGGTAATGGCCAACATTGCAGCTGCATTGAGTGACAAAGTTATTCTTACTTCAGACAATCCTAGAACCGAAGATCCTAAATCCATTTTGGATGATATGGAAGCCGGAATAGATGCCAATAAAAATGATCATGTAATTAGAATTGATGATAGACAACAAGCCATTAAAACGGCAGGACTTTTTGCAAATACTGGAGATATAATTTTAGTAGCAGGAAAAGGTCATGAAAATTACCAAGAAATAAAAGGAGTGAGAATTCCTTTTGATGATAAGGTCGAGTTGAAAGCGTCACTCGGCTTAAATTGAAAATATCGAATACATAAATCTTAGCGAAAGTTTAGATTTATTAAAAGAGCCTAATCATTCTCAGATTCATTTTTACGGCTCGCAGTGGAAATGGGTACTTTATATTCCCAATTTAAAGGACCCTTCCACTGCTCCTTTTAAAAGGTACTGGAATGATTAGGTTTTAATTCAAATGAAAGACCAGCGATAAATGCTATACTATTTGTTCGACTATTTAGAGGAAACTTACAACTGGGCAGGTGCCAGTTTATTTCAGTTCCTTTCTTTTCGAGCCGGACTAGCAGTTATTTTGTCGTTGATCATTTCCATGCTTTTTGGCGGTCGAATTATCCGTTGGTTGCAAAGGCAACAAATAGGTGAGACGGTCAGAGACTTAGGATTGCAGGGTCAGAAAGAAAAAGAGGGTACACCTACAATGGGTGGAATCATTATTCTTTTGGCCATCATTATTCCTTGTCTTTTGACAGCCCAATTGCATAACATATACATTTTACTTCTGCTTATAGCAACTTCTTGGATGGGGAGCATTGGGTTTTTGGATGACTACATAAAAGTTTTTCGAAAAAACAAAAAAGGCTTAAGTGGGAAGTTTAAAATATTAGGCCAAATTGGTTTGGGTTTGATCATCGCGCTGACTATGCTTTATAGTGAAGATGTGGTTGTGCAAATGGATTATGCTCGAGCAATGGCAGCCAATTACGATATAGTAAAGACTATATCTACAGAAGCAGGACAAATTGCATGGGTGAAAACCACCTTGACAAATGTCCCTTTTTTGAAAAATGGTGAATTCGATTATGCTGTTGTACTAAGTTTCTTTTCAGAAAATTATATGCAACTCGCTTGGGTAGTATTTGTTCCCTTTGTCATTATTGTAGTGACGGCTGTTTCAAATGCTGCGAATCTAACAGATGGCATTGATGGCTTGGCTACTGGTGTTTCCGCAATTATTGGAGCGGTACTAGGAATCTTAGCTTATGTTTCCGGTAATGTAATCGCCGCAGATTATTTGAATATTCTCTACTTACCAGGTGCAGGAGAAATTCTAGTTTTTGCAGCTTGTTTCCTCGGTGCATGCATAGGTTTTCTTTGGTATAATTCGCATCCTGCACAAGTATTCATGGGAGATACCGGAAGTTTAAGTCTGGGTAGCATCATTGCTGCCATGGCAATACTCATTCGAAAGGAATTTTTAATTCCTATTCTCTGTGGAATATTTGTAGCTGAGAATTTGTCTGTGATGCTGCAGGTGTCGTATTTTAAATATACCCGCAAGAAATATGGAGAAGGACGTAGAATATTTTTAATGTCTCCTCTTCATCATCATTTTCAAAAAAAAGGAATGCACGAATCTAAGATCGTAACTCGATTTTGGATTGTTGGAATTCTTCTAGCAGTATTATCATTGATCTCGTTGAAGGTCAGATAAAAATAGGAAACCGAAAAACGAAATGAAAATATGCATCCTAGGAGCAGGTGAAAGTGGAGTAGGCGCAGCTTTGTTAGCAAAGCAATTAGGCCATTCTGTTTTCGTATCCGATGGAGGCGCCATTCTAAAAAAGTTTAGAATGGAAATGATTGAAAACCAAATTGATTTTGAAGCGCAAACCCATTCTTTTGATAAAATCTTAGTCGCTGACTTGGTTATCAAAAGTCCTGGAATTCCAGATGAAGCTTATGTCGTAAGTGCTTGTCATGAAAATAATATCCCAGTAATTTCTGAGATTGAATTTGCGGCAAGAAATACAAAAGCAAAAATCATCGCAATCACAGGTAGTAATGGTAAAACAACGACAACCTTGTTAACTCACCACATTTTAGAAAATGCGGGATTTAATGTGGGTATCGGAGGAAATATTGGAGAAAGCTTTGCAAGATTGTTAACTGATAAGATCAAAGACTATTATGTTTTGGAGTTAAGCAGTTTTCAATTGGACGGATGCCCAACACTAAAACCCAATATTGCAATATTGCTAAATATTACACCGGATCACCTTGATCGGTATAACGGCAAAATGGAAAATTACATCGCCTCAAAATTATTGATTACTAAGAATCAAGATGAAAAAGATTATTTGATTTATAACGGACAAGACGTTAATGTTAAAGCTGGACTAAAAAATCAAAAAACGATCGCTAATTTGATTCCAACTCCAGAAAATTTGATGCAAAATAATTTGCTTCAATTAACTGAAGAAATGCTAATCAATTTGGAAGGCTGTAGTTTGAAAGGGCCACACAATCAATTTAATATTTATTGTGCTTTGAAAGTAGCTCAGCTATTGGGTGTAGAGAAAGAGTCAATGGAATCATCTCTTGCTGAATTCTCTAATGCGCCTCATAGATTGGAACTTGTAGCAACATTAAATGATGTTGAATTCATTAATGACAGTAAGGCTACAAATGTTGATGCAACATTTTATGCATTACAATCAATGATCCGGCCGATAATATGGATAGCTGGAGGTGTTGATAAAGGAAATGAATACGATCAGGTTTTGACTGTTGTAAAAGAAAAAGTGAAATGCCTGATCTGTTTAGGGAAGGACAATTCAAAGCTTAAAAATTATTTTGGAGATCATATCGATGAAATTTATTCGTGTGATTCCATGCAAAAGACTGTGGATAAGGCTTGCGAAATGGCTAGTGAAGGAGATGTAGTTTTACTTTCTCCAGCATGTGCAAGTTTTGATTTATTTAGAAATTATATTGATCGAGGAGATCAGTTCAAAGAATATATTAAAAAATTGTAGTATTTAAATGTTAGCACTTAATAAAATAGATGGCAAGTTTAGAGGAGACGGAGTGATTTGGTTCATTCTTGGTGTGCTATCGCTATGTAGTGTGTTAGCGGTTCATAGTAGTTCTAGCATGATGGGATTCGAACGACAAGGTGGAAACACCGAGTTCTATTTGTACAAACATGGATTTTTTCTTTTAATTGGAGTTGCAATGACCTATGTCTGCTATAGAATTCCTTACAGAAAATATTCAAAAGCTGCACCGGTGTTGCTGATAGGAGCGCTTATGCTTTTACTATTAACATTAGGACTAGGTACGGAAGTAAATAATGCCAAAAGATGGATTACTCTTCCCGGTATTGGCCTTACGTTTCAAACTTCTGACTTTGCAAAAATTGCCTTGATAATTTATCTGGCCAGAGCAATAACTTCAAAGCAAGAAACTATTCATGAAAGTTTTGGTGGTGCTAGTTTGTTAGTTCCTATTGCCGCAGTTTGTTTATTTATTGCACCTGAAGATTTATCAACTGCTGTATTATTGTTTATAGTAAGTCTGCTAATGTTGATAATTGGAAGGGTTTCTTGGAAATTGATAGGCTTGCTACTCTTAATAATGATGGTGCTCTTTTGTGGGTTGATTATTATTGGAACTTTTTCACCTGACTCAGTTAGATTGGGAACTTGGGTATCTAGAATTAGTGAGTTCTTTTCCAGTCCGGATGGAGGATATCAAATATTGCAAGCCAAGATTGCAATTGCAGATGGAGGAATAACTGGATTGGGGCCAGGACATAGTATGCAGAAAAATTATTTACCAGCGCCATATTCAGATTTTATTTTTGCAATTATCTGCGAAGAATATGGATTGATAGGAGCGGGATTAATCATTGCATTGTATCTCTGGTTTTTCTATCGATGTGTTGGAATTATTACAAGAAGTCCAAAGACATTCGGTGCTATGTTGGTCTTAGGATTGGGTTTACTAATCGTTGTACAAGCCTTTGCAAATATGGCGGTTTCTGTTCACTTGGTTCCGGTGACCGGATTAACATTGCCGATGCTCAGTATGGGTGGAACATCAATTTTATCTACCTGTATAGCGGTAGGGATAATATTGAGTGTAAGTAAATATATAGACCAAGTACCTGAATAATTTGGCTTTAGAACAAAATATTCAGGATATAAAATCCTCTGGAAAAGACCTAAGGATATTAATTAGTGGAGGCGGTACAGGCGGACATGTTTTCCCTGCTATTGCGATAGCCAATCAAATCAAAGAATTACTTCCTAGTGTTGAAATTCAATTTGTAGGTGCCACTGGTAAAATTGAAATGAAGAAAGTTCCTGCTGCGGGATATCCAATTGTTGGTCTTCCAATACGTGGATTGCAACGTAAGTTGACATTGAAAAATTTATCCGTTCCATTTAGACTATTGGCAAGTTTGTATAAAGCTTTTCAATTGGTGAGAAAATTTAAGCCGCAAGTAGCTATCGGAGTTGGAGGATATGCTTCTTTCCCAACTTTGTATATGGCAAATAAACTTGGTGTTAAGACAATGATCCAAGAGCAAAATAGCTTTGCCGGTGTAGCGAATAAGTTGCTTAGAGGAAAGGCAGATAAATATTGTGTTGCCTATGAGCGCATGGAAAACTATTTCCCAAAGGAGAAATTAGTTTTAACTGGAAATCCAGTTCGAAGTGAATTGACTAATGTCAATGTAACTGAAGCTGAAGCCAAATCTCATTTTGGATTTGATGAAGAAAAGCCAGTTGTACTTTTGACAGGTGGATCACTTGGGGCGCAAAGAATGAATGAATCGATTGTAGCAAATTATGATTTGATAGCAAAGCATTCAAATATTCAATGGCTATGGCAAGCAGGAAGTTTGTATGAGGAAAGATTCCTTGAATCACCAATTGCAAATTTACCTCATGTCAAAATGGTTGCATTCATTGACAGAATGGACCTAGCCTATAAAATGTCTTCGCTGATAATTTGTAGAGCCGGTGCTTTGACAGTTTCTGAAGTTTGCCTTTTGGGAAAAGCAGCAATTTTGATTCCCTCTCCAAATGTGGCGGAAGATCATCAAACTAAAAATGCGATGGCCTTGGTGGAAAAAAATGCAGCAGTTTTAGTGAAAAATAGTAATGCTGAAAAATTGATGATTAAAACAGCTTTTGACATTTTAAATGATAAAGCACAGAAGAGTGCTCTTGAAAAAAATGCGTTTTCATTAGGGAAACCGCAGGCGACTAGGACTATTGCAAATGAAGTTTTGAAATTAATTAATCTTTTTTAGTGATATTCTAATGAGTATTGAAAAATTAGATTTGAAAAATATAAACACCGTTTACTTTATTGGAATTGGTGGAATAGGAATGAGCGCGTTGGCTAGATTTTTTAATCAGACGGGTGCAAAAGTTTTTGGCTATGACAAAGTCGAAACAACTTTAACCAAAAAGTTGGTTGAAGAAGGATTGAAAATACATTACAAAGATAATCCGGATTTAATTCCTGAAAGTATTGATTTGGTAATTTATACCCCAGCGATACCGTCAGATCATTTGGAGAAAAATTGGTTTATAACCAGAGGAGTGAAGCTTTACAAAAGAGCGGAGATTCTTGGCTTGATCAGTAGAAGTTATAAAACTATAGCTGTTGCTGGTACGCATGGTAAAACAACCACTGCCACTCTTACTACTCAAATTTTACGAGCAAGTGGAATAGAATGTACAGCATTTTTAGGCGGAATTTCAAATGATATTAAAGGAAATTACATCCTTGGAGATAGCAAATGGTTGGTTGTAGAAGCGGACGAATTTGATCGCTCTTTTCTTCAACTGTTTCCTTCGATTGCGATTGTTTTAAGTATGGATGCAGATCATTTAGATATATATGGTGAGCATGATATACTTAAAGAAACCTTTCAGAAATTTGTTGACCAAGTTGAAAAGGGTGGTTCAGTCATTGCAAGAGAAGATTTGTCTTTGAAATCTTCTGGATTTCAGTTGTTGAAATTTGGAAATAAAATGGCCAGAGCAAAATTCAAGAATGTCCGAGTGGAAAATGGCGAATTTGTTTTTGACTATGTATTTGATAAGATAGAATTGAATAATATTTCGCTGGCAATTGCTGGCAGACATAATATAGAAAATGCCACAGCAGCATTAACCGCAGGAATTCTTGTTGGTGCTGATCCTGAAATAATGAAATTGGCATTAGGTAGATTCAAAGGAATTTATCGACGTTTTGAAATAATTTTTAAACAAGGTAATATCGCATACATTGATGATTATGCGCATCACCCAACGGAGCTTCGAGCGGCCATAACTGCTGCGCGAGAATTGTACCCTAGGAAATATCTGACTGGAATTTTTCAGCCTCATTTATTTTCTAGAACTAGAGATTTTCTTGAAGGATTTGTTGAAGAACTTGGAAAGTTAGACAAGGTTTATTTATTGGATATTTATCCAGCTAGAGAACAACCTATTCCAGGAATTACCTCTAAAATTATTTCAGAAAAAATAGGTAAGGAGAAAGCAAAGTTGGTCAGTAAACCTGAGCTTTTAGAGATTATTAAAGATTGGAATGGAGATGTTTTAATGACTTTGGGAGCAGGAAATATAGACCAATTGGTTGAACCAATAAAAAATATTTTAAAAGACAAATGATTAAAAAAAACAACATAAGAATAGTATCAAGGATAATCGGGTTTTTACTCGTAACACTCTTGCTGTTGTTTGCGATTAATCAAAAAGATGTTAGTAAAGTTCAACAAGTTAATGTCAATATTGAAGTCTCTTCTGAAGGTGAAACGCTAATAAGCCGGAATGATGCCTTACTTAGGATAGAAAGGAAGTTCGGACATAGACTTAAGAAAGCAGCCATTGGGAAATTGGACTTCAACGCTATTGAAGCAGAATTGGAAAACGATCCATTTGTCAAAACAGCTGAAGTTTTTATCGATGCGAATGAAATTTTGCATTTGAATATTGAACAAAGAAAACCTTTGTTTAGATTGAAAGGGGAAGAAGGATCGGATTTTTTAGTAGACGAATCAGGCAAAAAGATGCCGCTTAGTCCACATGCGAGTCCAAGAGTTTTGGTTGTAACGGGATATGTTCCTCCTTACAATAAAAATTTTTTAAAGATGAAAAATCATCCTTTCAATAAACTTTTCAATTTAGTTCAAGAACTGCATTCGGATAAATTATTCGAACCTTTGATTGAACAAATTGATATTGATGAATCTCATGTTTATACAATGGTTCCAAAAATAGGAGAACAGAAAATTCTATTAGGAGCCAATGAAAATTTAGATTCAAAATTAGAAAGACTTAAAGTTTTTTACCGGGAGGGATTACCGGTAGAAGGATGGAACAAATACAAAACTATAAACTTAACTTTTGACGGTATCGTAGTTTGCAAAAAGGCATAACTACACAAACGAGCTACTATGAATAACGAGATGAACATTACACACCAGGACGTTGTCGTTGCATTAGACATCGGTACTACTAAAGTCTGCGCTATCGCAGGGCTTAAAAATCAGCATGGGAAAATCGAAATCCTCGGTATGGGGAAAGTGGATTCCGAAGGTGTTTCCCGCGGAGTTGTTTCAAATATTGATAAGACTGTTAAGGCTATCGATGATGCTATTAGAATGGCGCAAAGAAAGTTGGACTTTGAAATCAAAGTAGTCTTTGTCGGTATCGCCGGACAACATATTAAATCATTGCAGCATAGAGGCTTGCTGACAAGAGATTCTAATGTTGATGAAATAAGAAGAGAAGATATCGAAAGATTGATTTTGGATATGCACAGGTTGGTTTTACCTCCTGGTGATAAAATCATTCATGTTATACCCCAAGAGTTTACAGTTGATAATGAACAAGGTGTTTTAGATCCAATTGGAATGTCAGGTGTAAGATTGGAAGCTAATTTCCATATTATTACTGGACAGATTACTGCATCAAAGAACATTCATAGATGTGTTGAAAGAGTGGGGCTGAATGTTTGTGATATGACTTTAGAGCCAATTGCCTCCGCTGCGGCAGTTTTAACGGAAGAAGAAAAAGAGGCAGGTATTGCATTGATTGATATGGGGGGTGGGACTACCGACATAACAATCTTTTATGAAGGAGTAATTCGACATACCGCTGTAATTCCTTTAGGTGGTAATATCATTAGCTCTGATATTAAAGAAGGATGTGGAATTACAATTCAGCAGGCCGAAGGCTTAAAAAGAGAATATGGATCTGCGCTTGCAGATGAAGTTTTTGACAATAGAGTAATTTCAATTCGTGGATTAAGAGGTCATGCACCTAAGGAAATATCTGAAAAGAATTTATCTAGAATAATTCAGGCACGAGTTGAAGAAATCTTTGACTATGTAGTTAAAGAAATCAAGAACGCCGGTTTTGAAAACAGATTGAATGGAGGAATAGCAATGACTGGAGGTGGATCATTACTTCAAGATGTTGAAAAATTAATTGCGTTACATACTGGTTTGCCGACAAGAATTGGATTTCCTAATGAATGCCTTGCGCACGGTTATTCTGAAGATTTTGTCAGTCCTATTTTTGCAACTGGAATTGGACTTTTAATAAAAGGAATTGAACATTTAGAAGTTGATTCTGCTGCCTATCATAAAAGACTAGAAAAGGCCGGAGTAATAGAGGTGAAAAGTGATATAGATGTAGAAGTAGTTGCTGAAGCAGAAACGACTTTATCTGTAGATGAAGAATCTAATACTAAATGGTATGAAAAACTATATCGAAACACAGTCAAATGGTTTGAGGATGAACCGGACCGTGGATTTTAATACTTACTTGTTATAACGTCGTAAAAGAATCTTAAAAAATTACCAAAATCTTAAAGTCATGTTATTTGAATTACCAAAAGAAGAAGAGTCAATTATCAAAGTAATTGGTGTCGGTGGAGGCGGATCTAATGCCGTTAACCACATGTTCAAACAAGGAATTGTAGGTGTTGATTTTGCAATATGCAATACAGACAATCAAGCAATGGAATTATCTCCAGTGCCAACTAAAATGCAACTAGGTCCTGAATTAACTGAAGGACGTGGTGCGGGTTCTAAGCCTGGTGTTGGTCGAGAAGCATGCTTAGAATCAATCAATGAAGTTCAAGCTTTTCTTTCCAACAATACAAAAATGTTATTTGTAACTGCCGGAATGGGAGGTGGAACGGGAACAGGTGCTGCACCAATTATTGCAAAAGCTGCGCAAGAAATGGATATTCTAACAGTAGGTATCGTAACCTTGCCATTTACGTTTGAAGGTAGAAGAAGAAACAAGCATGGTGTAGAAGGATTGGAAGAACTTAAAAAGAACGTTGACACGCTAATAGTAATTTCAAATGATAAGCTGCGTCAAATTCACGGAAATTTAAAAATATCTGATGCTTTTTCTCAAGCTGATAATATTCTCTCAACAGCAGCAAAAGGTATCGCAGAAATTATTACGGTGGCTGGTTATGTAAACGTGGATTTTGAAGATGTAAATACAGTAATGAGAGGTTCTGGTGTGGCAATTATGGGAACAGCTACTTCAGAAGGTGATGACCGTGCAAAGCGTGCTGTGGATGAAGCACTAAATTCTCCACTATTGGAGGATAATGATATCCGAGGTGCTCAGCACATTTTATTAAACATTACTTCTGGGAACAAAGAAGTAACAATGGATGAAATTTTTGAAATTACAGAATTTGTTCAGGAAGAGGCAGGATATGGTACAGACTTAATTTGGGGTAATTGTTTTGATGAAAATCTTGGTGATAGCATCTCTGTAACAATTATCGCAACTGGATTCGAACATGATAAGAGAGAGAAAGTAGAGCTTGAAGAAGAAAAAGTAGTTGTAAAGCTTGAAGAAGAAGAAGTTAAGCACTTAGAAAAGCCTTTTGAGGTTGAAGCGCCTACTGAAGAAGTGCGAGCTCGAAATACAGTAGAATTTGAAAATATTAAATATCGCGGAAACGCATATTCATATGACGAACCTTACATGAAGAGTGAGGAAAAAAGACGTATGGATGAAGAACGAAATAAATACTTGGCTCGCGAAGAGGCAAGAAGATCTAGGCTTAGATCTTTTACAAGAAAACTCAATAATCCTAACGATTTGAAAGAATTGGAATCTATTCCTTCTTACAAACGAAGACAAGTCCAGTTGGAAGAAGTATCAAAATCTGATCAACGGGAAATGTCAAATTGGTCTGTAGCTAAAGACTCAAACGGAGAAATTGAGACGAACAATTCTTATCTACATGACAATGTAGATTGATTCTTTCTGTTTTTGGTGAATTTTTTTGAAGGCCCAATTAGCTCCCAGCTATTGGGCCTTTCATTTTTTTTGAAATAGTATTGTAACTTTTATTTGACTTCTCGTTATGTAGACATCACCACTTAAATTGATCAATCGGTTTATTTGTTAACCTAGCAAAGAACTTTGATTAACCAGCTCTCAAATTAATATTGGACTCTTTTTATTCTTCGAATTAGTTCGAAGTATAAATCCCCATATCACTTCCTGAAGTGATGATTTTTTATTCACATAAAATTAATATTGAATCTATGTCTTTACCAAAAGAGCCTCGTCAACTTATGATCAATCTAATGTATATAGTTTTGACAGCTATGTTGGCATTAAATGTTTCAGCAGAAATTCTAAATGCTTTTCTCACAATGGATAAGGGAATTAAAGAAAGCACTGAAATCGTTAGCCTATCAAATAATATTTTGTATCAATCAATTGCCGAGCAAGCAAATGCCTATCCGCAATATGAAAAACATAATGTAACTGCTGAACAAGTTAAAATTAGAATTAATCAATTTTGTAATTATATAGAAAATCTGAAATTAAGTGTTATAGAAAAGACCGGAGGATTAGATGAGTATAATTTACCTAAGGGTAAAAAGGATAAGGACTTTGCTTCGCGGTTTTTTGTAGAAGGCGGTAAAGGTAATCAACTAAAAGATTCTGTTCTAAATACTCAAATTGGAGTTTTGAATTTGATAACCTCTGAAGAAGACAAAGAGTTCCTAAAGAGTAAAATTCCACTTAATATAGCGGAAATCCCTGAAGGTTCTGAGAAAAAAGATTGGGCAGATTTTGTCTTTGGTCAAATGCCGGTTGCTGCGGTTCTTCCATTGCTTTCAAAATATCAATCGGATGCTAAATTAACGGAGACAAGTATTCTGAATTTTCTTGTGAATAAAATATCGGCTAAACCGATTCATGATGAATATAAAGCACTAATTGCTGCAGATAAAAATTATATTATTAAAGGTGAATCTTTAAAGGCTGAGATATTTTTAGGAGCGTATAGTTCTACAACTGATAATATTACGGTTAAGGTAAATGGTAGAAAAGTACCAGTAAGAAATGGAAAAGCACTGTTTGAATCTCAAACGAATTCATTAGGTAGTCAAGAACTTGATGTTGAAATTGCTGCACGAAATCCATTGACTGGAGTTGTGAAAAAGTATTTTGAAAAGTACAATTACGAAGTTGGAGAAAGATCTGTTACTGCTTCTGCAGATAAAATGAATGTCTTTTATGTAGGAGTAGAAAACCCACTATCTATCTCCGTCGCTGGTGTTGCAAGTCAAGATGTGATAGTAGCTGCAGATGAAGTTAATATTATCAAAGTTAGCAATAATAAATATATGGTTAAACCTAATCGCCCTGGAAAAGCGAAGATAAAAGTTTCTGGAGGTGGTTTGCCCATTACTACTTTTGATTATAGGGTCAAACGAATCCCTGATCCTTTGGCCAAACTTGGTAATAAACTTTCGGGCCCAATATCACCGGGGGAGTTTAAAATATACAATGGTATCCAAGCACATTTAGATCAGTTCGACTTTGATGCCAAATGTAAGATTATCGGGTATGAATTGATTCGTGTCGATAAAAGTGGTGATGGGTTTGTTAATAAAAATCAGGGAGATAAATACAATCCACGAACAAGAAGATTAGTTGATGCCGTTAAAAGAGGTGATAAGTATTATTTTGAAAAAGTAAAAGCGAAATGCCCAGGAGATAATCAAAGCAGAAATATAAATTCCCTTTTTTTTAAAATCAAGTAATCCACTTTAGGTCTTTGATCGGTACTTACTCCAACATTAATTTGTTTGTCCTATTTAAGTGGTGATGGCTGGTAGGGCGGAGTGGTATTGATCAATTCTTAAATTTGAGTTTTAATAAAAACGGCTTTTCTAAATATTAGAAAAGCCGTTTTTATTAAAGAAAAAAAAAGGTTATTTTCTTTTTACGTAAGTCTTTATTCCATTAGAATTTAGAAAACTAGCAGCGGTATTTGCTTCTGATCTTGATCCATAGCTTCCGGCAACAACCATGTTGTTTTCGCCCTTTGGTTGTATGTTCGCATTATCAAATCCTAAGTTTCTTACTTCATTTAACCTTTTCTCTGCATTCGACCGGTTTTTGAAAAGTCCAGTAATAATAATAACATCTCCACCGGTTCCTGAAATATTAGTAGATGAAGATGATGAACTGTTTGAAGAAAGGTTACTATTAGCTCCAGTAATCACTTCTTCTGGAGCAGCATCAATGGTTTGAGGAGCTGAAGTATCTTCAATGAAGGTTACATTAATTTCTCGGCTCATTTTAGTTACTCTAACTTCAGTTCTTCTATTGTACTGATGATCGAATTCAGAACAAGTTGTCGCATCATCACAATTGTTTCTTAACTCAGCCTCACCGTATCCTACAGCCCTAAGCCGACTAGAATTAATTCCCTGTCTACTTAAGTAAGCTACAGCATTTTCGGCTCTTTTCTGAGATAATCTTCTATTGTATCTACTTGATCCTCTTGAATCGGTATGTGACGATAATTCTATTGACATATCTGGATATCTATTCAAAAGTCCAACGATCACATCCAAATCTTTTCTTGCATCTGGTCGTATTGTAGCATCGTTGAAATTATAATAAATATTAGGAAGCTCAATTACCGTTCCTTCTTTAATTGTTGTTCCAAGATCCAAACCATTTCCACCGTCTTGTCCTAATACAATTGGCGCGTTGGTGTTATTTCCGGAAGTGCCATTTGAAACAGGACCGTTGTTATTTCCATTCGTGCCATTATTTAGGCCGCCACTATTGTTATTTCCAGCCAAATCATTAGCACCTGGTACGGCTTTAGATAAAGTAATTAAAAATTGATTGACTTCAGAACCCGATGTCAAAATTACTTGACGAGATTGATATCCGGGTTTTTGAATATTAAATATATAATTGGAATACTTAACATTCGCGGGAAAGACTCCTTCTAGATCTGTATTACCAATTGTTGCATCATCACCAAATGGTAACTTTAATAAAAGTTCATTTGTTGAAGCATCTACTTCATTTCCTTCCGAATCCAAAAGAGCTTTGGCCAAAGTCAATTCATCAACCAGAATATAATTGATTTTGGCTCCATCAATTGGCACGCCTGTTTCATCATCAATTACAGCAATTTCAATATCTCTAGTCCCGATAGGCTGAGCAGGTACTCCAGTAACTTGATCTAAGTTATTTAATAGGTAAAATGAATAGATGTCATCATCACCGATTCCTCCAGATCTGTTTGAAGAAAAATATCCATTCTTTTTATCACGATCAATGATTAAACCAAAGTCATCATTTTCTGTGTTAAACGGTTTTCCTAAGTTAACCACTTCTGTATATTGATCATTGATCACGGTGGAAGAGAATAAATCTAAGCCTCCAAATCCAGAGTGACCACTAGATGCAAAGTATAAAGTACCATCTGCATGAATAAATGGAAAAATTTCATCACTGTCAGAATTTATTGTCGGCCCTAAATTTTCTGGATCAGACCAATCATCTCCGACTCGATTAACTTTCCAAATATCCATTCCACCCATTCCTCCTTCACGATCAGATGAAAAATACAAAACATCTCCATCTACAGATATCGTTGGGTGGGCGGTATTATATTCGTTGGTGTTGAATTTTAATTCCTTAATATTGGACCATTGTTCTCCAACTTTTGCCGCCGAATATATTTTAAGTTTTACAATTCCATCTTTAGCTTTTTTAGGTCTACCCTTGACAATATTATTTCTAGTAAAGAATATATTGTCAGCTGTTCTATCAAAAGTTATAGGTCCTTCATGAACTGTACTTAATAGTTCTTCAGCAAATGGTTCAGGATTTTGAAGGAGACCAGCTTCTGATCTTCTCGCTAAATAAATTGACATAATGTTTTTGTCAATCCTAGTATCTTTAATTTTGTATTTTTTCTTCGATGGGCGAGAAGAGATAAACACAATACCATCTTCGAAAAATGCAGGACTATATTCCAGTTTTCCAGAGTTGATACTAGCTTCGTTATTTATGAATACATTGTTTTCATCTGTCTGTGCATTAAGATTAGTAACAAAGACTAAAAACAAAATATTTATTAAACTCAACCTATTCATAATATTGCAATTTATACTTTTGGTTTGCGGGTTAGTAGAAAAATCTTGGGTTCGCCATATCTTGACGTTCCTTTATAAAGTCATATCTAACTAAGGCTTCTAAACTACCATTTGAATAGTTTTGAATATCAGATAAAGTATAGTCATATCCCAAACCAAAACCTAAATGTTTAGCTTGATAAAATAATGTCAAATCAATAGATTCTCCAGAACCATCTCCTCCAAACCTATAAGAAAGACCTGCGTGAACCATCTTGCTAAATACCAAACTTAAATTTAAGTCGGCATCAAAGGGAGCATTCTTCACATATTTCAATAGTAATGACGGTTTTAAATCCATTTTACTAGTTAAAGGAATCATTGCCCCACTCATCAAATAATAGTGTGGACTTTCTTTTGCAATTCTTGGAGCTGTAAGGTTAAATCCTATCTCAGAAGGGTAGAGAGATGGCACAGATGCACCCAAATAAAATTGCTTTGTGGAAAAGTAAACGCCTAAGCCAACATTTCCAGAAAATTTGTTTGAACCGGCATCTAAGACTGATGGGTCATTAGATTGTCGAATAATTACTGAAGGATCTAAAAAGTCGATGGATAACTGTTTTAAACTTCCTTGTAGACCAAATCTTAAAGAAGTGGTTTCAGTAATTGGTATATGATAGCTATATGCCATGGAAGCATTCCATGTATTCATTACACCAATGTTTTGATTTGCTATCCCAAATCCAAAACCAACTCGATCTGCAAAAAGCGGCGCATTGAAATTTGCTAAAATGTTTCTTGGGGCGTTGTCGAAACCTAGCCACTGTCCACGGTATATTGCTTGTAGAGAAGGAATTCCTCTACTCCCGGCGTATGCTGGATTCAAGTTCAACTGATTGAACATAAATTGAGTAAACTGCCCTTGCTGTTGAGCAAATGAAATCTGCGATAAACAGCTGAATAAAATAATGAAATAAAATTTCCTCATGGGTCTATAATTATGCAAGTACAATTATTTTTTATCTAAATACAGTTAATGCGCCTCTACTAATTTCTCCTCCTTGTCCATCATCAAAAACAAAGAAGTAGGTTCCATCTGGAAGAGGTTCGTTCTTGTAAGTTCCATTCCAATCATTGTTGTAAGGTGAAGCTTTGAAAACTTCATCTCCCCATTGATTGTAAATGGTCAAACTGTTATTTGGGTAATCTCCTGTAACGATACATTCAATTATTAACTGTTCATTTTTATTGTCTCCATTTGGAGTTATTAAAGTCGGAACTTCACAGCCTTCTCCGTCATATTCAACGTTTATCAATACAAGTGCATCGTCACAAAGTTCAACGCCGCAGTTACTGCATATCTGGTACGAGAAACTATCTTGACCTAAAAACCCATCTTCAGGGACATATGTAAACGTTCCATCGTCATTGATTACAAGTATACCATGATCAGGCTGGGCTCCAGCGTCAATAAAAAATCCGATGTCTGTATTGACATTATCATTCGCAATTAGCGAAAGACCAGAAATGGCCACATTACCTGTTGTAGTGAATTCATCTCCTATTGCATCAGGTGCATCTTCTACAGTCAAAACAAAAGTTACAACCTCCGTTTCACATCCACCTGCTAATACAACTTGATAATTAATGATGTAAACTCCAGCTGCTGTTGGCGTAACCATCACACTACTTTGATTGGTATTTGCCTCGAATCCTATGGTCGCTGTAGGATCTGCTGACCAAATATATTCGTCTGGAGTGGTGTTGAATTCAGTTCCTAGAAGAAGACAACTTTCACCAAGGCAAATCGCACCATCACAGTTAGAACTTATTGAAGGGGTAACGACATCATCAATGACGACTTCCACTGTCTCTGTAATGCTACAACCATTATCTCCAGTTGCGGTCACAGTATAAGTACCCGCTTCTCCAGATCCAGCGTTGTTGATAATTGGATTCTGCATTATTGAAGTGAAATTATTTGGTCCTGACCAATCCCAACTTGTAATAGCCACCGAACCTGTATTTTGGGATGCCGTCAACTCTAAATCTGTTCCTCCGCTTGAGCATATGGGGGAATTAGACCCAACTATAATATCTGGAAGCGCAAGAATATCAAGGTTGATATTTCCGGTGCTTGTACAGTTTCCTCCTGCATTGCAAGTAACTTCATATTGACCTACATTATCAGCATTTATATTTACTATGGTCACGGAAGTACCTGAACCAATAAAATTATCAGGACCTGTCCAAGTATATGTTGCCCCTGAAATTGGTGTTGTTACATTTATAGTTATAGATTCTCCAACACACACTGGGTTTGCACCTGCAGTTTCTAAGTTTACATCTCCAAGTGGCAGAACTGTTATTTCAAATTCACAAGTGTCAATATTTCCAGCCATATCTGATGAAGAAAAGCTAACTATTGAAGTTCCTATAGGAAAATTGTCTCCACTTTGAATTCCTGCATATTGTGTTGATGGTACTATTCCATCGCATTCATCAGCAGATTCCGGAGCATTAAAATTGATTAAAATAGAATCGCAGTCTGCGCCAGGAACGGAACTTGTAACTAATCCGCCCGGGTCCGAAACAATCGTACCATCTACTCGAATGACTAATTCTGCAGGACAATTTGTTATTGGCGCGGCGCCATCAAGAACGGTAATATTAAAAGAACATTGCGTTGTATTTCCAGAACTATCAACCGCCGTGTACACAACTGTTGTTACTCCGACTGGAAATTGATCTCCAGGGTTTTGAGTACCACTGAAGTCTTGAATCATACAATTATCAAAAGCCGGATCAATATCCCAATTAACAATCATTCCACATCCGGACATCGAAGTAAGAACCGTATCATTTGGACAGTTGATAACAGGGGCAAATGTATCTCTAACCCAAATCACAAAATCGCATGTACCAACATTCATTGATTCATCCATTGCAGAGTAGGTAAGTGTTGTAAATCCTAAGTCAAAACTATCTCCTTGCATTTGAGCTGGAGGAGTTAGTGTTTGAATGGTACAGTTATCAACAGGCAAAGGATCATTCCAAGTTGCGATTTGTCGACAATTCATATTATCAACATAAACAGGAATAGTGTCTGGAGGGCAATTCAGCCAAATTGGATCTTCGGTATCATTTACAGTTACCGTAAATAGACAAGAATCCAAATTTCCAAATATGTCGGTGACATAGTAGGTTACAGTAGAAATATTAACATTAAATAATGTTCCACTTACATCTCCGGAATCAGAAAGCATTGTAGCTCCATCCACTAGATAAGTAACACTATCAATTAAACTTAAGTCAACTAAAATATTTGGAGACAAGTCATTAACAACTGCTCCGCAAAAAGGAGTTTGATTATTTAAAGCAGTATCATTTGGACAATCTACTAAATCTCCGATTGGAGCTGAATTTACGGTTACTATAAAACTACAACTGTCAATATTTCCAGTTGTATCTGTTACATAGTAAGTAACATTGTTTGTACCAATGTTGAATATTTGACCAGATACATTTCCGTTGCCAGATAATGTCGTTGCACCCGTGATTGCAAAGCTTACATCTGGAGTTCCACAATTGTCGTCAATACTTATTGGGTCAATGTCATTAATTGGACCGGCGGTGGTTCCAAAAGGTAGACTTGCAGTAGTATCTGTCGGACAAGAGATTGTCGGTGCTTCTCCATCATTTACCCAAACTGTTACATTACAGGTTTCCATGTTTCCAGCAGCATCTGTAACCGTAAACTCCACAATAGTTATTCCTACATTGAAAAAAGATCCAGTTGGATCGTTTGATCCAGAACCTCCTGTCGCTCCAACAAAGTTGTAGGTAATATTATCAATGCCACAGTTGTCACTGGTCATTGGTAAGAGATTATTTGTTACAATTATTCCACACTGGCCCATCGGCGCAGTGAAAGCATCGAGTGGGGGACATGTGACAGAAGGAGGCATAGTATCATTTACTGTAACCAAGAATTCACAGCTATCTATTTGACCTAACAAATCAGTGAGGTAGTAGGTAACATTAGTAACACCAACATTGAATGTTGATCCACTAACATCATTTAATCCCGTTCCTATAGTAGCTCCTGCAAGCACGAAATGCACGGAGTCTATGTCTGCAGGATTGGAAAGAATTGTTGGTGCTAAGTCAGCAACAATTGCAGAACAATTCATTCCATCATTTCCAACTATCGTATCATTTGGACAATCAATTTCTGGCATAGGACCAGGATCAACCGTTACTATAAATGAACACATTGCAATGTTTCCAACGCTATCGGTTACAGTGTAAGTAACTGTTGTGTTCCCCGTTTCAAAATTAGCTCCACTGACATCACCATTTCCAGATGCAACAGTAGCACCTGTTAGATCCCATGTTACACTTACTGGACCGCAAGCATCTGTTGCCATTACATTAATATCTGAAACTGCAATTGGTCCAACTCCCATTACGGTAGTATCCATCGGACAGTTCGCTGTTGGTAACTCATTATCGACTACAGTAACGATGAATTCACAAGTTGTGGAGTTCCCACCTAAATCTGTTATTGTGTAGGTTACCGTCGTTGCTCCAATTGCAAAGAAATCTCCCGATGCATGAGTTGAATCAACTTCCAGGTTTGCAATACATTCGTCCATTCCAACTGGAGAAATCCAAGAATAATTTACACCACAGGTTCCTGTCGGTGCTATTATCGTTGAATCAGCAGGACAGTTAGAAAAAGTCGGAGGAGTATTATCATTTACGATATAACTTTCATCATTAACGTTATAAGGAATTTCTTCACTATTGCCATTTACTTCAGCAAAGACTTCGATATCTACAAGAGCTAAATCTGTGATATTAAAAATAGTAGTATCAATACCAGATAAAATGTCATATTGAACGCAGAAGAGTGAGTCTCCGTTCGGTATAGAGATTCCACCAGGAGCACCTACGTCATTCCAAATGAAACCAGCAACTCCTGTTGATACAAAAGCATCTGAAAAAACAGGACTTCCATCCGTAATTATGATATCTCTTCCTAGGTAGTCGATTTGAGTTGGATCCCAAGTCCAATAAACACCAATTGAATTAACTGAATCCGCATTTTCAACAGAAATACAAAGTTCTACATTTCCGTTTTCACAGTCTAATGATACCTCAGGAACAAAAGTAAATGTATCCGGCAATTCAGAATCTATAATTGTGACATCAAAACTGCAAGTCTCTGTATTTCCTGTTGCATCACTAATGTCATAAGTAACAGTACTCAATCCTGCCATAAACGCAGTTCCGCTTGCATCATTTGTACCACTTCCCGTAGTAGCACCAACGATATTATAATCGAGCATATCTACTAAACAGTTGTCTCCAAACATCACTGGTTCTATATCCATAACGACGGAAGGGACATTTCCTGTAATCACAGTGTCTAATGGACAAGTGATAGTTGGATTTTCTGAATCCGTTATATCAAAAGAAGTATCATTGAGAAAGAAGTCTGAATTGTAGACAAAGACTCTGGCAAAGAGGGGAGTTGCCGCAATAGCTATAAATCCGTTGGCCGCGTCTTCCCCTAATTCTAATGTCGTCACTCCAGTTTGACCTGTTGGAGAAAAGCAAATTGTAATAATAGGAGTATTATCCGCGATAGTTTGGCCACTATTATCTGACCAATTTACTCCAATTTGACCATTGCTCGGATTACCAATAACGGTGGTAGCAAGTGAACTAGAACTTGATACGTGATCAAGAACTGTTTCATCGTAAAAAATTCCAAACTGGAATGTTGCGATGTTTGTGAATCCTTCTACTTGGATATCTACACAATGGTTAGGATTACTACAATCTGTATTGGTAGTAACGGCGGTAAAAGATAAGTCTTGTCCGAAAACAACATTTGTCGTTAAAATAAAGACCAACAGGATACCATTAATAAGTGTCTTGCCCATGTTCTTATGGAATAATTGAATAGTTATGTTCAAAATTGGATCAATGAGTTAGTAATCAAATGGAGAAAACCATTGTAGACAGGAGCCCGTTTAAGCAAAGATTTTTGCGTAAATTTCATAAATCCGGTTTTTGGTGGCAAAGATTTTTGATACTTTACCTTGAAAGCTATACGCTCAAAACCTGAAAAAGGTCCAATCAGAAAACAGTTTTTTGGTGAATTACAGAATTTGCATCTGCAATCAAACAATTGATTACTGAGCCTGAGATTCTCTTAGATCGGTTAGACATCTAAAAAAGCTGTCTTAGAAGCGGTAAAGCGATGAACGAACAAGATCCGCTTTACAAGGTAAAAATGAGGATTTTTTATCATATAACCCAACATTTATAAAAAAGAAACGCCCGACAGAATTGCTTCTATCGGGCGTTTTTTATTTGGAAAAAATGAATTTTACTTTTTCAGTAAAGTCATTTTTTTAACTGCATTAAAGTCTCCACTTTCTATTCTGTAGAAATAGATACCATCTTCCGGTAAATCGTTCTTAGAAAGCTGCAATTCATTGTATCCTTTAGCGAATTCTTGGTCAATAACCTTAATAATTCTACCTGATACATCAGTGAAAGTTAAAGTCGCTTGGCCTCCATCAGCAAGAATGAAACTTACAACAGTCTGATCTACAAATGGATTTGGTCTATTTTGCATTAAAGTGTTATCACCAATTATTGGATTTTCAACAGATCCAATGAATCCAATTCCAATATTTGTTTTCTCACCATCAGCAGCATAAATCTCACTTGACAACACAGATTCATCAATTGCAAGTACTTCGCTTAGTAATTGATCTGTAATTACATCAAAAACTAGCTCAAACAATACATCATTGGCTTTGGACAATCTCGCAACAGCATCATAATTTACAATTGATAGTTTTCCTCTGTTTACGAAGTCCGTTCCAAAATCAGCTTCCTTTAAGCCTGAGTTTGGAGTAATGTTGACATCAACAAACTGAAGATCAGCAGGATTGAAATCAAATACCCATTGGCCAGCTATCCATTCTGCGTCTTTTTCTAATGAAAAAGGAACGGCAATTGTAGCTCCTGCATTTAAACGAATATCCTCGGTTATTAAAAGATTATCAGTCAACGATCTGTTGTCAGAATCGTCAGAAACTATTGAACTAGGATCAGCATTTCCAGTAACATCTCCAATCTTAATACCAATAAAATCATTGTCCAAAGAATCCATTGTTAAATTGACAATAGTCTTTGATTGAGTATAAGATGGTACGAATAGTGGGGCAGTCATAGCTGGTGTGTCCAAAGCTGGAACAAATACCCATGAAGTAAGGTTTGGTGGAGCAATCACGTTAGCCGGTCCTCCAACTGCAGAAGCCAAAAGGATTTGCAATTGTAGAACATCAAAAGTGGTAATTAATCCATCTTCAAATGCATCTGCCGCAATCTTCTTGTAAGGAGAATCTAATGTATCCAAACCAACGATGTGCTGTTGGATAACTGATAAATCAAATGGCGTAACACCGTTAGTCCAATTCGTGTCCTTCATTGGTGTAATTACATAATCCTGAGAAGAGAAAACAGGGAAGATATCATAGATTCCATCTGTACCTGTTTGATCTGAACCGGCTATACTAGGAGTACCATCTACGGCATCCACATAAACGCTACCAACAGGATCAGCATCTTCTGTGAAAATATCTCCGGCAATTCTAAGAGAAGCCGGTGCATTGATCGTAACACCTCCTTGGAAAGTACAAAGCGGATTGAATGGAAAAGCCACCCCATTAAAGTAATGACTTACATTTAATGGGAATCCATTGGGATCATCATTAGTTAAAGTCAAGAAGCTAAAGTCATTGACCATGCCTGTCAACAATATGTCTATTTCTATTATCGCCTCTCCATCAGCCAAAGTAACTGGAACCAAAGGAACACCAGGAATAGAATAGCTTACTCTTATACTATCATCTCCAATTTCATTAGTCACAAAACTTCCAAAACCTAAATTAGGCAATGCTCTCACATCTTGAATATCTAATATTGTTGGATCAGATGCTAGTAAATAAAACTGGAATGAACCAACATTTGTGAAATCAGAAACAGTAACAGGAACAGTTACAACAGTTCCCGAAGGACCTGCCATAGCTCCAACTGTTAAACAAACTTGAGGCAATTGAACTGTAACAGTTGCAAAACAACTTCCAATATTTCCATTGCTATCTTCAACAGAAAGTTGAACTTGATTTATGCCCACATTTGTTTCGTTGAATGTAGTCTTAGAAAGACTGAAAATCAAATCTGAAGTTGCAGTACAGTTGTCAAATGAACCATTGTCAATATCAGCTACTGTAATAGTTGCCATACTGTTTTGATCCAACTCAATAGTAATGTCCTGACAATTTACTGTCGGTAAGAAATTATCTTGAATAACTACGAAGCTGTTACAAGTAGCTGAGTTCAAATTCTCATCAGTTACTGTAAGTGTAACAGGCCATTGAGTTACTCCATCAGCATGCGAACAATCAAAGTTTGTTGGTGAAACACTGTAAGTCAAATCTCCTTGTGCACTACAATTATCAGTAGAACCATCATTAATAAATCCAGGTAACAGCGTTAAGTTTCCATTGGATGGCAAACCTAATGTAACTGACTTACAAATAGCAATTGGAGAAACATCATCAGCAACAGTAAATACTCTATTGAATGAAACTGAATTTCCGCAAGGGTCACTAACATTAAAGTTAATATTATGTGTTCCTACTGGGTAATTTCCAGATGCATCAGCGCCATTAGATGTTGCATAAATAGAGTTGTTTGTTATGGTAAGATTAGCAAAAGGTGCACAATCATCGGCAGAAGTAAGTGCCAAAGAAACAGTCGCATCACATTGATTAGCATCAGTGCTTATTTCATTATCTAATCCAATGTTATCGGTAAAAGCAGGATTTGTTGGCGCATCGTTATCTTCAACAGTTATTGTTTGAACTGCGCTAGCCATGTTACCTGAGTTATCTGTAGTACTCCATGTTCTTGTAATAACATAAGAATAATTTGAACAAGTATTAGGATTACCAGATTGCGTGCTAGTAGAGTTAATAATAGGAGTTAACCCTGACGAGCAGTTGTCAGTAACTGTTGGATCAACTACTGCTGGTATATTTCCACATGTTACAGTTGTATCATTTGGAACCATATTTAAAGTAGGTGCAAGTGCGTCAACTACTGTGATATTTGTGATGCAAGTCGAAGTATTTCCGTTGATATCATCAATACTAATTGTTGCGGAATTCATACCTATGTTTCCACAGTTGGCTTCCCAACTCGCAGCTCCATCAATCGTTAGAGTAGTGAAATCAACACCACAATTGTCCGTTGCTACTGCATTATTAAAAATCAAATCAGGATTATCAGTAATGCCAGTAGTCGTATCTCTCCATTCAGAAGGCGTGTAAGCAGCGTTGTTGACAAAAAGATTAGTTACCTCAGTACTTGATCCTAATGGGAAGTTATCTAAAGAACTGATCACAATACAAAATTCATCACCAGGAGCCAAATCAATGCTGAAAGTTCCACTTTGATTTAATGATTCAGGATCAGGAATCGGTGCGAAAACATTTAAAAGACCAGTTGTTAGCTGATTAAATGTTCCATTTAGGCGATAACCAAATGGATCCCATCCTCCTCCAAAAATATCTTCAGATTCAAAAACCCAATCAAATTCAATCGTTGTAGCAGCACTTGCAGCGTAACAATATTCTGTAGTTCCAGGTAAGAATTCAAAATTACCATCACTCGATTCAAAAATTATTGATTCGCCTAAAACTGAATTCGGAGAAACTAATTTAGTTCCGTCCTCATCAAGTTCGATAGTAATATCCTCACAGGTAATTGTAGGACCTTGGGTATCATTGGCAGCATCAATTTGTTGGAATTGAGTTAATGTATTTCCATTTAGATCATCAAATGACCAAATAACAGTATTTGAAGCAGCCGAGAAAGTGTATTGATTGACAGTTGCTCCTGAAAAAGTACAAAAATCAAAACTAGCTGCCGTCAAAGAACCAGTATCTCCAGGTCCATTATCTGAAATGTTTAAGGTCCAGTTACCGTTTGGATCCATTCCTTCAAAAGCACTGAATGCACCTAAAGGTTGAAAGTCACCAACAACTGCAGGAGTCCCACATGTAACTTCTAAATCTGCAGCAGTATTGGTGCTTTGATCATCGAAAGTAACATTCATATCATCCTGACCGCAGCCAAAAGTGGTTGCCGGGACACCAGGTCTATCAAAAAGATCTACTGTTGTTGTTCCATCAGGAGAAGTAATTGTGGCTTTTAAATCACCAACAAATGTATGTTCAAGAGCCATCTGAAAGTCCATATCTGCGATGGTTCCGGATAAACCACTAACGGTCAAAGTTATATTTGTTCCAGCTGCGTCATTATCAGGCAGAATATCAATTGGTCCTCCAAATGGTACTACAAAAGTAGGTTGAGGATCGCACGGAGCGTCACAAGTTCCACTAACTATTGCGCCTGCCCCTGGATTTGGGGTTCCTTCTAATAAATTTCCACATTCGTCCTTCGCAGTTGGAGCACATACGTCTACTGGCCCACAAGTACTAATAACTGAAGGTAAATTAGTTCCGGCAATTGTTGGTGTAATAGAACCATCTTCATTTAATGTTACTACGAAAGAACAACTAGCTGATAAATTAAGTGCGTTGTTATCCGTAGCTGTTATAGTCACAGTAAAAGATTCACCATCTGCAGGAGTAACTCCTGCTACACCAGATAGCAAAGTATTTTGAGCAGGTGTTTGTGTAACTGTGTAACCATTTGAGCAGTTATCAGATACATTAAGAAGCGATCTATAATCTGGAACAATGACATTTGGAGCATTACAACCTCCAAAATCTAAAGTCTGAGCCGCAGGACAAGTAACTATTGGTACAATTGTATCAAGAACAGTTACACTAAATTCACAAGTTTCAGTTTGTCCATTTTGATCCCTAAACGCATAAGTTACTGTAGTAACTCCTACTGGAAAATCTGCAAAGTCAACTCTTCCTGCTCCAGGAGTTCCTTTATTGATAATGATATCTGGAACAGCTGTTATAGTTTCTGTAATGTTTGCAACAGAAGAACAATTATCAGTAGCGCTAGGAGCTGTCCAAGACAGCGTATTGTCACAATCTCCAGGATCATTGTTAACAGTTATATCTGCCGGACAATTTACGATAGTAGGCGCCGTTGTATCTGCAACCGTAACGATTACATCATGCATTCCAACATTCATACATTGGTCTGTAATGGTAAAAGTAACTGTTGTCGAACCTACAGGGTAAGTACCTGAAGCATTCGCACCGTTGGCGTTAAAGCTATTGGTTATTGTCAAATCAGCAAAAGCGGAGCAATTGTCCGTTGTATTGGCAGCATCAAGAACGAGACTCACTGTTCCATTACAAGCTCCAGTATTGTTGTCTACATTGATAGCAGCTTGAGTACTTTCGGGAACACTTCGATCCTCTTTGGTAATCGTTTGATTTAATTGTAAAATATTGTTGCAGTCATCTACCAATGACCAAACTCTTGTAATCGTTGAGTCAAACCGGCACATTCCAGCAACTGCAACAGCAGGCATATCTTGATATGTAGCAGTTATTCCCATGCTACAATTGTCATTTTCCATTGATGCCATACCTGTAATCGAGAGATCATTAATATCATCGCTACAAGCATCAATTGTAACATCCGCTGGAGCCGAAAATGTAGGTTGTGTTACATCTTGAACAGTAATTATTTGAGTTTGAATAACAGGTGGATTTGATCCGTCGGACAAACTCCATTCTCTTGAAATTGTTCCTGTGGAGTTACAACCTGTTAACATACTTACATCATCCGTATAAGTAGCCTGAATCCCAGTGGCACAATTGTCCATTTCGCCAGTTGCATCTCCTGTAATCATTAGATCGTCTTTGTCTTGATCACAATTAATAGCAATGTCAGCTGGGACAGTAAAAGTAGGAGGGATATTATCTATCAATACTACATTAAAAGTAACGGTATTACTTAGATTAACCGGTGCAGCCATATCCTCAACTGTAGCAATGTAAGATCCTGGACCGTTTCCTGTTCCATTACAACTAATGGTAACTGGAGAAACCAAAGGATTTCCTAAAGCATCATAAAAATTGAATACAGTACATCCTGCACCTGTAACGGTGACATAGGGCATTATTGCCGTGTCATCCAGTACGGCTTGACCCATTGCGTTTACTGTAAGTTCAACATCGACAGTAGGATCATCGTACATTAAATTACATTGGGCCTGCACCTGAGTGAGACCCGAAAAAGTCATTAATAAAGTAAAAAGTGAGAGTCGTAGGAGTGCGTTCCAATCGGTCATGGGAATGGAGAACACGGTAGCCCTACCCCCGCTGTTCAGGGATGTAGACTTAGAAACCATAATTCTGTTTTTGGGCTTATTCCTTTGCACGAGAATAAGCTTGGTTATAAAAAATTGCACAGTTAAAAATTACCTTTTTTAAGGTAGCCTTAAAAGTACCAAAAAAGATTAACCCAACACGATTTTCATCGAAAAATGGGCATTTTCCTCTTTGAGATTTTAAAAATTAAATGAGGGGACTCGTATAGATCATATCTTATCCTAAATGAACCTTAATCTTTAAACTATTGGCTAACAGTTTATTAGAAAGAGTTTTTCAGGATGGTAACCGGTGGATCACGGTATTAAAATGAAAAACCCTCATTTTTTTACCTCGATCTTAAAGCAAAAATAAACTAAAAGCGCTTGAAAACCAACCTTTTGAATAGGACCGCTACAAAAAAAAAACAAACTCCTTCCATAGGGGAAGAGGACTGTCACGCATTGCTATGCCAAAAAGTTGCCTAAAATTGATAACATGGATTAGCCAAATCATCGGCATTTCCTGCTTCAAAATCGTATCTCCTTAGTATTTCAAAACACCCATAACTTGCTTTACTGACTTCGGAAATTCCGAAATAGTGGACAATACCGAGAGCAATCTTGTTGATTTGATATAATAGATTCAAATTGAACGATTCACCTGTACCAGTTCCGTTAATCCGATACCCAAACCAGCATGAATCCTCTTATTATAAATAATTGAAGTATTTAAGCTGGTTTCGAAAGAAGCGATTTTGATAAATACCCAGTGGTGAGGGCCTTATGGTTATTATTGGATTGATAGGGATGATATCCTTTAGCGTGAAAAATGTGTGTTTAGAACCAACCACAGAAACTATTTGAAGATCGTTGCTGAAACCAATTTCATTTGGGTAAAAACTAGGAATGCTAATTACCAAGAATACTTTATCCAATCGGCATATTCGCCAAAACCAAAGTTCCTAGTGAAATCAATGCTTTGCATTCCATTGATCACTGAATTATCATTTCGTCTTTTCTATTGATTATCGCCTCAGGCATTTAGCAATAGGCGAAACGTCATCAATAATAGTAACTATGAATTGGTGTTGGATAGAATGACCACCATTAACTATTTCAGTCAGTATTATTGTTGTTGGAGTACCTACGGAAAAATTAGTTCCATTTGGTAGCGATGATAACATGTTGACCTTGCCACAATCGTCCATTGCCCTAGTTGCCGGCTAAGTGCATGCTGTTTCACAATTCATTCCAATGGTAATTATGATTGTATCCTGAAGAAGATCTAACCAAATTTGCGGAGACATATCCGATGTTGAAGTATCAAATTGACATTCAGATCCGTTTCTAGAACCATCGGTAGCTAAGTAGAAAACTATGGTTTTTTGAGCAATAATATGTTCTGAATTAAGAGAGTTTGTGAAGGAATTTATTCCACAATTGTCAGAGTTATTGGTGCTTTCCATGTCGCAATTACTTCGCAATTTACTATCGGAGTAATTACAAGATATATCGGTGGACAATTAGCAATTTGATGCCGCTCTTCATTGATAACTGTAAGAGTAAAAGAATAATTTTGATTGTAACCTGTTAAGTCAATAGCAATGTAAATTACTTCTGTGGTTTCAATAGGAAAGTCGTCCAGTGGGTTAAAGTTTGAAGTGAAACTTTGTATTGCAAATTTCACTTCTTTGCATGTCAAAGGGTTTATTATTAATTGAAATATTACTATATAATCATATCCTAACCGAGTGTCAAGTCATATTTACATTAATTAAAAATTGAACTTGCTTTTTGTGAATCTAAAATTGCTGTTCTGGATTCTATATTAGCAAGGTGGAATTAATAAATATAAAATTGTCTTCCATTTTTAAACAGATTTAATTTTACACATAGTCATTAACCGGCATTATCACCTAGGGTGAAGTTAGTGTACATTTAAATTTCGTGTTACCTGATGCCAAAAAGTCAACTTAGTTGCTTAGTGGTCTATGCAGGTAAATTTATGCATCGCGAAAAGTCAATACTATGAATGGCATTGAGGTATAGAATAATTATGATTGCAGATTTAATAAAAAATCTAATTGAAAATTGCTTTAAATTATTGATTTAAAGCTCATTAGGTTGAATGAGAGTTTGAAAGACATGGCCATACCTTTCTTTGGGGTAGAGTTTGCTTAAAGAATACATACTTTTACAACGCATTCAAGGAAATGCCCATTTACATAAGCACTCTAATTGTAGTTTTTGTATGCAATCAGCTAAAGGGAGTTAGCTATAAATTGAAAAGAGCTAACTTAAATTTTTGCCTTGAAATTGTGAAAGAAAAGAGTTGAGAAGAGTTTGGTTTTTTGATTTTGGTTTTTAAAGGTTTTTAATTGGTGTAAACTTTAAGACCAATTCTGAAAATTAAAGATACCTGAATATTTTTTTGTAAAAAAAAGATAAGTTCAAATTTTAATTTAAAATGAAGACAAATTTAACAGCACTTAGTTTTATATTCTTTTTGAATTTTTGTTTTGCTCAGGACATATTAAATATAAATCTAATAGCGAACGAAATAAGAGATGATGTAAGGTACAGCGGTAGCTGGTCTTATATTGATGATGACAGTAATGAATATGCAATACTCGGTGCAAGATCAGGGACTGCAATATTTTCAATATCTTCTCAAGGAGCGGTAGAAGAAGTTGCATTTATCCCTGGTCCGGCTTCTAATTGGAGAGAAATTACGGTCTTGGGAAAAAGTGCATTTATTACAACAGAAGGGGAGGATAGCACTGATACCGGAATGCAAGTCATTGAATTAATGAATCTTCCAGATACTGCCTATTTGATATCTAACTACAATGAGCATTTTACTCGTGGACATATTATCCAAAGAGATATTTATACTGAGGATCCTTATGTTTATGTCATGGGAACTCAAACCACTCGCGGGGTGCATATTATTGATGTTTCTGACCCAATGAATCCAACACAAGTAGGACTTTATAACCCGGGCTACTATATACACGATGCGCATGTAAACGGAAATTTATTATTTGCCTGTGCTTTCAATGAATCCAAGGTAGATGTCATTGATATTACTGATAAAACCAATCCCACATTTGTTACAGAAATTTTAGATCCAGGAGGAAGTACGCATTCGGCTTGGTTAACGGAAGATAAGTCCCATTTGATATTGGCAGATGAGTTGGATGGTTTACCCGGTAGAATATTTAATATTGAAGATATAGATGACATTTATGAAGTCGCCACTTTCTCTTCCAATCTAGAAAGTTTGGTGCACAATCCATATGTTCGAGGAGATTTTGCTTTTATTGCTCACAATACCGAAGGACTCCGTGTGTACGATGTAAAGGATCCTTCGTTGCCAGTGGAAGTAGGATACTATGATACTTTTGCCGGAGCAAGTGGAGGCTTTTCTGGTTTGTGGTCCGCTTGTCCATATTATCCATCTGGTAGGATTATTGGAGGAGACCGAACAAAAGGATTATTTGTTTGGGAGTTTGAAGAGACAAGGGCTGCACGAATTTACGGTACTGTAGTAGATTCGATAACTGGATTGCCGATAGCCAATGGTAGGTTAGTCAATCCCGCATTGAACGATACTTTATTTACAGATAGCGATGGCAAGTTTAAAACTGGATTATATCCTGGAGCTGTATCTTTTGTAGTTAGTGCTATTGGCTATGAAGATAAATTAGCGGTACTGAATTTGGCAGAGAATGAAGATTTGCAATTGGTTGTAAAGCTATCGCCTATTAATTCAAATGTAGAAATGATCACCTCCCGTTTTTTCCTAAATATTTTTCCTAACCCTGCTGTCGATGAAATTTCTTTGGAATTTTCAAATAATCTTGTAGGTAATCGCCTTGAATTGATGAGTTCAATTGGTTTGAAATTATTGGATGAAAAAATAAGAAATGTATCAATGCAAATTGATATTGAGGATTTCCAAACCGGAATTTATTTAATAAATATTAGAGATCGAAATGGTAATATATTGAAGACAGATAAGTTTGTTAAAGATTAATCTTTTAACAAGTCAGGTCTTCTTGATTTTGTTCTTTCCAAAGCTTTTTCATCACGCCATTCTTCAATAGCTCTATCGTTTCCAGAAAGCAATATTTCGGGTACTTCCCAATCTCTAAAATTTCTTGGACGTGTATAGACCGGAGGTGCCAAAATTCCGTCTTGGTGAGAATCAAAAAGAGCAGAGGTCTCATTGTTCAATACACCTGGTAGTAATCTTCCAATACTATCCACTAAAACAGCGGCAGCCAATTCTCCTCCTGAAAGCACATAGTCTCCAATGCTTATTTCTCTGGTGACGAATTGTTCTCGAATCCTTTCATCGATACCTTTATAATGTCCACAAATCATCAAAAGATTTCCCTTCAAACTTAGGTGATTGGCAATTCCTTGGTTCAGTGTTTCTCCATCAGGTGTTAGGAAAATAATTTCATCATATTTTCTTTGAGCAGATAATTCTTCAATAGCATTGGTCAATACTTCGACCATCATTACCATGCCTGCTCCACCTCCGAATTGATAATCATCAATTTGTCTCGCTTTTCCAATTCCCCATTTGCGAATATCATGCACATCGACTCTTAGCAATCCTTTTGTTTCTGCACGCTTGAGGATAGAATGCTGAAATGGACTGATTAGTAAATCCGGAACTGCTGAAAGTATATCGATGTGCATGATAATATTTATGATTATCCTCCTATCTTGATTAACTCAACATCAAAGATAAGTGTTGTATTTGGTCCGATGGCCCCACCAGCACCTCTGTCTCCATATGCAAGATGTGAAGGAATATGAAGTCTCCACTTCGAACCGACTGGCATCATTTGTAGTGCTTCGACCCATCCTTGAATCACGCCATTTACTGGAAAACTAGCTGGTTGATTTCTTTCAACTGAACTATCGAATACTGTTCCATCGATTAATGTACCATGGTAGTGTGTGGTTACAGTGTCGGTAGCTTGAGGTTTAGGTCCGTCTCCTTTTGTTAATATTTCATATTGTAATCCACTTGGTAAAGTAGTCACTTCCGGGCGAGCTCCATTTTTGGTTAAATAAGCCTGTCCAGCTTCCATGTTTTGTTTTCCAATACCTGAAGCCAAGTGCTGTTGAATTAATTGGTTAGCTTCTTGAGGGCTAACTTCTAATTCTGCCCCTGCAAGTACTGCCTCAAATCCTTTTAGGAAATCGGCTCCATTTACCTTATCAAATCCTTGTTGTTTAAGGTTGTCTCCGAGAAGAACTCCTAAACCATAACTCATTTTGTCCATAATATATGCTTATGATCACTTCAACTCAAAGTGATCTTATTCAAAAATGACTGCAAATGTAGGGATTTTGAAGAGATCATTTCAGTTTGATTGAAATGGCGTAAAAGTTGTGATTAATTGCTAAGAATCAGCCCTGTCAGGACGACTATGTCCTTTTACCCTAAAAATCTATCTATGAAATCATTATTTACTTACACTTTACTGTTTCTAGTTTATTTCCAACTAGATGCTGCGACAATAACATTTAATGCTCAAAGATCAGCATTAGTAAGTGTTCATCCAGATATTAAGACTGTGGCGATAATAGACCGGACTGTGGCTACGAACCGTGGGAAAGATCAGTTAGAAGGTGTACTTACCGGTGAAGGACTGAATGGTGATAAAAAAGCAATTCAAGCAGCTATGAGCGGCTTGGCTGAAAGTTTAACCAGAAGTGGTCGATATAGGGTGGTGCATACAACCGATGCTCTGGTTGGATCTAGTCATGCTGGAGATCTTCCAATAGCGTTGAATTGGAAAAAAGTTCAACAGCTCTGCGAAAAATATAGTGTAGACGCAATAATAGTATTGGAACATTTTGATTCGGATTATATTGTTACTAAAGGAAGAAAAGAAGGCGAAAGTTTAAGGTTTTTTGCAAGTGGCTTGGCTAAGGTCGATTTGGGTTTCCGTTTTTATGATCCTATTCAACAATCAATAATTGACCAGCATAATTTTTCTTTTACGAATAGATTTAATTCTGTTAATGGTAGTATTCAAGAAGCCATAACTGGATTATTAAATCGCTCGAACGCAATAAGTGAAATTAGTTATTCGGCGGCATCAGATTATGCAAGTCGATTGACTCCTTCTTGGTACAAGATTAGCAGAATCTACTTTCAAAAATCCAAAAAAGATAAGGATCTTGCACGTGGAGCGCGTATGATGGAAGCCAATGATTGGGATGAAGCCTTAAAGGCTTTGAAAATCGCCGCAGAAAAAGGACATAGAAAAACTAGGGGAAAAGCAGCGCACAATATTGCCGTGGTCTATGAAATTTTTGGAGAATTAAAATTAGCTAAGGAGTGGGCAACTATTGCTTGGGGTGATCATGAAAATAGAATTTCCAAAGACTATTCTTATAAACTTGGCCGAAGAATTCGAGAACAAAGTTTTATCAAAAAACAAATGGGCTCTTAATTTAATATTAATGAAATAAAAAGAGCGATTGGGTTACCCTAATCGCTCTTTTTATTAGATGTTCTCTTATTTTTTCAACTCGGCATAGTAGTCATAAAAGTAGGGTATTGTTTCAATCCCTCGATAATAATTAAATACTCCGTAATGTTCATTAGGAGAGTGGATATCATCGGAGTTTAGTCCAAATCCCATAAGCACAGATTTGACACCTAGTACTTTTTCAAAAAGAGAAACAATAGGAATTGATCCTCCACCTCTTTGGGGAATCGCATCTTTTTTAAATGTTTTTTTCATGGCCATTGCTGCCGCTTGATATTCTGGCGTGTCCGTTGGTGTTACAGCTGGATGTCCTCCGTGGTGCGGGCGGACTTCAACTTTTACTGCATCAGGAGCTAGTGACTTAAAGTGCTTTGCGAAAAGTTTTGTGATTTTGTCTGGATCTTGGCCCGGTACCAATCGCATGCTAATCTTTGCAAAAGCTTTTGAAGGTAAAACCGTTTTGGCTCCCTCACCAATATAGCCTCCCCAGATTCCATTTACATCTAAAGTTGGACGAATGCTCGCACGCTCGCGCGTAGTATATCCCTTTTCACCTTGAACATCTTTTACTTTTAACGCTTTCTTGTAGGCAGTAAGTGAGAATGGAGCTTCCTCCATTTTTTTGCGCTCTTTTTTACTCACTGCGATTACATCATTATAAAAACCTGGAATAGTAATTTTCCCATTTTTATCATGAAGTGCAGCGATCATTTTAGACAATACATTTATAGGATTGGCAACAGCTCCTCCATAAACACCAGAGTGTAAATCTTTGTTGGGTCCTGTTACTTCAACTTCAACATAGCTCAGTCCTCTCAAGCCAACAGTAATACTGGGTTGCTTGTTTGAAATAATTGAAGTATCAGAAATTAACACAACATCGCAAGCTAATTTTTTCTTGTTCTTTTTACAGAATGGGCCTAGGTTACTTGAACCAACTTCCTCTTCACCTTCGATCATAAACTTGACATTGCATGGCAAATGTTTGTTTTTTACCATGGCCTCAAATGCTTTAACATGCATGAACATTTGTCCTTTATCGTCGCAAGCTCCTCTTGCATAGATGGCTCCTTTAGGATGCGCTTTGGTTTTCTTAATAACTGGATCAAAGGGAGGAGAATCCCAAAGTTCAACAGGGTCAGCTGGTTGTACATCATAATGTCCGTATACTAAAACTGTCGGTAGATTTTTGTCTACCATTTTTTCCCCATAAACAATAGGGTAGCCGTCTGTTTTACAAACTTCAACTTTTTGAGCTCCAGCTTTCTTTAAATGAGCCGCAACACTTTTAGCAGTTTTAATGACATCTTTTTTAAACTTAGGATCAGCACTTACTGAAGGTATGCGCAAGATCTCTAAAAGTTCATCTAGGAATCTGTCTTTATTTTCTTTGATATAGGATTGTACGCCTTGCATGATTTTGATTTTATTTTTTGTAAAGATAGTCATTGCCCTAATATATTTTTGAAAGAATGGAGTTGGACTATTTAGAATGAAATTGGAATTTTTGAAAAAATGGTATTGACAAAAATGAAGTGAGGAGCAATATGATTTAAATAATTTTTAGGTGAAAAGTGTTGAATAGAAATTTTTGCCGAATCAATGTGATTCGAAAATTCTGGGCTTCGTGGGTGGGTATTAATTTTTACTACGTAAAAATGCGGCCCACCCACCGAACCAGCCATCTAGTTCGCCCGAAGACTTTGCGATCAATAGCTTCCGCTTAAAAATACCTCGTTAATAAAGGCATCAAAAAACTAAGGCTCTTGAAGATCAAAAGTCAATTGGAAATATTTTAAATGGAAGATATCTTGCTGCCGTAAGCATCCCTGATGTTACAACCTGCGGTAGGTCTCTCGGACAATACAAATGTAATTGTTTTTATTGAACAAACAAAAAGTTTGTAAAACTCATTATTCGTTTTCACAGAACCGCTATCAATAGTGAAATTTAAAATGATCAACTTTTTCGTTTAGTACCCATATTTTTCAATCCAAAGCTTCCGCATCATCGCACGTTGCTTTTCTTCCTGAGGATTATTAGCAGGTTCCCAAAACGATTGACCACTTAATTTATCAGGCAAAAATTCTTGATTAACAAAGTTTCCCTCATAGTCGTGGGAATATTTATAATCAACACCATAATTTAAATCTTTCATCAACTTGGTTGGCGCGTTTCTCAAATGCAAGGGTATCGGCAAATGTCCATCTTGCTTCACTGCCGAGAGCGCTTTTCCAATTGCCATATAAGCGGAATTACTTTTGGGAGAAATCGCTAAATATATTGCCGTTTGAGATAAAGTGATTCTGGCCTCCGGCATACCGATCGCTTGGACTGCTTGCAAGCAAGTGGTGGCCATTAATAATGCATTTGGATTTGCCAACCCAATATCTTCTGATGCAGAAATAATCATCCGACGAGCAATGAATTTAATATCTTCTCCGCCATCCAACATTCGAGCTAGCCAGTAAACCGCGGCCTGCGGATCAGAACCGCGAATTGATTTAATAAATGCTGAAGCCACATCATAATGTGCTTCGCCTCCTTTGTCATAGATTGATAAATTTTCTTGGATCAGATGAGTCACATGCTGATTAGTGATTTCCAATTTTTCTCCTAACTGTTGAAAGTTACAAACCAATTCCAGAACATTGTACAACTTACGACCATCACCACCAGAGAATCTTAAAAGTGCGTCGTATTCCTTTACTTCAATATCTCGAGTTTTCAAAACTTCATCTCGTTCTATCGCCTGGTCAATCATCTCGATCATTTCAGTTTTGTTCAGATGCTCCAAAACATAAACTTGTGCTCGAGAAAGTAGAGCGGGAATGACTTCAAAACTAGGATTCTCAGTTGTCGCTCCCATCAAAGTTACCACACCTTTTTCTACTGCTCCTAAAAGTGCATCTTGTTGCGATTTCGAAAAGCGATGAATCTCATCAATAAATAGAATCGGATTCTTAGCATCAAAAAATCGTTGATTTTTTGCTTTGGCAATAACCTCTCGAATGTCCTTGACACCCGAAGCAATTGCAGAAAGTGCATGAAAAGGTCGCTTCAATTGATTCGCAATAATGTTAGCTAAAGTCGTCTTGCCAACACCCGGAGGGCCCCACAAAATAAAACTTGGAATGTTCCCAGTATCAATAGCTTGACGCAAAACAGCATTAGGACCAACCAACTTTTTCTGGCCAATATATAGATCAAGGCGCTTGGGCCGCATTCTTTCTGCTAATGGTGGCATATATTTTTTTCAGTACTCGCTTTTAGCAACGATTCAGTGGTGAAATTAGGAAATATTGAGCAAGTCTTTTACGCTTTGTTCAAATTGAATCCTTTTTTCGATGGTAATAATCTACTTTTGCGTAACACGATGAAAAACACATTATTTATAATGATTCGCAGCCTTACCTTTCGGTTTTTTTTGGGGAAAACATTGATGGTAATTGGACTAATTTTATTGGGCAGTTGCAACAAACCGACGCCACCAACTCAGAAGAATGAAATTCTCAAACCGTTGGATTATCATTTTAGCTTATTGCACAGAATGCAAGGGAGATGGATTGATCAAAGAAATGATGAAGCGATTTTAGAAGTAAATGGGACAAGTTTAATCAGTGAGTTCCAAGGAGAAGTGATGAGAAAACAAGAAATCATTGTCGTCAAAGATTTTCCCAATAATTGCAATGGACAGCCAAACAAAGACGGATTGGGGTTTTTTATAACTCAAACAGATGATGGTCCTTTCTGTTATCAAGTTATTGAATTAAGCGAAAAAGGAATTCGTTATGAGGCCGTTGGCTTGTTGGAATAGTTAGCATGCTTATTTGAGTTAATTAGGCAATTCGAACGCTTTAAAAAAAATACCGATGAAATACAGAAAGTTGGGGGATACGGGGATGGAAGTTTCCAGCATTAGTTTAGGGACATGGCAAGTAGGTGGCAAATGGGGGAGCGGATTTGATAAAAGAAATGCTGAACAAATATTAAATGAAGCGGTCGACGCAGGTATAAATTTTATCGATACAGCAGATGTATATGAGAATCGCCAAAGTGAAAAAGCCGTTGGTAAATTAATTAGATCACGCAGTGAAAAAATTCATGTTGCTACAAAATGTGGAAGATTTCTTAATCCACATATCAATGAAGCTTATCAACCGGGTGTACTCCGAAATTTTGTGGAAGAAAGTTTAAAGAATACGGGATTAGATTGTTTAGATTTAATTCAATTACATTGTCCGCCATCCGAAGTATACAATCGGCCAGAAATCTTCGAAGAATTTGAAAAACTGAAACAGGCAGGAAAGATTAAACATTTAGGAGTCAGCGTCGAAAAAGTGGAAGAGGCTTTAAAAGCAATTGAATATCCAAATGTAAAATCGATTCAAATTATCTTCAATATGTTTCGACACAAACCTGCAGAGCAGTTTTTTGCTGAAGCAAAAAAGAAACAGGTTGGAATTATTGCTCGGGTGCCGCTGGCCAGTGGTTTATTATCAGGAAAATATAGTACATCCACTAAATTCTCTAAAGAAGATCATCGGAATTTCAATCGCAACGGAGAAGCATTTGATCAAGGGGAAACTTTCTCTGGAGTAAATTACAACTTAGGCCTTGAAGCGGTGGATAAATTAAAATCAGTTTTCCCTACTGACTTTAGCTTGGTTCACCTTGCTTTGAAATGGATTTTGATGTTCGAAGAAGTCAGTTGCGTAATTCCAGGGGTATCAAAAGTAGATCAATTGCACAGTAACCTAAAGGCAATTGGCTTAAGGGAAATCTCTGAGGCAGAAATGGAATCTGTCCGGAATATCTATGATGAATTAATTCGACCTGAAGTTCATCATCGATGGTGATTGCACCAAGACAGCTTCAAACTGTTCGAACGAAATTAATGAAGAATATTAACTATTGATTACATTTAGTCCGCCCTGATCCACTATTGTAGTGAGATTAGCTTCAATGGATCCCAACTGGTCTTCAATACTTACAATTTCTTTTTCTTCAACCGCTAATAACTGATCAAATTTTCCAAAGTTGTCATCAATCTTTTCTTTAATATTAGCTACATAGTCATTAAGTTTCTGACGAACTTCTTTTTGTAATTTATGTCTTCCTTTTTCAATTTCTTTTGAAAATCCGTTTAGAATTTTTCTACGATTCCAACCAATGGTAACTCCAGCAAATACAAAACCAACGGCGGTTAATATTCCCCCAGTAACGTCTAGGACTGCCATATTTGTTAAGTAAGTCAGTAAAGCTCCGATAATCGCGATTCCACCTCCTGCAGCAATGTTTGGAGTCAACTGATTTTTATCAGCCATCAGCTTGGGATCCATAAAGCTTTCATTTTGCTCGAGGAAATTGCTAAAAGTCGCTCGCAATTCACTTAAAACATTTGCTCGGCGTTCGGCAATTGAACTGAATAGCTCATGGTCATTTTTTAATATCGTGGAACTGTTTCTAGTCTTCAAGTCAATCATTTTAGCCATCTGTTGAATCGACTCCGCAATGTCCCCAACTCCAGAACTAAGTTTGTTAGACATCTCACGATTTAATCCTGATTCCAGTTCTTTTGTCAATCCTTCTAACCAGACTTTAGCCGATACTTTTTTGTCAAAAATTGCCTTGAATGATCTGGTGATTAATGATCCAAAACCAAGACCAGCTGATAACTCTTTTTCTTTTTCTTGCGTGATTCTATCATAGCCTGCTACCAAGTTCTCAACGAGTGTATCGACCATGTTTTGACTTCGATTCTCTTGATCATCCAAGGTAGTCCGAATATCTGCTCTAAATTCTTTATCCGCAACAAATTGACTTTTTCGATCAGTTAATCCTGTTGCAATGCGTTGATGAATATTGAACGAAGATTGCACATTACTTTCTAATTTTAACATCGGCGCTTTTCCGCCAGTGATGTTATCTGCAATGTATTTACGAAGTGGCAAAAATCCAGAAGCTTCATGATTTCCCTCTTGTTCCAACTTAGCCGATACATCAAATACCCGAGGATTAAGGATGCCATTTTTGGCGGCATATTCTGATACTCCTTTTATATTAACTTCAAGATCATTGGGCACCATCAAATCTTTTTGTTGTAAAACAAAAATGATTTTCTTATGCCAATCTTTATGAATAAACTTGAAGAAATCCCAAGCAGATTGTCGATAAGGATTTTTGCTTTCGAAAACAAAAACAATTAAATCCGATCCCGGAATAAATCGTTCTGTAATTTCTTGATGATGATCAACAATGGTATTTGTTCCTGGTGTATCAACAATAGAAATTTCTTTAAGAATTTCTACTGGTTGAAATATTCGCTTGAGGTAGGGATTTATATTTACAATATCTTCATTTTCGCCATAAACGATTTGCTGGATGGTATCGGTCATGGGAGAAGGAGCGACTTTGCAAATCTCTTCGCCTGTATTCAAAAGTGCATTAATAAATGAACTCTTTCCTGCTTTTACTTCTCCGACAATTACAAACATATACGGATCCGAAATTCGTTGTCTAAGATCACTTACAGTTTGTGTCAATTCCTTGTGCCCAATTTGATTTGTAAGTGACTGTAAATTTTTTACAATTTCACCTACTTGCAATTGGTACATCTTTATTTTTTCATCTTGTTGGATGTTCATAAATTCTATTTTAAAGCGGCTTTTTGTAGCAGGATTCCGGCCTGAGGGCCTTGACAAAAAATCAAATCCAAGATACTTAAATTGGGTATAAAGCCATTTTTTTCAGGAAAAACCTGAGGATATTGGACGATATGAGCTGTTTTTGACTCATTTTCGTCGATTTTAGGACGAAAGTGATTTCGATAGTCACTTGTTACTTCAGATGGTATTTTTTCAAAAGTTTTTGAAATCTTCCAAGCAAGATCAAGATCCATCAATTCAAGGCAGACTTCCAAAGCATTTATTGATAATGACCAAAGTGTTTTATGTTTGGCAAAAAGTACATCTTTGATTTCGTCTTCATAGTGAATGAAAAAAGGAGCTCTGCCATATGCTGCTGTTATGGATCTCCAATGCTGATTTTGCCAATTGTCTCCATAGGCGATTCCGACTTCTTGAATCGGCTGTTGTTGGTGTTTGCCACCAGCAAGAGGAATGGATAGTCTTTGCAAACCATTTGGTCCTGCAATGTGATATCGATTTCGATAAGTACCTTTTCTATAATTCTCTTGCCCTTCGAGTAACAACTCATCATGCTTTAAGGCTTCCAAAAAAAATGGAATCGTCGGAAAGCATTGAAGTTCAATTAGTACTGATTTGGACATGTGGCGAAAATACAAAGTCCAAGCTTTTTAATTCAATATGACTTACATAGATTCTCTAAATATTTGAGATCGGAAGAGGCTTGGAATTTTCCTTTGTTATCTTTGTTTCATGTCAACAGCAAGTCTTCGATATTTGAATGTTAATGTGATGTTTCCACCTTGGATAATTGAAGTGCCTTCTATTGATCTAGCGGCGATTATTGTCATCCCGGCTTTTCAAGAACCCGAGTTGTTGGCCACGCTGGAATCTCTTTTAGCTTGTGATAGTTTTAATGGTTCTGCAGAAGTCATTGTAGTCTTTAATGATGCAGAGAATACATCAGAGGAAGTCGTCAATTTTCATGAAAATCAAATAGAAAAATTCGACAATTGGGCGAAAATCCAACATGTGAATCAAGATGCAATTTCATTTTATTTTATTCATGCGAGTGGGTTGCCAAAGAAAAAGGCTGGGGTTGGACTAGCTCGGAAAATTGGCATGGATGAAGCTTTCAGGAGATGGCATGTTTTAGCAAAAAATGGACCCATTATTTGCTTGGATGCTGACACTATAGTGGAGCCAAATTACTTAGCGGAGATAACCGGCCATTTTTCTGATCATCCCAAATGTCCAGGTGTAAGTATTTCCTATGAACATCCATTGGAAGGATTAAATCCTGAAGAGCGAGAAGCCATTGTGTTGTATGAACTTCACTTACGTTATTTCTTGGCTGCTAAAAAATGGGCTGGGTTTCCATTTGCTTTCGAAACGATCGGCTCTGCCATGGCGGTGCGCGCCGAAGAATATGCGAAACAAGGCGGAATGAACACTAGAAAAGCCGGCGAAGACTTTTACTTCCTAAATAAATTCTCAGCACTTCCATACTTTGCAAATTTGAATCGAACCAAAGTTTTGCCTTCCGCTAGAATCTCCGAGAGGGTACCTTTTGGAACAGGAAGAGCGATAGGCGATATGTTGAAGGCAGGAAAAAAATGGCTCACTTATTCGCCTAGTTCAATTCAGTTGCTACACTGTTTTTTCTCTAAAATTGATCTTTATTATTCGGGAGTTGATGATTGGGAAAAAATGGAAATGGATCAATTGCTAAAGTTGTATCTGGTAAAAGTGAAGTTTAGCGATTCGCTCATCGAATTAAAGAAAAATACAAATTCCTTTGAGTCATTTAAACATAGATTCTTTAGAAAATTTGATGCCTTTCAAATAATGAAAATGTTGCATTTTTTTGAAGCAAAAGGAATGAAAAGGGTAGAAGTAGAAGGCGCTGCGAATTGGCTGTTGGCTGAAATAGAACCAATATCAACTTGTAGACTGAATATTGAAGAATTGCTCTTGAAATATCGATCTCTAGAATAGCTAATTTTTTGTTTCAGAAACATTTTCTTTTTCGGCAAATGGAAATTCCTCTACATCTGGAAAACGAATGGAATACACCACATCAGTAATTAGCCAAAGATTATCGGCATAGACCAAGTTCCAATGCTCATTTCCCCATTGGATCATTTTTTCGCCGGAATAGAAAGAATAGTCAAAGGAGATGGTGGCAATTGCGCCATCGGTCTCCATTTTAATGTTGTAAAAATTTTCCACACTTTTCTTTTCCGATTCACAGATTTCCCTAATAAATTTTGAGCAATTAGAAATAGCTAATCCCTCAAATTCTTTATAATTTTCTTTTATTGTCCATTCGGAAACTTTTGACATTCTTCCAATGAAGGCGACTTTGTCATGGAAAAAAAGTTGTTTGAATTGGACACTATCTTTATTAATGATTGCTTCCTCAAATTCAGCTAAAACTTGATTCAGCTTAATCATATCTGTTGATTTTTCTTGCGCCAAACAAGCAGTGATGCTCATAGAAAAAAGAATCATGATAGCAATAGCATTTTTCATTTACTGAATTATTTTGAGTTAAGTTAATTATTTCATTGCTTCTAGAGGAATAGCCGCTTTGGAGTTTTCGATTAATACAGCATAGTCAATAAATGATGTGGTTGATTGTTCGGAAACACTTTTCTTATTTGACTTGCTAAAAATCATTTTGACTTCTATAAGATCTGGTTCGGGTGCATGGTAAGGTGTGTGTTCGCCGTTTAATTTAAAAAGCGTATTGTCTGATAATTTGGACTTTTTTAAGTGTTTGATCCCTTTGAAATATTCCTTCCAGTAATCACCAATTCCGTAGCCGGCTTCGGTAGTATAACCGTTGTAATTTCCCTTCTTGTCGTAGGTAGCATCCCAAAGAACTTCGCTTTTAGTTAAATATCCTATGATAGTGATCAGCTCTTCTTTTTTACAAATATTTTTTTCAATGAGTAAGGTGAAAAAATATGGATAGCCTTTTGGACCTTCTCTTGACTTCATCAAATGCGAGAACCCAATTCGCATAAATTGAGGATGAGTTTTGAAATCGTATTCTTGATCAAGTTCGATATAGTTTGCTAGAATAGTTGGTTCTCTTTTTCCTTTAGTTGGTTCAATTACTATTTTAAGATTTTTTATGATGTGTTGTAGTTTTTGTTTGTTGCTTTTGGTCAAATACAAATTTGGGTTTAGATCAAAACTTTCAATAAAATTCTTCATGACGGATCGGGCATAACCATTATAACCAGATTGAAAGTCTGTGGTATCTGATTGAACCATTTTTTTCATTTCCAAAATTGCATTTTGTTCAGCAGCATGACTATTTATCAATTGAATGATATGTAATGCAGCATATTTGAAACTGACTTGATAATCCAAACCAACTACTTTTAATTTTTGACCGGCGACTAATTTATCATTTATGGCTTTTATTTTTTTCCATTTTTCGTAAACAGCAATGGATTTTTCTTGAGGGACCCTGATTCCATAGTGCATGACAAGATCTTTAAGCAAAATCGAATCTCCTGTTTCTAAATATTCATTGAAAAAATGCCCGATCGAGTAGTCAGTTTCGGGCAAATAATATTTCACAGCTCGCTGATTTACCAAAGCTTTAAGTAGTGCGATTTCTGTTGACTCCGTTTTAGCAGATCCGTGGTATGCGCCAAATCCTACGATTCGAAAATTGCTTTCCGGAAATTCAAACCCTTTATTCGTTAAATCAAATCTATTATTTTCAAGATATTCTCTTTTGGATTGAGCTTGAAGGTTGACAATTACAAAGCAAAGTAGGATAAGTAGTCGGAATTTCATCATTAAATAATTTGACGAAATGACAATAGCTGATTAAATAGGTTGCAGATATACTTCAGATAACCACCCGTTCAAAAGTTCAAAAACAGAACGGGCCAATTTTTTTCGCTATGGTCACCTTCAATGTTTTCCCCTAATGCAAAGCAGCACGGATCTCCAGTCCTTGAATTACTTCAGACTCTCTTTCAATCCACCATTCCAATCGCCTATAAACTTCTTCTTCTGGAAAATAATTGAGCGCCATCTTTACAAAGATGTGACCATGCTTAGCCTCACTTACCCAAAGCATTTTATAAAACCTTTTCATTTCAGGATCCTCCAAGGCCTCTGCTACCATTTTGAATCGTTCGGCTCCTCTCGTTTCTAAAACTGAAGCAATCAGTAGTCGGTCCATAAATCGCTCATTTCGACCAGAATGACATAGCTTGATTAAAGCTTGAACGTAAGGATCTCCTCCCATCGATGGCGGAAGTGCGACCCCTCTTTTTTGCATCAAAGCATAGACATCTCGGAAGTGTTCTAACTCTTCAACAGCTGTTTCTATCAACTCAGGAATAATTTCTAAGCGATCAGGATATTTGGCTACAAAACTCATTGCCATCGCTGAAGCTTTTCGTTCACAATCTGCATGATCTTGCAAAAATGAATCAAAATCCGACATGACAGCTTCAATCCATTCCTTGCTACTAGCGACTTTAATATCCAGATTCAGTTTCATCTTTTTCTTGCAAAAATAGTAAATCAACCTATTTTTGACATTTGCCCGTCATGTTGGACAAACAGAAATGCCACAAAAGATATTTTTCTGCGTATAAACCAGTAAATTACAACTGGTTATCGAGCTATTTACAAACTTTAATTCTTCCTCGAATGAGAAATTTTCTTTTACTCTTTTTTTGCATTGCTTTTGGAATTCAAGCAAATGCGCAGTGTGATCAAAGTGAAGTTATCATTTCAATTACAACAGATGCCTATCCTTCTGAGATCAGTTGGACCTTATCGGACGTTGACGGAAACGAGATTCAAACCGAAAGTTTGGCCGGAGAAGGTACCAACACGACTATAGATTATGTTGTATGTGTGGATTCCTTGGCTTGTTTAAATTTCTTGGTTGAAGATTCGTTTGGAGATGGTATTAATGCTCCCGGTGGATTCGAGGTTATTTTAGACGGCGTTTCCGTAATTCAGACAGTAGCCTTTAGTAGCAGTTATACAGCAAGCTTTAATTGTCCTCCAGGAACGTCATGTAATTCATCGGAACCAGTTGGCGAAGGAGATTATCAAACGATATATGATGATCACTGGTATTTATTTGTTCCTGATTCTTCGGGAATTTATAATCTCACAACTTGTGGTCTTACAACTTGCGATACTAAAATATGGGTTTATGATAATTGTGGAGGATTTGATGGCATAGAAGACAATACCGGAACCTTGTTTTATGATGACAATTTTGGAAGTTGTGGAGAGCAGGCAAATCTGCTAGTTGGTTTTGAGGTCGGTCAGAATTACTACATTCGGATTGGCGATGATACAGATGCTTGTGGAGATATAATCGATTGGTCTTTGCATTTTAATGGTCAGATTTCGGGATGTACCGATCCTAACTCTTGTAATTACAATCCTTTGGCAGTAATCGATGATGGTTCTTGTATTCCATTTGGAGATCCCCTATGTCCTCAAGGTCCAGATTTGCTGATGGATGAAGCGCGATTGCGATCAAGTATGTATCTAACAACTATTGACAATTCAGATGATTGTTTGATTAATGAAGGTTGTCTTCAAGGATACGGAATGAGAGATATCATCAGGTTTTCTACCCGAATTGACAACATTGGGGAGTTGGATTATTTTATAGGGTTAGAAGGTGATCAAAATGGACAATTCACTTATGATAATTGTCACAATCACTGGCACTATGATGGTTATGCGGAGTACTTACTGTATGATGCCGCAGGACAAGAAATTCCTATCGGGTTTAAAAATGGATTTTGTGTTTTAGACTTAGGATGTACTACAGGTACTCCGCAATATACTTGTAATAACATGGGGATTGCTTCCGGCTGTTATGATGAGTATTGGGCAGAATTAGAGTGTCAATGGGTAGATATTACAGATGTACCCGATGGCGATTATATCTTAGTGACTAGAGTAAATTGGGACAATGCACCAGATGCTTTGGGCCGAATGGAAAAAGATTCAATTAACAATTGGGCGCAAGCTTGTATCAACATTGATAGGTCTTCCGGAGCCATCGCATTTGAACAATACACTGATTGTGATGCTTATCGTGATTGTACAGGGGAGCTTTATGGAGATGCTCAGATTGATTGCAAAGGCGTGTGTAATGGACCAGCTTTGATGGGTGATGTAGATGAAGACTTGTCTCAATCAGCAATGGATTTGGACCTTTACGCGCAGGGAATTATTTCTGGTGATTTGACCACTACTCCCTGTAATGATCTTACAGAAGATGGATTTTTAGACATCTATGATCTTACTTTATTTGCATCCTGTTTGAATTTTGGTGCGAATCATGTCCATCAAGACAATGGACCTCATGATCATTGTAAATTCCCAAGAAACATAAACGCTAATGATGAATTGGCAACATTAGAGATCGTTGATTTTGACCCGAATAGTCATATCGATATCGCTATGAAAAATGAAAGTTCTCAAGTCATTGGATATCAATTTACAGTCAGCGGGATTACTATTTCAGCCGTCGAAAATCTGATGGATACAACAGAATATAACCATCCAGTAATGATGGATCCAGTAACAAACATGGTCATGAGTTATGCAACGGATGATCAATTTATTGAGAGAAATACCGAGCAAGAATCAATTGTTCGAGTTTACTTTTCTGATGTCACCCAAGAAGAAATTTGTATTGAAAATATTGTTGGTATCATTAATGAAAAGTTGGAAAGAGTAGACACTGGAATTACAGGAAACTGCGTTGCATTTTCATCTACGCAGCAGACCAACGCACTAACGAATTTGGCGATATTTCCAAATCCCACTGCTCAATTTACTACTGTGAAGTGGGAATCTAATTCAAAGGTTTTTGGCTGGGAGCTAACAAATTTGCGAGGTCAGCGTATGATGGAGAGTAAAGAGAAAAATTTGAAGGTAATCAATCTCGATTTGAACTCATTGAGCCCAGGAGTATATATCCTAAAATTAAGATCCGAGAATGGATTGAGCTTAGCTAAAATTGTAAAGCAATAGAAGCAGATTTTATTGGATACTTAGACTAGAGGCGAATTCAAAATTTTATTTGAGTTTGCCTCTAGGACTTTTAGGAGGAATTTTCTATTTTGGGTACAACAAAAGATTAAATAATGGCCAAATCGAAGAAACAAAGAATGATAGAAGCGCGGGATAAAAGAGACGCGCGAAAGATCCTTAGAATAGTAATTATATGCACTGTTGTCCTGTGCGCCTTGACATGGTTTATGTTTAGCAGATAGACTGGAAACTCCCCACTAGTATTTAAAGATTTTTAGATAAAATTTGTTGAATGGTGCCTTCAACAGGTGATTGTCTATTGATTTCTTAAATTGTATCACTTTCTTCTAATGACATAATCATCCATGCGCATTTGCTCAGGAACAAAAAGTGGAAAAGATTCCGCTCTAACTTGATTTGGGGTTTGATCCGTAACTTGCTCCAAAACCATTGTAGCTTGGCCAAGATCAGTAGTTACTTTTTGCTTCCCTAATTGTGCATAGGTTTCATATTTAGAGCTTTCCAATCTCAAGTTTTCCGGTATGAATAAAGTCTCGTTTTTCCAAGCATCTTTTTCTTGTACAAAAACAGTTTTGATCCATTGGTTTTCAGATTCAAATTTAGGAATCAGACTTACTAAAGCGATGAAAACAGGAATCAAACCCATGAAAGTGTAACCTCCAACTACCCAAGATCTGTCCTTGCTAAATATTCCCAATATAGACCAAAAACCAGCCATCCAAAACAATCCTCCAACACCAATTGCCGCTTTGAATCCAGCTCCGCCGTAGTAGTGACGACAATGGAAAATGAGTAGCATGGCTCCGAAGAAACTGGCAATTAGGAAAAGTACTGAGCCGGTTTTTACCCAAGATACCCTTGGATAATTACTTAAGAAATACAATTGCAATTGCTTGGCTATTAGCAATGAAAAACCAAGTCCTAGAATGATTCCATTGGTGGCTAATCCGGCTAAAAACCAAGCTAAGAAAATTATGCTCAACTCCTCTTTTTTACCCAGCTTCCATATCATATCCCGAAAGCCTCCCAATAAAAATCCGAACCATGTGATGCTGAAAAGCAGCATGCCTAAAAGATAATAGTGAAAGGGTAGGGTTGTAAATGAAAATAAATAACCAGCGGGATTAGGAATGATAAAATAAAAAATAACTGGAATGATTAATCCGACGCCAAATGGCCATTGAATAAATCTTGATTTGTTCTTATGGAAAATGGCCAAAGCGCTGATAAAAACTAGTCCCCAAATAAACATCATCATAGGGTGAATCAAAGCCCCAAAAAGCATACTGATCCAAAAGCCAATTTTCCAAAGCATATCAGTCTGCTTAGAACATCTCAATAGAAAAGTGGTGGCCAATAACTGTGCGCCAGCCAGCCACATATCTGGAATGGCCAACTTTGTAAGAAGTATAAAAATTGGACTTGAAGCAAGTACCAAGAAAAATGCAAGCAAAGTATCTCTTCCAAATAAAGGTCTTGCCAAGGAGACAAAAGCAAATAAACAAAAAAGGAAAAAAGACAATCCGGATAGCCTCAAAAAGTTAGTATCTAATCCTTTGTTTTCTAAAAGGTAATTTCCAACCAGTCCGGGCAAATCTCTTACGGATTGTTCACTTCCCCAAGCTGCGATGGCATTGGATTCAAATGGAACAAGAATGCTGACAAAACCATTAAGGAAAAACAAGTTTGCCAAAAAGAAAATACCTGTGATCCAAATAAAAGTTTGGAAAGATTTAGTCATAGTGGTAAGGTACGTTGATGCACTTAAATGAAATAAGAAAAGATAAAATTAGTTTAATGTTAGCTAAACCAAGATTCATAAAATTCTACGATCCTTGGATCGACCATGATGTCCCGAGGCATCAATCGCTTTTTCAAAATGATTCCTTGTAAGGTTCTACAGCGCGATAAAGCAACATAAGTTTGACCATGTTCAAATGCACCTCGCCCCATATCGATAATTACACGGTCAAAAGTTTTTCCTTGGCTTTTATGAATGGTGATGGCCCAAGCCAATTTCACTGGGTATTGTTTGAATGTTCCAACGACTTCTGAATCGATATTTTCACCGGCATGCTGAGGCGGTTTGTATCGAATAATATCCCAGTCCACTTTTTCCAGTAAGATGACTTTTTGCTGGCCATCTTCCTCAATTAAAACCTCGATTTTATTAGGTTCTAAAGTTACCACCTTGCCGATAGTCCCATTGACATAGGCTCTAGTTGGATGATTCTTGATGAACATGACCTGCGCGCCAAGTCTAAGTTTTAGGATGGCTTCAGTAGGGAAAAGTCTTTCCTGAAAATTGCCAGAAGTGCTGGCCATATAGCTCATTTCAGGACCTGGTAATGCCAATAATTTGTCCTTGTTTATTTTATCAACAGTCGCATTTCTAGCAGAAAGCGTAATGTAAAAATCATCTTCTTCAATCTCTTCCAAGAATCGATTGTTCAAATCTTCTAGCTCATCATAGTCTGCTTGATTCACCCGGACGCTATCCAAGATTCTTAAAAAGTGTCTTGATTTTTGTCGAAAGGCTTCTACCAGTTCAATTGGAGTCACTTCAGCCTCCTTCATCACGTTCGCAGAGAAAAAATATGGGCTCTCATATTGAGTTGCAAAAAGTCTTTTCTCTACGTCAGATCTTACTACTGGCGGCAATTGAAATAAGTCACCAAAGAAGAGCATTTGAACACCGCCAAATGGATATGGATTTTCTCTATTGATGCGCAAGAAGTAATCAATATTATCCAGCATATCCGCACGAACCATTGAAATCTCATCAATGATGATACAATCTAATTTTTCGAAAATGCGTCGATATCTTCTCTTTTGAATCTCGTCTTTGTTCAAAACTCTTGGCGGAAATCCAAAAAAGGAATGAATGGTTTGTCCTTGAACATTTAATGCGGCAATTCCAGTCGGAGCAAGTACGACAACATTCTTTTTCGTTGTATTTTTAAAAACACTAAGAAGGGTAGACTTACCTGTTCCAGCTCGACCAGTTATAAAATAATGCTGTTTTGATTTTTCAAGTTCATCAAGAATTTCTGCAAATTGTTGATTGAGCTGAATTGGTTCACTTTGCATAGAATACTTTCTGCGCGTTAATTACCTTCAATGTTTTTCCTAAATCTGCTTTACCAATGCGACATAAACCGGAAAGTGATCCGAATATCCACCCAAGTATTCACCACCAGCAAAAGTTCTAAATGGATAGCCTTTATACCTTCCAGCCTTTTGCACCATATATCTGGGGTTATGGATATTTGCTTGATAAAATCTATAACCTGATTGGTTCTTTTTGAGAAATGCTCTTGTCAAAATGACTTGATCAAACAAAGACCATGCATCTCTATATGCAGTTGTACCAAGGCCCTTTTTGTAAAAGCTAAACATTGGATTATACGTATTTCCCTTTTTGACCTTCTTAGCTTTCCCAATTGCATTCAAATGTGTTTTGACTGATGGACTATCTGGATCATCGTTTAAATCACCTAAGACAATCACCTTGGCCATTGGATTTATGGCCTCTAAGGAATCAATTACTTCCTTGCAAAGTTGTGCCGAGTGGTTTCTTAAATACCTTGAAGCGGCTTCGCCACCTCTTCGCGAAGGCCAGTGATTAACGAGAAAAGCCATTGGGTCACCATCAAACATTCCTTCGACCAAAAGGATATCTCTTGTGAAAACAGTGTCGCCATCATCGCGAAGCATCCGAAAAGGAATCTTTTTAGAACTGGTAGGTTTGAAATATTTTGGCTGATAAAGAAGGCCAACGTCGATTCCTCTTTTGTCTGGGGAATCAAAATGAACAATTTTGTAATTTCTATCGACAAGTTTTTCTTCCTTTACTAAGTCTTCTAGAACTTTTCTGTTCTCAATTTCAGCTACTCCAATGATTGCAAGTCCATCGGGCGTTTGGTTAGTACCTACTTCCGACAATACGTCTGCCAGGTGTCCCATTTTTTCTACGTATTTATCCTTAGTCCATAGGTTTTTGCCGGAAGGTGTAAAATCTTCGTCCCTAATTGTTGGATCGTCCTCAAGGTCGAATAGATTTTCGAGGTTATAGAAACCAACACAGCCAATTCGATAATCATTTTGCGCCGAAATTGGGCTGGTTAGAGCAGCAAAGCAAAGCATTAAAGCTAAAGCGCTAATTATACCTTTGGTATTAACATTTCTCATAGACACAAAGATAGCTGTTGAAAATGGCTGTATACATTAAAATCATATTATTTTCTCTAAATCGATTAAGAACTAGAGACAATGAAGTACATTTGCTATCGAAATAATTCACCATGTATAGAAAAATAAGCTTAGGGCTTGCACTGGTACTCCTTGTTCTAGCTAAAAAGCTCAGTGCAGAAATAAACAGGATGGCATAGGTGAAGCGTATGCCAAACTCAGCGGCTAGCGGTGCCAGCGCATTGGGTAGCATCTCGTGCCAAATAATCCAGCCCATCTTCTCACCTCTGACTCTGGCAGCTTCAATGTAGTCTTGCACCACGATATCCATGCCCAAGGCTCTGGCGACTCGAAATACACGAGTTGAATCTATTAAAGCGATGGTAACAATAAGCACAGTAATCGAAGAACCAAGCGCAGAAATAACAATGAGAGCAACCATAATCGCTGGAAACGATATTAACGCATCGACACTGCGACTCAATATAGAATCTACCCAACCGCGTTTTACTGCGGCAAAGAATCCCAGAGCACAACCTAGTACAAAAGCGATGACAGAAATGGTTAACGCTACACTCAAGGTGACACGCGCACCGAATATTAGCCGTGATAACATGTCACGACCCAAAAAATCACTGCCCAATAACATGACGTTATCTGGAAGTGAAAAACTTTCATCGGTCAATATTGCCGCTTCTGGATGCGGTGCAATTAGCGGCGCAAACAAAACAACAATCACAACAACAGCTAGCACCAGCAAACAAATAACCGGTGTCAGCGTCAAGTCTGATACGAGTTTTTTTATTACGCTGGACGGCCCATCTGTGTTCACTTGGGATACCTCAGACGAGGGTTTGAAACTATCGCGATAATGTCGGCAAGTAGATTCAACAATACATAGACCGCACAAAATATCATTGCACACACTTGCACTACCGGAATATCTCTGGTGGTTACTGACTCAACCATAAGCCGCCCCAATCCGGAAAAATTAAACAGTGTTTCTACAACCACTATTCCGGATATAAGAAAGGCCAGATTAAGCGCTACCACATTCGCAATTGGGGCAAGCGCATTCGGTAACGCATGAACCAGCAGTAGACGCCAACGTG